>CAZROO010000001.1:0-47946 GCA_964601735.1 uncultured Pseudomonadales bacterium
TTTTGCAGCACCACGGGGGTACGGCTGATATTGTACCAGTCCACGTTGCTGGCCACCACGCCGGAAAGACCCGAACCGTCGCCAGTAAAGTGGCTGGCGGAAATAGTACCGCTGCTGGAGATGCCACCGTTGGCAAAGGTCACGCCGTCGAATGTCTGGCTGCCCGACACATAGAAGTTGCCACCGACATGCAAGTCACCGCTCACCCCGGCGTTCCCCAGTACCGAGGCAGTATTGACATTAATAGTGGTGACGGTGACGCTACCCGCGCTGTTGCTGATGTTGCTGATGCCCGCAGGCACACCGGTGATGTTGGTCCAGCTCACCGCGCTGGCATAAACGTTGGCCAGGCCCGAGCCGTCGCCGCTGAAGTGACTGGCGCTAATAGTGCCGCTGGAAGAAACCCCGCCGTTGGCGAAGGTCACGCCATCGAACGTCTGGCTGCCGGATACATAGAGGTTGCCCTTCACATGCAGGTCGTTATCGACCGTGCCATTGCTGACATAAATACTGCTGACGCTGACGCTGCCGGTGCTGTCGGAAATGTTTTGCAATACTGTAGGCACGCCCAGGATATTGCTCCAGCTCACATTACCGCCGAAGGTGCCGGTCAGGCCCGAACCGTCACCGTAAAAACGGCTGGCGCTGACGGCGCCGGTGGCACTGACCCCGCCGTTGGCGAACAGTACGCCGTCAATGCTCTGGCCACCGGATACATACAGTGTACCACCCACGTGCAGGTCGCCGCTGACCACCTCGTTGCCTTCTACCAGCGAGCCGCTGCTGTAAATGGTGGGAGCAGTAATGTAGCCGCTGGCGGCCAGGTTGCCGGTGCCGATGGTACCGGCAACCACGGTGGTGAAGCTGGCACCTGCGGGCATATTGGCACCGATGATGACGCCATCCATGTGATCGTCATTAACCCACTGTGTGCCGTTGTAATGAAGGATATTACGGTTGGCCAAACCGGAAAGCGAAACATCGGTCAACTCGGACAGCTTGGTGGAGGTGCTGACCACATTGGTGGAGGCCACGCACTTGAGCGCCGTGCCATCGTAAACTACCAGTTCGCCTGGCGCGCAGGCGGTAATCGCCTGACGGGCGAAATCCTGTACCGAGGAATCACGAGAGCTGCCGGCCACCCACTTGTTGCTGGTAGTGTTATAGATAAGCACCGTGCCGCTGGCCTTGGCCGCGACGTCAACATCACCCAAGTCAGAGAGATTAAGTGAACTTTGACCGGCGCCAGCCACATTGATACAGCTCAACAGCACATCGCCGCCGCTATTGACGGCGGTCAGCGCCTTGCCCGCACCACAGGCGGAAAGAATACTCCCGGAAATATCGGTACGGGCAAAATGCTGCACAAACGGGTCGGTCTCAGAGGTCACCCCCACGGCATCCGGCGCGCAAACCAGGCGGGCGCCGGTCATGGTCAACTTCTGGCCCACGTTACAGTCGGTAATCGTCGCCTTGTCGTTGCGGGCAAAATCATAAACGAAGGGGTCGGCTTCGTTAAGCAGGCCCTTGTCGTCCACTTTACAGCTGAACGCGCCATTGGTGGTGGTCAGAACCTCGCCGCTGCCGCAACTGGGCAGCGCGTTCTTGGCCCAGCTTTGTACGGTGGGGTCGGTTTCGTTGGTCAGGAAGTTGGCGCTGGTACAGCCGAAGCCGTCACCGCTGACGTTGAGGATTTGCCCGGCACCACACTGCGGTAGGGCTTTTTTGGCCCAACCCTGTACGGTGGGGTCTGTTTCATTGCCGCAATCCCAGGCACCGTTGACCCAGCGCAGCTTGGCACCGGTATCGGCGCAACTGGGAATATCGGCATAGGCATGGGACTTGATTTTGCCTACCTGGGTATTGAGCGCATCGACGTCTTTTTCGGTTTTGGTGAGGCGCGCATTGGTTTTAGCGTTTTCGATGCCGTGGCCGCCGCTTTGGGTGAAGAACTGCTCTTGCGCCGCCGCTGGCCAAACCGTCAGCGCGCACACCAGCGCAAGCCCAACCAGGGCGGCAAGACAGCGGGGGCGGCGCACGGCCATTTTCATTTGTTCTTTTACAGGCCGTTTAGGGGCGGCTCTCTCGGGGAGTTTCAACGAAAGCTCGGGCGAAAACCACCGGCCCGGCCCTAATCCGGCACAAAAAGCCACGCCTCGCTGCAAATGCATCACATGTGTTTTTAGAGTGTTTTTTGTATGCGTTGCATACAATTTGTATACTGCTTAAACGGTGGTTTTATAGGCCACGGCGTTGCCAAGCGGAAGCATTCCGCGTAGAACCCCGCCATGCTTAAAAAAGCCCAGAAATCCGTTGCGGCAGCCAGGCAAAAAGTTATGGTGGTAATGGGCACGCGGCCCGAGGCCATCAAGCTTGCCCCGCTGGTTCTGGCGTTGCGGAACGACCCGCGTTACGAGCTGGTCACAGTGTCGAGCGGCCAGCACCGCGACATGATCGTACCGATTTTGGACTGGTTCGACCTCGCCCCCGACCACACGCTGGACGTCATGACAGCGGGCCAGCCGCTGGCACACCTTTCCGGCAAGCTGCTGCACGGCCTGCACGGCCTGATGGAAGCCGAAATGCCCGACCTGGTGATGGTGCAGGGCGACACCACCACAGCTTTTATGGCTGCGCTCAATGCCTACTACGCTTACGATTTTTACGTCCGCAACGAAAAGGGCAGCCGCCAGATGGTGCAGATCGCGCACGTCGAGGCAGGCCTGCGCACCTACAACAATCACGCGCCGTTCCCGGAGGAAATCAACCGCCGCCTCATCGGCCATCTGGCCAGCTGGCATTTTGCCCCCACCGCCACCGCCGCGCAGGCGCTGTTTAAAGAGGGCATCTACAAAAACGTCTTCATCACCGGCAACACGGTCATCGACGCCTTGCAGGAGACCGTGGCGCAGCTTGAAAAAAAACCGCGCCCGCTGCCGGCGGCCTTAACCACCGCGTTCAAACCCGGGCAAAAGCTCGTGCTCATTACCGGCCACCGCCGCGAGAATTACGGTGAGGGCTTCCAGCATATCTGCCAAGCCATCGAAACCCTCGCCAAACGCTACCCGGACGTTGCGTTCTACTACCCGGTGCACCTCAACCAGCATGTGCAGAAGCCGGTACGTGCCTTACTCGGCGGGCTCAAAAACGTGATTCTCGACCAGCCGCTGCCGTATGAGGATTTCATCAACGTGATGCAACACGCCCACCTGCTGCTGAGCGACAGCGGCGGCCTGCAGGAAGAAGGCCCTGCCCTGGGCAAGCCGGTGTTAGTGATGCGTGAAGTGACCGAACGGCCCGAGGGCGTGATGGCGGGCACTGCGCGGCTGGTCGGCACCACGGCGGCCAACATCATCGCCAATGTCTCCAGCCTGCTGGAAGATGAGAGCACTTACACATTAATGGCCCGCGCGGTAAACCCTTACGGCGACGGCAAGGCCACGCAGCGGATTCTGAACCTGCTCCACGGCGACAACCCCGCCCACAATACCTTCACCCCCCGCCGCTCGGCTTAATGCCGGCAGCCCTCCAGCTTTTCCAGCCGGGCACGCAGGTCGTCGTTGTCGGCTTTCAATTCCTGTACGGCCTTCACCAGTGGCGCCACTAGCAGTTCATACTGAGCGACATCGGGTTTTGCACATTCTCGGTCTTGCCGTCGACCAGGGTGATGGTGGCAGAGCTACCCTTATCTGCCAAAACCAGGTTTGGAAAAACAGCCTTCACGTCCTGAGCAATGAATCCGATTTGCTCGCCTTCCTTCCGGTCACGCCTCGCGTCGCGCCAGTGGTAGGTAGGTGACAGGGCGAAGTTTTTCAATCGCCGCCAAACCCTGGTTATCAGACAAAGGCTGGATGCGCTCTTTCAGCCTGGCATCAGAACTCGCGTTCCACGCAGCCCCACCCCCACAGCTACCCGTTGGGCAATAAACGCCATAATTCGCATAGCCTATAGCGCCAACGCTACCTGTATTCGTGTTGATGCCATAGACACCCACGCCGCCGCTATTGCTATTAGTACCCAAATTGTATATGAGTTGGCTGTCGAGGCGGCATATATCGCCTTGCCACTCGTAGTCTGCACTTCAAGTTTACCGTTTGTCGTGGTGGCAGTTCCAATTCCCACCTTGCCGCTGGCATAAAGCGACGTCACGCTGGCCTGGTTGGTGGTGACCGAAATCCCCGATGTGTAAATCAACCCATCCGCGCTGGTCGAAATAAGCGACGCCCCAAGCATCTGAGCACCCGCCACCGCCGGTAAAAAACTTAAAACCGCTATCCACAAAGTCCGCACGTTCATACCCTTTCCACGCAAAAGGGCTACCCAAAAATCGAGTAGCCGGGTGTTTACAACCGTCATAGAACGGCGCGATGCCTTTGGGCTTACGCCTTGGACAGAACACCGCCACCCGGCCATAGGGACCGAGTGTTTGTGTGTTCCATACACAAACAGCACCTTTCTGGCGGTGCCCTGCCATCTATGAGGGGCTGTAAATCCCCACTGCGGTCATTGCATCCCCAGCCTAAGACCATCTCCGGCGGCCCGCAAGCCCCCCGCGCCCACCCAACCGGCAGGGGAAATAGCTTTTACGGAATGGTCAGGCCGCTGGACGGGCCTGTGAACCCTTCGCTGTCAAAAGCCGCCACCGGCGCTTTTTTGGCCCGCAGCACGATGATGGTGATGCGGCCGTTTTTGGGGTCTTGCGGCACGTCTTTCACCAGCGGCTCCTGCGCGGCAAAGCCGGATACGCGGGCAATGCGCTTTTCCGGAATGCCTTCCTTCGTCAGCACCCGGCGCGCAACCTGGGCGCGGTCGGCCGAGAGTTCCCAGTTGCCATAATCAGGGTTGGTATTGCCGGTATTGTAGGCTTTGTAGGGCACACCGTCGGTATGGCCACCCACCGCCAGGCCGTTGGGCAGCTTTTGCAACACGCTCGCCACCACCGCCAGCAATTGATGGGTATAGTCGTACATCGTGGCACCGCCGGGGTTGAATAAGGGCCGATCGGCGGAATCAACCAGTTGGATGCGTAAGCCTTCGGGCGTTACTTCCACCACCAGGTTTTTCAGCATCATCTGCAGGTCGGGCACATTCATCACCGCCTGTTTCACCTGTTGGGCAATTTGCTGGAACAAGGCGTCTTCGCCGCTTTGCGCCGAGAGGTTTTCCTGTTCCTGTTGTTCCTGCTTGATATCCGGCTGGGGCAGTGCGGCATGCTGTTCTGCTTCCACCGTGCTTTTGCCGCCCATGATGCCGTTACCGCCGCCGTATTCGGTAGAGTTGTTGGGCGGGTTGAAGTAGTGCGCAATGCCGGCCTTTTGCACCGGGTTGGTGGTGGAGAGCAGCCACAGCAATAAAAAGAATGCCATCATGGCGGTCACGAAGTCGGCATACGCCACCTTCCAGGCACCGCCGTGGTGCGGGTGCTCGTCGCCGCCCTTTTTCTTTTTGACGATGACGACTGCCGGGCCGGCGGCGTTGGAGGTGGAGCCTTCTTCGGCCATCGCTACTTGGCTACCTTGATTTCGTTGAGGAACTGCTCAAGCTCCTGGAAATTCGGGCGTACGTCGTTGGGAATGTGTTTGCGGGTGAATTCGGCCAATATCTGCGGTGACACCTGCCGCGCGAAGTTGAGAATGCAGATTTTGGCACAGTTATAGAATGCGGCTTCAGACGCAAAGGCAGCCTCGAGGTTCTTGCCCATCGGGCCGACAAACCCGTAGGAGAGCAATACGCCGCAGAACGTTCCCACCAACGCCGCACCGATGAGGTGCCCCAGAATCTCCGGTGGCTCGGTGATGCTACCCATGGTGTGAATCACCCCCAGCACAGCGGCCACGATACCCAGCGCAGGCATACCGTCGGCCATGTTAATCAGCACGTTGGAAATCGCGTGGCGCTCCTTGTGGTGGATGACCAAATCGTCATCCATCAGTTCTTCCAGCTGGTTGGGCAGGCCGCTGCCCATCACAATCAGCCGCAGGTTGTCGCAAATGAAGGTTTCGACATGGTGGTCGTTGCTAAGCGACGTATATTTATGGAACAACTCGCTCTCGTGCGGGTTGTCGATGTGTTTTTCGATTTCCTTCACACCCTTGGTACGCATCAGCTTGGTCAGTTCAAAGAAAAAGCCGATGAGGTCCATGTACGGCTGCTTTTTGCTGTAGGGCAGGCCAGTGACCAGCGTTTTGAGATTGGCACCAAACCCCTTAAGCACGGTCATGGGACTGCCGATGACGGTCCCGCCCACCGCGGCACCAACGATAATCAGGAATTCCAGCGGCTGCCACAACACCGCCAGGTGACCGTTATTAAGCGCATAACCGCCAATAACGCTGAAGAGCACGACCACAAAGCCGACAAGGAACAACACGACTCTAGGCGCCTGATTTTATTGTTTTTAAAGGCATGCCGTACCCTACCCGGCAAAAAACCGCGCCGCCAGTTGGCGGCACGAGTTCTTTTATACCCCTGTGGCCAAACCGGGCCCGCAAAGGATTTTAGGAGTTGTTCTGGTACTGCGGCGGCGTGAATTTGAACACTTTCGGGTCAAGCGAAACGCCGGTCTGGATGTTGGACAAGCTTACCTGCGTCGCGCTGCCCACGCCGTCGATGACCAGAATGCCGATAAGCTGCGGCTTGGCGGCGACATTGAAATTCAGCGTAATCGACTTGAGCTGGTTGTCGGCCCTAACCGGGCTGAGCGTAATGTCCAGTTGGTTGCCCTGTTGGTTGAGGTGCGTCACCTTGAAGCCGAGTTTGTTCAGGCGCACCTCGCGCGCGCCGATGATCTTGCCGATGCCGCCCTGGATGGGCAATTGCGTCACCTGGCCGCCCTCATCGTCCACGTAATACACGCTGGTGCCGGTGCCGATAATGCGCTGCTTGTGCGGCGTCTGGTAATTCCACACGAACTGGCCGGGCTTCTTCACCAGCAGCGTGCCTTCAAAGCTCCACTGGTCGTTGCTGCTGTGCTGGCTGAACCACGCGCTCATGGTGGTGAAGGCATTGAAGTAATCCTCCACCAGCTTGCCCGCCTGCGCCATGCTGTAGCTGGTGGTGGGGGCCTTGGCTTCGGTGACAGCAGCACTCCGCACCGGCGCCACGCCGCTGGCTTCGGCGTGCGTTACGGCGGGTGCTATCGCGCTGGTCATCATCAGGCCCATCAGGTAGTAAGTACGCATGAATTCTTCTCCTCTTTCCGGCCCGGCGGATGTGCCCGCCAATGCCCGATATGCTCTGGTGTGTTTACACGGTTTCGGCGATGTCGGCCAGAGCTGGCTCGACCTGCTCAGCTTGATGAAAGCTGGCTTGCCCGAAACGCTTTCGGCCAGGCTGGCGCTGTTTTGCCCCAACGCGCCGGACGTAACGCCGTTTGGCGAAGGACGCCAATGGTTCAGCGATAATAACTGGACCTTCCGCGATCCGCCGGGGCTCAAGCGCGCCGCCCAACGGCTCGACGACTATCTCACGCAAACCGTGAGCGGCGAACATCAAATTGGGCGCAACCGGATAATCCTCATGGGATTTTCACAAGGCGGCATGACAACTTTACACACCGTGCCACGCCTCAACCCACCAGTAGCTGGGCACATCGTACTGGCGGGTAAATTGATGGACACTGCCAGGCCCGACCCGCTGGCCCTCACACCCACATTATTGCTGCACGGCCAGGACGACGACGTACTGCCCGCCGACGCCACGCTCGCTACCGAAAGCACTTTCCGCGATTGGGGCATCTCCACCGAAACGCACATCATCCCAGGCCTCGGTCACGGCGCCAGCGCACAGGCGCTGGCCTACATCGCCACGTTCATCCAAGAGATATTTAAATCATAAACAAAGAACTCTGAAAAATTCGCTGCACCGCAGTGATTTTTCATTTTCTCCGACGCCCGAGCACCGCAGAGTACACTTTAGTACGTGAGGAGCGCAGGGCTAGGAAAAATGAAAAAGCGCCCGGCGCAGTAGAATTTTAGGCGGCCTTTTTACCGATGACTTCTCTTTTCCCTACGTGGTTGGGAGCCCCAATCACGCCCTCGGCTTCCATCTTGTCAATCAAGTCAGCCGCACGATTATAACCGATTTTAAGTTGGCGCTGCAAAAAGCTGGTGGAGGCTTTGCCTTCTTCGGTAACGATGCGCACCGCCTGCTCGTACAGGTTGCCTTCGTCGCCATCTTCGCCACTGGCGGCGGCACCTTTGCTGCCCGGTACGGCGGCGGGGCCGGACTTAAAGATATCCTCCAGGTAACTCGGCTGGCCCTGGTCGCGCAGGTGCTGCGCCACACGGTTGCATTCCTCTTCGCTCACAAACGCGCCATGCAAGCGTTGCATGGCGTTGCTGCCGTTGCCGAGGTAAAGCATGTCGCCTTTGCCCAGCAGGGTTTCGGCACCCATGCTGTCGAGCACGGTGCGGCTGTCGATTTTGCTCGCCACGCTGAAACTGATGCGGCACGGAATATTGGCTTTAATCAACCCGGTCACCACGTCCACGCTCGGGCGCTGCGTCGCCACCAGCAGGTGAATCCCGGAAGCCCGCGCCATCTGCGTCAGGCGCGCAATGGAAAACTCCACCGCCTTGCCCGCCACCATCATCAGGTCGGCAAGCTCGTCAATAACCACCACGATGTACGGCAGTGGCCGGGTGGCAATCGGTTGCTCCTCGTGCACCGGCTGGCCGGTTTGCAGGTCAAAGCCGGTCTGCACCAGGCGGGTGGGGATTTTACCGTCGGCCTGCAGCTCGGCAAATTTGCTGTTGAAGCTAGAGAGATTCTTCACACCCAGCTCGGCCATCAGGCGGTAGCGGTTTTCCATTTCCTTCACCACCCAGTTGAGGGCGCTCGCGGCCTTATTGGGGTCGGTGATCACCGGCGTCAGCAGGTGCGGAATGTCATTATAGATGCTCAATTCGAGCATCTTCGGGTCCACCAGCACCAGCTTCAGTTCATCCGGCGTCAGGCGGTACAGAAGACTCAGAATGAACGCGTTGATGCCCACGCTCTTCCCGCTGCCGGTCGTCCCGGCAATCAGGCCGTGGGGCATTTTGGCGATGTCGGTGTAAGTGGGCTGGCCGGAGGTATCGACGCCCAGCGCCACGGTGAGCGCACCCGGATCTTCCTCAAATGCCTCGGTTTCCAAAAGCTCGCGCAGGGATGTGAACTGCCGCTCGCGGTTGGGCAGTTCAATGCCCAGCACGTTGCGGCCGGGAATCGGCGCAATGCGGATGCTGAGCGCGCTCATCGCCCGGGCCAGGTCATCCTGCAGGCTCACGATGGCGCTGGTCTTTACCCCCGCGGCGGGCTCGAGTTCGTAAATGGTAATCACCGGCCCGGGGCGGATGTTGCCCACCGTGCCCTCGATGCCGAAGTTCTTGAGCTCCGATTCGATGCGCCGCGCATTCTGCTGCAACGCTTCCTCGCTTTCGCCTTCCTTCTGGGCCCTGGGCTCGTCCAGCAATTCCAGCGTCGGCAGGGCAAACTGGCCGGGCACGCTCAAATCCATTTCGGTTTGCTTGGGTGCCTTGCGGATAGGCTTCACAGCCTCTTCAACGTCTTCCTCGGTACGAATGACCTTGGCGCCCGGGCGGCGCGGAATCGGGTGGGAAAGAGGCAAATCAAACTGCTCCGGCACTTCAAACTTGAGGCGCTGCACCAGTCGCAGCGTCATTGTGGCAAACACCTTACACACCTTGTAGGCCCAAATGGCCGTTGCATGCACTTCACGTAGGCTCCAGCCAGTGAACCACAGCAGCGCCAGCACTGCCAGCGCACCCATCAGCATCAGGGCACCCACATGGCCCAACAGGGGAACAGTCAGCGTCGCCACCAGTTTGCCCAGCAGGCCGCCGTTGCCAAAGCCTTCACCGCCTACCGGCCATTGCGGCAGCGGGCTGGTCAGCGAGAGCACCACACCGCAGCTCACCAGTAACAGCGGCACGGTTACGGCCTGCAGGTTAAAACTTGGCCCTTCGCGGTGCAGCAGCATGTTCACCGCGTGGTACACCAGCCAGCCCACCCACAAAAACGCACCCAGGCCAAACAGCATAATCAGGGTGTCGGCGGTGTAGGCGCCAAGGCGACCGCCCAGGTTCTGTATCACCATATCGGGCGCTGCGTGGTTCAGGCTCGGGTCGGTGGGAGCATAGGTATAAAGGCACAGCACCAGGTAAAGCGCGCCCACCGCCAGCAACACTCCCAATCCTTCGCGCAAACGGTCGGCATAGCCGCGACGCGCCGGGCGCCGGGCGGTCACCCCTTTTTGCCCCGACGGGCGACGTGTGATTTGGCCAGCCATGAATAGTTGATTCAATCTCCCTGTCCGGCCTACGTCAATGTTTTTGTATACTCAAGCGCAGCCCGTGTGGCCAAAGCAGCACCCGCCCACCCCCCGTGGCGCAACCACCACGCCAAGCGGGTACGCACAAAAGAGAAAAGCCCCACCGCTTGCGCGGGGGGCTTTTCCTTCGAGGTTGAGGATATTAGTACTGCGAACCGCCACCCACAGGGAAACTGTAGGTAAGGCGCGCCGCAATCACGTTGTCATCGACCTTGACCTTGTAGGGGTTGCCTGCCTGGTTCTGGTCAGCGAAGGTGTAGCGGTAGTGAATACCAAGCCTGGCACCCGTATCAAAGAGCGGTGCATCGGCAAGAATCCCAACCGTCGGGCTGGTATCCGAGACCGTGATCTGCGGAAAGGCATAGCCGTTATAGCTCTGGTTGACGGTTGCCTTGCGGTAATCGACACCCACGGTTGGGCCAATACGGAATGAGCCGAAGTCATAGAGGAGGCCAATATCGCCACCCACATTGAACATCGAACTCGATTCCGCGATGGCCCCAGCCATCACGTTGGCATCGCCCACGCTCCAGGCCGCGCGCACCTGACCCAAGAGCACGAAGCTCTCGTTGATCCGGTACTCGATGCCGGCCACCGGCCCCAGCATCCACCAGGTACGGTGGATGCTGGCGTAGTCAGTATTCCACTGGTTCAACGAGTTGAGGCAGGTCGCCACCAACTCGTTCTTCGTGGACTTCTGGAACCAGGAACCTTCAGCGCCGACGAAGACGCTGATGACCGCGAGGTCGGGTATCGCCCTTACCTGCGGCTGGTAAACTGGCGCAGGCGGCGGCGCCTTGTAGTAGACTTTCGGCGGCACAGGCCGCGGTTTCGCCAGGTCGGCAGCCGAAGCCGCCACCATCGAACCGACGACCGCCGTCGTAGCAAGCAGTATCGCAATAGATTTACGCATTTGAAACCTCCAAGGTTCGTGGGCATGCGAAAGCCCGTGAGATAAAGTATGGAGGCGTTGGAAAAAACCAGGTGCACCCGTAGCCGGATGCAATGGTTTCCCAACGCCTCCAGCGTATAGTTCTCTTTAGATATGGGGTGTATACATAGAGCCCGCAAGTGCCATGTATGCAATTTTAACGATTATTCCGGGCGGGCAAAACAGCGTAAAACTTGACGGATTTCCACCCCTCGCCTACACAGGCGGCAGGCCGACGTAGCTCAGCTGGTAGAGCGGCGCATTCGTAATGCGTAGGTCGTCTGTTCGATTCAGATCGTCGGCACCATTTAAAAACGGGATTTATCCCGTTTTTTATTTGCTAAAACTCATCATTCAACCATAAAGTTGAATAAATGCTTTATAGCCTCGATTTGCTGTTCAACGCCCTGGCCGACCCCACGCGGCGCGTACTGCTGCGTCGCTTGAGCCAGGGGCCTGCCGTGGTGGGCCAATTGCGGAGCCTATGCCCCACCATCAGCCTCGCCGCCGTCAGCAAACATTTACAGGTTTTGCGCCGCGCCGGCCTGGTGGCTGCCCAGCGCCAGGGCAAGTTTTACCGCTTTGTGCTGTTGCCGGAGGCCCTCCGCCACGCCGACCAGTGGCTGGCCCATTACCGACAAGAATCTGCTGAAGCCTCCGCAACTATCGGCAACATCGCCCTGCTCGGCCTCTCGGCCAACCCACCTCATGCCGGGCACCTGCTCATCAGCCAGACCCTGCTGGACTACGGCTACAAGACGGTCTGGTGGAGCATCGCGCCCGAGCAGGAGTTCAAATCCAAGGCCACGCTGGCGCCCTACGCCCACCGCGTAAAACTGGCCGAGCTCCTGCTGGCGGGCGAGCCGTCCATTCAACTCGACGCCACCGAAGCGCAAATGACCATCCGCGACGAACACCACCGCACCGCCGAATGGCTGGCCGAAATGGCCCGCCGCCACCCGCAGGCCAACTTCACCTTTGTCATGGGCGCCGACAGCTGGGCCCACCCCACCAAAGGCTTCCACACCTGGGGCGGGTTCGGCGAATGCCTCGATTACGCCGGGGTTCTGGTCATTCCCCGACCCGACCATATGAGCGGTCTCAAAACCGCGGCCGCCGCCCAAGCCCTCCAAAAACGCTTCCATAAAAAACCCGGCATCGTACCGCGTGGCCGTTGGGCGCTATACCCCGATACCTTGCTGGAAATCAGCTCCACCAGCGTCCGTACCCAACTCGCCAAAGGCGAAACGCCACAGGGTGTGACCCCGGAACAGCTTGACTACATCCGCCGCAACGGCCTTTATATCCGGCATGTTAATCAATAAGAACGGCTTCCGCGAATACGACGCCCGCTGGCTTTTGGACAAGGAGCTGGATTTGGCAGGCGCCGAAGCCCTCGGCCTCGGCCTGGCCCATTTCATCCACGAAAAAGGTGTCGAGCCCCAACTCGTCACCGGCCACGATTACCGCAGCTATTCGGCAGACGTGCAAAGCGCCGTCATCAAAGGCCTGGTTGCGGGCGGTATCGAAGTCCACAACATCGGCCTGGCCATCACGCCAATGGCCTACTACGCACAGTTCGCGCTCAATATCCCCTGCGTCGCCATGTGCACCGCCAGCCATAACGAAAACGGCTGGACCGGCGTCAAAATGGGCGTGAAAAAGCCGCTGACTTTCGGCCCCGACGAAATGAGCCGCCTGCGCGATATCGTGCTCAACGACGAAGCTCAACAACGCCCCGGCGGCAAAGCCGTCAAGGTCGAGAACTTCGCCGATAAGTACATCGCCCACCTCACAAACCGGGCACCGTTCAAGCGCCCCCTCAAGGCCGTGGTGGCCTGCGGCAATGGCACCGCAGGCGCTTTCGCGCCGCAAATCTTGCGCAAGTTGGGCGTGGAAGTGATTGAGCGCCACTGCAACCTCGACCACAGCTTCCCCCATTACAATCCCAACCCCGAAGACCTGCACATGCTGCACGACATGGCCGCAGCAGTCGAGCAGACCGGCGCCGATTTGGCCCTGGGCTTCGACGGCGACGGCGACCGCTGCGGCGTGGTGATGGACAACGGTCACGAGATTTTCGCCGACAAACTCGGCGTGCTCCTCGCCCGCGATATCGCGGCGGCGCACCCGAACGCCACCTTCGTCGTCGATGTGAAATCCACCGGCATCTACGCCATCGACCCGGAACTGAAGCGGCACGGCGCCACCATCGACTACTGGAAAACCGGCCACAGCTACATCAAGCACCGCACGGCGGAACTCGGCGCCATCGCGGGTTTCGAAAAATCCGGCCACTTCTTTTTCAACCCGCCCTACGGCTTGGGCTACGACGACGCGTTGGTGAGTGCCATCGCCGTGCTCGACCTGCTGGAAAACAACCCCACCAGACACCTCAGCCAGCTGGCCGATGGGCTGCCCAAAACATTCGGCAGCCCCACCATGAGCCCGCACTGTGACGACGACAAAAAGTACGCCGTGGTCAAGGCCCTCACCGAACACATCCAAACGCTCACGGAAATCATCGGTCAGAAGGTCACCGGCATCATCACCGTCAACGGTGTGCGCTTTACGGTAGCAGACGGCACCTGGGGGCTCATTCGCGCCAGCAGCAACAAGCCCGAGCTGGTGGTGGTGGTCGAAAGCCCGACCAGCCTCGCCAACCGCAATGCCATGTTCGCCTTTATCGAGAGCCTGCTGGCCAAACATCCTGAAATCGGCAGTTTTAACCAGAAATTAAGCTAACTTACATCAATCTAAAATCGGACATAGGTATGTCGTGTTTCGCTTGACCCCCCGGCAGGCACGTTTAAAATTCATTCATCCACAGGCCATGAGGGCCTGTAAGGAAATAGAGGGAAACCAAGAAACATGGCACGTAACGTTACCACCGCCGGTTCCCGCGAGAGCGCGGTCGCCCGGCATTTGTCGCAAGTTTTTAATTATATGGTCGGCGGCGTCGGCATTTCTGGCATCGTCGCCTGGCTCTGCACCAGCAGCCCGGCACTCATGCAGGTCGCCATCAAGGGCAACCTGATCTTCCTGCTGGTCTGGCTGGGTTTTGGCCTGTTCATGGGCCGCATCATATTCAGCCTTCAGCCCGCCGTGGCGCTGGCTGTGTTTGCCGCCTTCAGCGCGCTCACCGGCTTCAGCCTGGCCCCGATTGCGCTGGTTTATACGGGCGCCAGCATCGCCACCGCCTTTGCCGTGGCGGCCATCATGTTCGGCGGCGCCAGCCTGTACGGCTACGTCACCCAAAAGAGCCTCTCCGGCTGGGGTACGTTCCTGATGATGGGCGTCTGGGGCCTGTTCGGCGTCATGATCATCAACCTGCTGTTCGGTCTGTTCGGCCACCCGCTGGCAGGCGTGCAAACCGCCATCAGCCTCATCGCGGTGCCGCTGTTTGCCGCACTGACGGCCTACGATGTAAACCAGATCAAGGAAACGTTCTTCATGTACGGCGGCAACGAGCTGATGCGCTCGCGTCTGGCGATTCTTTCCGCCACCAGCCTATACATCAACTTCCTGAACATGTTCATCCAGTTGCTCAACCTCATCGGCGTTCGCCGGAGTTAAGCGGCATGCTAAAGGGCCCCGACCACATAAGTGGGCGGGGCCTTTTTGTTGGCGTATCGAAATCAGTGTTCAAGGCTCCACTTCACCAGCGAAAGCCGGCCATCATGGCGCTCGAATCCCACGTAAACCGTGGGCTTGTCCGGCCAGCCGAAAGAATAAACCGGCTGTAACGTCGCCGAAGCTTCACGTTGGATGACCAGTTTCCCGAAGTGGGGAATATTCTCCAACAGAACAAGGTCCGGGTTATCGCCGATATGGTCCAGCAAGCCCACCATAGACGCCATCGAGCAGCCGATACCGAAGGCCGTATTAAAAAGCCCGATCATGGCCCTTTCGGGTTTACCGGAAGGCGGGAGTTTCAAAAAATCCGCCAATGGCGGCATCTCAAAGGGGCAAGCAGAACCTTGGGTTTGCGTCATTGCTATCTCCAAAAAGGAATGAAAGAGAGGCCTTTTCTATCCCTTTACAAAGCCTGGGGCAAGCCACCCATCTTACAGACCACATCCCACTCATCCGCCGTCACCGGCTGAACCGACAACCGTCCGTACTTAACGAACGCCATGGCCGCCAGCTTCTTCTCCGCCAGAATCGCTGCCCGCGTCACCGGCGTCGGCAGTTTGCGCACCGGCTTCACCGTCACCACCAGCCAGGGATTTTCCTTGCCTTTCTCGGGTTTGAAAGTCACATCCAGCTCCGCCGCTTTGGCAATCTCGGCAATGCCGACAATCTCCAGCCCCTCGTTGCTGTGGTAATAAAACGCCAAATCACCCGGCTTCATCTCGCGCAAAAAATTCCGCGCCATATAGTTGCGCACGCCGTCCCACTTGGTCTGCTTGGCCTTGATTAAATCATCAAAGCTGAACACCTCGGGCTCGCTTTTGAGCAGCCAGTATTTCATTACTTTTTGGGCCCCAGCGTAACCTCAAAGCTCGACACGCCCGCAGGAGCACCGGCCGTCGGACTCACCGGCGTGGCACTCACCGCCACGCTGGCCGAAACGGTGGCAGACACCATCACCGGCAGCACCGAACTCACCACCACGCTGGTCGAAAGCGGCAACGAAATCGCCACCGGCGGGCTGCCGGCGCTCACCGTCAACGGCATCAACGGCGTCATCCCGCTTACCACCGTGGCCGAAGGCATCGCCGGGCTCACCGCATAAGTCCCCAGCCCCGGCACGCTCTCCATCTGCGTGCCGCTGACCGGCGAAGTGGAAGAAACAGCTTCCACCGGCTTAGCATTCTTGTTCTTCACCACCTTGCGCGACGGCGTGGTGGTGCTGAGCGCCACGGTGGCCGACACGTGCGCATTCACCGGCTCGTACACCCGCGGCGGCTCGGTAAACACGCGCCCGCCCGCCGCCACGCAGCGGCGCGGGAAGGTATAAATCAGCGACTGGCCATGCAACAAACAGCTGTCAAAATCCACCGCCTTCAGGCTCTTCAACGTCGGTTTTTCTTCGCTTTCCAGCATAATGCCGTTGTCCGGCAGCAGGCATTGGCGCGGCGCGGTATTGATAATCGGGTTGCCCATCACCCGGCACTCGTCAAAGCTTAGCACCGACATCACCCGGCCGCCCAACTGCTGGTCGCCCTTAATGCGCGCCGTACCGAACAGCCAGAACTCCACCGCCCGCCCGGCATCGGGGCTCAGCAACCGGCCACTTTCGGTGGCAATCCTGCCCTTGAACACCCGCAACGGCTGGATGGCATGCCCGTCCTCGGTACGCAGGCGGATGGTGAGGCCGCGGTATTCCTTCTGCCGCGCTTTCATATGCTTCCACAAATTATCGGTGGGCCCGGCGGCGCGCACGGTGCTGTCGCTGATAAGCCGCACCAGAATCGGCACCACGGTATTGCGCATTTCCCATTTCGGGTTTTCCGAAAGCAACCCCAGCTCCACCGTCACCGTCCCGCTGCGGATATCGCCGGAAGCAGGCACGGTAGTGAACAGCTCTGGCTTGGCCGCCACCACCTGCCCCGGCGCCGGGACGGTCTTGGCCAGCGCCGTACCGGCGAGTAAGCACAAACCCAGCGTAGCGGTGGTAGCTTTTCTCACGCGGCAAACTCCATCGTGCGTGGGCGCTCCATCAAGTACTCAATCGCCCGCAGCGGCGTCACATCGCCATGCAAAATCCCGTCCACCGCGCTCACAATCGCCAGGTCAAGCCCGTGCGCCTGCGCCTGCACCGTCACAATCCGCGCGGCGATGATCCCTTCCACGGTGCCGATGCGCAACTTGGCCTCGGGCGTCGGCACGCCGCGCCCCACCAGTTGGCCAAAGCGGTAGTTGCGGCTGAGCGTGCTGGTCGCGGTCAGCAGTAAATCGCCCATGCCGGAGAGGCCCCAGATGGTTTTCTCGTCGCCGCCCAGCGCGCGGGCGTAGCGGCCCATTTCCACCAGGCCGCGCGTCAGCATGGCGGCGCGGGCATTGTTGCCCAGATTCAACCCGTCCAGAATCCCCGCCGCAATCGCCAGAATGTTCTTGATCGCGCCACCCACCTGCGCCCCGATGACGTCCTCGCTCTCGTACAACCGCATGTATTTGCTGGGGTAGCACTCGATGATTTCCTTACGGACGTCGCCGTCGGCGGCGGCCACCACCGCGCTGGTGATTTTCTGTTCCAGCAGCTCGCGGGCAAAGGTGGGGCCGGTCAGTACGGCAATGTCCTTCAGCCGGGGCGCGGCCTCCTGCCACACGGCACTCAGCAATGCACCGTCGCTTTCGCGGAAGCCCTTGCTCGCCAGCACCAGCACATGCCCGGCGTTCAGTTCCAAACTCAGTTGCGCGGCAATTGCGGTGTTCACCTCGCTCGGCACAGCCACGGTCAGCAGGCGGCATTGCTTGGCCATGTCTTCCAGCCTGGCGGTGGCGGTAATGGCGGGGTGCAGGCTGGTGTTGGGGTAACGCTTGCGGTTTTCGTGGCGGCGGGAGAGGTCGGCCACCACCTGTTCATCGCGGTCCCACAGCAGCACGTTGCAACCCGCCGTGGCCATCGATTGCGCCAGCGCCGTACCCCACGCGCCAGCGCCAATGACGCCCACAGGTTGGCTGACCGACTGCTTGTTTTTCATATCAACCCACTATAGCCGTAAAAAAGCGCCATTTCCGGCGCCTGTGATGCAAAATAGCCGAGCCCTGCGGCCCCAAAGCCTCACTTGTTTTTCAAGTTCTGACGGATAAACCAAAACAGCAATCCTATTAAAATTTTAGGAGATGCTCTGCAATTCCCAATTCGGGTCTAGCCCGCCCACAGCCCGCGCCAGCGTCCAGTGGCTCTTCACGGTCTTGCGACCATGTTTGGCCTCAAAATCGACCTCCACCACCGCCGTCCGGCCATTCAGCCGCGCGCCGGCAATCTTGGCGCTCTTCACCTCGCTGGCCTTGCCGGGAGCCTTCCCCGCCTCGCCGTTGGCGATGTCGTCCAACAGCCGCGGCGAGCACAACTGTGCCAGCTCGGCCTCGTCGCCCGCCGCCCATTTGTCGTGGAAGAACAGATAGGCATCCTTGGCGCCTTTCATAAACACCGCCTCGTCAAAACTGCTGTCCACCGCCTTCACCGCCGCCAACCCGGTCTTGCCCTTGGGCACCACCAGCTTGCCCTTGGCCCGCAGCGCCAGGTTGCGCTGCGTCGCCTGGGCCGCCGAAGGCAACGGCTCGGGTTTCACCTCGTCGGCCTCTTTGCGCTTGGCCGGTTGGAATTTCTCCACCACCTCGCGCCAGCCCTTACGCTCGCTCTTGGGGCGGCTGTCCCACGGCAATCTAAACCGCAAAAACAGGCTCGCCACCACCACAATGGCCATTACCAGCACCAGAATATCCACCACGTCCCAGTTAAATTGAGCCAACTCAGGCATCGGCGGCCTCCTTCAACAGTTGACCGGCACCCTTGGCCAACAGTTCGTCGGCCACGGCCTTGCCTAGGCCCGCCGATTCCTCCAACGGTGCCTGAGCGGCGGCGTGTAAAATGTTCTTGCCGTCCACGCTCGCCACCATCGCTTCAAACACCATGTCGCCGCCGTCGCGCCGGGCCATGCCGCCAATCGGCGTGTGGCAACTGCCCTGCAACAGCCGCAGCATCGCGCGTTCGATGCACACGCAAATAAACGTCAGCTCATGGTTAATCAGGCTCAATACCCGCATCGCTTCGGCATCATCGGCACGGCACTCAATCCCTACCGCGCCCTGGCCCACTGCAGGCAGCATCAAATCCGGTTCCAGAACATCGGTCACGCGGCCATCCAGCCCAATCCGCTTCAACCCGGCATAGCTCAGAATCGCCGCATCCACCTCGCCGCTGTCCACCTTGGCCACACGGGTATCGGCATTGCCGCGCAGCGGCACAACTTTAAACTGGGGAAAAGCCCGCCGCATCTGCGCCGCGCGCCGCACGCTGCTGGAACCAATCTTGCTGCCCTCCGGCAAGCTGCTCAAACTCTGGCCCACCCGGCACACCACCGCGTCGCGCACGTCGTGGCGCTCCAGCATGGCGGGAATGGCCAACCCTTCCGGCAAATCCACATCGCCCGGCACATCCTTCATGCTGTGCATGGCCATGTCGGCTTCTTTCGAGAGCAACTTGGCTTCCAGCGCCTTCACAAACGCGCCCTTGCCCCCACCGACGATACCCAACTTCTTCAAATCGCCCTTGAACTTGTCATAGTCGCCGTCGGCCACCACCTCGAACGGCACGTAGTCGTGCTCCGGCGCAACTTTCTTCAGCGCCTCGATAATCAGGTCGGTCTGAACCAATGCCATTTTGCTGCGGCGGGTGGCGATGCGGAACGTGCGGCGCGAACTCATACCCAAACTCCCTAATACGTAACGCGCAGACGGTAAAGTATTTATCAAACGGCGTTTACCGATTATCCTGCCGCCACATGAACGCCCCAATTAACATATATGCGCTTTTCAAAGCCCTGCACCTCATCGCGATGGTCGCCTGGTTTGCGGGCCTGTTCTACCTGCCGCGCCTGTTCGTCTACATCATCGAGCAACCCAAGGCCGCGCCCACCCTCCACGTCATGGCTTTTAAACTCTCGCGCTACATCATGCTGCCCGCCGCCGCCGCCACCTGGCTCTGCGGCATTTTGCTCCTGATGCAAGTGCCGGAAGCCATGCACCAGGGCTGGCTCCACGCCAAGCTCGGCTTTGTGCTGCTGCTCACCGCCTACCATGCCAGCCTCGAGTACTTCCGCCTGCAACTCAAAGCCGGGCGCAACCAACACAGCGCCAAGTTCTTCCGTCTCTATAACGAAATCCCCACCGTCCTGCTCATCGTCATCATCAGCCTCGCGGTGTTCAAACCATTCTAGTCATGGCCAAAAAATCAAAACACCCCTTCCGCAGGCTTTTCCTCTGGTTCTGCGTCATCGCCATGCTGCCTTTCGCCACGGCGGCACTCTACGTGTTCGTGCCGCCCCCTCTCACACCGCTCATGGTGCAACGCCTGTTCGAAGGCGAACCTCTCCACAAGCAATGGACACCGCTCAGCAAAATCGCCCCGGGCGTCATCTACAGCGCGGTGGCATCCGAGGACAACGCCTTCTGCATCCACCACGGCTTCGACTGGAAAGCCCTGCAATCCGCCTACGACACCTGGCAGGCCGCGCAACTGATGGACGACGACGAAACCCGCGTCAAAGGCGGCAGCACCATCAGCCAGCAAACCGCCAAAAACCTGTTCCTCCTGCCGGTGCAAAGCCCCATCCGTAAAGTGCTGGAATTCCCGCTGACAATGGCGCTGGAACGCTTCATGACCAAGCGCCGCATCATTGAACTTTATCTCAACATCGCCGAATGGGGCCACGGCATCTACGGCGTGCAGGCCGCGTCGCAGTATTACTTCCATACCGACGCCGGCAAACTCACCTGGCGCCAGGGCGCGCAACTCGCCGCCATTTTACCCAGCCCGCGCAAGTGGCCCATCAACGGCGGCTACGCGCAGGCCCGCGCCGGGCACATCGAAGGCCGCATCGCCCAGCTCGGCCCGCTGCTCGATTGCGTCCGGGTGAAAGGCGCCTATGCCCCGGCGCCCAAACGCGCTACACCTGAGCCATGCCCGAATTGCCAGAAGTCGAAACAACCCGCCGGGGTCTCGAACCCGCCCTCGCCGGTGCCCGACTTACCGCCGTTACCGTCCGCAACCGAAATCTCCGCCAGCGCATACCCGGGCAGCTTGCCGAGCGACTCACCGGCGCTACCGTCACCAGACTCGAGCGCCGCGCCAAATACATCCTTGCCCGACTCCGCACCACCGGCGGCCACGATGACACCCTCGTGCTCCACCTCGGGATGTCCGGAAGCCTCACCGTCACCGAACATGGACGCAAACCCGATGCCAAGCGAGCCAAGTCCGCCGTCACCGGCGGCGGATACGCCTATCGAAAACACGACCACGTCATCTTCACCACCGCCCACGCAACCATAACCTTCAACGACCCGCGCCGTTTCGGCCTCGTCCTGCTCATCCCCACCCACGAGGTCGAGGAACACAACCTCTTCAAGCACCTCGGGCCCGAACCGCTCTCCGACGCCTTCACCGCCACCGCCCTGCGGCAAAAACTCCACGGCAAAAAAATGGCGCTCAAGGTCGCCATTATGGACCAACGCACCGTCGTCGGCGTCGGCAACATCTACGCGTCGGAAGCCCTGTTCCGTGCCAAACTCAATCCCAAGCTCCCGGCGGGCAAACTCACCCTCAAACAAGCCGAGATTTTAGTCTCGTCCATCAAGCAGGTGTTGGCCGAAGCCATCGAAGCGGGCGGCAGCAGCCTGCGCGATTTCAAACACGGCAACGGCCAGCTCGGCTACTTCCAGCACACGTTCCGCGTCTACGACCGCAAGGGCGAACCCTGCCCGGTGTGCGGCACCCCCATCCAACACGCCACCCTGGGCCAACGCAGCACCTACTGGTGCCCTAGCTGTCAAGGTAAGTAACACCAAATCTATTTATTGACGACGTTCCTTATAGAACGCACCATTTGCCATGCTTATTTTTATAGATGAAAGCGGAGATACCGGCTTTAAGCAAAGCTCAAGCAGGTTTTTTACCCTCGCTATGGTTGTCTTCTCTGACAATAAGCAAGGCGTCAGCCCATTAGCCGAAGAAACCTCCGAACAAATCAAGCTTCTTCAGCAGAAGTACCATATCAAGCCAGAATACAAGTTCTCTAAAACGGATAAGACAAACCGAAATAGGTTTTTTGAAGGCATACAGAAATGTAGATTCCAAGTTTTTGCACTTGTTATCGATAAGGAAAGAATTCACAGCAAGGTATTACGGAGCAAGCAACCTGAACACCGTACTAAGTTCTACAATTTCCTTCTAAAAGAATTGCTAACTCACAACCCCATAAAAAATGCCAATGTCAAAATTGATGGAGATAAGAACAGGCTTCTGCGTATGGCTTTGGAAACTTATCTTCGGCGTGAGAACCCTGAGTTGCTTACAAAATTGACTTTTGAAAATTCCCACAGAAACAGACTTATACAGCTTGCCGATATGGTTTGTGGAGCTATCCACTATAAATTCTCTAAACATGGTGCTGAGTTGGAGTCAGATAGGTGGGTCAAAATGCTCGGCACTAAAGTTAAAAATATTTGGCCGTACACAGGGAAATAAAAAAACCGCCCCCGTCAGTTTGGCTTCATTTAGAAACCTAGCACTCCATACGGAGCCGTTAGCCGACTAGGGGCATTGGGTAATACATATATGGATTATTACTGCTAAATAATCAAGGGGCCACCGGTGGCGAAGTAGATTAAATCAAGCTTAAAAATCGGACTATGTTGCTCTAAAAGCTCATATTGTAAATGCCCATCGACGCATAATCAGGAATGAAAGGTCGGCCATGGCGCGCTTTTTTGTGCCATACTGCGCCCATGCGCAAACTCCTGCTTCTGGCTTTAGCCGCCACACCCACTGTCTGGGCCGACACCACCATCTCAACCACCGCGCCAACCAATCCCATCACGGTCTCCACCCTCTATTCCGGCCAGCAACTGCTCGAGGGCTGCAACCAGAACATGACCCTGTGCAAGGGCTACATCTCCGGCGTCATCGACACCACCGAAACCTACACCGTCAACGCCACGCAAAAACACTGGTGCACCAGCATGCAGGGAACGGACGCCGAGATCTCCGCCGTCGTCATCAAGTACCTTACCGACCACCCGGACAAACTGGCCCAAAGCGCCCAAAGCCTCGTCACCACCGCGCTCACCCAAGCCTACTGCCCACAAAAGTAATCGCCTCATCCCGGCGGAGGCCGGGATCCACGTCCACACCACCGCGAGAGAGAACGTCCCCGGCGCAGGCCGGGGTCTTGCCCGGGCAACCTCTCAGCCGGAACGCACATCCCCTTCCACCTTTTAACTTTTTCTGCTAACCCAAATCCATGTTGGTCTTGGGAATCGAAACCAGTTGTGATGAAACGGCGGTGGCCGTTGTTGACATTGAGCGTCGCCAAATCCTCGCCCAGCAAATCTACTCCCAGGTCGCCGAGCACGCGCCCTACAAGGGCGTGGTGCCGGAAATCGCCAGCCGCGCCCACCTCGAGCGCCTCCCCGCCCTGACCCAGGAATGCCTCAAGCAGGCCTTCCCTGCCTATAACCTAACACCCAACACCTATAACCTTGCCGCAGGCATCGACGCGATAGCGGCGACGGTAGGCCCGGGCCTCACCACCGCGCTGCTGGTCGGCACCACCTTCGGCAAAACCCTCGCCGTCGCGCTGGGTAAACCTTTCCTTGCCGCCCACCATCTCGAGGGCCACGCGCTCTCCCCCATGCTCGGCAACCCGGATTTGAAACCGCCCTACCTGCTGCTGCTCGTCTCCGGCGGCCACACCCAACTGGTCATGGTCAACAAGGTCGGCAGCTACGACGTCCTCGGCAGCACGGTCGACGACGCCGTCGGCGAAGCCTTCGACAAGGTCGGCCAGATGCTCAACCTCCCATACCCGCCCGGCCCGCAGGTCGAGAAGCTCGCCGCCGAAGGTGACCCAAGCATCATCAAATTGCCGTTCCCCAAAAACGACAGATCGCTCGATTTCTCCTTCGCCGGACTCAAGACCGCTGTTTATGAACATCTCACCGACAAAAAACACCCAAAAGCGGCAACGGACAGACACCACAATGCCAACATCGCAGCAGCCTTCCAACAGGCCTGCATCACCATTTTGGCCAAGAAAACCGGCCTCGCGCTGGCCCAAACCGGCGCCAAAATCCTGGTTGCCGCAGGCGGCGTGGCAGCCAACCACGGCATCCGACAAGCACTTGAAGATAAAGCAAAAAAACACGGTGCCACCTTCTTCGCCCCCCCCCTGGGCCTGTGCACCGACAACGCCGCCATGATCGCGTTTGCCGCGGGAATGCGCCATTTAGCAGGCCTCCCCGGCGGAAACCTGTCCACCCGCCCGATTCCCCGCCACTCGCTTGGGCAATCTTGGCCGCCTACACCGGCGGCATAGCGCCATTTAACCGTTGAGGTATACGTTTTGTACCCGTACAAATCGCGCCACTGATGCGCGCCTTTCCCCTTGCCGCCCTGCTGATTTCCCTCGCGCTTCCGGCAGCTGCGCAATCGCCCACCCTCACACCGGTCAACCCCAAAACGGCGGAACTCTGGGCCAAACCACCCTTCGGCGCCGATGCCAAGTCCCTCCGTGCCGCCCTCGCCAACAGTTGTAGCGTCTTCGCCAAACGTTCGGCCTCGGCACCGGTTTCCGCCGACTCGCGTTTCGGCACCAACGGCCAGTGGCAAAGCTTCTGCACCAAAGCCCTCGCGCAATCCAACGATAATCTCGAAACCTACATCACCGATAATCTCCAGCCCTTAACGCTGGCACCGGAAGGCAAGTTCACCGGTTATTACAAGCCGGTAGTCGAGGGCAGCCTGACCCACCACGGCGAATACCAAACACCGATTCTCGCCAAGCCCGACGACCTGGTGAAATGCAAAGGCGCCACCGGCCAGAAAAAGGCCGACGGCAGCTGCGTCACGCCCTACCCCAACCGCGCGGGCATCGAAAAGAACCTCGACAAATACAAAGTGCTGGTCTGGCTCAAAGACCCGATCGATGCCTATTTCATCCACATCCAGGGCAGCGCGCTGGTCGAGCTCGACGACGGCGGCACGGTCTACATCAGCTTCGCTGCCAAAAACGGCTGGTCATACGTCGCCATCGGCAAGGTATTGAAGGACATGGGCGAACTCAAGGGCGACATCACCGCGCAAAAAATCCGCGACTGGCTGGCGCTCAACCCCACTCGCATGAATGAAATCCTGCAAAAGAACCCGAGCTTCATCTTCTTCCGCAAAGCCACCGGCTCGCCGCGGGGCGCGCTGGGCGTGCCGCTGGTGGCCGGACGCAGCCTGGCGGTGGACCGCAAATTCATCCCGCTTGGCCTGCCGGTGGTCATCAAAACCACCACCAATCACGACAGCAAACCCTGGCAGCGCGTCATGATGGCACAGGACATCGGCAGCGCCATCACCGGCGGCGCGCGCGGCGATATCTTCTTCGGCCTCGGGCCCTACGCGGGCGATTACGCCGGCGACCAGAACGCCACCGGCACGCTGCAGGTGCTGGTGCCCAAAGAAGTGAAGCTGGACGCAGCTAGCGTAAGCGAAACCAGGCCGCTCACTCCGCTGGCTACAGTCACACCCACCATCGTCATCAGCCAGACCGCCGTAAGCATGAACACCGTAAGCGACACCGTTGCCCCGATGGCGCCCATCAGCGAAACCATCATCGCCGAGGCCACCTCGCCCACCCAACCCGTCAGCGACAGCACCATCACCCAAACCGCCCAGAGCTTACCCGCCAATACCGAAGCCACGCTGGCCCAGATCGAACCCGCCGCCGGGCCCGCACCAGAACAACAGATTGCTTCAACCGAAGAAACACCTGAGGCTAAATTCACTGCCAAGGCCGCATTGGAAATGGTCGGTAATTTTGTTACCGAGCACCTCTCGGCACCCGACCCCACCGCCAGCAGCCTGTAACCATCCTTCGGCACCCTGGCACAGGCCGGAGCCTTGTTTCTTAATTTATTTGCCGATACAAAACGTCGAGAACACGACGTCGAGCACATCCTCGCTGCTCACGCGCCCAGTCACCTTGCCAATGCTCGCCGCCGCCGTACGTAAATCTTCCGCCGCCAGCTCGGCCAAACCACTTTCTTCCGAACTTTGTGCACGGCCAATCTGCTGCAACGCCCGCCCTAATTGCGCCAGTGCCTCACTTACCGCTTCGCGGTGACGTTGCCGCGTCAGCAACGCCGCCTCGCTCGCCGCACCCGCTACCTCACAAACAATCTTCTCCAGTGCCTGCAACAAACGCGGCAATGCCGTGCCGTCGCGCAGGTCGGCTGCAATCACCGGCACCGCCTCGCCATCCCACTCCAAAACTTCGGGAAAATCTTCCTCAACCAAATCCGCATGGCTCATTACAATCAGCGACGGCGCCCTTTTCCCTAATCCCGTAACCCCGTCATCCCATAACCCGCCTTCACGCGCATCGATAACCCACACCACCACATCCGCGCTTTCGGCTTGCGCAAAAGCCCGGCGCACACCCTCAGCCTCAATCACCTCATCAGTCACACGCATGCCCGCAGTATCGGCCAGCGTCACCGGGTAACCACCAATGTCCAACGCGCTCGTCACCACGTCGCGCGTCGTCCCCGCAATATCCGAAACAATCGCCACCTCGCGCCCGCTCAGCAAGTTAATCAGCGTGCTCTTGCCAGCATTGGGCTTGCCGATAATCGCCAGCCGCAACCCTTCGCGCACCCGCTCACCGGCGCGCTCGCCCACCGCCTTTTGCAAATCATCCATCACCGCGCGAATGTCGGCGGCCAGTTGCGGCGCCGCCAGCACTTCCAGTTCCTCGTCGGGGAAATCAATCGCCGCCTCCACCTGCGCCAAACAGGCCATGATGCGGCTACGCCAATGCTCAAACCGTTCGCCCAGCGCGCCGTCCAGTTGCCGCAGCGCCTGACGCCGCTGCGCCGCCGTGGTGGCGGCAATCAGGTCGGCCAAGCCTTCGGCGGCGGTGATATCCATCTTGCCGTTCATCACCGCGCGGCGGGTGAACTCGCCCGGCCCGGCCTGCCGCACCCCTTCCACCTGTGTCAGCACCTCCAGCAATTTATGCACTACTGCCAGGCTACCGTGGGTTTGCAGCTCCACCACATCCTCGCCGGTAAAACTGCGCGGCGCGCGAAAACCAACGACAAGCCCATTATCAATCACCTCGCCTTGATGAGAGAAATCCCGAATCACCACCTGCTTCGGCGATACATTGGCCAAACTCCTGGTCACAGTCTCGGCGGCAGGCCACGCCAGCGGGCCGGAAAGCCGAATCACCGCCAGCCCGGCGGGCAGCGGCGCGGTGGCCAGGGCAACAATCGTATCGTCTGTGCGCAACATATTCAGACGCATAGCATGCGGCGCTTAATGCTGGTATAGGTAACCCAAAGGAATTTAGGCGATGATTCTGGTTTCCCGCCCCGCCCCGCAGTTGCCCCGCACCACCGCGGCGCTCAAACGAGCTGGCTTTACCGAAATATTGCCCCTGCCGGTGGCCGAATACGAAAGCTTCACCCTCGACACCTTCCCCGCCGACGCCACCGCGCTGATTTTAACCAGCGCCGCTGCACTTACCGCCCTCATGAGCGCTGTCCGCGCCGCCGGGCCCATCGAAAAACGCCCCGGCTGCCTGCGCTTTCTACCCGCCTATTGCGTCGGTACTGCCACCGCCCGTGCCGCCCGGCAGGCAGGCCTCAACGTGGCCTACACTGGCAAGAATAACGGCCAAAGCCTGGCCAACGACATCGCCCACGCCTTCAAAGCCCCGCAAAAATTCCTCCACCTGCATGCCGACAACGCCGGCACCGACTGGGCCGCAACCCTGGAAACCGCCGGGCACAGCGTCGCGGGCCTCACCGCCTACCACACCGCCTACCTGCATACGCTGCCCAGCAACGTGGTCAGCCAACTCCAGCAAAAGCAACCGACGCATACGCTGCTGTTCTCGCCCACCGGGGCCAAACGCCTGCGCAGCCTCTTTGAAAAGTCCAATCTCCAACCCACCGGCACCGCCGTGGCGTTGAGCTTTGCCGTGGCACAGGCCGCAAGCGGCTTCTGGCCGCAGGTGCTGGTCAGCAAACAACCTTCGCTGGCGGGCATGCTCAAAACCTTAAAAAACCAAAAGGAGCAAAGGGCATGAGAAAACACCGCAGCACCCTACCGGTGATAATCGCCCTGGCCGTGGCGGGCGTTGGCCTTTGGGGCTGGGCTTACTACCGCCACCATACCGAACGCCTGGGGGTGGGCACGCCGCTCGACCAAACCCACAGCAAAATCGACGTGCTGGGCCCGGCGGAAGAACCGGTGGCCCTGCCCACCGACACCAGCAGCACGGCGATTATCGGTGAGCCCGGTGCCTCTCCAACCGAGGCCCACAAGGATTTAAGCGATGGGCCGATTATCATGACGTCGTCCACCGTCATCCTGTCACCCGCCGCCGCCCCCGCCACCAACGACCAGCAAATCCAGCACCTGCAACTGGGCGTACTGCTCACCTTCATGGCCCAGCAATACGCCACTGGCGGCGATGCCGCGCTCACCACCCTCAAAAGCGCCCAGCAGCTGGCGCCCGCCGGGCTCAAGACCCCGCTGACCACCCTGCGTGACCACACCCCCAACAATGGCCCCATCACCCCCGCGCTGCTGCTGGTTGAAGCCCAACGCATCCGCGCCCTCGGCGCGCCGGAAAACGCTGACGAGGATGCCGAGGCAAAAGAACCCGCGGGCTGGCTATCGCGCCTGGTGCAGGTCAAAAACATCCAGCCCCGGCAACCGGCCAGGCCCTGGGGCAACGCTTTCAGCGCCATGATGCTGCAACTCGCCGCCAACAACCCGGCCAGCGCCGCCGCCGAACTCAATGCCGCGCCGCTTAAAACCGATGCCCGCCTCGATGACCTGCGCACCGCCCTGGCCGATTACATCGCCCAGAATAATGCCTTGAACGACGTACTTGCCGCTTACCTGAACGAGACCAGCCATGAGTAGCCTCCTCCGTGCCCTGACCGTACTCTTGCTGCTGGCTGCAGCCGTGGTGCTGGTGGCACTGGGTACGCAAAACCCCGGCCACGTCGCGGTCACTTACGGCTCCTCGCAGGTCGAAGTTTCGCTGGCGGTGGCCGCAGCCGTGCTGGCGTTGCTGCTGGGCGTGATGTTCTACCTCGGCCAGCTTATCCACTGGCTGGGCCGCGTGCCGACCATGATTCACGACCTCGCCACCGGCCGCCACAAGCAAAGCACCCTGCAAACCTTGGCCGAAGGTTACGCCGCCGCCCAACTGGGCTTGGCCCGCGAGGCTTCCCGCGCCGCCAACCGCCTTAATCCATCGCCCACCGAAGCCTCGCTGGCCAACCTGCTCGCCATCCGCCTGGGCACCACACCCGCCGCCACACTCAGCCGCTGGCAGACCGACCCCCTGCTTGGCGCTCCGGCCAGCCTCGAACTCGCCCACCGCGCTGCACTCAATACCGACTGGCCCGCGGTTAAAACCGCCACGGCCAAGGGGCTCGAACTTTCACCCAACAGTCCGCGCCTGCTGTTTTTGCACCTCAAGGCCCTGCTTAACCTCAACGAAAACGCAGCAGCAGCCGACCTGTTCCCGGCCTTGCGCCCGCACCTGACTTCAGGCACCGCCAAAAAGCTCGAAGTGGTACTGGGCGGCAGCCTTAACCCCGACGTTTCCAGCCCCGGCCTCAAAAGCCCTTGGTATGCAGCTTTTCAACAGTGGCTCACCAATTCAGCGGAACAGATCCCCGAAGCCTAGGACGCAGGAACGGTTTGGAGTACACTTCATAAAATAGAGGAGGGCTTTCGATGGCCAGGATTCCGCTCCCCGCCAAGTATACCGGCAACCCCAGCCGCCGGCACTTTTCTTCCACGCCACTCGATGTACTCGAACATTCCGCCGGACGCAGCGCCGCCCTGACCCAACACCACGACCGCAAGCTGGTGAAAGACCTCGCCGCTGGCAAGTACGGGCCCGAGGCCATCCTCGATCTCCACGGCCTCACCACCCCCGAGGCATTTTTAAAAGTCATGGACTGGATACACAGCGCCGCCGACCACGATTGCCGCTGCGTACTCATCATCACCGGCAAGGGCCGTGGTTTCGGCCCGGCAGGCAACATGGGCATGCTGCGCGACCAGGTGCCGGACTGGCTGGCCAGCCACCCGCGCGTCATGGCCTATCACACTGCCCTGCCGCGCGACGGCGGCAGCGGCGCCCTCTACGTCTATCTCCGCCGCCGCAAGAGTTAAAACTTGAGCCTTACGAATAACGAATGAAGAATTTGGGGATAACTCAAGTGAGTTACCCCCAATACTATTAGCTACCAGTGCCTCTCTTGAATTATCCGATTTTAACTCTCCCTAACCCCCAACTTTCCCCCACCAACTTCTTCCACCAACATTCCGTTTTAATTTTGTTTTTTAAACTTACCCCCAATACCCACAGTTCTAACCCTGGTTTTAATTTCTTAAATTCTCTTTTTTTTAAAACAATACATAGGTACAACTCCACCCCATGACGGCACCTCTCCTCGTTCAGGCATTAACCAGACAAGCTACCCCGCGCCCGCCCTTGTGGTTGATGCGCCAGGCCGGGCGTTACCTGCCGGAGTATCAGGAGATTCGCGCCCACCAGCCCGACTTCATCAAATTCTGTTTGAATCCCGAAGCCGCCACGGCAGTAACGCTCCAGCCGGTCTACCGCTTCAACCTCGATGCCGCCATCATCTTCGCCGATATCCTGACAATCCCCCACGCGCTGGGCCACCCGGTAACATTCCTGGCCAACCACGGCCCGCAAGTGACCAAGCTCACCTCACTCAATCAGGTCGCCCAACTGCGCCAATACCTGCCGCAACTCACCGACAACCTGGCACCCGTTGCCGAAACGGTGAAACGCACCCGCCTCACACTGCCTGCCGACAAAGCCGTCATCGGTTTTTCCGGTGCCCCCTGGACGCTGGCCTGCTACCTGTTCGACGACAAACCCTCCAGCCAAATCCCCAACACCCTCGCCTTTGTTCAACAGCATCCGCAAGCCTTTGCCGAACTAATGGACATCCTGGCCGAAGCCATCGTCCAATACCTCTCGATGCAACTCGTCGCCGGGGCTGATGCGGTGCAACTGTTCGATAGCTGGGCCACCCTCTGTCCGCCGGAATTATGGAGCGTGGCCATCCAGAAACCTTACGAACATATCGTCGCCAAACTCCAGCGACATTCAAAAGCGCCGATAATCCTCTTCCCACGCGCCGTTACGCCGGAATACCTCGAGAAACTGGCGCAAGCCTTCCCCGGCCAAAACGTGGCCCTGAGCCTTTCCACCGAAATCGATTTTGAATGGGCTACCCAAAAGCTTCAGCCCCACGTCGCCATCCAGGGCAACCTCGACCCCCAGCTTTTCACGCTCGACGACCCCGCGCCGCTGGAAAAAGCCGCCTGCAAAATTATCGAACTCGGCCAGCGCCAGCCCGGCTTCGTGCTCAACCTTGGCCACGGATTAACGCCCGAAACCCGCCTCGAACGGGTGCAGCAACTGGCGGAACTGGTATTAAACTGGAAAAAATAGTTTTCACGAAGTGAACAAGAGCTTGGCTAGCCGCAGCTCTTGCGAAGGCGGCCAGGCGATTACTCGACCATGAGCAAATCCTTCTTGGCCACATAACCCTTGTAACCATTGGCCTCCACGCGGCAGAACGCGTCGCCGCAAACATCGTCGCGCATAATCACGTCCAGTCCCGGTGCTAGGCGGGCCACCACGCCGCTGCCCGGGTTGTCCTTTTTATAAAGGGGCGTCGGCTGGCTGGCGTTGCCGTCGTGGCCGCCCACCAGCGCCGTGCGCTGGGCCGAAACCATCGTGATATACACCCAGCCTTCCTCACCCTCGGCATCGCGGATTTTATAATAGTTGTCGTAGCGCGTCAGCAGTTGCACCGGGTAACCGGTACGTTGGTAAATCCACAAAATCGGGTACTGGTTGCCGGGCCCGCTGCGCACGTTGACCTCGGTTTTCTTCAAGCTCGCATAGCGCGGGAACTTACCCTTTACTGCCCGGGCCGCCGTCACTTCGGCCTGCGTGGCACCGCCGTCATCCGGTACGTCAGCGCTTTCTTCGGCGCTGGCCTTGCCTTTGGGGTCCTGCGCCGCCACGCTGGGTAAATAGCCACCCACCAGGGCCAGGCTCAACAGCAGCAGATACAAAGGTGACTTCATCGCGTATAATCTACACGCCAAGGCCGCGATACGCCAGAGCCTCGGCCACTTGCGGTCGGCGGATGTGCTCCTCGCCCGCCAAATCGGCAATGGTGCGCGCCACTCTTATAATACGGTGATAGCCGCGGGCGGAAAGCCCCAGCTTATCGGCGGCGTGGTTGAGCAGTTTGCGGCTTTCCTCGTCCAGTGGGCAGAATTCATCCAGCAGTTTGCCCTGCAGTTCGGCGTTGCAGGTAATTTTGCCGCCATACCGCGCCGTCTGCTTGCCGCGCGCCATCGCTACCCGCGCCGCCACTTGGACGGTACCCTCCCGCGCCGGGGGCAGGCTCAAATCGCTGGCCGCTACCGCAGGCACGGGAATGCGCAAGTCAAAGCGGTCGAGCAACGGCCCACTCAACTTGTTTTGGTATTCCAGTGCGCAGCCCGGCTGCTTTTTGCAACCCTTGGTTTGGTCACCCAAATGGCCGCAGCGGCAGGGGTTCATCGCCGCCACCAGTTGGAACCGCGCCGGGTAGGTTACGTGCGCGCTTGCCCGGGCGATGGAAATATTGCCGTTCTCCAGCGGTTGCCGCAGGGTTTCCAATACCGTGCGGGGGAATTCCGGCAGCTCGTCCAAAAACAGGATGCCACGATGCGAAAGACTCATTTCTCCCGGCTTGGCCTTGATGCCGCCGCCGGTGAGGCTGGCCGGGCTGGCCGAGTGGTGCGGGTCGCGGAAGGGCCGCGTCGTCACCAAGCCTTCGCCGCCCAATGTCCCCGCCACGCTATGAATCAGGCTCACTTCCAAAGCTTCAGTGGCAGTGAGGGGTGGTAATAATCCCGGCAATCGCGAGGCCAGCATGCTCTTGCCGCTGCCCGGCGGCCCGCTCATTAAAAGGTGATGCCCCCCGGCGGCGGCCACTTCCAGCGCCCGCTTGGCGCTTTCCTGCCCGCGCACATCGGCCAGGTCGGTGGTGTGGTTGAGCAAACCGTTGCGGGCTGCGGCCCGAACCGGCGCCAAAATCTCGTCGCCCCGCAAGTGCTTGATAAGGCTTCCCAGGCTTTCAATCCCCAGTACTGCCAACTCGCCGGCGGGCGCAGCCCAGGCGGCCTCGGCGGCATTGGCGGCGGGCACGCCTAAGCTGCGCACGCCTTCGCCCAACCCGTGAATGGCGGCAGGCAAACACCCTACCACCGGGTTCACCCGCCCATCCAAACCCAATTCACCCAGCAGCATCAACCCGTCGGCGGCATCGGCGGGCACCACGCCCAGCGCCATTAAAAGGCCCAGCGCAATCGGCAAATCATAATGGCTGCCGTCTTTTTCCAGGTTGGCGGGGGCCAGGTTCACGGTAATCCGCTTGGCGGGAAAGCTCAGCCCCAGCGCATGGAAAGCCCCCCGTACCCGGTCGCGGCTCTCGCGCACCGCACCGCTGGGCAGGCCGATAATCGTCATCCCCACCACGCCGGGCGTCACTTGCACTTCAACGGGAACGGTCGAGACATTCAGTCCTTCCAAAGCAACGGTTTGCACGCGCGCGACCATGAGCCGGGTTATACCATGCCGCCGCCTCGCTTACATCAGGGTTACACGTTTGCCGCATTTCCTTCTGATTTGCGGCAAAGTAATTGAAATCCACAGCCGGCAGGCCTACGTCACCCTTGTTATTAAGAAGTATCTACGGTCCAAAAGGCCAACCTTTGAAAGAGGAAAACATGAGCAACCAGCTTACCGAGAGTGAGTGCCGCGAACGTCAGCGGCAGCTTGAGGAGGCTTATCCCCGTTCCGGCAAAAAGCCGGAAAAGAAGGGAGCCACCGCGCCCAAACAGGCCGCGAATGTGGATACGGCGCAGGAAATTTTCTCGCGCTCCAGCCACCATAGCGCATAATCGGGTTCCGCTGAGTCTGGTTTTGTGTATCAGCGAGGAAAAGGCGGCCCCCAGGGCCGCCTTTTCTATATTCGGCAAGCGAAACTTTAAAACAGCTTGTTCACCAGCAACTCGGCCACGCCGTACAGGCCAACGGTGACCCCTGCCATAATGGCCACAATGTAAGCTTTCTCGCGCATCAAATCCATTTTCACGCCCTCCATTTGGGGTTCGTATACAATTATTGCAACCCCTCGGCAACGGTTTTTGTATTCAGGCAGGTAAGGCCTTTTTATTCCTGAGAAATCTGCTAAAAGCGCTGTATGGCCCAAAAGCTCGACCATATCCGCAATTTCAGCATCATTGCCCACATCGATCACGGCAAGTCCACGCTGGCCGACCGTTTGCTGGAAGTCACCGGCGCAATCGACAAACGCCGCATGCAAGAGCAGATGATGGATACGATGGAAATCGAGCGCGAGCGCGGCATTACCATCAAGGCCAACGCCACCCGCCTGCATTACAAGGCCAAGGACGGCCAAACTTACCAGATGAACTTCATCGACACCCCCGGCCACGTCGATTTCGCCTACGAAGTATCCCGCAGCCTTGCCGCCTGCGAAGGCGCCCTGCTGGTGGTCGATGCTGCCCAGGGGGTGGAGGCCCAGACCCTGGCCAACGTCTACACCGCCATGGAGAACAACCTCGAAATCATCCCGGTGCTCAACAAAATCGACCTCCCCAGCGCCGAGCCCGAGCGGGTGAAAAAGCAGATTGAGGACATCATCGGCCTCGATACCTCCGAGGCCGTGGCCTGCTCGGCCAAAACCGGCATGGGCGTGCCCGATATCCTCGAGGCCATCGTCAAAAAAGTGCCGCCGCCGCAGGGCGACCCCGCCGCCCCTACCAGAGCCCTGCTGGTCGATGCCTGGTACGACAATTACTTGGGCGTAGTGGTGCTGGTGCGTATGCTCGACGGCCAGCTCAAGCGCGGCAGCAAGGTCAAGCTGATGCAGGCCGACCGCACCTATATATTAGACCGCGTCGGCGTCCTCCACCCGCAGGAAGCCCAGCGTTTCCGCGAAATCGACAGCCTCAACGCCGGCGAAGTCGGCGTCTTCACCGCGGCCATGAAGGAAGTCGCCGACGCCCAGGTCGGCGATACCATCGCCGACTTCACCGCCGCCAACCAGGGCCTCATCAAACCCTTGCCGGGCTTCAAAACCGTCCAGCCGATGGTGTTCTGCGGCCTCTATCCTACCGAGGGCGACGACTACGAGAAATTCAAGGAAGCCTTGGCCAAGCTTCGCCTCAACGATACCAGCTTCACCTACATGCCCGAGCACTCCCCCGCGCTGGGCCACGGTTTCCGCTGCGGCTTCCTCGGCCTGCTGCACATGGACATCATCCAGACCCGCCTCGAGCGCGAATACAACCTCGACCTCGTTACCACCGCGCCCAACGTCGTCTACCAGGTGCGCAAAACCGACGGCACGCTGGTCGATATTGAAAAACCCGCCGACCTGCCCGACAGCAGCCAAATCGACGAAATGCTCGAGCCCTACATCAAGGCCACGTTGCTGGTGCCCGAGGAATATCTCGGCGCCGTCATTACCCTTTGCCAGGAAAAGCGCGGCATCCAGCTTGGTATGCAATGGCATGGCACCCGCGCCATGCTCACCTACCGCCTGCCGCTCAACGAGGTGGTGCTCGATTTCTACGACAAGCTCAAAAGCATGACCCGCGGCTACGCGAGCTTCGACTACACCCCGGACGGCTTCGAGGGCGGCGATCTGGTGAAAGTGAATATCCTCATCAACGGCGAGCCGGTCGATGCCTTCACCATGGTCGTCCACCGCAGCATGGCCGAGCAGCGTGGCCGCGCCCTCATCTCCAAAATGAAGGAACTCATTCCGAGGCAACTCTTTGAAGTAGCGCTGCAAGCCGCCATCGGTGGCAAGGTCATCGCGCGCGAAACCGTGAAGCCCGTGCGCAAGGACGTGACCGCCAAATGCTACGGCGGCGACGTGACGCGTAAGCGCAAGCTGCTGGAAAAGCAGAAGGAAGGCAAAAAGCGCATGAAGTCGATGGGTAAGGTCGATATCCCGCAGGAGGCCTTCCTCGCTGCCTTGAAACTGGGCGATTAGTGGCGCTGAAAACCCACAAGTGCCTGCGGTTTGATCGATCGAATGGCGCGTTGATCCCGCCGGAGATAAGATCCTCCGGCGATGAAACCTTTTCTCAAATGGGCAGGGGGTAAGTTTCGGCTTGCCGAACGCATTGCCGCGCAACTTGACCATAGTGCGCAACGTCTGATTGAACCGTTCACCGGCTCTGCCGCCATTTTCTTGAATACGGATTACCAACGTTATTTATTGGCCGATACCAATGCCGATTTAATCGCGCTGTTTCAGAATCTTAAGGATGGCAAGGATAAGTTTATCAAGGAAGCCGAGGCTTTTTTCCAGCCAGGGCATAATACGCTCGAATCATATATCGAGCACCGCAAACGCTTTAACACGAGCAATGATCCACGTGAAAAAGCCCTTCTTTTTCTCTATCTCAATCGTCACGGCTATAATGGGCTATGTCGATATAATAAGAGCGGCGGATTCAACGTACCCTTTGGCCGTAACCCAAAACCGTATTTCCCCGCCGACGAAATGCGCTTCTTCGCGCATAAGGCGCGTAAAGCAGAGTTTTTAGTGGCCGATTTCCGCGCCACGCTTCAACAGGCCAAGTCAGGCGATACAGTATACGCTGACCCTCCCTATGTACCCCTGACAACCACAGCTAGTTTTACAGCGTATGACGGAAATACTTTTAGTTCGTCTGACCAGGCGGACTTGACGGCTACAGCAAAAAAACTCGCTGGCAAAGGCATTACAACGGTTATTTCCAATCACAATACCGAACAGACGATTCGCGACTATAAAAAGGCAGGCGCCATAAAAGTGAGTACATTTGATGTACGGCGTTTCATAAGCTGCCAAGGTGAGAAAAGAGAAAATGCCCCGGAGCTTCTCGCCGTCTTCGCGTGACACTCAAGGTGGAAAAGCCAACAAGGCAGGAAGAATTCTCGAAAAGACCATTCTGCCTGTTTTCAGCGAAAACGGATTTAAAATTATTACCCATGCGACATGGGCGCGTGATCCGGACAAATACGACGGAGATGTTGTTATTACCGGTGTTCCTTATACAACTATCTATGGCCACACAGGCAAAACCGAGTTTGTTGTCAAATCACCAACCCGCAGTCTCTATTTCAGGGTGGAATGTAAATGGCAAAGCAGCAACGGAAGCGTGGATGAAAAGTTCCCTTATTTATACCTCAACATGGTGGAGCAATTTCCCGAACCGCATATCATCGTCGTGCTTGAAGGCGGTGGATACAAAGCAGGCGCTAAGCAATGGCTTGAAGACGCCATAAAATCCAAAAAGTATTTACCCGTCGGTTTTACTAAAAAACTGGAATTGATGAGTTTAACCGAGTTTCTGACCTGGCTTCAAAAAACGCTTTAGGTAGTTCCGATTCGGTCGCCTGACGCTGAGCCGCTTGCAGCGCGCCGTCCTGCTTGGTATACACAATTGTCTTCCCGAAACACTTGGAGTTTTCCAATGAAAACCGACCAGCTTATCGTCGCGCTCGATACCGACAATCCTTTCCAGGCCCAAATCTGGATCGACCAACTCACGCCGACCGGCTGCCTTTTCAAGGTTGGTAACCAACTGGTCGCGGCCTGTATCAGCGCTCGTTACCATGTGCTCGATCTGCCCCTGCCACCGGGCCGCTTGATGCTCGACCTCAAACTGTGGGATACGAAAGATACCGTCAGCAAAACCGCACTCACGTTGTGTCGCGCGCTTAAACCGCGGTTCTTCACCATCCCGTTGCCCTACAACCATCCCAGCGTGGTGGAAGCCATCGGGCTGTTGAAGGAGAACAGTCCCGACACCATTGTACTGGGCGTTACCGTGCTCACCAGCATGGACAAAACGGCAGTATGGGAAGCATCCGCTTGCCTCTATAATGACGATAACGCGCCGGCCCACGCAGTGGCGCACTTTGCCACCTTGGGCGGCATGGCCGGTCTGGAAGGCTTGGTTTGCTCGCCGCACGAGGTATCCCTGCTTAAATCTTTTAACTTCAAATACTTCGTCACACCGGGTATTCGTTTGCCGGGCGGCGAACAACACGACCAGAAGCGCATCGCCACCCCGGCTATGGCGCTGGAAGCGGGTGCCACCCACTTCGTCGTCGGCCGCCCCATTACCGAAGCGCCCAACCCGCTCGCCGCGGCCCGGAAGATCCTGGCTTCGGCCTGAAAACGTAAAACCCCGCCACGGCGGGGTTTTTTAGTGGGTACAGGCTTACCCAGCGAGGCCGAGGAGCGCCGTAAACGTATCACTGGCAAGAGAAACCCCCTGCACTTCACCCGGCGTGCGGTTGGTCGTCTCGGCGGATTGTTTCGGATTGCTGCCATACAGGCTATTGGTCGGCACCTCAGAAGCGCCGGTCACCGGGTCTTTTTGCGAAACGATGCCGGTGATGGCGGCGGGCTTCGCACCCAGCGCGTCAGAGTACAGGCTGCAATTCGGCACGCTCATGTCAATGACATATGCAGCATGCCCAAAGTTTAATCAAACAGTCGTTCGTTTTTGGCCGCCCCGCCTGTGTTTCGCTTGCACCGCTGTATACCCGGTGCACAATGGGTGCAGGTTACCTTTGCTTCCGTTTCTCAGGAGGATCGAATGAAGCTTCATTCCGCCCTTACCCTGCTTGCCCTTGTTACCGCCGTCCCTGCCGCCGCCTGCCCGGGCCCCTCTGCCCGTAACGAAGGCCCGTACCGCAATGTCAGCCCCAACACCGAGGCTGCCGTCCGCCGCTACAGCTACAGCGCCATCTACGACCTCCAAACCTACGACTGCGCCCGCATCACCAACTGGTATCAACGCTATGGCTGGTACATCACTTCGTACCCGGTTTACCGGCACGGCTTTGGCCGCAGCTGGCATTTCGGGAGGGGTCGGTGAAACCGCTTGCGGTCCTGGGCTTTGCGGCCTGCCTGTTGGCCGCGGGCCCCGCCTCGGCCAACCTCACCCAACGGCTGGGCAATGCGCCCACTTCTTGCGGCGAAGCTAGCGCCCAGGCCATACACAGCACTTACGACAGCCTGCGCCTGACCCTGGTAACGGCGGGCACCACGCCTGGCCGCAGCATCATGTGGCAGGGCTATGTGCGCTATCAGCAGGAACTGGCCCATATTTATAATATGGCCCATGCTTACCTGAAGGCCCATTGCCCTCTCCACTGAACAAACCGCAACGCCCGGGCTTCGTAAAAAGCCCGGGCGTTGCCTTTTAAGGGTAAGTGTCCTATCTGCTGCTTATATGAACAACGTGCCCGAACAGTTTGATGTGATTGTCGTCGGCGGCGGCCACGCCGGGTCCGAAGCCGCGTCCGCCGCTGCGCGGCTGGGCGCCAATACGCTTTTGCTCACGGGAAACATCGACCTCATCGGGCAAATGAGCTGCAATCCCGCCATCGGCGGCTTGGCCAAGGGCCATCTGGTCAAGGAAATCGACGCTCTCGACGGCATCATGGGCCGCATGACCGACGAGGCGGGCATCCAGTTCCGCATGCTCAACGCCAGCAAGGGCCCGGCGGTGCGCGGCCCGCGCGCCCAGGCCGACCGCAAGCTCTACCGCCAGGCTGTGCAACGCGAGCTTTTCGCCACTCCCAACCTTACTATCCGCCAGGCCGAAGTCACCGACGTCATCCCTGCCGTCCTTAATGAGAACGGCGCCCCGGCACAGGCCGGGGCCTTGCCGGAAGGCAGGCTGACCGTAACAACGAACACGGGCTGGGTTTTTGAAGCTCCCGCCGTCGTCCTCACCACCGGCACCTTCCTCCGCGGCCTCATCCACATCGGCACCAGCCAAAGCACCAATGGCCGCCTCGGTGAACCCGCCTCCATCCGCCTCGCCGATACCCTCAAAAAGCTCAATTTTCGCGTCGGCCGCCTCAAAACCGGCACCCCCCCGCGGCTCGACACCCGTACCATCGATTACAGCCAACTGGCCGAGCAACCCGGCGATTTCCCGCCCCAGCCCTTCAGCACGCTGACCGGCAAAATCACCCAAACCCAGCTGCCCTGCCACATTACCTATACCAATGCGGCCACGCACGAGGTCATCAAGGCCAACCTCCACCGCAGCCCCATGTATTCCGGGCAAATCCAGGGCACGGGGCCGCGCTACTGCCCCAGCATCGAAGACAAGGTCGTCCGCTTCGCCAGCAAAGAGAATCACCAGTTGTTCCTCGAGCCCGAAGGCTACGATAGCCTCGAGGTCTACCCCAACGGCATTTCCACCAGCCTGCCCATCGACGTCCAGCACGCCATGCTGGCCACCATCCCGGGGCTGGAAAAGGCGCAAATCCTGCGCCCCGGCTACGCCATCGAATACGATTATGTCGACCCTACCGAGCTGTTCCCCACGTTAGAGACCAAAAAAATCCCCGGCCTGTTCCTCGCCGGGCAAATCAACGGCACCACGGGGTACGAAGAAGCCGCCGCCCAAGGGTTAATGGCCGGCCTCAACGCCGGCCTCAAGGCGGCGGGCAAGGGCCCGTTCGTGCTCAGCCGCTCCGAAGCCTATATAGGGGTGCTCATCGACGACCTCACCACCAAGGGTACCTCCGAGCCCTACCGCATGTTCACCAGCCGGGCTGAATACCGTCTGATGCTCCGGGCCGACAACGCCGACCTCCGCCTTACCCAAAAAGGGGAGAGCATCGGCTGTGTCACTTTGCGTCGGAAAAATGCCTTTGCCGCACGTTTGAGTGACGTGAATACAGCCTTGGGCGTCGCCAAAACGACCAAGGTGCACCCTCAAAGCGACCTCGGAAAACAGGTGGCCGAATTAGCGGGGAATTATCGCGACAGCCTCTCCGCCTTCGAGGTTTTGAAGCGTCCGCAGATAAGCTTGGACTTACTGACCAAATATGTCCCTGAATTGTCTAGCATGCCCTGCCACGCTCTTGAGCAGGTTGAAATTGAGGCAAAGTACGATGGTTATCTCCAACGCCAGGAAAACGACGCCGCCCGCCTGCGCGAAGATGAAAAATTGGAAATTCCCACCGGGTTGGATTTTTCCACGGTCGGGGGCCTGAGTATCGAGGTCCGCCAGAAGCTCGACCATTTCCGCCCCACCACCCTGGCGGCAGCGGCGCAAATCTCTGGCATCACTCCGGCGGCCTTAACCGCCCTGTGGGTGCACCTGCGCAAAAATTCTAACCTCGAAGCCTAAGCCCAGCTTGATTTTCCGCCGGGTTCCGGCAATATGCATACAAGTTGATTCCCGTTTTTACAGAGGTGTGTTTATGCCCGATGAAGACAATTTCTTTACCCTCCTGCGCCTTGATGACGCCGAAGCTTTTTTCGAGGCTGTTCTGCAAACTGTCGATGAAGAACGCGAAGAGCTCAATGCCGGGCGGCTTATCCCTGCGTTGGGTCAGGTTTTAAGCGTCATGGTCAGGGGCGGCGATTTTGTGGCCCTTTGCCATTTCCGCCAAAAGCTGGCCCAGCACGGCGAACTCTCCTATCTGGCCTATAATTCCGCCTTGAACATCGGCCGGTTGGTTGTCCCGCTCGATCAAAGCCTCAAGCCACAAAATACCGGTATGTGGCAGGTGCGGCCTCGCCTTAAAGGCCGGGTTCTTGAAACCGACCGCTACGACGACATCGAAAGTAGCCGCAGTTAAGTGATATAGAGGCGCCCAGTCAAAACCGGGCGCCTTTTTTAGCGTGATAAACGCAAAATTAAAGTATACACATCGTCAAATATCCACAGTGTGCCAAGCCTTTCTGCTCTGCAGATTTTGTATGCCAAATCCTTCCCACCTTATCGTCCTTCTCATGGCGTTGGGCTGCTACGCCTTCCGATAACGGGGTGTCAGACCCTGCCGCATCGGTCCAGGTGCCCAGGTGAGTCAACCGATCCTCGATTCGGTCGTCCGGTTGCCGACCGACGGAGGGTATCAGGCTGCCCTCGACGACGACCCGACCCTCATCACGCTCTTGTCACTGCCCTCGTCTTTCCATCAGCAATTGCCTCGGCATGAGGCAGTGACCCCTGACGTGATTTTCATCACGCCGACCTTGCTCACCACCTGCAGAGAGAATTATCAGGTAATTCTCTCTGCATTTTTTTGATGCAATTCAGGAGTCTGTCAAAAACCGGATTTGATTTTTACCCGATCTCTTTTAAGTTGTTTTCGGTCGGTGGACAGGTATGCTGGAATATCAAAAAACACAAGGTTTTTCCTTATAAAATAGCATGTAAGTAAATAGTTACAATCGTGATCGCTTGCCATTGGGGCCAACGCGTGCCATCAAGGGGCATGAGCCCTGTCGCGCCCCTTCAAGTCCTTCTTCAGAATGCCGGTATCGCTATTACGCCGGAGCAGTTGAATCAACTGGAGCGGTACCGCACGTTGGTCGAAAAATGGAACCCGCGCCAGAACATGGTCGCCCCCTCCACCCTGCCCGATTTTAACCGCCGCCATATTCTCGATAGTGCGCAACTTGCCCTTTATGTCGGCAGCGCTGCCCAACAAAACATCAAGCCTGCCTCGACTGTGCCCACCTCTGTTCTCGACATAGGCAGTGGTGCTGGCCTCCCCGGATTGGTGCTTGCCATTCTTTGTCCCGATCTGAAAATTGTCCTGGCCGAAATAATTCAAAAAAAGGCATCGTTTTTAACGACCGCCGCCTATGAATTAGGGTTAAAAAACGTTCGCGTCCACGCTGCCGATGTACGTGCGCTGGCCCCCGAAACATTTAATATAGTTACCGCGCGCGCCGTCACGGAATTGGCGGATTTACTTGATTTATCCGCTAACCTCCTGGCGCCTGACGGTCGCTGGTTATTGCTCAAAGGGCAGGCAGCGGAACGGGAAATCAACGCCTTAGAAAATACCGCGTCGCTGGTAATCACGCCCCATCGCAGTATAGTGGAACCCGCTGGGGCCGTGCTGGAAATAACCCGGGCAAAAGAGACCAAATAAGGGCCTGCCCATAATTTTCGCACCCAGTTCCACGGGGAACGCCCAAAAAAAGGGCAAGTCACAAAAACAAATTAAAACATGGCGGAAATCCGCCATTTGGAGGGCGAGTCGTGCAGGCGAATATCCACAGCAAGGCACCAACCGTAACGCGGGCGCGGGTTGTTGCGCTCTCCAATCAAAAGGGCGGGGTTGGTAAAACCACCACTGCCATCAATCTGGCGACGGCGCTGGCAGCCTGCGGTAACCGTGTTTTGGTCATCGACTTCGACCCTCAAGGCAATACCAGTACCGGCCTGGGTATCGACAAGCGCGCCGCCGACCATAATACCTATACCTTGCTGATGGGTGACAGCCAGTTGGCCGACGCTATTCACAAAACCCAGGTGCCGGGGCTCGACCTTGTCCCCTCCACTATCGATTTGTCTGGCGCCGAAGTGGAATTGGTGCCGATGATGTCGCGCGAAACGCGGCTTCGCGACGCCCTGGCTTCCGGCCTTGGCGATTACGATTATATTTTCCTCGATTGCCCGCCTAGCCTGGGCCTGCTTACCATTAACGCCCTCACCGCCGCGCGCGATATCATTGTGCCGCTGCAATGCGAGTTTTTCGCGATGGAAGGGATCTCCCAACTGCTCAAAACCTTCGAGTTGGTCAAAAAGAGCCTTAATCCTCAGTTGGAGCTCAGCGGCGTGCTGTTGACCATGTACGACAAGCGTAACCGCCTCGCCAACCAGGTGGTCGAAGATGTGCGCCGGCACATGGGCGCCAAGGTGTTCGAAACCATCATTCCGCGCAACGTGCGGCTTTCCGAAGCTCCCAGCTTTGGTGCCCCCGGCCTGATTTACGATGTGAAATCTCCTGGCAGCCAGGCTTACATCCGCCTCGCCGCCGAACTCATTCAGCGCTTTTCCGGCCTGCAACCGCAGGCCCAGGCTGCTTAATAACAAGCTAAAATAAAAGGGAACGACCATGGCCGAAGAAACAAAAACCCCGCTGCAAGAAGCCAAATTCGATGCGCCCGAACAATCGGCCGCCGCCGCCAAAGTGATGCAAGGTGTGGCCCTGCCCGTGGGGTCACCTGCCGGGGCAGCAGGCGTAGGCGGGCATAAACAACCGCGCGGCCTGGGCCGTGGCCTGGGTGCGTTGCTCGACGACACCGCCGCCGCTGCCATTTCCACCCCTGCCGCCGCGAATACGTCAGGTTCAACCGCCGTTGCTGCCGACCGTACTCTGCCACTCGACCACCTGGTGCCGTCCAGCGTGCAGCCGCGCCGCCAGTTCGACGACACCGCGCTCAAGGCGCTCTCCGGTTCCATCAAGGCGCAGGGCGTGCTGCAGCCGCTGCTGGTGCGCCCCACCAAAGAGGGCAAATACGAAATCATCGGCGGCGAACGCCGCTGGCGCGCCGCCAAAATGGCGGGCCTCAGTCACGTCCCGGTCATCATCCGCGAGCTCGATGACGGTCGCGCGCTTGAAGTTGCGCTGGTCGAAAACGTCCAGCGTGCCGACCTTAACCCGCTGGAAGAAGCCGCGGGCTACCAGCGCCTGGTGGCCGAATTCAGCTACACGCACGAAGACATGGCGCGCGTCACCGGCAAAAGCCGCAGCCATATCACCAACCTGCTGCGCCTGCTGGCCCTGCCGGAAAAAATCAAGGAATGCGTCAACAACGGTTTGCTTACTATGGGTCACGCCCGCGCCCTGCTGGGCATCACCGGCGACCCCGAGCTGCAACTCAAGGCCACCAGTAAGGTTATTAAAAACCAGTTAAGCGTGCGCGAAACCGAAGACCTGGTGCGTAACCTTGTCCGGCCCGACCAGCCCAGCCGTGGCCGCCGCCCGTCCGATCCCAAGATCTCGGCGCTCGAGCAGCTTATGCAGGACCGCGTCGGCCTCAAGGTCGCCATCCGTCAAAAGGAAGCCAACGCGGGCGGCAGCGTGCGTATCTTCTTCGACAGCATCGACCAGCTTTCTGCCCTGCTCAAGCAGATCGGCACCACGGGCGGCGCCACCGCCACCGTCTCCAACGGTGGCCGCATTGAACTGAACTAGGGGTCTGCCCGCGTTCGTTGCCGAATAAACAGGCAGCGCCGCAAGTCGGCAGGGCTTGCAAACAGGAATCTTCTTAAAGCCGCACGCCGTGTGGCTTTTTTATGTCACCTCGGCGGCGAAAGGCCCGGAAAGCGCCTGAAACCAGCACTATCTGCCCCTCGTCCGGGCAGCCCAACTTGACAAGCGGGACGCTTTTAAGCTTATTGGCGCTCAACCAACGCCGTGTCCGGTGTGTTATCCGGCCCACACGCGGTGGCTTAAACCGGGGTCAGTGCAATTGACCTGGTGAATCGGGGCCCCTAAGTTGCCCTGGCTCACGGGTTACACATGTAGTGTCCCGGGCAGATAACACAAGGATAGGTAACCCATGAAAAAAGTCCTTCTGGCAACTACCGCTCTCGCCATTGTGGCCGCTTCTGCCTCCGCTGTTGATGTGGAGATGTACGGTCAAGTGAACAAGAGCGCGTTGACCTACGACGACGGTCGCGACACCAACACGACTTTCGTCGACAACCACAAGTCCGGAACCCGTTTCGGCTTGAAGGGTGCTCAAGCCCTGGATAATGGCCTGACTGCCAGCTTCCTGCTGGAATCGTCCATTGCCAGCAATTCGAGCAATGGTACTCAACAAAGCGCCGACAGCGCTGGCACCAGCGGTCAGCCGACCTCGCCCGCTCTTAACGGCGTGAACAGCTTCAGCGAACGTCAAGCCCGCGTGGGCCTGAGCGGCGCCTGGGGTGGCGTGTACCTCGGCGACCAAAGCACCGCCATCGACAGCGTCCGCGACCAAGACCTGGTCGGCGTGCGCGACGTGATGGGCGCTTCCTACGCCTCCGACTTCGGCAGCAACCTGCTGTTCCGTAACAGCGCTGCCGGTGGTGCTCTGACCACCACGACCGTTGCCGCCGCTGGCGCGCCGGACGTGCAGAACCGCACCCAAAGCATCCGTTACGACAGCCCGATCTTCGCCGGCATCCAAGGCCGCGCGGCGTTCATGCAAAACGGCAACTACGACGCGTCGGCTTTCTACGACGGCGCCGTGGCTGGCCTGAAGGTTAAGGGCGCTCTCGGTTACGAAAGCATCCAAGACCGCGGTGGTACCGCTCCGCTGGCTACCGCCCAGAACAACGCTGTGAGCAACCGCACCGACGCCAGCGTCAGTGTCGCTCACGCGAGCGGTCTGGCCGGTACCCTGGCTTACAACCGCGAAGGCCTGGTCAACAAGACCGCGGGCCAAGGCACCCCCACCAGCTGGTACGCCAAGGTTGGTTACGCCTGGGATGCCTACGAAGTGGCCGGTGACTACGGTCACAGCGACCACTACAACAGCATCGGCACCGCCGGCGCTGCCTCCGACGTCAAGCTGACCTCCTGGGGTCTGGGCGCGCAGTACAACATGGGCCAAGGCGTGAGCGTTGCGGCTCTTTACCGCAACTACAGCGCCGACAGCAATGCTACTGCTACCGACCTGAAGGATATCAACCTCTACGGCGTCAACATGCGCGTCAAGTTCTAAGCTTCGGCTTGAACTTAAAACAGATAGGGGCCCGCAAGGGCCTCTATCTTTTGAGGTACGGCGCCCCGGCGAAGGCCGGGGCCTCGTCAAAGGCGGGCGAGGTATCAAATGAGGCTCTGTTTTTTCAATGGGGCGCCGGGCTTCTTTCAAACGCCTTACAACTGCGCAGTCCCCCCTAGCCAATCCCAAGGCAGCCCCCTATAGTCCGCCCCATGAAAAAGAACGCCTCGTTGCCCGTTATTCTTTTGCCTGTCATCCTGCTGGCCGCCTGTGCCAGTGACAACGTCAAGCCAGCCGAGGCCAATCCCACCGACATGCCCAAGGGCCCGGGCCTGTTCTCCGGCAAGTCCGGCAATATTCTCGATGCGTTCAAAAGCCAGGGCGGCGGCAGCGCCACCACCGGCCGCATCGGCGTCAACGCCTACCTGTGGCGCGCCTCGCTCGATACCATCAGCTTCATGCCCATCACCCAGGCCGACAGTGCCGGCGGCGTGATCACCACCGACTGGTACGCCAACCCCGAAAAGCCCAACGAGCGCGTCCGCGCGTCCATCCTCATCCTGGGCAAAACCCTGCGTGCCGACGCCCTCAAGGTCAATCTGTTCAAGCAAAGCAAGACCAAGGCTGGTACCTGGGCCGATATGCCCGCCGACGCGGCCACCGACCGCCAGCTCGAAGACATCATCCTCACCAAGGCCCGCAGCCTCAAGGTGGCCGCCCAGGCCAACCAGTAACGCCAGTTGACTTAATGGAAGGTTGGCCTATCTAGAAGGCCAACTTGTCTTTCTCTTAGGAGACACTTCCATGTTTGAATATGAACTCCAGCGCCTGCAGGTCTGGTGTATTGCCGCTGCCGCTATCGCCTACACAATCGGGGGTGTGGTTGGGGTAAGTGCAGGGTACTTCGGCGGCATGCCTTTTACACATTTTACCGACCCCATCAGTAAAATGTTTAAAACCGATGTTGAGCGTGTGCTTGAGAACCTGCTTAAACCGGAGGATAAGGCCAAACTTTACCTGCATCTCCTTAAGGCGGTACTGTCCGGTTTAGGAGTTGGCTTTCTGCTGCTTCGTGTATTTCCGCCAGTCTATGCTGCTCCAGCGGCGGTGATGATGGCTATTATGGTAACCGGCGCGCTGTTTTCCCGAATAAAGCTATGACGAAAAGGCCCTGTGTACAGGGCCTTTTCATTTATCCACAGCCCGTTTATGGTGCGCCCCATGAATACCGCTAATTCCAAGTACGTCCCCTCCGAAGTCGAGCAAAAATGGCAAGCCGCCTGGGCCGCAGCCGACGCCTTCCGCG
>CAZROO010000001.1:48046-127415 GCA_964601735.1 uncultured Pseudomonadales bacterium
TCCGAAGTCGAGCAAAAATGGCAAGCCGCCTGGGCCGCAGCCGACGCCTTCCGCGCCGATGTTGATTCCGCCAAAAAGCACTACTACGTGCTGGAAATGCTCCCCTACCCTAGCGGCGTGCTCCACATGGGCCACGTCCGCAACTACACGCTGGGCGACGTGCTGGCCCGCTACAAGCGCGCCCAGGGCTTCAACGTGATGCACCCGATGGGCTGGGATTCGTTTGGCCTGCCCGCCGAGAACGCCGCCATCAAGCGCGGCATCCACCCGGGCAAGTGGACGCTGTCCAACATCGCCGACATGAAAAAGGTCATGAACCGCTTCGGCTGGAGCTACGACTGGAGCAAGGAAGTGACCACCTGCTTGCCCAGCTATTACGGCCCGCAGCAAAGCCTGTTCATCGACATGTACAACAAGGGTCTGGTCTACCGCGGCGAAGCCCTCGCCAACTGGGACCCGGTCGATCAGACCGTGCTGGCCAACGAGCAGGTGGTGGACGGTAAGGGCTGGCGCTCCGGCGCGGTGGTCGAACGCCGCAAGATGCCGCAGTGGTTCTTTAAAATCACCCATTACGCCGATGAACTGCTCCGCGACCTCGATACGCTCGAAGGCTGGCCCCAGCGCGTCAAAACCATGCAGGAGAACTGGATCGGCAAGAGCCGGGGGCTCCAATTTAAGTTTCAGGTTACGGCGCCTTCTTCCTGCCACCTGCCACCTGAAACCTGCAACCTCGAAGTCTTCACCACCCGCCCGGATACCCTCTACGGCGCCACCTTCTGCGCCATCGCGCCCGAACATCCTCTAGCCGCCCTGACCGCCCAGAACGACGATAAAGCCGCTTCGTTCATCGCCGAGGCCTCCGCCCTGGGGACGGCCCTCGAAGTCATCGAGAAGGCCGAGAAGAAGGGTTATAAAACGCCTTTCACCGCTACGCACCCGCTCACCGGTGAGCAACTGCCCATCTACATCGCCAACTTCGTGCTCATGGCCTACGGCACCGGCGCCATCATGAGCGTCCCGGCCCACGACGAACGCGACCACGCCTTCGCCACCAAGTACAACCTGCCAATTACTCCTGTTATTCAACCGCTTCATGCCAGCGAAGGCTGGCATCCACGCCAAGAGGCCTACACCGGCGATGGCATCCTCATCAATTCCGCCAATTTAAACGGCCTTACCAGCGAAACCGCCATCGATGCCGTCATCACCAAGGCCGAAACCCAAGGTTGGGGCCGTGGCACCACCCAGTGGCGCCTGCGCGACTGGGGCGTGGGCCGCCAACGCTACTGGGGTTGCCCGATTCCCTTTGTCCACTGCGCCAAATGCGGCGTCGTGCCCGTTCCTAAAGACCAGCTCCCCGTCGAACTGCCCCAAGACGCCCAGTTCACCGGCTCCGGCAACCCGCTCGACCAGCATCCGACCTGGAAACACACTACCTGTCCCACCTGCGGCGGCAAAGCGTTACGCGAAACCGACACCATGGACACCTTCGTCGACAGCAGCTGGTATTTCCTCCGCTATCTCTGCCCGCAAGCCAAGGCCCCGCTTGATAAACAGACCGTCGACTACTGGATGCCCCAAGGTGTCGACCAATACGTCGGCGGCATCGAGCACGCCGTACTCCACCTGCTCTACGCCCGCTTCTTCACCAAGGCCCTGCGCGATTTGGGCCATGTCACCACCGCCGAGCCGTTCAAGGCGCTGCTGTGCCAGGGCATGCTCATCGGCAATACCTACCAAAAGGCCGACGGCACCTACCTCTACCCCAGCCAGGTTGAGATGAAGGGCGGCAAGGCGTTCGAAAAAACCACCGGCGAGCAAGTAACCATTCACCCAGCGGAAAAGATCAGTAAATCCAAGAACAACGGCGACAGCCCGGACGACCTGCTGGCTCGCACCGGTGCCGATGCGCTCCGTCTGTTCATCCTCTTTGCCGCTCCGCCCGAGCGCGACGTGGAATGGTCCGAATCCGCCATCGAAGGCGCCACGCGCTTCCTCAACCGCTTGTGGGCCTTAACCGAGCGTGCTTCGCAAATTAAACTGCCCCATTCCCGCGAAGGCGGGAATCCAGTCCTTCAAACGCCGGAGGACAAAGCGCTTGCTCGCAAAATCCATCAAACCATCCAAAAAGTGACGCGCGACATCGAAAATTTCCAATACAACACGATGATTGCTGCTTGCATGGAATTGCTGAACGAACTCAGCAAAGCTGAAGGCCCATTATTACGCGAAGGCACCGAAACCCTTGTCCGGCTCCTCAACCCCGCCTGCCCGCACATCACCGAAGAACTATGGAGCATGCTGGGCCACCAAGAGCCGCTGTGTTTTACCAAGTGGCCGGAAGCCAACGCTGAACTCGCCAAAGCCGACGAACTCACCCTTGTGGTGCAGGTTGACGGCAAACTCCGCGCCCGCCTGACCGTCCCGGCCGACATCGCCGAAGCCGACGCCCTGAGCCAGGCCCAAGCCAACCCGGAAGTCCTGCCCTGGCTCACTGGCCGTAAAATTGCCAAAGCCATCTACGTCCCCGGCCGGCTTGTGAACATCGCCACCACGGCGTAGCATCCTACCCATGAAAAAGACGCTGTCTCTCCTCCTCTTCCCTCTTATCCTGTCATCCTGCGGCTATCAGCCGCTCTACGCTCCGGCGGGTGAAAACCTCGCCTTCCACAGGGTCGAGGTCGGCACGGTCGAGGCCAGCAACGTCAAGCTGCTGCCGGGCGAGCGCCGCGCCGCCCAGCGCGTGGCGCAAAAGCTGCGGATTGATTACCCCGACGCTGCCGCCACACTCGATGTGCTCGACATCAACATCACCGAGCAAACCGCCACGCTGGCGGTGCAAAAAACCGCCACCACCGCGCGGGCCGAAATCATGCTCAACGCCCACGCCAAGCTCACCAGCCCCGAGGGCAAAGTACTGCTGGCGACCGACATCAACGCCAGCTCGGCCTACAACGTTGAGGATTCGCCCTATTCCACCGAGTCGAGCAAGGATTTCGCCCGGCTGGTGGCGGCCGACAACCTGGCCACCGAAATCAGCCGCCGCGTGGCGCTCTACTACGCGCATCCCACTCCGGTACCCGCCGCCGCCGAACTCCAGGGCCCCAAACCTAAAAAGCATCACACCAAGCTGTAAACCGTGGCCACCTGCTACGCCAACCAGCTCCAGCAACAGCTTAAATCTGGCCAGTACGGCCTGCTGCTGCTGTGGGGCGACGATGCCGGCGCCTTGCGCCAGGCCGCCGAGGCCGCCATTCAGCAATCCGGCCTCGACCCCAACGACCCCTTCGGCTCCGATAAGCTCACGCTGACCGACATTGTGAACGACCCGCCGCGCCTGCCGACGTTGGCCACCACCGTGCCGTTCGGCGCGGGTAAACGTTTAATTACCCTCGGCGGCCTGACCGGCAATGAACGCGCCGAGGAAATCAGTGCGCTGACCGACGCCGTCAAGGCCACGCTCCAGGGCCCGCTCGATAACTGTTTCATCGTCCTCGCCATCCCCAAACACCTCGAAAAAAAGAGCGCGCTGGTCAAAGCCGCCGAAGCGCACCCCAACGCCCTTGCCGTACGGTTTTATACCGATGCCGCCCGTGACCTCAGTTCATACCTGCAAAATGCGTTTAAGCAGGCCGGGAAGGCCATACAAAGCGAAGCGATAATGCTCCTTGCCCAGCACCTCGGCGCCGACCGCGATATCGCCGCCCGCGAGGTCGAAAAGCTGGTACTCTACGCCGGAGAGGAAGACATCACCCCCGGGCACGTCCGCGCTTGCGTTGCCGGTGCCATTCCCATCGACGTCTTCCGCCTCGCCGAGGCCGTCGCCAGCCGCGACCGCCCTCTTGCCGACCGCCTTACCCAAAACCTCATCGCCCAGGGCGAAGACCTCAACGGCGCCTTCATGGCGGTGGTGCGCCACCTCGACGGCCTCAAAACCGCGCAAGCCCTGCTCAAAGGCGGCGCCAGCCAGGACGAAGTCCTCACCAAAACCGGTAAAATCCGCGCCCCCAACGACGCCAGACAGGCCTTCCTGCGCCAGCTCAACAACTACCCGGCAGGGCGGCTGGCCACCCTGCCCGCTTACGCTGTCGATACCCTCGCGGCGGCCCGCAGCGGCCTCTTCGGCGCCAGCCAGTTACCTCTGGCAAGGGCCATCCTGGCCCTTGCCAGTTAACCTCCCTCAAAGTATACACAGGTCATCTGCAACCTCACGTTTTTTCAGGGAGTTTCCCCCGATGTCACTAGAGTTTGCCCGTGCGCAATTGCAGGTGCTGATGCGCAGAACCGGCGCCATCCAGTACGGCGGTACGCTCGATTTTGGCCTGGCTTCCGGTAAAAAAAGCAACGCCTACTGCGATGCCCGCCTCGCTACCGGCGACAGCGAGGCCCGGTTCCATATCGGCCAGGCGCTTCGTCTGATTTGCCCTGTCGCCGAATACCGCGTGGCAGGCGGCATGGAAGTCGGTGCCGTGCCGGTGGCCGGTGCCTTGGCCGACGCCGCCCATCGTAACGATGGCCACCTGCGCACCGTCTGGGTGCGTAAAAAGCCCAAAGGCCACGGTACCGGCCAGTGGGTCGCGGGCCTGAAAAAAGACGAGCGGCTCGATGGCGTTTCCACCATTGTGGTGGAAGACACCTTCACTACGGGCAATTCCACCATGCAGGCGGTCACCCGCCTGCGCGAGGTCGGCGCCGACGTCAAAGCCGTCATCGGCGTTGTCGACCGCGAGGCTGGCGCCCGCAAGCTGTTCGAAGATGAGGGCCTGAAATTCGCCACCATTTTCACCTTCCGCGAGCTGCTGCCCAACGGCTTCGTCGTCCGGTTCGAGTGAACTTACTCACAAGCGCAATAAAAACGACCCGCCAAAAGCGGGTCGTTTTTTATTCGAGTCAGGTACGTTCGTAGCCGAACAACCGGCCCAGAAAAGAACTGAACCGGAGAAGGCTATAAAGAGCCTTCGTTCCCTTGGAATTTCCCTTTGATAGGGAAGAAGCGGGCATTGCCGTACATTTCAGCGGTTGCCCGCTGCAAAAGATTTTCGCCATACATAGATGTCCCTTGGGTTTGGGTTAAGGAGGGCCGCACCCTAGGCCCGAAAAACCAATTTGGCTAGAGGGAATAAAGTCACTACCAAAGGTTCCAGCCGCCGCCGCGCCCACCTTGCGGTGTAAGGCTTTCGGGCAGCGCCAGCGGCGCCTGCGGCAGGGCGGTTTGCAACACCGTAAAGTTGTCGCCGATCTTTACAATATCCAGCCCGCGCTCGGCGCCGCCGTTGGGCAAAAACCGCACATAACCGCCGGGGGCATAAAAACCCTCGGGCCGCGCCAACGTGGTGGCCACCGGCACACCGTTGATACGCAATTCCGCCGCCACCTCGCCCAGCACATAAGCCATGTCGGCGCCCAGCACCGCGGCGCTGCCGCTGGAGGTTTCCACCGCGCCGCCAAAGGTGTCGGCGTAACTCTTGGCCAGCTCGGGCGTCTGGGTCGGGGCTGCGAATACCGCGCCTCTGGCCCCGTTGGCGGTGGGTTTCAAAAGCTCGTTGCTTTGCCACAGGCCGGTGCCCATCAACTGAATGCCCGCCTTGTCAAAATCGTAGTATGCCAGTTGGCTGGTCACCAGCGGCAGCGCCCCCGGCGGCGCGGGCGCAAACACGGCCTCGAACGGCAGCGTTCCGCTCACCGGCTTGCCGCCGGCCAGGTCGCGCACGCTGGCGCCCAGGTCCACGTTCTGCGGGTTGTAGAAGGCGCTCTTGGCCACGGTCAAGCCGTCTTTCTGCGCTTGGTCGCGAAAGGCGTCGAATACCTCGCTGCCATAAGGCGAGCTCGGAATCAGCGCCCCCACCTTGGTAAATCCCTGCCCGGCGGCCCAGTCGGCCATCGCCCGCGCCTGTTGCGTCGGCAAATAGCCGATGCTCGTCGCGCCGTCGTGCAGCACGCTGCGGTCGGTGGTGAAGGCAATCACCGGCACTCCGGCGGCCTTGGCGGCGCTGGATACCGCCTCCATGTCGGTGCCCAGCAGCGGCCCGGCAATCACGCCCGCCCCGGCGGCCAGGGCGGCTTCCACCGCCGCGCCCGCGCCCGGCGTGGTGTCGAGCGGCGCCAGCACCACGCCGCCAGCCTTTTCCTGGCCTTGCTGTTGTAAACCCAGTTGTAAACCGCGAACAATTTCCTCGCCGGTCGCCGCCAGCGGACCGCTCAGCGGCACCAGAACGCCCACCTTCAGCGGCGCCGCGGCAACCGCGTCGCTGCCGGTAGCGCGCCGCAGCAACCGCTCGTAACGGTCATGGTCGGGCTGGGCGGTCAGGTGGCCGTACTGGCCCAGCCAGTCCTGCGCCACCACGCTGTTACCGGTGGCTAGCGCCCTGCCTGCCAGCTGAAGCAGCAAACGGGCGCGCAGTTCAGCAATATGCTGGCCCAGTGCGCTGCTGTCGGCCACGGTGCCTTCCAGCACCCGTACGGCCTGCACGTCGTCACCGGCATGGTTAAACGCCAGTGCCAGGCCGTAGCGCGCCTGCGCACGCTGAATCTCATCGCTGGCGTTCACCAGCGGCTTGTAAACCTCAATCGCCCGGGCGGTATCGCCGCGGCGCAGGGCATGGGCGGCTTCCAGCAGGTTTTGCTCTACGGGAGTCATGGCGGGCCGGACGCCGGCCTTCACCGGCGCCATAGGCGCGAGGTTGGCTGAATAGGCGGGAGAAACGGCCAAAACAGCCAGTACACTTGCCGTTACCGCAATCCGCCCCTTATTCTTCATGCAATGAGCCTACGCCAGCCAACGCACCGGCACAATGTCCTCAAGGGTAAAATCGCCGAAGCCGCCGCGCTGGCTGCTTACATTCTGCGCGGCTACCTGCCTGCCCGACGCCCTTTCCGCGCCCTGGCCCAAACCGATCTTTTACTTACCAAGGGCCAAACGCTTGTGCTGGTGGAAGTGAAATACCGTCCACATGAAACCATCGCCCACATCGCCCTCACACCTGCCCAGGCCCGGCGCCTCGGGCGCGAGGCCGTCGCCCTGCAAAAGCTTTATCCGAACCACACCATCCGCTTCGACCTCGCGCTAGTCTTCCTGCACAGGCCCTTCATCCGGATTCTCGCCAATCTCACGGCGGAGAACTAGCCAAACCGGCATGGTTGCCCTACAATCGGCAAGGTTTCATAGTCCCATCTTCGCCCTTTGGTAAGGAGCACCCCTCCCTCATGTTAGAGAAAACCCCTCCGGAATTCGACTTTACTGCCATGTCCGTCGATGAGTTGTGGAATCTCCACAGCAGGCTTCAGGATGAGTTATTCCAACGCATCACCGCCGATATTTCCAAGCTTCAAACCCGGCTCAAACGGCTTTCCGCATCTGCAAAAGCCGCGAAGACAAAACGCTTATACCCCAAGGTATTAGCTAAGTATCACCATCCCGTCACCGGCGAAACCTGGTCGGGCCGCGGCAAAACGCCGCACTGGCTCAAAGGCAAAAACCCCGAAGACTATCGCATCCCCCAGGCTTGAAAAGCCCTCTTTCGATACCCCGGCCAAGCATCCAGCTTGCGCCGGGGATTTTGTTCGTCTACCGTAGCGTCGAAGAATAGAAAGCCCATCAATGCGCCGCACTTTGTTTGCTTGCCTCCTGATTCCCGCCACCTGTTCCCTGGCTTCCTGTGTTCCCGTAGCCTTGGGCGCGGGCGCGGGCTACGTCGGCCTGCAAGACCGCCCGGTTGGCCAAACCACCGAAGACACCGGTCTTAAAATCGGCATCAAGAACAACCTCGCCCACGTCCAGGGCAACTGGCTGACCGACATCGGCATCGACGTCTACTACGGCGATGTCCTGCTCACCGGTATCGTCGCCACACGGGAGGAAGGTGAAAAGGTGCTCGACATCGTCCGCCGCACCGACGGCGTCAAGCGCGTCTACAACGAGCTGTTCGTCGGTGCCGCCTACAGTGCCGCCCAGCGCGCCCGCGACGGCTGGATTGCCGCCCAGATCCAGCCCCGCCTGCTCGGCGCACAGGATGCCTTCCCGCTCAATTACCTCATCACCGTGGTCAACAACCACGTCTACATCATGGGCTCGGCGGGCAGCCCGGCCGAGCACGAGCATGTGCTCCACGTGCTGCGCACCACCAAGGGCGTGGCCCAGGTGCACGATTACCTGGTGGTGGCCAACAAAAACACCATCAACCAGCCGGACGTGAAAACGAACACCTTCGGCAGCACGCCCAGTCGCCCGGTCGACCCGCTGGCTGATTCCAAAATGGATTAAGCACAAACAGGGGGCCGCAAGGCCCCTTGTTTTTGGCCAGGGCAAGTCCTACATCGGTGGTATCTTTTCACGTTTACGGAGAATCCCATGTTTAACTTCCTGCGCCGCCTGTTCGGCCTCTCGTCGTCCCCGCCGTCGGCTGACCCCGGCGAAGAGGCGCCGCACGAGCCGAACGGCCCCCAGCAGCTCAAGGAAATCGAGCAGCTGCTCGACAGGGAAAACGAAAACAGGCCGAGGCCGGCAAAGCCTCCCCGTGGCATCAAGTTGCCGCGTGGCGACAAACCGCCGCCTGCCCTCAACCTCGACGAAGAACGCTGGCAGCGAAGTTCCGCCCCCGGCAGCTAAGCAAAAACGGGCGCCCGCAAGGCGCCCGTTTTTCGTGCGTCGATACTGACGACGCTATTTTACAAGACACATGGCATAGACGGCGGCGGTCGCATACTGACTCAAAGACGTGTCACAAGCGACGTACCAGCCATTACCGTTCGGAATGCTGTATACCATCCGCATGTCACCACTGCCCGAGGTACAGTACCCTCCCCCTCCGGTGACTATCTCGTTACTGGCGCAGCCAACCCCGGCGGCAGGCCAACGCCAGGCATAGGCGCTGGATGAACGCACATTGACGGTATGTGCCACATTCATGGTGCAACTTCCGTTCAGACACAGCCGGGCATTGCCGTTGGGATTGCTGATATACACCCCGCCGCCGCCGCTGGCGGGGCTGTAAAAATACCCGCCCCAGCCAGCCGAGGTCGCTGCATAGCCATACACACCGACACTGTCGCCGCTATTGCTGCCGCTGGCATAGCCATAGACGCCGTAAGAGCCGCCTTTACCGAGAACGCCGAGAGAGGGCCCGCTAAACGTCCCGGTCCAGTCACTCGTGCCGGTTTGCGCGCCTTTCATCAAACCGTTTGCCAGGTTGACGTTGCTGCCGCTGGCCATGTTGAGGTCGTAATCGCCGACGCCCACGCAGCCGTCAGAGTCTTTTTTTGGGTCGCTGGGGGCGTAGAACTTACGCGCGGCGTTGCACTTCATCATCGCGTTGATGAAATTGTTGGTGACGTCCACCTTGCTGTTGATGGCCCCCACTGTCGCCTGGGTGGCCTGGCTGCCGGTGGTGGCGGCTTCAAGGGCATGGGCAGGGTTTACCAGGGCCCCGCAAGCCGCAACGGCCAAAGCACTGAACCGGAAAGACCTCTGCTTCATAGGGTCTTATGAAAGCCCTGTTACCGGTTCCTGACAAAAGCAGGCCCCTAAACAGCCAAAGTGATGTGACAAAAAAACAGGGGACGCCCGCCACGTGAAAACCGCTTTTAAACCCCATCGACACCAAACCGACATCTCTGCGCCACCCGCGCACCAAAACCGGCCTCAAACGTCCCCCAGGCGACAAGGGAACGACATCGCTGCGACATCGGACCGACATTCCTGCTCACCCGGCAGTAAAAACCAAAGCCGTTTAAAATCGTTTTAAAACCCATGACGGCTCATTGGGTGTTTGGTTGGCCAAAGTCATCCAGTGCCTCGCCCAATGCGTTTAAGGCCTGTCCCAAAGCAGGGTGGATGGTGTCCTTACCCGGCTGTCCAGCCACCCGTCCCCGGCCCTGCCGCCGCCTCTTCTTGGTCCGCCGCCTCCCGTTGGGTCAAAAGGCGTATACGGTAAAAGAGCCGGATTTCTGCGCCGAATAATTTTCTCAAACTGCGGGTATGCAGCTCTTCCGGCGGGTTTGAGGCCTTGCTGTTCATGTTTTAAACAAGTCCCGGAAAACCGCCAAAAAGGCCTGTTAGACATGAAACAATCGTGCAACTGTTCCATGTTTCTGTGAAACATATGCTGATTCACGAAACAAGCCATTTGCCGCCCTCCCAAGAGGTTGTACAAACCTTGTGCAAGTTATCCGGCGCCTTTCCCGACATGCTTAAAACCGCATCAAATTCCCCTTTTTGCCCCCAGGGGGTCCCTTAGCGTGAAATGAAGATTCACGCCGCTGCACTTGGCCGAAGCCCTCAAGGTTAACCCCCTGAAAAACAATGGATATAAAATAAAAAAGTATTTACTATCAATGCGATGTTAGCGTGTAAAAGCCAAAAAGGCTGTTTTTATGCTGCAACGCACAATTTACTCAAAAGTGTGGATTGGGGGCCAAAACCTGCCCTTTGGGGGTGCAACCCCTCTCACAAGGGCTGCAAAACCGCCACAAAGCCCAAATTTTGAATACAACAGCCTCTAAAAAGCCGCGGAAAACATGGCTTCCAGCATACCGTCCAGCAGAAAGACCCCTTGGGGGGTAGTCCCCCACCTGGTACCCTGGTGCCACAGCCATCCTTGGGCCTCCAAGTGGCGCATTTGCCCCAGGTCCAGACCGGCCTCCTCAAACGGGCTGTGGATAATTTTCGCCAACCGGGCCAAATCAATCCCCTCGGCCAGCCGAAGCCCCAGCATAACGGCCTCCCGCCACGCCGCGTCATCCGGGATCAGTTCCTCCTCCACCAGGGCGCTCGAATTTTGTTTCATGCGCTCCAGATAATCGGCCGGATCCTTCCGTACACGGGTTGCCAGCCGCTTATCGTCCACCACCACCCGTCCATGCGCCCCGGCGCCCACGCCCAGGTACTCGCCGTAACGCCAGATGTGAACATTGTGCCGGCATTCGCATCCCGGCTTCGCGTAGTTCGACGTTTCGTAGTGTCCGTAAGCTGCGGTTTGCAAAACATCGCGCGTCGCTTCCATGAAATCAGCCTGCCGGTCACCATCGAGCGGCGTCCATTGCCCACGTCGCACTTGTGAGAAAAACGCAGTGTTGGGTTCAATCGTCAACTGGTAACAACTCAGGTGCGGTAGGCCCATGCGAGTCATCTGCTTCAATTGAACCAGCCATTCATCCAGGCTCTGGCCCGGCAGGCCAAAAATGAAATCAGCATTCACGTTTTCTATCAGGTGTTGAGCTGTTTCCAATGTCTTCAGGGCGTCAGGGGCGCTATGTTCGCGGCCTAGAAAAACCAGATTCTCCGCCGACAGCCCCTGCGTCCCCACGCTCACGCGGTTAACCCCGGCCGCCCGGAAGTCGGTAAACACTGACCGGGAAGCCGAGGTCGGATTGCACTCAGCAGTGATTTCCACTTGGTCTGTAAGCCCATACAAGTCGTCTATTTTTCGCAGAATTCGGCCGATTTCAGAACCTTTCATCAGGCTCGGCGTGCCCCCGCCAAAGAACACCGACACTACCTGCCTGGGCCCTGTTTTTTGGCGCCAAATCGCCAATTCCTGGCATACGGCAGTAACGTAATCAGCGCTCGGATAAACGCTCGCGGCATGCGAATTGAAATCGCAATACGGGCACTTGCTCTTGCACCAGGGCCAGTGAACGTAAAGTGCCAAACCATCAGGGCTCGAAATAGTGGTTTTCCGGGCCATAATCAGATTTGACTGATTGGCCGCGTTTTTAAGGGTTTTTTGTGGTTTCAGGCAGGCTCACTCCCCTAAATATCAAATCAGGCCTAAATGGCAGCCTGTGCGGGCCTCGCGGGCCGCAGGCCGAAATCATTAATATTCCCATGTTTTTCAATGGTTTTGGCGGGATAAAAGCCGGTTTTTAGGACCCTGTGCCCCTCCAGCCAGCGCCAGCAGGCCTTTAGCTCGTTTTTGCGTATGCGTCCATGCCTGGGCATCCGCTCTCAAAAACGTTTAAAAAGGCTTGTCATGCTTAAATATTCATCATACAGTTGATTTATAAGGTTTTTCAGGGCGAGTTGACATAACGCCCGGAAATAGCTTCCAGGTCTTCTTTTTGGCGTGAAACCGCCATTTTTCCATGAAACATGCAATTGAACATCCAGGCGTCACTGCTTGCAAAGTAAGTAACTCCTCACTATTTTTGTAAGTGATTGATAAATAAAGGGTGGATTTTCGAGTCTGGAAATCCGGATTTGGCCTTTTTTCGCCCGACAAAGCGGGTTTTCAGCCGTGCCGCAAAGTGTCTTCCGGGCCTCAAAATGTGGCCAAAATGACTACGTTTTAATCACATTGAATACAACATTAGTATTTTTGTCGCGGTTTTGCACAGGTTGCAGAATACTTTCCGCCCTTTCCTGACGCCCAAATGTACGTCTTGTACCGCCTCGTGTCGATGAAAAACATCTTAAAACCTAAACGAAGCGGCCAAAAATCTAAAAACGACCCATATGCCATGCTTTTGCACCCAGGCTGGCGTCAGGCGATTCCCTGCCAGTCCGGGCGTTTCACATTTATGGCTTTGCAACAGTTGGTAATATTTTGAATTAAAAGACCTTTTTAAAGAGCTTATGAACACCTTAAAAACGCGGCCTGCAAGTAAAGCCGCGGTCTGTAAAATTTTGATCTGGTTAAAGCTACCCAGATTTTCCCTTTTGACGATGATTGGCCTGTTTACCGCACATTGGTCTTTAGTGTGTATAAATAAGCTATTGAATAATAAGAATTTAAATGCATGTGAGTGCTTACTGATTTGTCATTTGTTTCAGTCAGTAAAAGCCTTGTGTTTTTCAAGCTCAGCTTGGATTTCCCGTCAATGGTTGGCCGAAACCGATGACCAGCGCCGTGACGACACGCTGCAAGGTAATCATGTTTCACGCGAAATAACTCTGAATTTGGTGTTTTTTCAATAACCTAAGCCAAGGGGTGTGGCGATAAGGTTGTGTTTAGACTGTTCCTAAGAGGTGTGCAGGGTGAATTTGACGGACTGTGCAAGATAGAGACAAATCCGCTTTATATCGTTTACAGATAGTTGTTATAAGGCAACAAATCGGCAAAATAAGAGACAGAAAAGCCTGTTTGTCACAAGCTGTAAATGAGCCCTCAAAATGGCTGGAATCAGGGGTATAAAGACAGGCTAGAGAGAGGCTGTCTCGATGGCTTGACGCTGTAGCTCAAACAGCTCACGGATGCCTTTGTCGGCCAGAGCCAGCATTTCGGTCAGTTCTGCGCCCTTTATGGCGCGTTTTTCGCCGGTCAGCTGTACTTCAAGCCATTCGCCCTTGCCGGTCAGCACAAAGTTGCCGTCAATGTCGCAGGTGGAATCCTCGGTGTAGTCCATATCAATCACCAGGCCTGAGGGGCCGATGCCGCAACTGATGGCGCCAATGTACTGGGTTAGCGGGTTGGCCTTTAAACGGCCTTGGCGCATGCCTTCGGCCACGGCCAGGCTTAAAGCCACAAAACCGCCTGTAATGGCCGCTGTGCGCGTGCCACCGTCGGCCACCAGTACATCGCAGTCAATCCACAGGGTAAAGTTGTTCAACAGCGCCAAATTGCAGCTAGCCCGCAGACTGCGGCCAATCAGCCTCTGAATCTCCACCGTCCGGCCCTCTTGCTTACCTTTGGTGGCTTCGCGGTCTTTGCGCTCGTGCGTGGCCCGCGGCAGCATGCCGTATTCGGCAGTAATCCAGCCCTTGCCCTGGCCCTTCAGCCAGCGCGGTACGCCGTCGATCAGGCTGGCAGTGCATAAAACCTCGGTTTTGCCGCATTTAATTAGGCAACTGCCCTCGGCGTGGGGGTTTACATGACAGGTCAGCGAGATATCCCGCAAAGCATCGTTGGCGCGGCCAGAGCGTCCAAGGCTAACGACTGGCAAAGAACTGCTCCAGCTTTTCGGCATGGGTCTTGGGGTCAACCTTTTCCCAGGTTTCGGCTAGGTTGCCCTGGGGGTCGATAATATAGGTATTGCGCATGAACCCCATGTATTTGCGGCCATACATGCTCTTTTCGCCGTACGAGCCATAAGCGTCGGCCACCTTGTGGTCGGGGTCGCTCAGCAGGTCAAAATTGAGGCCTTCTTTCTCAATGAATTCCTGCAGCATCTCCAACGGGTCGCCGCTTACTCCCAGGATCACGGCCTTTTTCTTCAAGTCCGCCATGTTGTCGCGCAAGCCGCAGGCCTGCACGGTACAGCCGCTGGTCATGGCCTTGGGGTAGAAGTAAAGAACCACCCACTTACCAGCTAACTCATTCAAATCAATCCATTTTGCATCCTGATTCTGTAGGCGGAAATGCGGTGCTTTAGCCATGATGACTCCTCTCAATTATGCGAAATGCCTAACCCGGTACCGATAAAAAGTCTACAGCAGGTCGCGGGCGAACTGGCTCAGAATTGGCAGAACGCCGCTGCGGACGAAGAAAATCCCCAGCACCACCACCAGCGGGGTCAGGTCCAGGCCACCCACCAGCGGAATGTACGGGCGTACCTTATCCAACACCGGTTCGGTCAGGTTGGCCAGAATCCGTACCAGCGGATTGCCCGGGTCGGGGTTAATCCAGCTCAGCACCGCGTGGGCGATGATGACAAAGGTGTAAATCAGCAGTACAGCGTCAACAATGGTGACGGCCGAGAGCAACGGGTAACCAAGCACGTACATGGGCGAATCTCCTCTAAAAGACGTTATAACGGGCAGTTAAGCGCTCTGCAAGGCTTTGCATGGAGGCTTTGCCGCCCCATAATAAATAAAACACATGGCTTTCAACCTGCCCCGCTCCCTGATTTCCACTGCATTGGCTTTGACGGGCTTGGCCTTGCCCGCGGTGGCCGATGACAGCATTGGTAGCACCATGGGCGCCATTATCCCCTTTACGGCGGCCGATGCGATGAATTTCGGCAACGTCAGTACCAACCAATGCATGCAGGGGCCCAAGCTTATCGGTGCCTGTGCGGGGCCGTGCATTCACCCTGCGGGGCTAATCTGGAGTTATCGCAAGCCCGTCGCGGTGGTCGAAGTTACCTGCAAGGCTGGCCAAAGCCAGCTGTTGGGCGGGCCTTTCCTGAGCAAATTGGCCAGCGCCGCCCTGGGGGCGACAGTCCAGCAAGACTGCGGCAGCGCGGGTTTTGGGCTGGACAAGGCGGGTAATACCAAGCCGCGATATTATGATGTCCACGTTTTTCGTGTCACTTCAGGGGCTTACCTGAGCCCGCAAGGACTTGTGGCTAAAGGTCTGATGACCGCCGCCTGCCCCAGCCTTTTTAAAAGCGAAGACTGGAGCACGCCGGTTTCGCTTGCCGGCGCGGCTGTCGGCGGCAGTATGGGTCTCATCCCGGTTTATTTGTCCGAGGCTGACCCGACCTGGAAAAGCCCTATTCCCACGCCGGATAGTGCGATGAACACTATTGTGGCGTCCACCGTCGGTGCCATTGGTACTGCTGCTCAAGAGGGGGTTTGTGCAGCCGCCGGTGCGGCTGCCACCCTTGGCCTGGCACAGCCTAGCTTTACCGATAAATGCATCGGGGCCTGGGGGCTGCGTGGCCCCAACGGCGGCTGGGTCAGCCATAAAAATGAATCGATTGCCGCCATGATTACCGCCGCCCGGGCCTACCAGCGGGTGTCGCTCCTGCATCTGGTGGAAAGCGAAATCCCCGGCAAGGCCAACATTTTCAGCTTTGTTTATCCACCGGTTCACCCCGAGCAGGCGCCGGGCAGCGGGCTGCGCGGCAGTGGCTGTTATACCGAAGGCACGATTGACCCCCGCTGGTACACTCAAAACGAGGTACTGCTGCCCATGACCGACCCCACGGCCATCATGAACACGCTTGTCAGCAGCAAAATCCAGGGCGTTAATAAAGGTTACTTCGTAGCCACATACTGGCGCGATACCTCCTGTTGCACCACGGTTTGCGGCAGTATCCCCTATCCACCGTTCCTGTAAGGAATGGGCCCAAAAATGCAGCGCCTCCAAAAGCCGAAGAAAAACCGCCCTTCAAAAAGCACGGAGAACCTCATGTCTTCTCAGTATGTAAGCACTTACAACGATTTTTATCCTGTTGAGTATAAAAACAAATTTTACTTTAGTCTTGTTGGCCTCACCCTGCTGGGAAGCGGTTTTTTAGCTTCCGCGCATGCCGAAGTCCGAAAGTACGACCCAGCCTCAAGTTCCAGTCAGATTACTCTTCCACGTGAAACAAGCCAGGTAGCGCAAAACCAAGCTCAAATCCAACCCCAGACCACTGCTTCGCCAAGTCTTTTACCGGGTGTGACAAGCAACACTGCTGACCCTTCGGCATATGTGGCGCAATTACAATTACTCAAACCCAAGGAGTACAAGCTGGGTACTGCCCGCATCTTCATTAGTGCCGACGATCTGAGCCCTGAACTTATCGACCACCTGAAAGAGGTTCACGCCCTGCAAGATCTTCATTCCGAAATCTATTTCCAGAACACCACCCCGGCCAACCTGACCACGCTGTTTACTGAGAAAATAAAGGATTATCCCAAAGGTATGGAGTTCAATATCGACTTCAACGGCCTGCTGGCAAATGAGCTACATGTGAAGGGGCAAAATGTGATTCTTTACACCGATGCCCAAGGCCGTACCGCTCAATATGATATAAAGAGTGAATATAGCTTTCGAGCGGCGATGGAAAGAATAAAACAAGGTGTTGCCCAATAAACTATTAACAACGGTTCTGGCGTTAACGGCGTCGGGTTTTTTGTTGACCAACAATATTTACGCCGGTGTGTCCCAAAAGACAGATAATGGTGACACGGCCAACCCAGCCACCGCCTACCAGCCTTGCCTCGACTACTGGCAGGTGGGCATGGCCGGCAAATGCAATCCGCCCGTCAAACCGGCCCAAAAAGCCACCACAGCCGTAACGCCTACCATTGCTGTAGCTGTGCCCCCTGCCCCGGTCAGTCCCACCAAGTCGAAGGAAGACGAGGCCATCGACAAGTTTCAGGAGCAATACGGCAAGCCGCCGCGTGAATTTGTGGCGTTCTACCTTAATCCGACACCTGAAAATGCCACCAAGTGGGTGCATACTTACCAGGAAATGCTCAACCGCAACACGCAGTTGGCCATTGCCTGGACCCAGGCCGAAACACTCTACCAGAACGCCCTCAACAAAGGCGTGCCCGCCAGCAAGTTTGCCAGCAGCACCCTCGCCCCGGTGCCCGATTACGGCGTTCCGGTGCCTGGCTTTACCGATAATCCCTCCTTCTACCCCGGCAGAACGCCGCCAAGCACGCAGGTGCTGCAGGCGGGCGTACAAAGCCTGGGCGGCGGTAACCTGCCCAGTCCGGCAGCGCTTACCAACCCCGCCGCCATCACGGCGGGCCTGGTTACCAACCCGCAAACCCCCTCCACCCAAACCGGGCCCATCGAATTGCGCTACTATTTCAGCGCCGAGTGCCCCTACTGCCAGCGCTTCCAGCCGGGCTTTGCGGGCCTGTTGAAGGAAGAAGGCGCCAAACTCTCCACCATCTGCGTCGATGTCACCCCCTACTCCGGCCCCGGCACCGGGCCCGACCAGTCCCACGTCGCCGGCAAGCTCGACTGCGCCTGGCGTACCCTTGAGCCGGGCGAGGAAGACCAGATGGGCATCAAGGAAACGCCGACGCTCATTATCCGTCGCAAACCCAACGGGCCGTTCGAGCGGGTCAACGGCTACGTCGAAATCGACACGCTCAAGAGCTACCTCTTTAATACTCAGGCCGCCGCTGGCGCGCCGCAAATCACCGACGCTCCCATCGGCGCGCCGTCAATGCAATAATGAAAAAGCCGTCCGGCCAGTAGAATAACCCCCTGTCAGTTTGCCATTTGTGCCCTATACTATAGACGGCTCAAGAAGAGCCCGAGAGAATAATGGCCGATAACGCGACCCCTGCTAACCATCTGTCGGTAGAACACCGCAGCGAGACCGCGCGCCTGGCACGCGAGCGCCTGCTGTGGGCGGTGCGGCCGTTCGGCCTGATTGGCTTGGTGCTGTGGGTGCTGACTCCCGCGGTGGCGGCAGGCGGCAACCTTTCCGGCCGCACGCTCGAAGGGTTCCTGTTCGGTGCGGCCTACGGCTTGCTGATATATGGCGAACAACTTAAAAACTACCTGCGCTTCCGGCTCGAAGACGGTACCGACCATAAAAACCGCGTGCCGGATGAATTCTACTGGGGCGTTGTGGAAAAGAGGTTGCGTTAATGACTATCGGCAGCGGTAACGAAGTGTTTCTCCCTAGCGGGCTGATGACCCGCCACTGCTTGGCCGTGGCGGCCACCGGTGCGGGTAAATCCAACTTCCTTAACCTCATTCTCAAGCAGCAGATGATGCGCGGCGGCGGCGTCATCCACATCGACGGTAAAAACTCCGAAGAGGCCATCAGTCAGTTCCTCACGCTGGCCCGCCAGCACGACCGCTGGCAAGATGTGCGCATCATCAATATCGGCAATTCCAAACTTTCCAATACTTACAACCCGTTGCTGCGTGGCGACAGCGAAGAGTTGGTCAACCGCGTCATGCTTCTGGTGGGCGGCGGTGGCAAGGGCGACTTTTTCCGCAGCCAGGCGGGTAATGCCCTGCGCGCCATTGTGGCCATCCTGTGCCAGATGAAAATACCATTTAACTTCAATGACCTGCAAATGATCATGACCGAGGAGGGCGCGTTGCGCCACATTATGCAGCAAGCCCCCAAGGACACGCGGGAATACGTCGACCTGCGCATGTTCATCGAGCAAATCAGCGAAGTCGATAAACGCTCTGGCATCAAGCAAATCGACAACCGCAAGCGCCAGTTCGCGTTTGGCGACCTGCTGGGTAAAATCTCGTCCTACGGTAGCGGCGCCGAGGTGCGCGACGTACTCAATTCCTACAACCCGGAGGTCGACCTGCTTGAAGCCATGCGCGAAAACCAGCTGGTTTACGTCGGTCTGCCCACGCTGAACAAGACCGAGGCCGCCGTCGATTTCGCCAAAATCTTCCTCAACGACCTGATTACTGCCGTCGGCCAGCTGCAAAACGTCCCGAATGCCGACAAGCCCAGCCCGCCATTCCTGGTGTTGATGGACGAATTCTCCAGCTATGCTATGGCCAGTCTCGATAAACTGTTCGAGCAGGCGCGTTCGGCCAACATCTGCCTGTTCCCGCTGGTGCAAACCATGAGTTCGCTGTCCGATCCCCAGCGCGGCCTGTCAGAAGACTTCAAGGACAAAATCCTGGGTAATACCTGGACCAAGGTCGTCTTCAAGCTCAACGACTCCACCAGCCGCGAGGAAATGAGCAAGCTGGCCGGTGAGGCGCTCAAGGAAATCAAGAGCGTCAGTTACGGCGAGAGCCTGAGCTTTGCCAGCGGCGTGGGTGCGGGCACCGAGGCCAGCAAGCTGCAAACCGGTGGTCGGGGCCGCAATACCAGCACCTCGGTCAGCATGCAGTACGACGCAGTGGTCCGGCCCGAGGAATTCGGCGATCTGGACCAGGGTGAGGGCATTTTGATTGGCCGGGAAGGGGTGTTTAAGCTCCGGGTGCCGGAAGTGATTTTAAAGAAGGATAACGAAGGCCTGGACTTCCCAAAATTCCGCATGCCTGTCCGCCAGGGGCTCGATCTCGCCGGCAAGTACCACACTTTTAGCGGCGGCGGCCAAAAGGAGTAAGCGGAGGAGTCATGACAGTCGACCAGATCGCCGAGCTCTACGTCCACGTCATCGAACCCTTGCTCAAGGTCCTGGCTGTTTTTGTGGTTGTTGTTATATTGCTTCATATGTTTAATGCGTTGGGCGACTCCAAAAAGAAGGCTGATCTTATTAATAGTACGTTCAATTTCCTCCTGAAAGCCACTCTCTTTGTGTTTACTGGTCTGGGGCGTGTCGCGCTCTTCCTTGGGCGTCTGTTGCTCCGAATCATCAATCTGCTGATTGCTACTATCAGCGACTTCTTTACCTCCAAGATTTAGCTATTTAATAGGCAAGCCCCTTGCAGGCTTGTTTTACCGCCGTATCATACCCGCAACATAAGGGGTGGGGGCCATGACGGTTCAATCAACGAAAATCAGCCTGATGCTTGGATTAAGCGGTATGTTGTTATGCGGTTGCGCCAGTTGGCCGTTCGAGGGCAACGCCCAGGTGACGCCCGCAGGCGCAGCGCCGCAACTGGCCCAGGCCGACGCTACAGCCGATTCCGATGGTTATGGCTACCCCGACTACTCTTCTGTCGAGCCTGCTGCCGGTCCCGCGCCTGCCAGGGCGTCCCGCCAGATGGCCGCTGCGCCTACCGCAGGGGTTGCCACGGCTTATCCTGCACTGGTTGACCCTGTCATGGCCCAACGTACGGCCGCGTTGCAAAACGAAGTCGCCAAACTCGAAGACCGCCTCCAACGGGTCGAGAAAGCGGCGCTGCGTCTCGATCGCCGCATGCAACTGGTCGAGCGTAACGAGTTGAGCAAAATGAACACCGCTGCCAACGACGATGACAGCGCCCCCCGTGCCGCCGATGCCGGTGACAATAACGGGTCGGACGCCTTCAATAATGATAACGGCGCCCCCACCACCATTAAGGTCTCCGGCCCACGCGCCGGGTATGGCGACGGTTTCCAACCGGTCAGCACGCCTATTACCAGTGCCCTGCAGGCCGCGCCCCGGGTCGAAGCCGCCAGTGCGCCTCAGCCCGCGGCCCAGGTTGCCTCCAATCAGTTGCCCAGCCTGGCCGACCCCGCTACCACCAGCAGCCGGGTGCCGGACGCCGGAGACAAATTGGCCATCTGGACGGTGCACTATAATAACGACAAGGTCTGGCCCGAACGTGACCAACTGCCCAGCAGCCGCGATGTGGTGAGCTTGCTGCGGGAAGGGGGTAAAGCCACCCTGTTCGCCCGCGGCGCCCAGCCCAACTCGCGCGAATTCCGCGAGCGGGTCAAGGCGCTTAGCCGCTACCTGGCCAAGGTCAGCAGTCTCGACAGCGTGCCCATCGCGGCACTGTCCGCCCCGCATCTTGATGGCGATACCATCGAAGTGTTCGCCCAGCCGTAAGTGTTGCTAAAATTGATGCCGGATAACAACTCGCCATATCAAAGGCGAGTTGTTTTTTAGTCCGGGGACTTGCAGGCGGGGCAGGGGCAGTTTACTTTGCAGAAACGGTAAGGGACCCCATGCCCGGCCCGCTACGTTGAAAAGCAAAAACTGTTTCATCCGCCCAAAACGGATGACCTGAAGACTGATGAGAGGATGAAGTCATGAGTGACAACCCCAATCCGATGCCGCCGCGTCCCGCCGGTAGCCAGCCCGGCCAACCGTCCGGCCAATCCAGCAACAACAACCCGGCCAATGCGCAAAAGCGCAGCCAGTTCCATGCCCGGTTGGAAAACCAGAAAGCCCAGCTCGAGCGCCACGGCAACTTTGCCGAAGTGGTCATCCGCACCACGCCCGAAGGCACCGACATGATCAATTTTGCCCGCCTGTGGGAGCACGTGCTGGTGCAGGCCGACCGTCAAACCCGCGGCTATGTTGCCAAGTCCAGCCGTGGTGAGTTCGAAACCACCCGCAAGGATTTCGACGACTGCGTTGAGTTCATGGTGCAAAAAATCAAGAGTGCGGTGCAACGCCACAAACTCGACCTCGCAGGCACCAATTTTATTTCCCGCGTGGCCCAGCGCTACGGTATCGTCGACAAGGTCCGCAAGTCGCCCGCCGAACGCCCGGTGCAAGCAGCCGCCGCACCGGTGGCAGAGGCGCCTGCCGCCGAGGCTCCGGCTGCGACCGAGGAAAAGAAACGTCCGGTCCGCGCCGCCAAACCCAAGGCCGCCAAGGATGACGTCGACGCGTTGTAATCGCGCAAGCCTTTAAGGCCTTGTTTTGCAAAGGGGGTGTAGACACCCCCTTTGTTATGCGTATAATTCAGGCACAAGCAGGCCACTAACAGGAGAGCACGCCCCCATGTCCAAACCTTTCGAATTCGGCCAGACCGTCTTTATCTTTTTGGCCGTGCTCGGCGCCGCCTGGTGGGTCGGCACCATCTGGAAGGCCCAGGGCGAAGACCGTCTGGTACAGGCCTGCATTCCCATCGAGTTCTCCACCGACACCCTTCACCAGGTCACCACCGCGCTGGTCGGCTATCCGCCCACCTGGACGCTCAAGCTCCAAAGCTACCTCATGGGCGGTTGCTATTACTTCTTCTCGGTCATTCTGCCGGATAGTAATAACAACGGCAGCTATATCCGTAGCGGCGGTGTGCGAACCCATTAAAGAAAGGGGCCCGGTTGGGCCTCTTTCTTTACGCCATGCACTAGAATCTTTCCGCCAGCTGCGCCTGCAAGGCCGAAGCCCGTTCCTGCAATACCGGCAACGCGCCGCTTTCCGGCGCCACGTCCACCGGTCCTTCAAACACCATGCCGCGGGCAATGGTGCTGGCAATTTCGGGGTGGCCGCCGGCGGCAAAGTCCACCACCACGGCGGGGCCGAACACAACCTCGCCCAACTTGAAGCTGGCGGCGAGGGGGGTCAGGTCGTCCCACGGGCTGGCAAAATGCAGTTCCTTCAAGCTGGCCAGCACAATCGGCCAGGCTGGATGCTCAACGCTGCCGCTGCTTTCCCATAAATCGAATTGCTCGCGCAGTTCCACGGGGAGCTTGGCACCCATCGTTCCCAGAATTGCCGCGGCCCGCACCAGCATACGGCCGCCGGGCAGGGGCACGGCGTCGGTGGTTTCGGTGGGTACGGCATCACGCTGCCATTCTTCCACCAGCGTTGGTAACAGGGTGCGCACGTGCTGGCGCAGCAGGGCTTCTTCAGCCGGGCCGGGTGGGGTGGTGCTGCCGCTGTTGCGGCGCTTGCTCACCAGCCGTTGCAGGGCGTTGGCCAACTCCTTGGTCAGGGCATCGGTGTTCACCGGCAGGCCGCCGGGCGTATCATAGTAACGCAGCGCGGTGGCCAGGGAGCGGCGCCCGGCGCGGGCCTCGTCGCTGCCGTGGCTCAGGGCGCGAAAACTCGGCAACGTCGAAAGCACAAACGCCGCCAGCCCGCCATGCTCGCGGCAGCGACGCTCAAAGCGGATACGGTCGCGCTTCCAAAACTGCTTGAGCGGGTGATGGGTGCGTACTTCATGGTAGGCCACCACCTTGCTCAGCACGCTGGCCAGCGCAGCGGCGCGCTGCAACGGGCCACTGCCGGGCAGGGCGCGCATGATGTCCCAGCGGGCCAGTGCTTCTTCATACAAGGTCGGATGGGCGTGGCCCAGGTTAAAGGGCCAATGGCGGTAGCCGTTCAAAAAACCGATCAGTTCGGCTTCCAGCGGCGAAAGGCCCGGCCACGCCGGCGGCGCGATCACTTCGGGTAAGAACTTACTGAGCGAAATTGAGTAGCCCGAACCTTCACCCATGCGAAAGGCCGTGCCGTACTCGTCAACCACCTGCGATTCAAACCCGGTCGTCACGCTGCGGCTCCATGCCGCCACCTTAACTGCCAGCCATACCAGCAAGAATCCGCCCAGGGTCCCCGCACCAATCACCGCCACGCCATGACCGTAAACGTCAAAGTTCAGGCCGCGCTCACCCAGCAGGTAGGTGGTGACCATCTCGTAAATCCACCATGCTACCAAAAACAGGCCAATCACGATAGTAAAGCGGAACTTCGGCCCGCTCATCGCTCACCGCCTTGGGTGTTCAGCCGGAAATTGGCGGCCAGCTTAAAAAATAGGCAGCTCGTGAGTGCTGATTTAACACACAAAGTATGTACTTTCTCTTGACCGGTTCACAGGCTGTCGCCACCCTGTGCTAAACATTGCTAGAACAACAGAGAGTTGAACAGGAAGTCAAGCCTCCCCCCATGCGAGCCACCCCATTACGGTTATCTCTGGCGGTTATTGGCCACACCTCGCTTGCAGTAGTGGGCCTTGTCGCGCTTCCTTCTTACGCTGCGCCGGTGCCGGGCTACGTGCCGCCGGTCACCGAGGCCACCGCGCCAGTGTACGCTGACGATACCCGCGGCGTCTATGTTCCCGCCCATGAGCAATTGCGGATGAAGACCGAGCAGGAGCTTAACGCCTACAAGGCGGTCGATCAGGGTAACAAACCTTATTACGCGCAAAAGGCGCCGGGCGGCACTGGTTACGAGCGTGCCATGAACACGGTGGCCGACGGCGTGCCGGACGAAACCGCCGAGCTTGACCGCATCGGCAATGACCCCGGCTTGCTCAGTGGCGGCGGCAGGCAAACCTCGCGCACGCCAACCGACGATGTCCTCGCGCAAAATAATATTTCTCCGTCGCCCGCGCCGCGCATCGCCGCTGCACCGTCGGCCGCGGGTACCGATTTAAGCCGCTACCCCTCCATCGCCACCGGCGGCGGTGCCGATATCGGCGCTGCCCGTACCACACCCCAGTTTTCATCAGGGCCGCGCAGTGACGGCGGCGAAGAAGTGGCCGTCGGCAGTCCCGGTGCCTCGGGTGCCACTACCGCCGGTACGTTGGACATGCAAAACAGCACGGTCAAACTTAAAGAAGAACGCGTGGCCGTGCGTCGCGTGCTCCAACGTATGATGGACCAGATTGGCGGCGGCAGCTGGACAATCGTCTGGGACCTCGACGAGCAGAACGCGGGCCTGCCGGACATGGAAATCTCGATTTACGCCGAAGAGCCTTTCGTCAACGTGCTTAACGCCCTGCTGGCCCGCCTGCAAACCCGCAGCGGCACGCCGCTCCGCGTCATTAAGTACGACCGTACCCAACGCCTGGTCATCACCGACCGCATCGGTGGCGACGCCCGCCTGGGCGCGCCGTCGGGTGCCGGTGCCGGCAGCGGCGGCAAGGGCGGCAACGACCTCGCCGTGACCGAAAGCGTGCTCAAGGACAGCGTGGTAAGTCTTCACTACGACGAAGTGCCGCTGGTCGATGCGCTTGAAAACATTATCAATCAGGCCGGCAAGGGCCAATGGCGTCTGCGCATGTACGCGGGCACCGACCAGGTACTCAAGCCTGCACATATCGAAGAGCCTTTCGGCGTGGCGGTCGACCGCATCCTCAAGGTTTTCAACCTGCGTTACGAAATTTTCCCCGGCGGCAAGCTGATTGTCGTCACCGGTGGCGACCGTTTCGGTTATCAAGGAGTCCAGTAGAATGTTCGGTGGGGGGAAAGTTACCCGGTTTTGTCTGCTTGCCCTCGGGCTTGTTTCTGCTGGTATCCTGAGTTCGTGCGGCAACGGCGTCAGCTTTGCCCAGCGCGAAAGCCCCGCCAACCAGTTCAAGGATTACCGCCCCGAAAACCGTAACAACAGTGACGTGCTCGGCATCGGCGAGCCGATGTCGGCCAAGCAGGCCCGTGCCAACGCCACCTTCACCATGAAGGGCGAGTACGACCTCGAAGCGGTTATGAACAAGGTCGCCGGCACCTACAACGTGGCAGTGCGTTGGGGTAACGGCGTGCGCAAAAACAGCCGTCACGACGTCCTCATCAACAGTCTGGCGTTCGACGAAATGCGCAGCTACGTCGAAGACAACTTCAACGTCCAGATTATCCGCGAGGGCGCGCGCCGCCTGTTGGTTCTGCCTTCGGCCAGCGAGCCCCGCCTGACCAGCTTCAGCCCCGGCGACAACGTTACCCTCGGCGCTGCCCTCAAGGGCCTGGCGCAACAGTGCAGTTACAACCTTGTCATCAATGAGAACAAGGAAAAACTCTCCACCACCCACGTCAGCACGCACCTTAAAAACGTCACCTGCTTCGACGCATTCGAGGCCCTGCTCAACCCGCAAGGCCTTAGCCTGGTTTCGCAAGGTGATTACTACACCATCGGCGGCCTGCCGCAGCGTGAGTGGACGCTGAACCTGTACGAGCCCGAACGGACCGAAGAACTCACCGTCAACTATTCCTCCTCGTTCTCGGGTGGCGCGGGCGGTTCCTCCTCTTCAGGCGGCATCTCGAGCGGCAGCAGCGGTAGTAGCAGCGGCTCCACCAGCAACACTTCGGGCGGCAGCAACAACGTCTCCATCAAATACGATCGTAATCTGTGGACCGAACTCGAAGGCGACCTCAACCAGCTCCTGGCCAGTTCCTGTGAAGGCATGGGCGGCACCGCTGGCGCCTCCTCCCCCGCCGCCACGCCCGCTGCTCCGTCTTCGGCTCCCGGCGCCACACCCAGCTTGTTGCCTCCTCCGGTGGTTAATGGCGCCAACGGCAGCAGTACTGGCGGCGCCACCCCGGCGGCAGTACCCACTCCTCCCAGTCCCGTGGGCTTCCACCAGTCCAATCCTGCCGCCAGCGCTGCCGCGCCTTCCTGCGGGTACGTACGCATCAACCGTGCCGTGGGGCTGGTTCAAATGCGTGGCCCGCTGAATGCGCTTAACCAGGCCGACCAAATCATCCAGCGCGTGGCCGACATCGCCAGCCGCCGCCTGCTGCTGGAAGCCCGCGTCGTGGCCGTCACCCGCGACCGCAGCTACGATCAGGACGGCAAACTGCGCTTCGGCCGCCGCGGCAACGGTGCCACCACCAGCATAGGCAGCGGCAGCAGCATCACCTCCGCCATCAGCAATGAGCTTGCCAGCATCACTTCTTCCGCTGCGGGCGCCAGCACCAATCTGTACGGCATCAGCGTGCAAAAGCTGAACCTCGACGCGGTCATGGGCATGCTTGAAAGCTATGGCACCACCTACGAGCTGATGCACCCCATCATGGAGCTGATGGATCGCCAGCGTGCCACGCTGATTGATGGCCGCAACGAAAAATACTTCATTATCCAAAGTACCAGCACCACCGGCACGGCCACCACCACGTCGGCCAGCGTCGATGAGCGCGACCAGTTTGTGGGCCTGCAGTTCTCGGCCAGCGCGCAAATCTCCGACGACCCCAACGAGCCGCACACCATCAGCCTGCAAATTCCGATTACTTCAATCGTGAAGACCGTCGATATTCCCAATCCCAACTACGACGGCACTAATGGTTCTCCTATCAGCGGCCAGGCGCCGGTGGCGTCCACCCGCCTGATCGACCAGAAGGTCCGCATTCGCGACGGTGAAATCAAGGTCATCGGCGGCCTCACCCGCACCCTGGCCACCGACAACGAAAGCGGCCTGCCGATCATCCGCCAAATCTCGGGCCTGGGTAAGCTGTTCAATACCGAAGGCATTACCTACGAACAGGTCGAGTTTGTAGTTTTGCTACAGGTCAAACGGTTAAGTTAGGCAGGTTACTTGTAAGGGCCTGGTTATATGGGCCTTATACGCCTGTTATTGCTAACCAGATAACATAAAGGAAAAATAAATGAATCTTAAGCAAATGCTCAAGATGGTACGCTCCAGCAAGGGTTATACGCTGGATCAGACCATCCTGATTATTGCCATCATCGCCATCCTGGTCACGCTCATCATCCTGACCGTGGGCTGGAGCCTCATCAACCGCGCCTCCGGTACCCGTCTGGCCAGCCAGCTGGGCAACGTGCAGGACGCGCTGGGCAACTACTACGGCGACGTCAAGCAATGGCCGCAAGGCACCGTCAGCAGCCCCACGCTGGATGCCGCTGCTTTGGCCGGCTTTAACGACAAAAACAGCAGCACCAAAAACTATATCGCTGGTCTGACGACCTCGGCGGCGGGTGTTACTCACAACCTCAACAGCCAAAGCAACCGTAATGTGCTGCTCAGCCAGGTGGCTGGCAGTGCAACGGCCTGGACCGGTCCCGCCGGCACCACCTACGAAGTGGTTGAGTTCCAGAATGTGGCTGGCAGCGACTTCACCAATGCCGACAACGCCATCGACAGTGGCGACGGTGGTAGCGCCGGTAGCGTGCGCGCTATCGCCGCAGCGGGTAGCGCTCCTGCCGCTGGTGCCGGTTGCTTTGCTGCGACCCCTACCTTCGTCAGCAGCACTGCCGCCAACACCTACTACGACATCTGCTATCGCGCCAACAACGTGCAGTAACGCTGTCGTTATCCAGCAGGGGCCCGTAAGGGCCCTCGCTGTTTTTGCGGCAGTTAAGCCACTGTATTTTAAATAAAGCCGCCCTCTGGCTGGCGCCCTTGCCCTGGCTAAAGTATTTTTCCCAAAATCGATGAACCGAACGCGGGAAGCCCCACCATGTACCGTCGCATCCTGAAAAAAAATCTTCTCGCCCAGCCGGGCTATACGCTCGACCAGACCATCCTGATCATCGCCATCATCGCCATCCTGATTACGCTCATTATCCTGACCGTGGGATGGAGTTTCATTAACCGTGCCTCCGGTACCCGCCTGGCCAATCAGTTGGGTGATATGAAGGATGCGGTCTCAGGCTATTTTGGCCAGCACAAACAATGGCCTGCGGGCATCGTCAGCAATCCCACCAACGACGCTGCCGCGCTGGCTGGTTATAACGATAAAAACGGCAACACCAAAAATTACCTCGTCGGCCTGCTCAGCAGCGCCAGCGGCGTCACGCATAACCTCAATCTCATGCCCAACCGCAATGTGCTGCTCAGCCAGGTCAACGGCAGCGCCAGTAACTGGCCGGGGCCGACTGGCAGTGTCTACGAGGTCGTGGAATTCCAGAATATTTCAGGCAGCGATTTCACCGCCGCCGATGCCGTCATCGACACGGGCGACGGCGGTGCTCAGGGCAAAATCAGGGTCATCGCGGCGGCGGGCAGTGCTCCGGCGGCGGGGGGTGGTTGTTTTGCTTCGTCCCCCAGCTTTGTCAGCAGCACCACCGACAATAGCTATTACGACGTCTGCTACGCTTCCAACAACGCGCAGTAACCCGTCGCGCAAGTGAGGCAGGCGGGCCACCCTCCGCCACGTATCTCCATCCGTCGGGGTGCGGCTCCGCCTTTTTGACGGTAGGCTGGGGCAACAGCAAAAATATAGTAAGAATGGCCACCGACCCGAACACCTTCATCGCCACGCCCCAGGAGAGCCTGACGCCGGTGTGGGAAGTCGAGCCCGATATCAAGGCGGCCGACGCCACTGGTACCGCGGGCTCGGCCGAAACCCCGGTAAACGAGGGCGATACCTACCGGCGTGCCCTCAACATTATTCTCAACGCCACCGATCTCCAGCTCGATAATCTGGCGCGGAGCGAAATCCAGGCCGCCCTCGCCAGCGGGCGCCCGGCCCAGTTGCTGTGCCGCGAGTTGCTCGATAAAAAGCTGCTTCTTCCCCAAATCCTGGGCCGTGCACTGGCTCGTGCCAACCATGCCAGCGAAATCATGACGTTTACCGAAATTCCCAGCGGTGCCGGCCAGTTGCGCGACGAACTGCCGCCCCGGGTCACCGCCATGCTGCGGGCCGAGCGCATGATTCCGCTGGTTGTCAAAAAAAACGAGAATAACGAAATCGCCGAATTGCATGTCGCGGCCGAAACCCTGGGCCGCGACCTGGTGCTGGAAAACCAGTTGCGTGACATGCTCAACCCCGGCGCCAGAATCGTCTGGCATTTCGGCCTGCGCGAGGTCGCCGGTGCGTACTGGCTGTCGGGCGCCACCGCCGATGTCGATACCGGTATGGAGGCCGAGGCCCTGCTCGAGCGTATCCTGTCCACCGCCATCGACGCCCGCGCCTCCGATATCCACATCGACCCCTCTATCAAGGGCGAGCCGCGCGCGCTCATCAAGTACCGCATCGACGGTTTCGTGCACCCGAAAGAAATGGTCACCCTCGACCAGCTTGATCGCCTGCGGGTGCGCATCGAAAACGTCGCGCGCATGCCCAAGGTCAACCTCAATCACCCCAACAAGGGCGCCTTTAGCCGTGTCGGTTACGACTGGCGTGTGCAAATGCAGCCGCACGCGGGCCGCCAGGGGCCGGTGCCGCGCATCGTCATCCGCCGCCTCAAGCCCGAGGTGCTGCCGCTCGAGGCGCTGGGCTATCCTCCCGATTTCGTCGAAAAAATCATTCAGGCTGCAGCCGCACCCAACGGCGTCATCTTCTGGACCGGCCCCACCGGCTCGGGCAAAACCGAATCCATTCACGCCGCACTGGTGTCCGCCAACCCGATGGCTCGGGGCCTCAGCGTCCATACCATCGAAGACCCGCCGGAAAAACGCGTGCCTGGTTACGCCGTGCAAATGGAAGTGGCCGAGGAAGACCCCGCCCGCACCGCACTGCAATTGCTCAAGTCCTCGCTGCGGGCCGACCCCGACGTGGTGATTTTCGGTGAAGTCCGTGATGCCGAAATGGCCAAGCTGGTGTTCGAGGCCGCCAATACCGGGCACTTGGTGTTCACCACGCTGCACACTAACACCGCTCTCGATAGCATTTTCCGCCTGGTCGAACTCAAGGTAAACGGCTTCCTGCTCAGTTACGTGCGTGGCATCGCGGCGCAGCGGCTGGTGCGGCGCCTGTGCACGCACTGCCGCATCCGCCAGGAGCCGATGGACGATTTTGCCCGCTATATTTTCGATCGCTATCAACTACCGTCCGAAGGCGCCGACGTCTACAACGCCAATCCGGATGGTTGCCTCAACTGCAATTTCACCGGCTACTATGGACGTATCGCGGTGGCCGAATGGCTGCAACCTACCAAGGAAATCATCGAGGCTACGGTGGCGGGCCAGTATGACCAGCTCGAAGACATGGCCCGCCGTGCCGGCTGGCAGCCGATGGGCCGCATGGGCGCGCAGCACATGGCCGCGGGCATCACCGATGCCGCCGAACTTTCCAGTAAAATTCTCGAACTCGCGGCTGCCGCGCTGGTGAAATAATGGGTCTGCAAATTGGCCGTACTAAACTGTCAACGCCCGACCGCATCGATTTTTTCAAAACTATGGCGGGCTGGCTCGAGGCTGGCGCGGGCCGCACCAGCGTGGCCGAGGCCGTGCGCAACACCTGCGAAGCCTTCAGCCACGATGAATACCTCAGCCTCAAACCGGCCATGGACAACATCATCAATCAGGTCGAAGAAGCCCAGACCATGCTGTACGTAACGCTGATGGAGTCACGCCTGGGGTTCGAGGCGCAGGAGCTCGCCATCATCGAAGCCGCCGAGCGCACTAACCAACTGCGCAAGGCCGTACCTTCGCTGGTACGCGCCATGGAGGTTCAATACAAGGGCCGCCGCTCGCTGCTGGCCAAGCTGGCCGGGCCGCTGGCCATCGGCTTCCTGCTTATCCTCATGTCGCTGGGGGTTCTCATTTTCATGCTGCCGCTGGTGGTGGGCCCGGTCATCCAGCGTAACGACAAAGCCCTGGCCCACTTTCCCATGATTTTGCGTGGTTACTGGTACACCTCGGTCTGGCTGCGGGCGCATCCGTGGGTGCCAGTGGTCGTGGTTTTGTTTCCCATTGTTTTCTTTTTCCTCCGCAATACGCCGCTCATCCGGCCCGGCTTCCAAAAGTTCCTGATGACCTGGCATCTCAGCCGCCGTCTGATCCTTGGCTTCAATTCCATGCTGGTGGTGTACTTCATGCCTGCGCTCATCCGTTCGGGGCTGCCCAGCTACCGGGTGCTGTACAACCTGGCCGACTGTATTCGCAATCCCATCCTCGCGGGCCAGTTCCGCCTCGCGGGGCAAGACCACGAAGCCGGCATGCGCTTGTCCGATTCCCTCGGGGCCATCCCGTTCAAGGCATCTTTCATCAACGCGGTCAACGCGGGCGAGGCCACCGGCGCGGTGGCCGATCGGGTACAGGATCTGCAGGAACCCTATACGCTTGACCTTGAACGCAATATCCAACGCATCGTGGCTATCTTAAAAGGGCTGGTGATGGCCGTGCTGCTGCCGTTCTTCATCGTCTCAACCTACACCGCGCTGGTGGGGCCTATTTTTGCCCTCATGGAGTACCACTAAAATGGTGCCTCTTATTTTCAGCCGCCGCAGCATCCACCTCTGGCCCAAGGACGTCAACACTTATACCGCACTGTTCGTGCCGTCGCAGGACCAGGTCGTCACCCTGCGCGACGTCGCCAACAGTACGGAGGAAATTGCCCAGCGCCTGCGGGCCGAAGGCCGCACGCCGCTGTGGCGCCAAAAGCGCGGGCAAATCACGGTCTACGGGTTTTTGCCGCCCGAACTCAAAGACGTCCGTCAGTCCCTGCGTGTCTGGCTGGCCGAGGATTACGCTCCCAAGGAGTGTTCGGCATTCTTCTTCGTCATCGACAAATGGGTCATCCACGCCATCAAGGAAATCGACGACGAGCGCCGCGAAACCTGGCGCAGCACGGTCATGTCGTATGGCGAAAAAACGCTCGTCAAAAACGTCGTCAACGCCGCAGCCGATCTGCTGCTGCGCTTTCCGCCCAAGGAAATCTGCGTCGCCGTGGACGGCGGGCTGGAGCGGCTGGAGCAATTCAAGCGCGACCTCGAAAACCTCGGCATCGCCTGCCAGCCCTTCGAGAGCTTGCGGCCTGCCGCCGGCGCCACGCTGCTCTATCGCCACCGCGATTACACCGTGCCGATGTTCCTCAGCCTGGTACTTTTCGGCCTGCTTTTTGCGGCCATGCTGGTGCAGCTGACTTTCCATTATGCCGAGGCCAATAAACTGCAAAGCAACATCGACTCCCTGCGTCGGCAAATCGAAAGTGTGCAAATCAGTAAAAGCCTGGGCTACATCCGCGAACCGCAACCGGTGCTCGACGATATCCGCAAGCCGTTTCAGCAGCAGCCGTCCGCCATTCTCGATGCCGCGGCGCGCTTTGGCCGGGTGCTGGGCAACCTCAATTCGGTCAGTTTTGTCACCGGGCCTGCGGCAGGGCCGGGGGCCAAACCCGACGAGACCGGCCTTATGCTGGCAACGGTCGAATTTTCCAACGTGTTCGATAAAATGCTGGTGAACCAGGAGAGCGCCACGCGCCAGCTCCTGCCGCAAACCCCGTGGATTCGTGAAGTGCGGGCCCAACCGCAGGGTGGCAGCAACCTCACCCTCAAGCTGGAGCTGCAAATCGGCGCTGCCGCCGGCGGCAAAACCGTGCCCAGCGCCACCTCGGTGTTCCAGCCGCTGCTGAGTCCGCCCGAAGGCGCCTCACCCACGTTACCGGGTATCGCCACGCCCATGCCGTTGCCTGCGGCCCCGGTGGTTTCCGGCGCCATGCCACCGGCACTTCCGCCACCGGCCGCCATGCCCGGAGGTAACCGATGAACCGCCGCAGCGTCCTCACCCTCTGGGCTGTGCTTCTGGTGATGTTACTCATCGGCACACTGGTGGTGTTCAAGTTTAGCAGCAGCGAAAAAACGGTCATCCAGCAGCGACAGTCCGACCTTGCGGCCAGCCGTCAGGAGCTCGAAAATGTCTCGCGCCTGTCCACCGCGCTCAAAAAGCTCGACCAGCTGACTATCGATGAAAACACTGCCACGCGGCTCGAAATCTTGCGCCACCTGCAAATGGAAAACAACGATTACAACATCATCATCGGTTCCCGTTCACCCCACGTGGTGGGCTCGGTTTCGCTTACGCAGCGTCAAATCACCATCATCGCCGACCTCTCCTACGCCGATGCCATGGCCCTGGCCGACCGGGTTTACAACCAGAGCAGAATGAACGTCACCGGCGTCACGCTTTCCAATGCGCCGGATGCTTCCGGGGCCGAGGTCGAAGTCAAAATCGACGGCATGCTCTACGGCCTCGACAAACACGAGCCGCAGTCATGAGAACCGTTCGTTGCCTGACCCTCACCGGCCTGCTGCTTGCTTCCGCCAGCATCGCCGCGGCACAGGAAGACCTGCTCTGGAAGGCCGAAAATAACACTTCTCCCACCCTTGTGCCCATGTATCAGGGGTGGAGTACAACCTTCAGGATACCTTCATCCAAGCCAGCCCCTGTGGCCGATAACAAGCAAAAGGAAGCAGACGCCGAGGCCGCCAAGGCCGCGTTGCTGGCCGCCCAGCGCGAGGCCCAGATACGGCAGGAGGAGGCGAATGCCAAGAAAAAGGCCGCCGCCCTCCTGGCCAACCCGGGTGCCATCGCGGCCAATATGCAAAATGTCCAGGTCGACGGCATCTTGCAGGGGCCGGGGGGCAACAGCATGCTGCTGGGGGGGAGCTGGCTGCAGGAAGGCTCACAGCTTCTGGTGTCCTCCACCGTCAGCAACCCCACGCTCAAGGCCATTTCCAGCCTCCAGGGTAACGACACGATGGCCGCCAACCTGGCCAACGAAGGCCTCCAGGCCCGCCTGACCAAACAGCCTTCCATCAGCATCACCCTGGTCCAGGTCACCTCGGCGAGCGCCATCTTCAGTGACGGCCACCAGCGCTATACGGTCAAAGCGAGTCAGTCGGCATTTTAGAGCATCCGCATAAACCCAGGGGTAGCCCATGCAAGCTTTTTATTTCTTTGCGATATTCGGCCTGCTTTCCTCCATTATTGGCGGCATTATTGCGGTGTCCAACCTTACCACGCAAAGGCTGCGGGTCATGCTGCTCAACGAGGCGCACGAGCAGTTCCGCAGTGCCAACGTCATGCTCAACGGCCAGTATATCCCCAATTACCTGCAAAGCCCGCCTATTCCGGGTGCGGGCACCAGCACCCCGGCAGGCCCGTACGTCTGCGGCATCGAGGATATCCGCCAGATTCTCAACTGCAGCAGCGGCGTGCCCAAAGATCCCTGGAACCACGACATCACCGGCGTGGTGGTGCGCCAGATGCAGGCCATCGCCACCAAAACCAACCTGGTATTCAACGTGCCTGTCACCGGCTACGCGCTGCTGTCGGCGGGGCCCGATGGCATCATCCAAAGCACGCTGCCCAGCAATCCCACCACTATTGCCCAGCTGACGGCCCTCACGCCCTCGGGCGATGACATCCTCGAAGTCTTTACCGACCAGAAAGGCCAGCAGGACAACGTCGGTCGCGTCGAGGGTGCCCTGACCCGCATCGGCCAGGCCGCCATTCAGAATTATCAAAGGCAATTTGCCCTCATCGTCAAACCGAGCCTCGCCAGCATCTACGCCGCCGCGAATTTTGCCGATATCACCACACCCGCCGCCCAGAACTACTGGAAAACCTATGTGACCCAAACCTCCGGCACTCAAGTCGTCAACCTCACCTCGGGGTCGAACTGGACGGTGCCCTTGAACTGGCCCAACGATAACAACAAAATCGAAACGCTCGGTGGCGGCGGTGCCGGCGGCTACGGCGCGTATTTTGCGAGCGGCGGCGGCGGCGGCGCTTATTCGTCCAGCAATAACGTGGTGCTGACACCCGGTGCCACGGTCGCCTACCAGGTCGGCGCAGGCGGGGCGGCGCTGGCCTCAAGCCCCGGTGGCGCTGGTGGTGATACCTGGTTTAACGGCACCAGCCTGTCAAACGCCTTGGTCAGTGCCCAGGGTGGCGCTGGAGGCCAAATAAATCCCAGTGTTGTACCCCCCGCTTCTTCGGGCGGCCAAGCCATGTATGGCCGGGGTACTGGCGTTCGTACGTCCGGGGGGACCGGCGGTGTGGGTGCCTATGGCGGTGGTGGCGGCGGCGGGGCGGCCGGTCCGCTTGGCAATGGCGGCAACGGCGGCAGTTACGCCGGTGGCTCGAGCAACGGCGGCGGTGGCGGCGGTGGCGGCAACGGCGGTAGTAATGGCGCCAACGATGCCCTTAATGCCTGCGCCGGTGGTAATGGCGGCAACGGCGGGCTCACCGGCACCGGGGGCGGCCTTAGCAGCGCCACCGTATGTAATGCGGGCACCAACGGCGGCGGTGGCTCCGGTGGGTGGGGAGGAGCTTGCCCCGGCGGTAACGGTGGTATGGATAATTACTATGGTGGCACCATCGGTTTTGGCGGCGGTGGTGGTGGCGGCGGGTATAACCCCTGCACCGCCAGCCCTGTTGCTAATGGGTCTGGCCGCTATGGCGGGGCGGGTAACTTCGGTGCTGGCGGCGGCGGTGGCGCCCCTAACACAAGCGGCGGCGCTGGCGGGCAAGGGTTTATCCGCATCACCTATACGCCGCAGGGTGACCGCGTGACGTTTAAAAAACTGCTCAACCCGAGCAACACGCTCAATACCTACGCCATCGGTGACGACGGCGACGTTGCCACTATCCAGCGCACGCTCGGTGACGGTAGCAATCTCACCCTCATGGGCAGTGTCAGCGATTCCGATCCCACCAACAACGGCGTCAACGACATCCTCTTCCTGACCATCAGCACCACCACGACGCCGTGGCAACAGGTCACGCCCAATTGTACGGTCAATACGCCAATTAACTGTATGAAGGTGAAGGGAACCATATAATGATACCCACCATGCGCCATGTTTTATCGCCCCTCCGCAAGGCCGACGGTTTCTCAATGGCCGAAATCATGCTCTCGGTCGCGGTGCTGGCCATCCTGGTGTCGATCACCGCGCCGCCGCTCATCACCTTCATGCGCCAAAAGGATGTCCGCGAGGAGCAAAGCCAGCAAATCCAAATCCGTGACGGCATGGCCGCGATGCTTGCCGCCACCGACAGCCTGCCGCTCGACACGGCCACCGGCAACAGCGCCTGGTATAACGTGCTGGCGCCCTACACCAACCTGTCGCCGTACCAAATCCAGTTCGACCAGTGGAACAAACCGCGCGCCTATATCATGATGGTCAACAACCAAAACCTGCTGGGCAGCCCGGTCTCCATCACCTACGTTACACTGAGCAGCGGCGGGCCCGACGGCAAGGCTTCGCAAATCACCGATAAGAACGGCAACGTCATCGTTCCGGTCAGCGGCAACGCATTTGCGGCGGCTTCCGACAGCCACTGGTGGAAGTTCAACTCCACCAGTGCCCTCGCGGCCTTCGGTTCAGTGGGTATCTCCAGCACCACCACCACCGACGATATCATGCTCCGCTTCACCAACTACCCGGATAAAATCGCTGCCTACAACAACACGCTTGAGCGTCTCGGCAAGGTTACCGAAGCGCTCGAATCCTACAACCGCACCGCCTACGCCAACCGCGTCGTCGCCTGCAACAGCAACCCGTCGCCGACCGACTGCGTTACCAGTCCGCCGGATACCCAAATCAATTACCCGATGGGCTACGGCGTAACCACGGGCGACAGTTCGTCTCTCTATAACGCCACGGTCATTTCCGATACCACTACCATCACCGGCGGTACGGGGTATATCTATAACGGCACCGGCAGTGCGACCAACGATACCGCCCGTCGCACCGCCATGATCAACCTCATGCGCTTGCTCGGTCTGCCGGACAGCTATTGCTGCAGCGCCATCGACCACTTCACCGATAGCAGCGGTGCCTGGCAGGAAACCCCGTTCTTCTATGCCAGCAATCCGCGGGCCCGTGCTACTATCTCTACCTGCGGCAACCGTTATAACGGCACTTCCGCCACCATTCCGCTGCCGGCCCGGCTGACCACCTACTACACGGCCGACGGCAATAACGGCGCCAGCTGCTTCTAAAAATGGCCGAAGCCCTCTGGTACGTCACGGCCTTCCATCCGTGGCTGTGGCTGGTGCTCGGCGGCGTGCTGGGCGCGGTGCTGGGGTCGTTCTTCACCTGCGCCGCCTACCGCGTGCCGCGCGGCATCAGCCTGCGCAAGCCGGTGTTCAGTTTCTGCCCGTGCTGTAACCACCGCCTGACCGTCCCCGACCTCATTCCCATCGGCAGCTGGCTGGCGTTGCGGGGCCGGTGTCGCCATTGCGGCGGGGCCATTCCGCTGCGCAGCCTGGGGCTCGAAATCGCCGCCACCGCCGCAGGCGTGGGCCTGACGTGGTTGCTCCTGCATTTATGACACACCGCATCCCCCGCTGACATGGCGCAGCTTGGGTTTTCTCATCAAAAAGGGCAAAATCCGGCAGGAGAAAAATGCCGATGCATAGCCGTATCTTGGGGTTAGCGATTTTACTGAGCACCACCACGCTGGTGCACGTCGCTGTCGCTCAAACGGTAACCGATACCCCCTCCAGCCCCCGCCCGGCAGACGACATCATCACCCCCGGCCAGGTGCTGCTCCACCGCACCGAGGCCGCACTGTCGCCGCAAACCCAAACCAGTTGGGAAGACAAGCTCAAGCAAAGCCTGGCCGACGCCCAAGCCCTCTTCAAACAACAGTCCTCGGCGCAACTCAACCAGATGCGCGACGAAAACGCTCGCCTGCAACAGCAGCTCACCGCTCAACAGTTGCTGATGGCCGAAAGCGCCCGCGCCCGCGACGAAGCCACCCAGGCCAAACTGGCCGCCAGCGAAACCAGGTTCGACGCCCTGGCGCAAACCACCAACACCAAGCTCGAGGGCATGGCCCAGATCGCCGAAACCCAGAACAAGCTGAACCAGGTGCAACTGGCGGCGCTGGCGGGCGAGTTCGACAACAAGCTGCATTATTACGCCACCGAGCAACTGGCCCAGGCCCGGCGTGACACCGACGCCGCGCTGCAAAAGGTCGCCAAGGGCGCACGCATCGACGTGCTTGAGCTGCAAAAGCAAACCGCTGCCAAGCTGGCCGAAATCCGCGACGCCGCCAATCAAAAGGCCGAGGCGATGGCCGATGCCCGCGCCGCCGCGGTCGAAAAGAAACTCGCCGACGCGCTTGAGCAGAAAACCTCGCCTGAACAGGCCAAGCAACTGGCGCGCGAGCAACTGGCCGACGCCGCGCCTGAAATGCGCGCGCTGGCGTTGCAAACGCTGTCCGACTCGCAGGATTATATCAAAACCGTGGCCAAGGATGCCGTTAAGGATAACGACCCCGCAGTGCAGGAAGCCTTGCAGAATGCGGCCAAAAACGTCATCGCCAAGGATAACAAGGTTGTCTTCGCCATGCGCCAGGCTATGGCCCGGCAAATCGCCGACGAGGCTGCCGGCAAGCCCATCGAGGGTGTTGATGCGACAGGTACGGCGGGCAGCACGCTGGCCGATGCCCACGGTGAAACCCCGGCCATTCCGCTCGGCAATGCGTTGGGCGACGATGTGCAAATCGACCCCGCCAGCTTGCAAATCACCGCGCCGCAGGCGGGTGCCTCAGCCACGGTGCCGCAAATCCTGGCCTCGCTGGGCGGGCACAAAACCTCGTTGCTGCCCGCGCGCAGCCGCCGCGACTGGGTCGACCTCCGCAAGTACAAGGTGGTGGTCCACGAAGACGGTAAAACGCTCGAAGAGCTGATGAACGAGGTCATGACCCGCGCCGAGCCCTTTACCGGCCCGTGGAAAATCAAATGGAAAATCAGCGACGAGAACAAGGATATCCTCAGCACCAAGTTCAGCCTCGATACCGAAACCAGCTTCGACGAGTTCGTCAGCTACCTGGCACAGTACCTGGTTAACGACCGCGGCGTGAAAATCACTTTCAGCCTGTTCGACCGCGACCGCGTGATAGTGATTAGCGACTGATGAAAAAAACTCACACTCCTCTTCGGCTTCATGCCAGCGAAGGCTGGCATCCACGCCAAAGCGGCGTTTCGGTTATCGCTATCCTCGCCTGTTTGACACTCACCGCCTGCGCCACCACCCAAACCGCCGCACCTGCCCGCTCGCCGCTGGTGCCCACGGGCGAACCCGGCGAGGTCATTGCCAGCGCCCACATGGCGCCGGTGCCGGAAGACAAATTGCACACCTACCGCGAAACCGACTGCGCCGGGCCCGGTCTCGACGTCACCATCGAAACCGTCCGCAATGAAAAGAAATACCTGTTCGACAACCAGGGCCACCCCTGCACCCCGTCCATCGTGGTTTACGATGGCAACATGCCCGCCGCACAGCGCGCCCAGTCACAGGGTCTCGACCCCAACGTCGGCATCACCTTCCACGACAAACTCGGCCCGCTGCACGACGACACGTTCAAACCCGCGCCCCTGCTTAAAGTCACCACCACCGGCGGCCTCGTCGACGTCAGCGGCAGCAAGCCCGCCCCCACCCCGCGTGCCGAGGCCGACACCCTGGTCAAAACCCTCAACGCCTGGCAGGCCGACAGCCAAAGCGCCCAAAAAACGCTGGTGCAAAAGCACCTGCAACGCGAGCAGATGATGGCCGACGAAACCGCCCGCCAGATCGCCCGCGCCGGCAAGGCCGAAAACGCCGCCGAGCAGCAAAAGCAGGTCGACCTGCTCATGTCCCGGCTGCGCGAAACCGAACGCCAGTTGCAATCCGAGCAAAAAAACCACCAGGCTACGCTGGAAGAACAGCAAAACCAGGCCCAGCAAACCCAGGCCGCCGTCCGCCGCTTCCAAACCGACGAAGACGACCTCAAGAGCCAGCTTGCCGCCACGCAAGCCAGGTTGGCCCAGGTCGAAAGCATCAGCCAGCAACTGGCTGCCAGTAACGCCAAGCAGCGCGACGAATACCAAAAGCAGCTGGTGGCCATGTCGTCCGACATTAAAGCCGCCGAAGCCAAGGCCGACCAATCCCGCCAGCAGCTCATCTTCGCCGCCGCCAAAAAGGTCGCCGAGGCCGACGAACTCGCTCGCGCAGCCTCACTTTCCGCCGCCGACAGCAAGGCCCGCGAAGCCGCCCGCCTCAAGGCCGAAGCCGACGCCAACCTCGACGCCGCGCTCGACCTGACTGCCGACGGCCGCCCGCGCGGCCTGCCCAACCCGGCCAAGGCGCCGGTGGCACTGGCCGACGTGCCCGTGGTCATCCACCAAAAAGACCAGCCGCTCGATGTCATCGTCGGTGCCATCCTCGCCCAGGCCGAATCCCAGTCCGGCAAATGGACAGCCGACTGGCAGCTCTCCAAAAACGCCCAGTTCATCCTCAAGGAAAAGTGGTCGCTGACCGCCGAGGCCCCGGTGCGGACGTTGCTCCAAAACCTCACCACACAGGTTAAAACCACACACAATCTCAATCTTAAATTCACCCAGTTCGGCCAGTCCCGCCTGCTGGTCATTACCGATGAATAGTTGATTTTATTGACATTTTTACCCCTGTCATCCTGTAATCCTCTAATCCCGTAACCCTGCTAAGGGGCTTGAAACCCCCAAAAACCGCCCCATACTAAAAAACATAAAAGGAGATAAACCTGTTATGAAACGTCAAATTTTGTTCAGCGTTCTGGCCATCCTGGCCATGATTCTGGTCATGACCATCCCGGCCTTGGCGCAAGTCCAAAACGCCGCAAGTGGCACCGGCCAAAATCTGGCTAACGCCTTCAGCGACCTGATTGGTTCCAACATCGCCCTGATTATCGGCGTGGCCATGGCCCTGTTTGGTTTGTACGAATGGCTGGTTGCCCAAAACACCGCCGTCGGTCTCGGCATGATCGTCTTCGGCATCGCCATCGCCTTCGTGCCCAATATCTTCCAGGGCTTGAAGAGCGCGGTCTCCCCGATCTTCACCAAGATTGGCGCCAACAACGCGACAATGAATCAACAGTAACAATTAGTTCAACCGTAAAACCCCGCCGCTGGAACCCTCGGCGGGGTTTTTAAATAAGGAAAAAATACATGGGCGCAAGCGAACTCAAAGCTCTCTGGGGTCTTGTTGGCAGCAATATCAGCTTGGTCATCAGTGTTTCCATTTGCATCATGGGGCTCTATCAATGGCTGGTGAAAGGCAATACCGGCTGGGGTATCACCCTACTTGTACTTTCCATGTTCCTGCCTTTTTTCACCAATATAATCAACGGCATCCAGACGGCGTTCTGCCCTATTATTAAAGACCTCGCCGGGCCTAGCGCCTGTGTTAACTTTACTACCGGTGGCGGCAGCAACAGTAATCTGCAAATATAATCTACATGGAAGCCCGCCCCGTCCCCCGCAATATCGACGCCCCCAACCGCATGCCGGAGTACGGCATCAGTTTCGTCGTCACATTCTACGGCAGCATGTTCCTTCTCCACATGCCTACCATCAGCCTGGCGCTGGCATCCTTCGCGGTTTACCTCATCTACAAGTACACCCTCGACAAACCCGAAGGCCTGATGTTCCGCGCCATCTACCGCTATGTGCAAATCGGCCGTTTCCGCCCCACACCGGCCAAGGTCAAACGGTTTGAGGTCAACTAGGCCTGCCACTCCACTAGGCGCTTAAACAGGCAGCGCCCCTTCCGGAATACACATCCAGCCCGTACAGTGGGCACATGGATTTTGTCGCCCGTGCCGGAGCCATCATCGACCGCGCCCACCGTGTCGCGGGCATTTTGTTGATTGTGGTGATTATCGAAACCGTCATTATTTTTGCGCTGGTCATGGGTAACGGCACACTCAGCCAGCAAATCCAAAGCATGGTGCAGCGGCGTGAGGTCTACGTGGTGCCGGGCAGCACCCGCGGCATCTATAGCCCGACCGAAGACGACCTGCTCATCAACGCCTTCGTCGATACGGTCACCCAGAGCTTCAACACCTTCACGTACGAAACGCTGCAAAAGCAGTACCAGGAGATGACGACATTCTTCAGCCCCGAAATGCTGACGTTCTCGCAGGATTATTTCACCAAGCTCATCCGCGACAGCCAGGCCGATCGCCGCTCGCAATTGTTCATCCCCGACCACCAGAGCATGAAGGTCGAGCGTGGCTCCGAAAACGGCGTCGACACCCGCACCGTCACCATGCGCGGTTCGCTGCAAACCATCCTCGCGGGCAGCGTGGTCGAAAGCGTGCCTATCGAAATCTCGCTCAAGCTGCAAAAAACCATCATCAGCAAAACCAATCCGTTCGGCTTCCAGCTGGCGGCCTACAGCGCCCACAAGGTGGTGCAGCAGCAGGTGCCCGCACAGGGTGCCGCCACTATGGGTCAGCCGGGCGCGCTGATGGGCACCAACCCCCAACCGGGAGCGCAATAAATGAACCTTGCCGCCAAACTCAAATTCTTCAACGGCTTCATGCCAGCGAAGGCTGGCATCCATGCCATTTTCTTGGCATTTGCCCTGGCGCTTGCCTTTGTAACTTCCGCTATGGCCGACACCCTTACTTGGCGCGGTCCCACCCAAACGCTGACCATTGGCCTGACGCAGGACGACATCGCCCACGTCGAATTCCCCGAGCCCATCACCAACGTTACGGTCGAAAACCAGGATTACGTCGACGTGCTGGTGGTCGAAGGCTACAACAACCGTGCTTTCCGCATGCGCAGCCTGCTGCCAAAAATGGCCACCCGTATGTTCATGACCGGCCAGAGCGGCAACACCTACATCGTGGTGGTGACCACCGACGTTCCCTACCGCGCCTTCGTCCAAATCGTGAACGGACTGGAGGTCGATAACGTCAAAACCGCCATCGCCCGCAAGTTCGGCCCGAACGACCTGGTGCGCGCTATGGCTAAAGATCAAGATATTCCAGGCTTCCTGCGCGAAACGATGGTCATCCCCAACTGGTTCAACGGCGGCAGTCTCACGTTCGACCTTTCCGAGGTCTGGCAATCGCCCACGCTTACCGGCCTGGTCATCAACGTGCGTAACAACGGCCGTGCGGCGGCAGAAGTGAACCTGCCGGCCATCAACCTGCCCAAAACCAATGAGTGGGGCCAGTTGCGTTATGCGGCGATGGAAAACCTCCGCCTCGCCCCGGCAGGCCGCCCCAACGACAAAGGCATTCTCTTCCTCGTCTTCCAACGCTAGTTAAGTCATAAGCGGGGGTCTAAGGGGGCGCGAAGCCCCCTTATTCATAAAGTGAGTCACATGGAAGCTGAAAAGATCAATCCGCATTCTTCATGCGGATTGGGGACCCACCGGCTATCCGGGGCCCGGACATATTTTGCTATGGTAGGTTGAAACATGAAGCAGAAACAATTCACCGCGTACATCATGGCCAGCAAACCACGCGGTACCTTCTACCACGGCGCTCCAGGCAATCTTCCTATACGCAGCGCACAAAACGCAGGCGAAATACCCGGTGGTGCAGCACACGCCCTCAAATACCGCACTTACATCCTCGCCTACTTTGAACTCTACGATAGCTGGGAAGAAGCCCACGCCCGTGAATTGGCATTGAAGCATTGGAAGCGCGACTGGAAGATTGAGCTCATCGAAAATTCAAATCCTGATTGGCGCGACCTTCGCCAAGATCTGATAAATATTCTTCCTATGGCTGCACTCTAAGGGGGGAGCGAAAAAGGGGGTATGGGGGCTTGCCCCCATAAAATAAAAGTGAGTCCCACGGGCTGAGGTATGGTCGAAAATGCCCTCTTCGGGATTTTCGGGCACCATGCCCAGATCCGGGGCCCTTCCATATTCTTTAAAATTAACTTTCCTGCTCTCCCCGCAGCCGCCCCGCTCGCCAGAAATATAAAAAACCGATACAAATCGCCACATGGGGCAAGTCAAAATCAAGCTTTCGTATAGACAGTCCTTGCTTCTCCGCTTCGCCATAAAGTATACACAACCTATGGCTGGACACCTGCGCACCCTTATTCTGGGCTCCTTTTTCGCCGCCGCGGGCGCGTCCGCCGTGTACGCGCAAGACTATTCCACCGACCCTTTCAAGCCCAGCACGGCGTATGATTGCTGGGTGCGCATCAGCGCCGCCGAGCACGCCTACGGCATCCCGCCGGGCCTGCTGCACGCCATCAGTCTGGTCGAAACCGGGCAGGGCATCGGCGGCTACGTGCTGCCGTGGCCCTACACCGTGGGCGTCAACAGCCCGGGCACCGACGACTACCTCAAGCCGGACTATGTGCTGACGCGTCTGGGCCAGCTCAAAAAAATGGGCTTCGTCCGGTTCGATATCTCCGCCGACGGCGCCGCCCGTAACAACGTGACGTATGCCGATGCGCTCGCCTTCCTCGCCACTCACAACAGCCAAAGGCTCTACAAACTCAAGGCCGAACCCTACGGCCGCCGCTTCAATAACGTCGACGAGACCGAAGCCTTCGTCTACCGCATGTTCGCTATGGGCCACCGCAACCTCGATATCGGCCTGATGCAAATTAACTGGCCCACCCACAGCAAGCACTTCAAATCGGTACGCGAGGCGCTCGATCCTCAAACCAACCTGCGCTACGCGGTCAGCTATCTGCTGCAAAACCGCACCGCCGACTGGTGGGGCGGCGTCGGCCGCTACCACAGCGGCACGCCGCGCTACGCCAAGCCCTATATTCTCAGCGTCTGGGGCATGTACCAGCGCATCCACCGCCTCAAAACCGCCCACACCACCAACACCGCAACCACCGTCGCCACTCGCTAGATATTCTCCGTCATTGCGAGGCCAAATGATAAGCTGAGCCCAGCAAAGCTGGGCGGGGCCCACAGCCGGTGCCGAAGTCACCGCTCCTTATGCCGCGCGCACGTGGCAATCCAGGCTGTCGGTACCGAAGTTTCCGCACTTTTATTCCCTCTTTTTGTTTGCCCCTAGCAAGGAGGCTTTAACCACCCTATATTTCTCCCATGCCACTCAGTTGGAACCCCGCCCAGCAAGCCGTCCTGTCCGCCCAGGGCAACCGTCTTATCCTCGGCCCGCCGGGCAGCGGTAAAACCGTACTGCTGCTCGAGCTGGGGCAACGCCTCGCCCAAAGCGGCAAGCGCGTATTTCTCACCACCTTCGCCTACCGCACCGTGGCGCACCTGCGTGTCCAGGCCGCGCTTTACGCGCCGGGCCTGCCGGCGGCCAACATCCAGCCGCTGGTCGAGCTCGCCGCCGCCCAACTCAAAGCCGCGGGGCAAAACATCAAGGTCGCCAGCAACAACGAAGTCCGCCTCCTCCTCCGCACCCTTATCCCCCAACAGGGCTTCACGGGCTCGGTACATGAGGCCGATATTATTATCCGCACTGCCAAGTCGCACGGCAAAAAGCTGCCGGAGTCCGACCGCTTCTTCCCCTTCGTGCAAGCTTACCAGAACAAACTCACCGAACAGAACCTGCTGGACAGGCACGACCTCATCCGCGCCCATGTCCGCGGCCTGCGCGACGAAACCGTCGCCCCTGTCCCCGCCGATGTGCTCCTCGTCGATGGCCTGCAAGACGCCACCGAACTGCAACTCATCTGGCTCAAGGATAACCTCGATACCGGCATCCAGATCATCGCCACGGCAAACGACGACCTCACCACCTTCGGCCGCGGCGGCGCTACGGGCCCGGCGGCCATCGACACCGTCAAAAGCTGGAACGAACCCGACCTGCCGTTCACCACCCACACGCTCACCAGCCATTACCGAACCCCGGCGGCGCTGGCGCCGGGCATCGCCAAGGTTGCGCGCTTCCTGCGCCAGCGCAGCGGCATCGACGAAGGCACGCCGCATAACACCAACCCGGCAATGCTCACGGTCAAAGGCTTCGAAACCCCCCACCACGAGCACATCTTTCTCACCCGCATGGCCGCCGAACTCGCCGCACAGGGCCAGCAGGTCGGCATCATCACGCGCGACGACCTCACCGCCGCCACGCTCACCCACATCCTGCAAAAAAACGGCCTCAACCCGTCCAGCTACGCGCGCCTTATCTGGGAAGAACCCGGCGCTCAGCTCATCCTTTCGCTGCTCTATGTGCTGCTCGACAAAGCCTCGGCCCCGCAACTGCGCCAGGTGATGCTCGGCTACGGCCTGCCGGACGACCTCGTGCAAGGCTGGCTCGCCGCTGGCCTCGCTTCCGGCGGCTGGCTGGCGCGCGGCGCCCCGTTGCCGCCGGTTATCGACGCCGCCCCGCCCACAATAGCTACCGCTTTGCGCTTGCGCCGGTTGCTCACCTCATCATTTACGGCTATGGCCTCGCGCACGCTCGACCCCCGCGACGCCTTCAAGGCCTGCGTCTCCGAGCTGCTGCCCAAGCTGCGCGAAGACGACAAGAATCTCGCCCTGCTGGCCACCGACATACTCCTCAACCTCAGCGGCAAACTCTCCGACGTACTGCCCCGCGTGCAGCAGGAAACCATGCCCAACCCCGCAAGTCCGGTGGTGGTCGCGCCGGTGCGCGAGGTGCGCAACATGGGCTTTACCACCGTCATCCTGCCGTATGCCGACAGCGTCACCTGGCCGCGCCCGCCCATGCCGCTGCTGGGGCCGGACCCCGAGCACGAACGCCGCCTGTTCTATCTTGCCATCACGCGCACGGCGGGCAACCTGTTCGTCACCCACAGCGGCGCCCTCAGCCCGCTGGTTACCGAACTCCAAACCACACTAAGACCTCGCCGCTAATAACGTGCGCTGTCATCCCGACGAAGGTCGGGATCCACGATTATACGTGCCGTAGGCACTCAAACCAGTGCCATTGAAAAGTCAGCGCTGTCGGCCCATCTTGAATCCAAGTTCATCATCGCTACACTTTTCATGCGGCCTTGGCCGATGTTCTGGAGAATCATCATGCTAGGTTATGTGGGAGCCGGTATCGTTCTTGCTATCGCTGTTCTTCTCGTGGTTTTCGGTGTCAATACCACCGATGCCGTCATCAAAGCCTTCTACTACGGCTTTGCGGGGTTGGCCGTGGTGGCTGCCATCTTCTTTTGGCTGGCAGGACGCAACAACCCTCCCGAATTCTGAAGCGAACGCCCCGGCCCTCTGCCCAAGAGGAGCCGGGGCGTTACGTTTTCACCTGCCACCTGTCACCTGTACCCTGTACCCCGCTCCCCTCTTGCCAAACCCCACCAAAGGCCTAGCATACAAGGGCCTTGGTTCGCTTAGGCTCTCTGTCCCTTAGGGAGGAACCATCTATGAGCATCATTACGCAAAACCTGCCGCAGGATACATCTGCATCCCAGCCTGCGCTCCACTCCGCCTTCCGCACGTGGTGGAAGGAGAAAGAAGTCATCTGGTGGCCGTTAGCCATCGTGCCTGTGGGCGTCATTGTCTTTATTGCCCAGCATTATCCGCACCTGAATTACCTGGTGCGACATTAAAATCAGGTTTTCCAAAGGCCGCCCGCAAGGGCGGCCTTTCCTACAGTCCTGTAACCTGTAATCCTGTGACCCTGAAACACAGCCCTGTCAGTTTTCTGCCCACGCCCTCTGACACCCTCACGCATCTCTGCTAGCGTCTTCCAAAACAAGAACATGGCCACCAAAACCAAAAAGCCCGCGCCCAAACCCAAGGGCAAACCCGCCGCCGCAAAACCCAAAGTGGCGCGCAGGGCCAGCTCCGGCAATCCGGTAACCCGGCAATCCGGTAAACCGGTAATACCCCAACGCCGGAGCACTGACCGGCCTCAAACCACCGAGCAGCTCTTAACGCTCGACGCCGGCTACCAGCAGGCGCGCAGCAATGCCGCCACCTATTTGCATAGCCGCCGCCAGGCCGCCTTCGCCTTGGCCCGCCGCTACCACCTCGATGCCGACGATTTGATGCAGGAAGGCTACGAAATCCTCCTCACCTGCCTGCGCGACTTCCAGCCGCTGCGCAAAAACGATGAAACCGGCGAAGCCACCACCGTGCAATTCAACACTTTTTTCGGCGCCCGGCTCGAAGGCAAGGCGATGGAACTCCGCAACCGCGACCCCGAATACCAGGCGCGTCAGGCCCACACGGCCGACATGACCGACGAGGAGCGCGATAGCTTCCGCAAAAACCCGCCGCTGCTGGTGCAGCATCTCGACCAGGAAACGACGATGCAGGAGCACCTGCAATCCGAAGTCTCCGGCGCCCAGCGCGCCCGCACCACCAACGTGCGGCAAAAAATTTTGCAGGATAGCTACATCGACCGCAAACTGACCGAACTCATCGCCGCCGAACGCGACGACCAGCGCCGTGCCGCGCTGCTGCAAGTGAAGGTCGGCGGCCTCTCCACTTTCGACGACATTGCCTACCATTTCGGGGTGACCGACAGCCGCGCCAGCCAGATCCTCAACGACCTGATGGATGCGTTCTATGTCCAGCGCCTGCTTGATGGCGACCTCAAGAGCGTGGCCTACGACTTCCGCAAAATCAAAATGGCCGACAAGCGCGCGCTGCGCCTGCTGGCCGAGGCCATCAACAACGCGCCGCCGCCCCGCGCTCAGGCGCTCGCCGAAATCTTCACGCCCGACTACCCCGACGTCGCCACCCTCCTCGCCGCCCGCAATACCTCCGGCCCCATTCCCGTGAAGGCGGGAATCCAGGGGGAAGTTCACAGCGGCCAGGTGATGGTGCCTGCCGACCAACCCGAAAAGCTCTTCACCCCGCTCGACATCAACCTCTACCCGCCGGTCGAAATCGGTTGGCGCGAAACCGCCACGCTGTCGCCCCATCCTGTCACCTTCCGAGCGCCCGAAGAAAGCGACACCTCAAAAAATTCCGGCTTCATGCCAGCACAGGCTGGTATCCACGCTCCTTCTTTCCCGGCCCATATTGAACGCCTCATGGCCAGCGGCCCCGAGCACTGGCCGCTCATTGTCACCGAGCAGGGTGTGGTTATCGACGGTGTTCGTCGCCTTGCCGCCGCCCGCGCCAAAAACATCGACCGCGTGCTCTGCCACGTCCACAAAATGGCCGAACCCGACACCGCCATCATGCGCGTCGTCCTCAACATGCGCGCCATCCGGCCCGAAAAACTCGATCTCTACTTCGCCATCGCCGCACTGCTCAGGCAGGGCCTGTCGCAGGGCAAGGTCGCGGCCGCACTCAACACCAGTCGCCCCAATGTCATTGTCTATGCCAAGGTGGCCGAAAAAGCCGCGCCGGACCTCCGCCGGCTGTTCGAGGAAGGCCTTATCCAGGTTACCAATGCCAGCGCCTGCGTCGACCTGCCCGCCAATACCCAGGCGGCTATTGCTCGTGCCATCCGCACCCTGGGGCCGGAGTGGTCCAAGGGCCCCAAGTTTACCGACATGTTCAGTGCCGCCGAAACCGGCAAGCTCGAAAAATACCTGAAATCGGTCGGCGGTGACACCGGAGCGACAGCCGCGCACCAATTAGCGCCGCAAGACGCTATTTCTGCGCCGCAAACCGACAGTGCTGCGACAGCGCTGCGACAGTCCGGCATCAATCCTGCACAGGTACAGCACCTGCAAAATGCCCTGGTGGAGGCCGAAACCTGGGCCACCCGCCGCGACGCCACTATTGCTCAACAAATAAGCGAAATCAACGAGTTAAAAGATAAGGTCGGCAAGCTCACCAGCGAGCTCGAAGCCGCTCGCCTGCTCTCCCAGGCCGACCAGTCCACCATCCAGGCCTACCTCAAAGAAATCAAGTTATTTCATGGGGTTACAGAGCGTCTGCAAGCCGCCGCCCACCACATCCAGCAGGCTGCCAGGCCCCTTCGCTCACTCCAACTGACAATGAGGCAAACCCATGAAATGCAAGAGATTTGTGAGTCCATCGCCAGCCAGCTCACGGCCTTGCGGTTGGCTTTGCAACGCACCCCCGGCCAATAGGCGCCAGGCCCTTGAAATGCCCCATTTTCCACCCCATTTTAAGAGTATGACCCTCGGTCGCTTGTTCGCCTTTACTGCCTTGATTTCATTGGGCTTTGCTGCCTCTGCGCAGGCGCAAACCGGCGGCTCTTTCAGCTCCAACAACGCCTACCAGTTCGGCGGTATGCCGGGCTCTTTCGGCTATAACAACACCGGCAGCACCACCGTGTTCGATGCAGGCTTCCGCAATACCGGCGGCCTCAACCTGTTGGGCTGCGGCGGCATCGGTGCCTTCAATTTTATGAACACCACGTTCAACATGAACAACATCATCGACCAGCTCAAGCAGAACATGCAAACCATGCTGGCCAAGCAATTACTCATCCAGGCTATGAGTATTCCTCAGGTTTCCGCCATTTTTGATACATTGAACGCTTTCGGTAACGCGCGCTTCAGCCTGTTCAATCAGTCGTGCAACCTCGGCCAAATCAAAAAAGAAGCCCGCGAGAAGGTCATCAAGGCCTGCATCGATAATCACGGCGGCGACAGCGCTTCGGCTGCCGATAGAACCACCTGCCAGCAGGACTTCGACAAGGACTCCAACATCGGCAAATTCGTTGCCACCGCGTTCAAGAACATTTGCGGTTTCGAAAACTTCAACCAAGCCATCCGCCCCACCGCCTGCCGCGATGCCAACGGCAACGCCACGTCCTCCTGCGCCTTTATGGCCTTTATCCCTCAGGTTCGCCTCAACCTGAGTGGCGGGGTCGGTGGTAACAGCGGCAGCGCCATGTGCCAAACCAACTCTAATTATTACGGCACTCGCTCCGCCGCGCTGCCGCTGCAGTCGGTGTCGGATATCATGCGCAGCGTTTCCGATATTTTCATCGGTAAAGCCCAAAGCCAGATTGATGCCTACCGCACCAGCGGCTTAACCTATGCGCAACTCAAGGCGGCCCTTGCAAAACTGGAAGCACTCTGCGCGGCCAAGGATCCCAAGTGTACCAATGCGGCCAAATCTACGGCCGATTTGACCAATCCCGCCAGCCCCGGCTTCGTGCGCCTAGCCAAAATCGATTACCAGCAAACCAGCTTTGCCGATAGCACTTCGGGTAACAGTGATGCCACGATTGATTATTTCAAAAAGACCCACGGCATTACCGATACGACCACGCCCAACTGCGACTTGGATCCGCTGTGCCACGCCAAGGCGTTGGATAACATTATCCGTGAAGATAATCCGTCGCTTAATCTGCCCAGCCTCGATCTCACCGATAACGACGTCAAGAATTTCACCAACAGTGTCAAAATTTCTGCTGATGGTGACGCTGGCTCGGCGGCCCAACTGAGTGGCGACGCGCAATCTGCCGCAAACCTTATGCAGATTGCCGCCACCTATTCTCTGGCCAAGGAAGCTAAAATCGATCTGAACCTGTTCGCCGACCAGGAATATATCAAGGGCCCTAACTGTGCGATGGCTCTGCGTAATGGGTTAGGGGCTCACGCCAGTCACTTGGCTAATATGGAGGTCTTCGGCACCTCGAAAGGCATGGCCTCCAAACTCCAACAGGAGAATAATTCCAAGCAAATCAAGCCGACCGGGAGCGATGGCAAGCCCATTACCGATACCGGCAATAACGATACGCTGATGGGCGATACGACTCAAAAGACCTATAACAGCACCATCCAGGCCACTGTCCTCCGTTCTCTGGATGATAGTATCGCTGCCGAAAACCGCGCCTACCTCGGTATGCAGGACTGGGCCCGCCAGGCCGCCTCACGGGACGATTGCCGAATCACCACCGCTAACGCCGATTCTGACATGAGCGATATCGGTTTCTAACAAACCTTCTTGCCGCCAAGCCTGCCACACCTGTAATCAGCCGCTAGGCCTTGTCTCTTGGCGGCTTTCGCTTAATTGGCTAAGGTGCAGGTGGGGGATTAATTGTGGCTTTAACATCGCACATGCAAAATGCCGGAATGGACGGATTGCCGTTGCTCGGTCTGGCGCAATGCTGGCGGTTAAGTCGAGGTGAGCATCCTGCCCTCCCATCGGCAATCCCTCTCATGGCCGCCTTGCCTGTATTTCCCCTGCCTGAGAAATGCGCCACCCTGGCTGCCGCCGACCTGCCCTTGGCTTTCGCTCATAGTGGTCACCACACCATGGTGGACCACGGCTACCTTTCCGCTACCAGTGAAGGTGAGGCCGATGTCTGGCCCCTCGCGCCGGTTTACGTGCGCGACCTCGCTGGCCGCATTCTCCACACCGGACTGCTGCCCATTGGCGATACGCCCGGCCCGCTCACGCCAGCTACCTGCGCTTTTATTCCCGCCGGTACGCCTGGCCTCGACCTGCTGGAAAAAACCTTCCTCGTGCACCTGCGCCGTCTGGAACTGGCCCCGTTGCCCGGCACGCCGCTGGCGGGGCATGAACGCCACTTGGCCCGTGCTATTTACCTAGCGCCGCAGCGCTACCCTTACAAACTGCGCATCGATAGTTTTTACCAGGACGGCTTTCGCTTGCCGCAACTCACCCGGTTGCATGTGCAGAATACCGAGCCTGCCACATCGTCTGGTGCGGCGGCTGATTTCGCTGCGCGCTGGCAGCAGCGGCCCATTGGCCAGACCTACGACCAGTTTTACGAAGCCCAGGGTGGCCAAGCCTGGTACGATAAGCTTTTTGGCCAAGGTTGCACGGTCATTCCCACTATCGAGGCCTACAATGGCTGGTATCAGGTCACCAGCGACTATGGCATGGCCGACGTCTGGCCGGGCCGCGCGGTAAGCGGCCTGCACCAGGTGGTGGGCGAGGAACCGGCGGACAGTCCGCCCGGTACCATCCTCAGCGTGGTCGAGCCCGGCTATGCCACGCGCCAGTCGTTGCAGCCGGCCAAAGTCATCGTCAGTACCGGTGCCACCTATAAAAACATGGAAGGCCCGCGCCCGCTGCTGCCGGACCTCCGCCTGCCGCACCAGCGCACCGGCGGCCAGTGGGCCAGTACCTGGCTGCCCACCCACCCGGCGCATTTCGTGCAACCGGCGCTGTGGGACTGGGATGGCAACGGTAACTTTGTGCAGGTCTCTGGCCCACTGTGGGATCCACTGCATTATACCTACACCAGCACGCCACAAATCCTGCGCGCCCTGCGCCGCCCGCGCGAAGATGCGCCCCATCTGGCCGACGTGCCGGAGGCGATGCAGCCGCGGTTTCATCCGGCTTGCGCTTTAATGGGGTACGATACCCCCAACCAGCGCACCGGGCAGGAGCGGGCCTATCGTTATCCTGCCGCATCGCCGCTGGCTGCCAGTGCGCTTGACCACGTCGCCCTGGGCCGCGAGGTTGCCGCCATCGGTTATCACCCGCTGCCGGCGGCGTTGGAGTACGAAATGGACGCTGCCACCGCGCCGGAGCTTTCGCCCGGTCGTTTTGGCGCTTGCCCTGCCACCGTGGCCGAGCGCCTGGCGCCGGTCATCAAGGCGCAAATGACAGGTGACGAGGCTCGCCGCCTGGCCGTGGGTGGCACCGACCCCGCCTGGCAGGTGGTCACGCATCCGCGCCTCTACCCCGCCAGCAGCGGCGAAACGTTCAAGGATTATCCACATCTTGGCCGGTTTGCCGAGAATTCACCGCCGTTGTCCGAACTGGCCAAAAGCCTGCCGGTATATTTGCCCGAACTGGCGCCTACCGAGCTGTTCCAGAACCTCAAGCGTATCTTCGGCAACAAGTCCTACCTGGCGGTGCTGGGGGCCGTAGGGGCGGGTGAGGGCTTTGTCGAAAAAATGCAGAACTGGCGCGAGGCCTCGCTTAGCGGGCGCCGCCTGCGTTACCGCCTGTGGCGCAAGCATCCAGCCTATTACGCTCAGCTTTGGGCTACCCTCCAAAAATTGGCCGAACCCACCGGTACCACCCTGCCGGAGCAGGAAAGCGCGATACTTGCCGCAATCTTAGGCCAGTTCAGCGTCCAAACCTTGCCCGCCAAGGCGGCTAAGGTAAAATCAACCACGGCCGACCCCGGCCCTAACGCCGCAGGCATAAACAGAGATTAACCAACAAAAAAGCCCCCACGCGCATGGCTCCAGAACAAAACGGCCCGGAAATCACCCCCCGCCGCCCGGCCAAGGGCGGTGGTGCGGGCGGCATTCTGCAAAAGTTCCAGGAGCTTCCGCGCGCCGCGCAAGTGGCCATCGGTGTTGCGGTGTTTGGGTTGCTGTGGATGGTCTTTGGCGGCGGTCACGGCAACCAGCAGGCCGGTGGTACGCCCAACCAGACCAGCACGCAGGCCATGAACGGTGGCCCGTCCTCCACTCAGGTGTTCAACGGGCTCGACAGCGACCGTCCGGTGCTGATGCAAAGCTGGCTCGAGCAATCGCGCCGCGATATGGCCAGTCTCAAGGAAACTATGGAAAAGCGCTTTCAGGAGCGCGACCAGGCCCTGAGCCAGGCATTGGAGCAGAATGCCCAAATGCAAAAGGAATCCCGTCAGATGATGGAGGATTTCACTACCGAAATTAAAAACCTGCAGGCCGAGAATGAAAACAATCAGGCGCAAATGCAGCAGCTCCAGGGCGAGCAAAAGAAAATGCAATTGGGTGAGCCGGTCGATGGTGCCACTCCCGGCGGGCAGGGGGCGTCGGGCACGCGTCGCGATAAAATCAATCAAACCCCTTTAGGTAGTGCCGGGGGCGTTAGTGTTCCCGGCAGCAAGGCTCTCCTGGCCCCGGTGGTTCGCCCGCTGCAAGGTGGGGTGGAAGGTGTGACCAGTGCGGTCGGTCTTACTGGTACCGCCCAGCCGTTACCGTTCATGCCGCCGCTCGGCTTTATCAAGGGTACCATGCTCAATGGGGTCGATGCGTTGGTCGGTGGTCAGGCCACGCCCGCGCTTATCCGTCTGCACGGCAGCTATAAAACCGCCATGAATACCACGGTCAACCTCGACGGTTGCATGGCCTTGGTCGAATTCCAGGGTGATGTCTCCACTGAGCGCGCTGTCGGTAAACCCTCGCGCATGACTTGCGTGTATCCCGACATGGGGGCCGTTACCTACAGCCTGTCCGGTTATGTGGTCGATGCCGAAGACGGCATCATCGGCGTGCCCGGTGTGTTCTACGAAGGCGATGCCAGCCGTATCGCCGCCGCCATGCTGGCCGATTTTGCCGCAGGCTTGTCCGAAGCCGTGCAGCAAAACCAGCAAAGCACCAACGTCGGCGCCTTTGGCAATACCACCAGTACGCTCACCGGCGGCCAAACCAAGGCGGCCATCGCGGGCGGGGTCGACAAAGCTACTAAGAGCCTGCGCGATTATCTGATGGAACGCGTCAACCGCGTGCTGCCGTTCGTGCGGCTCGACGCCACGCGCGAAATCAACATCGTCATGCTTTCGGGTGTCGAGCTCCGTCACGAAGGTGACCCCTGGACACTGTTGTTTGACGGTGAGGCCGCCGACCAGGCCCGCAATCAGGCGTTGCAAAGTGCTGCCAGTAATCCGCAGGCCGCTGCTGCCGCCAATTCAACCCAGCCTGCCGCCGGCCCGTCGGCAAACGGCGCCGTCGTTTTACCACCCGCGCAAGGAGCCCAATAAGCCATGAACCGTAAAATCGTCCTCACGCTCGCCACTGCCGCCACGCTGCTGGCCGGGTGTAAATACTACGGCAGTGCACTGCCGCCCGAATATCCGCTGAGCATGGACGATGCCGCCGCCGTGGCGAACGACCAGGGCGGGGCCACTGGTGGCATGCAGCGTCCGGTGGTTAAAAAGGTTACCCGTCCGCGGGTCGAGCGCCCCAGCTATCTGCCGGAAAAGGAACTTGCCATCGTTAGCCCGCCCAAAACCCTGCTGGTGTGGACGTATCCGTATGTGTCCGACGACAACACCCGCACTTTTGGCAGCTGGAGCACCATCTTCCTCACCGACCGTTATGAGTGGGTGCGCCCCTCCAACGCGCTGGGCGAGGGTGACGACGATGCCGGCACCACCGCAGGCCGTCCCAACCTCACCATTCCACATAAACCCACGCAATAACCGCATGGTAGTGCCGCAGAATAAAAAAAGAGACGCATGAAAATCCAGGGGGACATCAATACGCCACTGCGACCGAATATGATCGGTGATCAGTTGCCGTACCTGGAGTTCAACGACGATGCCGAATCGCAATGGTATCGCGTCCACCTGCTGCAAGACGGCGGCCTGGGCATCTGCTGGCGCGGCCCGGTGCCCGCCAGTTACAGTCAGGACAGCGGCTACGAGCAAACCATCACCGAACTGCGTACCTTTATCGAAAGCCTGCCGGTTGATTACGAGGCCCAGTTGATTATCACCTCGCACAACGACCTCACCAAGCCGCTCAAGCGCTACCTCGCCGCTACGCCCAACCTGCCCAAGGCCGCGCAGCTCCGGCAATCGCGGGCCGATAAACTATTCGAGTCCGGTCGCCGCGGCTACGCGGTGTCCGAGCGCGGCCACACCCGCCTGCGCGAAACCTACATGATCATTACCCTGCGCACGCCCGAACAAACCAAGCGCTTCGGTATTCTCGCGGTCATCATCGACATGCTGTTCCAGGCGTCGGCACTCATCCTCACCAGCATCGGGCTCGACGTCAGCAAATATGTCGGCCATTTCCTTGACGACACCGTCAAGGGTATCATGGGCGAGTTCCGTGAGGCCATCATGTCGGTCGAAAACACGCTCACCGACATGTTCGAGCTCGAGCGCATGCCACTGGCCGATTTGAAAGAACATTACTGGACTACCCTGGCGCCCAGCTACAAAGATCCACAGCAGAACGTCACTGTCGACCCGCTGCGCCCGTTCCGCGAGCAGGTGGTGCCGCTGCCGTTGGAAAACGATTTCGACATCATCAAGCTGGGCAATGACTACCACGGTGTCTGCATGCTGGCGATGATGCCCGATTCGGTGATGATGGATTACCTCGGTACCATCCGCCGCACCACGGTCAGCCAAACCACGTTCTTCTGCAACATCACCAGCTGCAGCCAGACGCTGGAAAAAGTCAAGCTCACCCTTAGCGCCGAGCTGCGCAAACGCATTGCCAGTGCCTTTAACCGCGAAGACGCCGACGTCTACGCGCAGGAAGCGTCGGAGACCAAAACCCGTTTGTTCAGCGGCCGCAAAATCGTCTACGTCATGGTCGGCATCATCGTCTCCGGCCACAGCCGCGACCAGGTCGAGGACGATCTCCTGCGCATCAACGCCCAGTTCAAAAAACTCTCGGTGGTGCCGGACGTCGAAAAAACAATGGCACTGCAGGCCGTCAGCTACAGTTGGCCGCTGGCCTGGCGCAAGGAGTTCTCCAGCCCGTTCGCCCGCACCCGCCGCGTGATTTCCGACGACATTGCCGACCTGCTGCCGGTGCACGGCCACTGGGGCGGCCACGGCATCCCCGGCACGCGGTACGAGAAAAACTCGCCGCAGGCCGCCTACGTCAACCGCGACGGCGAAATCACTTTCTTCGACCACACCAGCCCCGATTTCATGAACTGGCACTATGCCATTACCGGTACGTCCGGTTCCGGTAAAAGCTTCGCGGTAACCGACCTGGTGCTCCAGCTTTTCAGCGCGGGCATCGAAAAACAGTACCTGATGACCATCAAGGACGACTACGACCGCTTCGGCGAAACGATGGGCAAGCTCATTATCATCGACCTCGACCGGCAGGACGTCTGCATCAACCCCTTCGCGGGCGAAATCTCCAAGCATCGTCTGCAGCAATGGGCTACCTCGGTCGAACTGATGATTCAGCGCGGCAATTTCCAAACCTCGCGTGTCGAACAGCGCCTCATCGAGCAGGTGGTACAATATGCGTACGACATCGTCCCTGCCGACGACATCCTCCGTCCCACCTGGATTCAGCAGGCCTTCCTCAAATTCCCCTATGCCGACGAACCCAGCCGCGAAGCAGGCCACCAGATGGCACGCGAAATCGGCAGCTACTGCGAATCCGGCATCTACGGCAGGCTCTTTGACGCCCCGCCCAGCTTCACCGAAAAAGACAAGCTGGTGGTCTTCAACTTGCAAAATGTGCTGAATGAGAAAATCGCCGACGTCATCATCAACGCCATCTTCACCATGATTGATAACGTCATGTACACCGGCGACCGCGGCGAAAAGAAACATTTGCTGGTCGACGAAATGGTCAGCATGGTCAGCAGCAAGGGCGGCCCGGCGGTGGCCAACCAGCTCAAGCGAGCCTTCCGTACCTACCGCTCGCTCAACTGCATGTGCGGTATCGCCTCGCAAAACGAAGAAGATCTCACCTCCGAAGTCGGCCAGGCCATCATCGGCAACATCACCAAGCGCATCATCCTCAAGCCGCGGCGCGAAATGATTCCGATGTTGATGCAAACCCTCGGCCTGCGCAGCCCGCGCCACCAGAGCAACATCGCGGGGCTCGATACCAAGCCCGGCTACTTCTCCGAATTCTACCTCATCAGCCCGCACGGCGAGGTGGTTTGCCGCCTCATCCCCGACCGGCTCACTTACGCCCTGGCCACCACCACGCCCGATGACGTCGCCGAAATCCGCCGTCTGCGTGAGGAATTCGACGGCAACTGGTGGGATGCCACGGTTACGTTTGCCGAGCGCTACCCCCACGGCGTTCGCGCTGCTCGGGCCAAGGCTCAGCAGGTTCGTTAGGCCACGTTTACAAGCGAAGCGTTGCCCGTCTGGCACAGGCAAGAGACAAGCTTATAAAACTCTGCGATTTACGCATGCGCTTTATGCAACTCGTTCGAGACTTTGGCCTAAATTTTGCTATCCTTAAAACATGGTCCTCAAGCGGCAACTTCCTTCGCGTGTGTCGCCCGATGAAGCTGCAAAGCCGTCGGGCCAAGGCAACGCGCCGGTAAAACCCAATATCGAAGCCGAATGGCCCGCCCCGCCCGCCGAAAAGCCTGCCGCTGCTAGTTTACCCGCCGGAGCCGAAGACATAGGAGGGGCCGAACTCCCCCCGTTGCCGCCGATTCCAGCCCTGCCGCCATTGGAGGCCGCGCCTGCCGCCGCTACCCCGGCTCCCGTCGAGGATATTTTTGAAAAGCCCGCCGTCGTGGCTGCCGAAACGGTGCCTGCAGAACAACCTGCCGCCGAAGCCGCACCATCGCCCGTCCCTGAAGCTGCGCCCGCGCAACCGGCTGCGCCAGCCGATACAACCCCTTCCAAACCGTCTGACGATACGCCCCGCCGCCGTGTCAAAACCCCGCGCAGCTTCACCGCCCAACCGGAAGCTACTGCCGCGCCCGCCGCTCAGGCCAAGGTTGAGAATCCCATTGCCGAAGCACCAGAGCGTCTTGCCAGCGCGGGCGTCATCGAACCCAAACCGGCTGATCCGCTCACCGCTAACTTGCCATCTACGCCCCCGGTGGCCACCGAGCCTGCGCAACCCCAGCAGCCCGAAAATATTTTCGCCATGCCGGGCGAAGAACCTGCCGCCCCGGCGCCGCAAACGCCCGCCGCGCCGCTCGCCGCCCCGGCTTCCGACCTGCCTTGGGCCAGCGGTGCCGCCACCACCGAGGCCAAGGCCGAAACCACTTCTGCCGATACGGGTTGGGATATCGAAACCCCCGCGCCGCCCGCTGCGCCCAGCACGCCGGCGCCGCAAACGCCCGCCGCGCCGCCGCCCGATGTCTTTCGCGACGTCGCCGTCTCCCGCAGCGCCGAAGGCCCGATTCCCTCCATGCCCTGGTCCAAGCCGTCCGATGGCCGCGGCGCACCCGAGCTTCCCGCCAGCAGCATTTCCTCCAAGCCGCGCGGCGGTTCCTTCCAATTAGTACTGGCCGCCGCCGCGGTGGCGGGCGTGCTGTTCGTGGCCTACACCCTGGTGTCGCGGACCGATACCGCGCCCGAGCGCCTGGCCCGCTGGACCGGCAGCCTGCGCGAAACGCCTGAGGTTCTGCCGGGCTCGCCCAGCAGCACCAACCCGGCGGTGCAGCCCAACCTGCAACCCGAAAAAGTCATCGCCATGTCCGGCCAGAGCGGCACCATCCTGCCGCCGCCTGCCGTGGCTGGGGGCCCGGCCAATGCCACGTTCCAGCCCCTGCAACCCACCACCAGCGGCACCACGGTGGTCGATTTCACCGACGTCCCGCCCGGTGAGGCTGGTAAGCCCATCGTCGCCGACGGCTCCGAAAAAATGCCGGAAGACATCGGCTTCGTCGCCAGCCTGCAACAGGCCATCGCTAAAGAAAAAGCCAAGGAAGGCGGCCAGCCCGGCGCCATTCAAAAGGCCGAAGCCGACAAGGTTAACGACAAGAACCTGACGCAGGAGCAAAAGCTCAAGCGCGGCGAAGACCTCAAGGCCCAGCTCGATGACGAGCTCGCCGCCTACCGCAAGGCCTTGGCCGACGCACCCGCGCCCGCGCTGGCGCCCAAGCCGACCGATTTCTTCAAGGACAAAGGCTATATGGACGGCAAGGCCTCCGCCGCCATCGCCGCCAGCGGCACGCTGCTGCTGCCGCCCACCGCTACGTCCGGCTCCGCCGTCACCGCTGCTGCTACGGCCAAGCAAGGGGTCGAAGGCCTGCCGCCCGCCGAGCTTTACGCCCACAATCCCAAAAACCTGCCGGTGCTGCCGGAGCCCACCGAGGCCGAGCAGCCCAAAGTCCGCCAACTGGCCGATTTCAACGTCAACGTCTTCCAGCCGGAAGAGCCTCAGGTACGCATGCCCAAGGGCGTTCGGCCCAGCATCGCGGCGGGCGATTTCCCCTCGCTCGACATCCTTTCGCTGGTGCCTGGTCGCGGCCTTATTGCCTACTACCAAGGCAAGGAAGGCGTGCTGCTGGTGGGAGAAAAAGTCGCAGGCTGGCGCCTTGTCGGCGTCAACGCCACCACCGCCGAGTTCTCCAGCGGTGAAAAACGCCAGACCGTTCGCGCCGACTGAGCGCGGGGTTGAGGCTGATTCTCTAACCTACTATTGACGCAGGTCTTTTGCCTCCCCATACTCCACAAAATCTACAGACCCATAAGGGAGCACGTATTTGGAAATTCTCGATCTCAACCGCGTCCGCCAGATAGGGCAGGAGTACGGTTGGCCTGAACAGCAGCTCGAAATGGCGCTGGCCAACGCCATCCGCCTTGCCTACGTCGACCGCGACATGATGGTGGAAGCCGATGTGAATCTGGACATGGGCACCATCACTGCCCGCCGCCGCAACGGCTTTGGCGAGCACGGCGCCTGGATAGATATCAACGCGCCCATCCTGCCATCCGTCAAACAGTTCATGGCAGCTATGGAGCTGCAACAGATGGGCGACAACGCCCCCGGCCGCATCGTCGAAGGCGAGGTCGCGGGCTTCCGCGACGGCGGCATCATCTACCGCCTGCCGGAAGACAAGTTCGTGTTCGTGCCCGAAAACCTGCTCTCAGTAATGGATTTTCACGAAAAGCCCGCCGTCGGTACCAAACAGGTGCTGGCGATGTGCGCCAGCGTAGAGCCGGTCAGCAAAATCCGCGTCGCCACCCGCCGCGGCAAAGAGTTCGTGGCGGCGGTGACCGAGGAATACTACCCCGAATGTGTCAGCGGCATCTGGATGGGCGCCAGCAACAGCTGGGCGGTCATCCGCATGGCGGCCGAGCACATGAGCGCCTGGCTGGAAAAGGACGGCATCAACGTCAAGCACCTGCAAACCGTGCTGGGCCTGCGCCGCATCACGCTTATCCCGGAAGGCAAGGGCGACACCGACCAGGAGCGCCGCGACAGCGAACTCAAGCACTTCGTCAACAACGCATGGAAGGCCTGCAAAATCGCGGTGCTGGAACCCGACCGCATCGTCATCCACACGCCGCTCGATAAACAGGATCCGCGCAAACTCCGCACCTTTGCCAGCATGCTGCAAAAGCTGGCCCCGGAACGCCAGCAATCCCTGCTCTAATAAAAAAGCCCCTGTAAGCCCAAAGGCCACTATCAAGGGCAAGTAGCGGTGTAGATGTCGCCGCTGCTGGCAACCACCGCCGAGAGCTTGCTGCCATCGCTCGATGAGGCGATGCCGTACCAACTCTGCGAGCCTGCGGCAGTTTGGGCCATCCAGGTGGCTCCGCCGTTGGTCGAGGTATAGATGTAATTGTTGCTGGCAGTCGCTGCGAGCTTGCTACCATCGGATGACAAAGCCATGCCGCGCCAGTACTGTGAGCCTGACGCTGTCTGCTGTGTCCAGGTCGCGCCCCCGTTGGTCGAGGTATAGATGTAATCGTTGAAGGCAGCCGCCGCGAGCTTGCTGCCATCGCTCGATGAGGCGATGGTCTGCCAACTCCGTGAGCCCGCCGCGGCCTGGGGCGTCCAGGTGACGCCGCTGTCGGTCGAGGTGTAAATGTAACCGGTGCTGACGGCCGCTGCGAGTTTGGTACCGTCGCTCGATGAGGCGATGCCGTACCAACTCCGCGAGCCTGAGGCGGTGCGGGCGGTCCAGGTGGCGCCCCCATCGGTCGAGGTGTAAATGTAGCCGCCGAGAACAGCCGCTGCGAGCTTGGTGCCGTCGCCCGAGGAGGCGATGCCGTACCAATTCCGCGAGCCTGAGGCGGTGCGAGCGGTCCAGGTGGCACCGCTGTCGGTCGAAGTGTAGATGTAGTCGCCGTAGACGGTCGCCGCGAGCTTGCTGCCATCGCTCGATGAGGCGATGGTCTGCCAACTCCGTGAGCCTGAGGCGGTGCGGGCGGTCCAGGTGGCACCGCTGTCGGTCGAAGTGTAGACGTAATTGCCGCTGGCGGCCGCGGCGAGCTTGCTGCCGTCGCTCGATGAGGCGATGCCGTTCCAACTCCGCGAGCCCGCGGCGGTCTGGTCGGTCCAGGCATAGGTGCCGCTGCAAACGCCGACCGGACTCCACTTGCCCGCGTTCATCCAGGAACTGCCGTTGCAGTACTGCAGCCGCTTGCTGGTACTGTTGAAAACGAGTTTACCGGGTGTAGAGGTGGGGTTGCTGCAATTACCGCCACCGCCGGGGTTGCTTTTGCCCATGTTGACCCACTCGCTGCCGTTGCAGAACATCATGGCATTGCTGCGGGTGTTGTAGACGACCTTCCCTTCGGGCCCGGCGGGGTTGGTGCAACTGCCGCTGGCGCCGCCGGGGTTGGCCGTTGCAAGGTTCTGCCAGGTCGTGCCATCGCAAAACATCATCACGTGCTTGCCACTGTTGTAAACCATTTTACCGGCATCCGCCGCGGGGTTGGTGCAGGCGGCAAAGGCGCCCAGCGGGGCGGCCCCGAGGGCAAGAGTCAGGCACAGGACGCGGTAACGGGGGAACATGCGCTCAGATGAATAACTAACCGCGCAGCGCCTTCAGCACGTCCAGCACGCTGGCGCTAGAAGGCTGTGTCGGGCGGCCGATAATGCTGGCCGCCACCGTGCGCTTGGGGGCCGCCGCAACCGCGGGTGCGCGGGTTACCTGGGCAGGGGCCACAGGGGTTTCCTCACGCGTCTCCAGCCGCGAGCCGGTGGCCTGCGCGGCGCGAATCGCCTCGATGGCCGACATCACCGGCGTACGCGTTTCCACCACCGGGGCTTGGCCGGGCAGGGCCGGCAGTGGCCCGCCAGTGACCACGCGCCGGTTCAATTGCTCCATCATCGGCTGTTGCACGCTGCTGGCCACGCCGGGCCAGCGTTTCACGTCGGTTATAATGCGCTCCATGTCCGCCAGCGTGTAAAAAGTCTGCACCTTATAAAACCGCGGCGGATACTTTTCACCTGCCATCAACAGGGCCTCGTCCTGGTCATCAGCGGTTACCGGCGCCACAAACTCCTCACCGGTCTTCAGATTCTGTAAAAACATCAGGTACGTTTTCATGGTCCCTACCTTTTTCGTAAGCACAGTCTACGTCAGCCAACGCTCGCGCGCCACGCCTTCAGTACGCGCGGCAGCACAACACTGATGACAACGGCGACAGGCAGCGCCATCAGTAACCCGATAATGCCGCCCACCGCGCCCCCGGCCAGCAACGCAAACATCACCCACAGCGGGTGCAGGCCCACGCGGTTGCCTACCAGCTTGGGCGTCAGCACGTATCCTTCCAGAATTTGCCCGGTGCAAAAAATCGCCGCCAGCCAAATGTACGGCTGCCAGTCCATCAGTTGGAACTGCACCAGCGCCATGGCAAACATCGTCAGCACGCCAATTGCGCCGCCAATGTAGGGCAAAAACGCCAGCATGCCGGTCATCAGGCCAATCGCCCAGCCCAGTTCAAGGTTCACGATGCTTTCCAGCGTCACGGCATAAAAAATCCCCAGGCCCAAACACACCAGAAACACCCCGCGCAGGTAAGCCGAAAGCTTCCCGTCAATCTCGTCGCGGCAGGCCTGCACCACGGGGCGCCATTTCCTGGGCAGCCAGGTAATGGCACTGCTGGTTATGTGCGGCCAGTCGGCCAGCAGGTAAAACGAAACCAGCGGCGTCATAATCGCCAGCATCAAAATGTTGAACAGCATCGCCACGCCGGTCAGGCCTTTTTGCAGTGCGCCCAAACCCAGCTCCATGCCCTTGGTGCCCACCATGCCCAGCGGGCGCAGCATGTCTTCCACCGACAGGTTCATTTTCAGGTTGCTGATGAGCGGCGAGAGCTTCGCCGGCAGAACAAAGTGCTGGAGCGTCACGAGGTACACCGGCAGGCGTTGGATAAAATTCCCCAACTGCTCAATCAGCAGCGGTATGCCAATCGCCAGTGCGGCCACCAACACGCTCACGGCAACCGCCACCGGCAGAACCGCAGCCAGGGTGCGCGGCAATCCCCAACGGGTCATGCGGTCCACCAGCGGGCTCAATAAGTAGGCCAGTACAAACCCCACCAAAAACGGCAGCAGGATGCCGCTCTTCAGCGCCAGCAAAAGCAGCACCACCAGGGTGCCCAGAATGCCGATGGTCAACCAGAACGCACGCGATTGTTTCATGACGTTTCAGCTTCACTCATTTCCTCGCCCACGCCAAGCCTTAAGCTTTCCTTTCATGTGTTTTCTCATATTGTATTCATAGTATACAGTGAATACATACTTACCTTGCCTTCGCCTGTGCTATAACCGGTCCATGAGCATTTCCCGAGCATTTCTCTACCTCCTGGCGGCTTGTATCGAAATTGTACTTCTCAGCCTCAGCCACTGGCAGGTCAACCGCTACCACCAGCGCATGGCCGAACATGCCGCTCGCGTCGCCGCGCCCAGAATCCATCTCACCGGCCCTGTCATTTTGTATGCATTTCTTGCCAACCAGCCCAAACCGGGGGCCGATTTAATCGGCGGCGAAGCCGGAGGTGAATCAATCGTCGGCCGCCGCCTCATCGCGGTCATGCAAACCCCACAGGGCGAACATATTGCCGATCTCGGCTGGCAACCCAATCCATCCAACCCGACAGCCGCCCCCGACTTCTCCGCCTTCCCCAAAACGCAAATCGAAGTCACCGGCCTCTCCATGCCGCTTCCCACGCGCCGCGGCTGGCTGCAAGGCCCCTTAACAACCACGCATCCACAACTGCTGGCCTTCCTGGCGCCGGAAGCGCTGACCAGCGCCACTGTCCCATCCCATTACCTCGCCGCAACGCAAACCAGCCCCACGCTGCCCAACATTCTCAGTCTGCCACCGGCGCTCAAAAGCCCGCTGACACACGCCAGCTACGCCCTGCAATGGCTCGTCATGGCCATCGCCTTTCCCATCCTCTGCATCGCTGTCGCGCGGCAACGCGCGCGGCTTAAGAATCCGCGCTCCCGAAAGTAACGCTCGCCGCGCTCGGCTTGCGGCGGCGCATGTCGCGCAGCAATTGGCGCACGTCCATCAGCCCGTTCCACTGCACTACGGCGGCAAAGCTCAGCGCGCCCAACCCGCCCACGGTCGCCAGCCATACCAATCGCAGGGGAATGCTCCACTCCACGTTGAACGGCACCAGCAGCTTGCCCGCCACCAGCACCACGGCCATGGCAGCACAAGCGGGCAGCAGCTTCAGCAGCGGGGCTTTCAGCTCGCTCAGCTTTAATTCCAGTACGCCTTTGCGCCGCAGCCAGCGCCACTGCAAAAAGGCGTTGGTGTAGCCGCCCAGCGCGGTACTCACCGCAATGCCTACATGCGCTACGTCGCGGTGGCCCAGCGCAATCAGTCCAAATGCCAGTACAAAGTTGGAAATAAAATTAACCAGCAACGCCAGGCTGCTGGCCTTCACCGGTGTGCGTGGGTCCTCGCTGGCAAAAAAGGCTGGCGCGGTAATCTTGGTTAGCACGTAGGCGGGTAACCCTGCCACGTAGCCCATCATCGCCCATGCCGTGGCCTCGCTGGCCCAGCTGCTGAATTCCCCGTGATGCAGCAAGCTGCCGATCATCTCCGGCGCCAGCAAAAACAGCCATACCGTGGCGCCCCCGGCTAGCGCCAGGCAACCCTGCACCGCGCCCATAAAACTCTTGCTCGCTTCTTTGCGGTCGCCTTTACCCAGCAATACCGAAAGGTGTGGCAACAGCACGGTGGCCACCGCCACGCCAATCAGCGCCATCGGCAACTGGTAAAAGCGGTTGGCATAGGTCAGGTAGCTCACCGCGGCCTCCTGGCCGGTAAAACTGGCAACGATATTATCAATCAGCAAACTCAATTGCAGCACGCCTACGCCTACGGCGGCGGGGGCAAAACGCCACAGCATGGTTTTCACTTCGGGGTGGTGGCCGGGCTTGCCCAAACTCACCCGCAGCCCCAGCTTATGCATCTCCCACCACATATATAAAAGCTGCGCCACGCCGCCCACCGGCATCGCCCAGGCGGCGGCATGCGCGGCATCCATGCCCAAGGGGTGAATCCCCAGCAGCATCCCCAAAAAAGCCAGGTTCAGCAGCGCGGGCACGCTGGCATAGGCCGCAAACTTGCCCTTCACGTTGCACAATGCGCCCATAAAGGCGCTCAGGCAAATCAGGGTGACGTAGGGGAAAGTAATCCGCCCCAGCAGCACGGTCAGGTCAAACTTCTCAGGGTCGTTTACCCACCCCGGCACGCTCACGCTCACCAGCGCGGGCATAAACACCACGCCCGCCACCGTCAGCGCCAGCAGAATCAAAAACAGCCAGCGGAACACCACATTGGCGAACATCGCCGCCGCCGCCTCGCCCTCGGCCTGCACGCGGGCGTAAATCGGCACAAAGGCAATGTTTAGCGCGCCTTCGCCCAGCAACCGGCGGAACAGGTTGGGCAACTGCATGGCAATAAAAAACGCGTCGCTCTGCAACCCGGCACCCAGCTTGTTGGCAATCACCAGGTCGCGCAAAAATCCCAGAAAGCGGCTGAACATCGTCCACACCGCCACAATCATCGAGTTCTTCAAAATCGCCATTACCACTTATCCTAACTGGCCATCTGCCTAAGTCGTGCCAATTCATCCAACGCCTCGCGCGGCGTCAATCCGTCCACATCAATCCCCATCAACCTATCCCGAATTTCATCCTTGGGGGCAGGGGCATGCGCCGCGTGCGTGAACAAACTCAAATCCCCGGCCTTCGCCACACCGTCCTGCCGTGCGCTCTTGAGCAACCCTTGCAAAATCATGTCCGCGCGCTTCACCACCGGCTGCGGTACACCCGCCAGTTTGGCCACCTGCACGCCAAAACTGCCGCCCGCCGCGCCGGGCCGTATCTCGTGGAGGAACACCATCTCGCCCTGCCACTCCTTTACGGCGGCCTGATACGGCTTTACATTCGATAGTGTCGGGCACAGGCCGGTCAGCTCATGGTAGTGCGTGGCGAACAGCGTACGGCAACCGCGCCGCGCCAAATCCTCCACACACGCCCAGGCAATCGCCAGGCCGTCATATGTCGCCGTACCGCGCCCCAATTCATCCAGAATCACCAGGCTCTTATTGGTGGCCCCATTCAGAATCGCCGCAGTCTCCACCATTTCCACCATAAAGGTGCTCTGGCCCGCCGCCAGGTTATCCGCTGCGCCAATCCGGCTGAAAATCTTGTCCACCACGCCCAGCCGCATCGCGGCGGCAGGCACAAAGCTTCCCACCTGCGCCAGAATCACCAGCAGCGCTACCTGCCGTAAAAAAGTACTCTTCCCGGCCATATTCGGCCCGGTAATCAGCCACAGTTGGCCGTCACTCAAATCGCAGTCGTTCGGCACAAAGTCACTGACCCGTGCCGCCACCACCGGATGCCGACCCCGCTCAATATGCAAAGCGCTCCCATTTTCATAAGAGCCTTCAACCACCGGGCAAACCCACCCGCCGCCACTCGCCAGCTCGGCCAACCCGGCCAGCACATCCACCGTTGCCAGCGCCTCGGCCACGTCGAGCAACTGCACGCTCATGGCCTTTACTTCACCCACCAACTGTTCAAACAGAACAGCCTCCCGGGCCAGAGCATTGGCCCCGGCGCTGCCCAGGTCACGTTCCAGCGCCAGCAAATCCTGTGTGGTGTAACGGTGCGTGCCCACCGTGGTCTGGCGGTGCATGAAGTGCGCGGGCACCTTGCCCTCATGCTGCTTGGTCAGTTCAAAATAATAGCCCCAAATTTTATTGTAGCGCAGCTTCAGCGGAATCCCCGTCTCCTCCGTCTCCCGCGCCTCCAGCTGCTGCAACAGTTCATTGCCGTTGGCCACTAGCGCACGGAAACCATCCAGGTCCTTGTCAAACCCGTCGGCAATGAACCCGCCATCCCGCACCAGCGCCCCGGGCTCTTCAATCAACGCCACCTGCAACAGCGACGCCATTTTCTCCAACCCGCCGAGTTTCTTCGCCCAGCCCGCAAGCCCCGCGTCACCCGCACTTGAAAGCTTCTCCATCAACTGAGGCAACTGCACCCCGGTCGCCCGCAGCACCGCCAAATCACGCGGCCCGCCCCGACCCAGCAATAACCGGCTCATGCACCGAGCCACATCGCCGGTCTGCTTCAACGCTTCACGAACCGAACTCCGCAACGCGTGACTGTTTACCAGCGCCGTTACACTCTGCTGCCGCGCATTAATGAGGCTCACCGTCGCCAGCGGTTCCGACACCCACCGCGCCAGCAACCGCGCCCCCGGCGCCGTTACGGTCTTGTCTGCCACGCCCAGCAAACTGTCTCGCCGCGACCCCTGCAAACTCTCCGTCAGTTCCAAACTGCGCCGCGTCGCAGGGTCGATGCGCAACACCGCCTTCGCCTCCACCGTCCCCGGCATGCGCAACGCCGGGAGCCTGCCCAACTGCGTCAGCTCCGCATAAGCCAGTAACGCACCCAGCGCGACACGCGCAGGCCCATCGCCGACAATCCCTTCCACCGCTGCCACGCCATACGCACGCTTGATGGCCTCCACCGCCCGCGCAGGTTCAAACAAACTATCCTGCACACTCACCTGCCGCCGATGAACCACACCTTCCATAACCGAAAGCAACGCATCCGGCGCCACCACTTCACCGGGGGCGAGTGCCGCCACCACACCGCCCAACTCACTGGGCCGCACGGTACGCACACCCACTTCACCGGTGCTCATGTCCAGCCACGCCGCCCCGGCATCACCGTTCTTTTCGGCACTCACTGCCACCAGGTAATTACTCTTCGAAGCCTCCAGCAGGTTATCCTCGGTCAGCGTCCCCGCCGTATAAATCCGCACCACCTCACGCCCCACCAGCGCGCCGCTGCCCCGCGCCTTGCGGGCTTCTTCGGGGCTCTCGGTCTGCTCCACCAGCGCCACGCGGTGACCGTTCGCCACCAGCTTGCCCACATAAGCTTCGGCGGCATGGAAAGGCACCCCGCACATCGGAATCCCCGGGTCATCCGGCTTGCCGGTGCGCCGCCGTGTCAGCGTGATGCCCAGAATCTCGCTCGCCACCACCGCGTCATTGTCAAACATCTCGTAAAAATCGCCCATGCGGAACATGACAAGGCAGCCCGGATTCGCCGCGCAAATCCGCTTGTATTGCATCATCACCGGGCTGTCCGAAACCGCCACGCTACTGTACCACTTCAATCTGCGCCGGATGCGTCACGCGCATCTCCACGCCCTCAACCGGGTCGGTAAAGCCGTGCATCCGCAGTACATGCCCGGCATAAGCGGTAAGGGGGTCAATCCCCGCCGCTTTAAAATTCTTCAGGTTCTTCTTCTCGATTACTACGGTAAAATCGGTATGGTAGTCGGGGCCGAAGTTTAAATAGATCTCCTTCCGGCCCTGGCCGGTGCTCAGCACCTTGCCCTGCACTACCTGAAAGATGCCGATATACTCAGCCGCACAGCACGTCGCCGCATCCTTCACCGCCCAACGCGGGTTGCTCCACAAGCCCCGCTTCGCCACCCGCGCTTCCTGCTCGGCCTTCAATAGCGCGTCCGGGTGCATGGCGTCGTCGGCAAAGGTGTAAACATGTGCCAGGCCTTCGTCCACCAGCTGGTAGTTCAACCAGTCGCCATTGGGCAAATATACGTCGGCCAGAATCCGCCCGTATTTGTCGTGCGCCTTGCGGGCAATCACCAGCTTCACGGTCTTGCCCAGCGCCAGTTGCTGCACACGGGTACGGGCATCTTTGGCAAACGGTTCCTCGGCATTGCCATCGTGCGCCAGTTCGGGGGTATTGATATCCACAAAGCGTACGTGCTGCTCCATGCCATAAACGTCCTTCACCACAAAGGTATCGCCGTCAATCACCTTCACCACGGGTACGTCCATATAAGTGGCGGCGGGCGGTGGCGAATCCATATGCTTGCGGGTAGCCCAGGCGGGCAAGGGCAGGCTCAACGGCACTGCCAGCAAAGCCAGAATAACGATTTTCCCCCACATCGGCACGCACCCTAGCAAAAGCCAAAAGGCTTGACCACCGCCCTCTCAAAGCCCTACACCGCGGTAGCGTTCCTGTAGTTCAATGGATAGAACAAGGGACTCCTAAGCCCTAGATTCAGGTTCGATTCCTGACAGGAACGCCAAAAGCGGCAGAGACAAAATCTCCGCCGCCCGGCATTCGCTATCAGTTCATCATGGGTTGCCACGGTTTGGCACGCCTCAGAATGGCGGTAATGTCCCTGATTCTCAACTCGATGAGTTGCATCCTGTCTTTCACCTTGGCAATCACGTCTTCCGAACATGGCACGCGTTTGGCGCATTCATGCCAGGTGACGATGATGTGCTTCTTGCCGGCGGCAAGCCCCTCTTCAAGCGCGGGGAGGGCCACGTGCCGGACGAAGGTAATCAGCTTTTCCAGAATGGTCAGTTTACGGCTGAGTTCATCGTACTGGTCCCGGGTCATATAAGGTAGCTGACCATCAGGCCGGTAACGGGTAGGCAGGCCTTTAACTAAGTCTTCAGGTATAAAAACGTAATCTGTCCTCGTCATTTGGGTGGATCCCCCAATTTCGCTCCCTAAAAGCGTCCCGAACGGGAAGGTTGATTAACGGCGCAAAAATGGAGCTATCCGGTGCCCCCGTCAAGTCCCGGCCCCAATCTATGCCTAAGAGAGTTACTTCAGCTTGCCCGAGCGCTTGATGGCGTCCGTCGCCTGCGCCTTGGTGTAGTTGCGCGGAATCGCCAGCTTTTCGCGTTCCTTGATGTTGTGGATGTTCTTGCCGATGGCCTTGCGGTTGGCGCTGTAAATCAGCGGCCACAACTTGCTGTTGCCATAAACGCCGGGCTGGGCCGCAATCGTGGCCAGCGAGTCTCCTTTTTGAACCTGGTACTGCGTCACCTTGCCGTGGGCGTCGAATTTCAAATAGCGAGGGTCGTCATGCAAATCTCCGGCCATCTTGGCGCCATGCGCCGGGCCGGTCACGGTGCCGCCTGCCACTTTCTCGCCGCCGTCGTCGTCAGCAATGCTGCCCAGCTGGCGCTGGCCGCGCCAGCCGTAGTCGAAGTCGCCGGGGCGGCTGGTGCCCAAACGGTTGTCCGGGGCCGCGCCAATCGCATCCTTGCGCCAGTCGTTGTTGGCCGCGCCAACCTTGGTTTGCTTGCGCACGGTGGCTTCATAGCCGTCCATCCCTGTGCTGGCCATGCCGGGGCCCTGGTCGGGGTCGCCGATCACCACATTCTGGCCGGTGTCGTAGTTCTGGCCGCCATAGTCGTCGGCGGGGCGCATCACTTTGCTGGCGCTGCCGGTCAGGTAGGTTTCCGGCTGCAAATCGTCGCGGGTGTAATAGTTGCTCCATTGGTTGGAGGCATGCGGGTCGTAATACGGCACGTCCACCATCTTGGGCGGCAGCAGGTGGCGCGGCGCCACGCGGGCCTTCTGGTCTTCGCGGAAAGTGAACATGTTGTCCACCCATTCAAACATTCCGGCATGGGCGCTTTGCGCACCCAATAAACTCATCGCTCCAACAAGCGTCAGCGTGCCTAGACGTAACCGCATCATGCCGTATCATAGGGCAATGAATGCCCCGCGCCACGCCATCGCCCTTTTTCTGGCCATTTTCACGATATTTTTCACGGGCCCTGTGGCGGCCCAACCACCATCGGCCCCGGTAATCTCCGGACCCATGCGCATTGCGGTCTCATCGGCCCCCAAAACCCTCAGTCCCAGCCTGGCCACCGATGCCGCCGCCGCCCGCCTGCTGCAACTGACGCACCCTGCGCTGCTCGCCCAAACCCCCGGTGGCACGGCGCCGCTGGTCGCCACCGCCTGTGCCTGGCAAAACAACCTCACCTACGCCTGCCAACTTCCCACCGGCACCACCTACAGCGACGGCACCCCGCTCACCGCCGGTACCGTCGCCGACTGGCTGCACCACGTCCAGCACACCAACCAAAGCCCGCTCTCGGCACTGCTGGGCGGCATCACCATCGCTGCGCAAAACAACAACGTTACCTTCACCCTGCAAAAATCCATGCCCGGCCTGCCGGAAGCCATCGCCCAGGTGCCGCTGGCCAACCCCGCCAACCAAACCGCCGGGGCAGGGGCCTATAAACTGGGAACGCCGGACGCCCAGGGCAACGTCACCCTCACGCCAATCAATCCCCACCAACCAGCGCTGCAATTCCTCGTGGTGGCCGACCCCACCACCCGCCTGCTCAAACTGCAAAAGGGTGAGGTTGACGTGCTGCAGAACGACCTCCCCCCCGAGCTGGTGAAATACGCGCAGGAAAAGAAATTCAACGTCCAAAGTATCCCCGGCAGTAGCTATACTTACATCGCTTATAACTTCCGGAACGCCGACCTCGCCAATCCCCAATGGCGCGCCGCGCTGGCCATGAGCACTAACCGCGCCGCCCTGCGCAACCGGCTCCTCGGCGGCCAGGCCCAACCGGCGGGCTCGCTGCTGCCGCCCGGCGGCCCCGCCACCTGGGAAGCTCCCGAAGAACAATACGACCCCCGCACCGTCGCCGACACCCTCGACGAATCCCTCCTGCCCGACGGCGAAGGTACCCGTGTCGCCTTCACTCTCACCACCAGCACCGACCCCACCGCCCAGCGCATTGCTCAAGTCCTCCAGCAGCAGTGGGCGCAAATCGGGGTCAAGCTCACCATCCGCCCGGTCGAGTGGGCCGCGCTCTACGACGCCATCCGCGCGGGCCGTTTCGATATGGTGCTGCTTACCTGGACCGGCCTGCAGAATCCCGATTTTCTCTACAATGTCTTCGACGGCAGCCAGCTTCCGCCGCGCGGTTTCAACCGCGGCCATGTGAATGACGACGCCCTTAACCAAACGCTCGATGCTTTGCACAACGCCCCAACGGCAGGGCAGCAAGCCCAACTCGCCATCGCCGCGCAAAAGCAAATCGCGGCGCTGCGCCCCTACCTGCCGCTGTTCCGTCGCAACCAAACCCTCATCACGTCACCAAAAATCACCGGCTGCACCATCAATATGCAAGGCAACTACCAGGGCCTCACCACCTGCCGCAAGTAGTCACTGTCATGCCGACGAAGGTCGGCATCCACGATAATGCGCCCGAAGGGCTCAAAACAAAAAAGAAACCCGCCGGTAACGGCGGGCTCGACTATTTACTTTCAGTAGGCTTCTTCCCGCCCTTTTTATCCGGCGAAAGAACAAGATTCATAAACCGCCCCTCAAGCCCACTGCGGAAATCCACCTTCGCCACATCCGCCGTATCCTGAATAAGACGGTCAATCATCTGGGCGCCCAAATCGCTGTGGGTTACTTCGCGGCCGCGGAAACGTAAGTTAATCTTGGCCTTGTTGCCGTCGGCCAAAAACTCGCGGACTTTCTTGAGCTTGATCTGGTAATCGTGCTCCTCGGTGCCGGGGCGGATGCTCATTTCCTTGACCTCGACAATGTGCTGGTTGCGGCGGGCCTCGGCCTTGCGCTTCTGTTCCTGGAAGCGGAACTTGCCGTAGTCCAGAATCTTGCAAATCGGCGGGCTCACATTAGGGCTGATTTCAACCAAGTCCAAACCCACGCTTTGCGCCTTCATCAGCGCGTCGCGGCTGGTCATGATACCGAAATTCTCCCCATTGGGGCCAATCACGCGCACATTGGGTACACGAATGTCGTTGTTAATCCGGTGTTCATTCTGCCGGTTACGCTCCGGCGTGCCGCGAAATCGGCCGATGGTTAGAGTCCTTCCTTGATGATCATGAACTCTGTATGTAGCAGAACCGCGCAAAAAAACAAGGCAACAAACAAAAAAGACGGGCCCTCGGGCCCGTCTCTCGCTATGCGGCACCGTGCTTTGATCAGGTGCGGCCGTCATTCATTTCGGTGTCCGCGCCGCGTTTTGCCGCAAGTGTCTGCGCATGGTGTGCCTGCCGGGCCTGGTTGGCGCTGTTGTCCGCTTTTTTCGATTTACCTTTGCGGGCAAAGGCAGCCAGTTCATCCTCGGCGTGCTTCCCCGCGGTCGCAAGACCCAAATAATCTTGTCTCTTGGTGGTCATCATATTTTCCTTTGCTTACGGAAAAAAGATATTGCTGGTAACGGTGCTGTTTATACCCAGCAGCTGTTGCGCTGTCTAGCAGCGGTGCCACAAAAAAGGCGGGCCCGAAGGCCCGCCATAAAGCCCGAAGGCTTTTATATTTCGTGGTTCAGAACTACTTCCGCGGACCACCCTGGCCAGGCTTCTGGCCGGGCTTTGGGCTGGGCTGCTGCTGGCCGGGTTTGTTGTTCTGATTCTGATTCGACATTGTCGAACTCCAGGTTGGTTGAACAAAAGGTAGAGATGTTGCTTGTACGCAGTACATTTTCAAGCAACGGTGGGGCTTATACTCCCCTCCAAAAGCTTCTGTCTACCGGGAAAACGGCTGAATTTACGCCTTCTTTAGGTTTGACTTGCCAAACCTGTCGCCCTCCTTGTACAAAACGACGCCCAACCGGGGGTCAGGCTTTCTTCATCACCCGGGCACACCTCCGCTTTTCCCCCACAACCCAAGGTCTATCATGGCAAGTCACGACGTTCAGGAGTTCGCTTTCCACAATGGTCTGTCCAACAATGAGGCCAAGCGCCGCATGGGCAAAACCAACCGTCACCAGCGCAACCTCAACCAATCTCAGCCTGCGGTAGCCCCGACGCCGGTTGCCCAAGCGCCCATCCCCGCGGCCCAGGCCGCAGAATAGCGACATCCTCAACAGCGAAACGCCCGGCGATGCCGGGCGTTTTTGCATGCTGTCATGCCGACGGAGGTCGGTATCCACGATGATACGTGCCGAAGGCACTCAAACCAGCCATCGCAAAATCATAAAACTGCCGTCATCCCGCCCCGTTGCCTTCGCTACGCTCGGCGGTCTCCGCTGCGCTCCGGCTGAGGGGGAAGGGGATCCATTGGGGTGGGAGCCGCCATCGGAGGTGAGAAGGCAAACGTCAGGGGCAAAAGTTTTGTCGACCAAAGCCGGCAAGGGCTAAGCGTCCTTGCGGCTTACCACTTCCCCACCAATCCGCCCAACAAACGCCTCCACCGGCATGGCGCCCAAATCTGTCCCGTCGCGCAAGCGCACGGCCACGGTGCCGGCCTCGGCCTCTTTGGCGCCCACCACCAGCATGTAAGGAATCTTCTTCTGCTGCGCGAACAGGATTTTCTTCTGCATGCGCTCGTTGCTGTCGTCCACCTCCACGCGCAAGCCGCCGGTGGCGGTCGCAACGCCGCTGTTGCGCAGCTTGGCCGCAACCTCTTCGGCATACCCATTCTGGTTGTCGGTAATCGGAATCAGCACCGCCTGGGTAGGCGAGAGCCATACCGGGAACTTGCCTTCGGCGTTCTCAATCAGCACGCCGATAAAGCGCTCAAGGCTGCCCAGAATCGCGCGGTGCAGCATCACCGGGTGCTGCTTGCCGCCGTCCTCGGCGGTGTAAAACGCGTCCAGCCGCTCGGGCATGTTAAAGTCCACCTGCAAGGTGCCCAACTGCCAGTCGCGGCCGATGCTGTCGCGCACGGTGAATTCCAACTTGGGGCCGTAGAATGCGCCGTCACCGGGGCTTATCTTCCAGTCCATGCCGGTGCGTTTGCAGGTTTCTTCTAAAGCCTTTTCGGCCTTGTCCCACACCTCGTCGCTGCCCACGCGCTTTTCCGGGCGGGTCGAAAGCTTCAAAAAGTAATTGCTGAACCCCAGGTCGGCGTACACTTCTTTCAGCAACGCGCAAAAGGCAATACTTTCGTCCTGGATCTGGTCGGCGGTACAGAAGATGTGCGCGTCGTCCTGCGTAAACGCCCGCACCCGCATCAACCCGTGCAGCGCGCCATGCGCCTCGTTGCGCATGCAACTGCCAAACTCCGCCATGCGCAGCGGCAAATCGCGGTAGCTCTTGATGCCGTGGTTGAACACCTGGACGTGGCATGGGCAGTTCATCGGCTTGAGGCTGGATATACCCACCACCTTGCCCTCGCGCTCTTCCTTTACCAGAAACAGGTCGTCGTAATAGTTGGCCCAGTGCCCGCTCTTCTCATACAGCACCTTGTCCACCAGCTTGGGTGTGTTCACTTCAACGTAACCGGCCACGTCCAGCTTGCGTCGCAGGTAGTCGGTCAGCTCAGTGTAAATCGTCCACCCTGCGGGGTGCCAAAAGGCCTGCCCCGGCGCCTCTTCCTGGAAATGGAACAAATCCAGCGCCGCACCCAGCTTGCGGTGGTCGCGCTTCTCGGCTTCCTCGCGCATCACCAGGTAGGCATCCAGCTCTTTCTGCGTCGCAAACATCACGCCGTAAATCCGGGTGAGTTGCTTGTTGTTGGAGTCACCCCGCCAGTAAGCCCCGGCAATACTGGTCAGCTTGAACGCGCCGGTAATCTTGTCCAGCGAAGGCACATGCGGCCCCACGCACAGGTCGATGAAATCGCCCTGGCCTTTGAGCCCACCTGCAACCTTGTCAGCGCTGCTTGCCTGCCGGTAAGCACTCACCTTGCCGCCGGGCAAAAGCTGCCCCTTGGCCGCCACGTCGTCGATAATCTCAATCTTGTAATCATCGCCGGTTTTCTTGAAATGCGCCTTCAGCTCTTCGGCGTCCCAAAGCTCGCGCTGGACAGGATTGTTCTCCGCAATAATCTCCCGCATCCGCGCTTCGATCTTTGGCAGGTCTTCGCTCGAAAGCGCCGAGGCAAACTCCACATCATAGTAAAAGCCGGTATCGACGGTGGGCCCAATCGCCAGCTTGGCGCCGGGGTACATCTCCTTCACCGCCCGCGCCAGAACCTGCGCCGCAGTGGTGTGCCGCATGGTGTCCAACCCAAGCTCATTCTTGACGGTGGCGATATTCACCCTGGCATCGTTCGCAATCGCCTCGCTCAAATCAACGGCTTTGCCATCCACCTCAATTGCCAGGGCCGCCTTGGCCAAACCCGCGCCAATGCCTGCCGCAATTTCCGCCCCGGTTGTGGTCCCCGCAAATTCCTTCACCGAATTGTCGGGAAGTGTAATGCGGACCATGAGGCGTCTCCTTAATCGGGTTTAAACAGGGTTAGACTTGGCTTCTAGCATACACTTCGCTACCTTGGCCATATGCCCAGACTCCCTACCCCCTACGCCACCGGCCACCTGCCGGTCACCAACGGCCACAGCATTTATTACGAGCAATATGGTAATCCCAAAGGCATCCCGGTGGTGAGGATGCACGGCGGCCCGGGCAGCGGCAGCAAGCCCAAGCACGCGCTGCCCTACGACCTCAAGAAAATGCAGCTCACCCTCTTCGACCAGCGCGGCAGCGGCAAATCAACACCTACCGGCGAACTTCGCCACAACACCACGCAGCATCTCATCGCCGATGCCGACGCTCTCCGCGCCCACCTCGGCCATAACCGCTGGATGGTCGTCGGCTCGTCGTGGGGCAGCACGCTGGCGCTGGCCTACGCGCAAGCCCACCCCGAACGCGTCAGCGCCCTCGTCGTCAGCGCCATCTTCCTCGGCACGCCCGATGAATTGGACTGGGCTACGCAACCCCACGGCATGGCGCGTTTCGCCCCGCGCGAATACGCCGGGGTGCTGGAGCTGTTCCCCGGCACCAAACCGACCAAACTGCCCAAGGCCATCTATAAAGCGGTGACCGGTAAAAACCACAAATTCGCCGCCGAAGTCGCCGCCCGCACCACCCTCTTCGAGGCCATGACGATGGACACCGCCCCCGACCGCGCCGCCGCCGAAGCCGATATCCGCGCCGACGCCAACACCCTCACGCGCAATCAAATCTACTGGCATTACGCCATCAACGGCTGGTTCCTCAAACCCGGCCAGTTGCTCAAAAACGCGCCCCGCATCGCCTCTATTCCCACCGCCATCCTGCAAGGCGCGCTCGACCTCTGCTGCCCACCCGGCACGGCGTACAAGCTGGCACAGGCCTTGCCCAACGCCAGCTTCCACCTCGAGCCGCTGTGTGGCCACTTCGCCAACGCATCGATGCAAAAGCAAATCGCAGCCGCCATCAAAAAGCTTGCCACCCGCTAACCCGCTTTGCTAAGCTTCGGTTCATGAAGTTAGGTCTTGTGCTGCTACCGATTGTGCTGGCGTAAGCCAAACACATTCACACGCCCCCGAGACCTTAACTTTTTCAAAACCAAAAAATCCCCTTCTTTCACCACCCCCGCAACGAGTACCCGCGTATCAACCTCTGGAGATACCGCTATGAATACCCAACCCTCGAACACCACCCTCAGCGCCAACGCCCTCGACAGCGCCGACCCGCAACTCCCTGCGGAGAGCAAAGCGCGGTTGCATGGCAGCCTCACGGCAGACGACTTCGCCCGCAAAGCGGATCGCAAGGCCCGCGAAGCGCACGAGCGCAACTGCCGTGACGAAGGCGGCGGCCTCGGCCACGCGGGTTACACCGACCTTTAACGGCCCGAGCCGAACCGCGAAAAACACAACGCCCCGGAAAATCCCGGGGCGTTTGCTATTGTCCCTGTCATCCCGACGAAGGTCGGGATCCACGATAAGGACGTGCCGAAGGCACTCAAACCCTCTTACCCCTGATCCTCTATTTCTCTGATCCCCGAAAGTCCCGCCGCAACCGCCGTATCCACCCGCAAAATGGTAGACCCAAGCGACACCGGCACCACCCACGGGTGCGCCAGCAATAACTGCTCCTCGGCCGGAGAAAACCCACCCTCCGG
>CAZROO010000001.1:127515-148639 GCA_964601735.1 uncultured Pseudomonadales bacterium
TCGGTCAGCAGCGGCACCACCCGCGTCACGCCCAGCTCGGTCGCCATTCTAAGCGACGTTTCAAACGCCTCGCGTTTCGGCAGTCCCAACCACAATTCCAAAGGCGGGCAGGGGGCAAACGGCACCACCTCGGCACCCACCCGCGCCACACCGCCGGTCACCTCGGCTTCATGTAACCCGCTCACGCCGTTGAACAATCCAACCTGCGCCATGCCTCCTCGGAGCACCACATCCAAACGCCGCGCCAGCTCGCGCGGCAGCTTCACGCTCATCCCCGCGTGCAACTCCGCGTCCACAAAAAACCGTTTCAAATGCATGGCATGTTCCTAGCACAACGGCGCTTCGCCAAACAGCTGTCGGCAAAATCGTTTCTAATTGCGAACGCAAAGGCCCGTGCATGTAACCTGGGTATTAACCGTGCCCCCCGAATAATTGGACAGCACCATGATAACCCCATTACCGCTGATGCTGCAGTCGAGGGTGCCGTTCAGCCAGCCTGCGGTACCGGTTGCCGTTCTATGGTCACTGGTAATCCCGTAAAACAGAATGGTATAACCCGTTGGGCAGGCTGTTGTGGCGGTGCCGCCATTGGCCGAGGTCACGTTGGCCGCGATAGTAGTGAAATTGCCCGCTCTGGCGAGGCCTGCGTATTGCGTGGCGCTCACGCCCGTGGCGTAAATGTTTGTGGCGCTGACCACCCCGCCGGCACTGGTCGAAATCAGTGACGCACCCAGCATCTGTGCCGCCGCTGTCAGCGGCAACAGCGCCATTAAAAACCCGATTCTTAAAACCCGCATCTCCACACCCTTTGTTACTACTAAAGGGCCTCTCAAAAGAGAGGCCGGGTGTAGTTACCGTGCAGAGACGGGCGATGCCCTTTAGCCGAAGCCTGGACAAGACACCGCCACCCGGCCATAGGGCCGAGAGCTTGTGCCTATACACAAACAGCACCTTTCTGGCGGTGCCCTGCCATCTGCGGGGTAACTAGCCCCAGAGCCACGTCCCAACCCAAGCTGGAAAATAGCCACTATACCACCGCCGTCATACCCGCGCAGGCGGGTATCCAGGGGCTAACGGCCAAAGTCCCAGGAGAAAACGTCCCCGGCGGAGGCCGGGGTCTTATCCGAACAGAAAACCATAAACACCGCCTCATCCCGGCGAAGGCCGGGATCCACGTCCCAACCGTCGCCAGAGAGAACGTCTCCTGCCCCGTTCTGCAACGGGGCAGGCCCTCGGGCCCGGGTTCTTGTTAGAACAAGACTAAGAAAACCCCTGCGTTTCATCAGTTGGAAAAAAAACCATGAATGAGGCTCTTTAAAAAGCACCATCTATAAAAGGAGAAAAATCGCGCCATGTCCTCGCCAAAGCCCTCGCCGTCCATCGCGATTTGGCCACAGCCCGCACCAAAGCCGTTAGCCGTGCCGGCCCGGCATCACCCGAACCATCCATAGAAAAGAAATCGCACCACAGCCCCAGCCGGAGCCTCCACCGGTTGCTGTGATTTAATCTTCGCCTCACCGAAGCCATGAGTCAATTTCAACTGGGTAGGCCCGGTTGGGCAATTGTCGCCTTCGGTCAGAAGCCATCTCATTGATAACTATCCGTCCCTAGATAAAATCGCGCCACGTTCTTGCCGGAGCCCCCGCCGCTCATCGCGATTTGACCTCCGCTCTCACCGAAGCCATGTCTACCCTGGACCGTATCACCCGGTACGCCCCCGGCGGTCATGATCCGGTTAACGGCGAGGCCTCTTTTTCACCCGGAATAAAATGTATACAATAAATGAAGCCTCGTGCATGGCCTCTCTCCTGTGCTAAAAAACCGCCATGCGACAGCCCTGCGTCATTTGCGCACCATTTGTGGCCGAAAAAGGCCGTTTTTGCATCGCTGGTGTCCGGCTGTGCGACACTTCTGCGCCGGTTCCGCAGCACTTCTGCACACCTGTGACAAAAGCATGTTTTGTGATTTTATAAATGAAAATTATCCAGATTTTACCGGCACTTGATACCGGAGGAACCGAACAAAGTGCGGTCGATTTGGCGATTTATCTAAAATCGCAGAAAATTTCAAACTTTGTCGCTTCCAAAGGCGGCCTTAAGGTCGAGGAATTAACTAAAAACGGCATTCCCCACCTCACCCTGCCGCTGCACCGTAAATCGCCCTGGGCCATCTGGGCCAATAGCCGTCAACTGGTTAAAATCATTGATGAACATAACATTGATGTGCTGCATGCTCGCAGCCGTGCCCCGGCCTGGGCCGCCTGGCTGGCGCACAAGGCCCGTCCCAACACGCATTTCATCACCACCTTCCACGGCACCTACGGCGCGGGCAACGCGCTCAAGCGGGCTTACAACCGGGTCATGCTCAAGGGCCCGTGGGTCATCGCCAATTCCCGGTTCATCAAACAACATATCATCGATACCTACGGCTATCCGGCGGAGCATATCCTGGTTGCCCAGCGCGGCGCCAACCCCGAGGTCTTCAACCCCGCCCGCTTCAATGCCGCGTCCCGCAGGCAACTGCTTAAAACCCACGGCATCGGGCAAAAAGGGCCGGTTCTCACGTTGGTTGGTCGCCTCACCCGCTGGAAAGGCCAGCACGTATTTCTCGAGGCTCTCGGCTGGGTCAGGCATCTCGGGTGGCAGGCCGTCATTGTCGGCGGCCCCACTGTAGGCAATCCTTATTTTGAGGAACTGAAACAACTGGCCCAACGTCACGGCATAGCCGACCGCGTCCACTTTGCCGGCGACCAGGCCGACGTTGCCGCCTGGTACGACGTGTCCGACCTTTGCCTTTCCTGCTCCACCAAACCCGAGGCCTTTGGCCGCGTGGCGGTGGAGGCGCAGATGATGGCCAAACCCGTCATCGCCACCGCCCTCGGCGGCAGTAACGAAACCGTCGAGAACGGTAAAACCGGCTGGCTCATAGAGCCTGATTCGCCACAGGCCTTGGCCAATGCGTTGGCTAACGCCTTGACCCATAAAGACCGGCTCGCTTCAATGGGCCAACGCGCCAGAACCTGGGCTTTGGCCCACTTTACCACCCAGGCCTGCTGCGCCAACGAGTTTAACGCCTACAAAAAATTATTTAACAAAAAACAGGTCAAAATTAAATGAAACGTTGCATGGTGGCGGTAGACGTCCAAAGTTTTTTCCGCCCCTCCCCCGGCATGATCTCCCAAATCAACCAACTCATGGTCGAAATACCGACGGTGGCGACGTTGTTTAAGCATAATGAGGGGGCGGTGCCGCTGGGGAAATTGGGGCGCAGCCAACCGAAAGATACCGCTATTTTGATTAACACCACAAATGTGTTTGAAAAAAACGGTTTTGTATTGCCGCAGGGGGTTGTTGACTGGCTTAAAAAGGAAAATCCGGACGAGGTATTGATTACCGGCGGGATGACCGACGGCAATGTGATTGCAGCGGGATTATCGGTGTTCCAGGCCGGTTTTAGGCCGGTGATTGTGCCGGTGCTGTGCTACGGCAATGACTGGTATATGCACACCGTAACCGCCAAAATCTGGGAAGGTGAGTTGGGCAAGGTCTATCAGAGCGTCGCCGAGCTGCGGTTTGGCGGGATTTAGGATTTATTTTGCGGAAAATGCCGGTGCCTGTAAAAGCGTTTGAAAAGGTGCCGGAAGTGGTGCAAAACCGGCGCAGAAGTGATGCAGGCCTGTCGTTTTTTGATGCGCGAGTGTTGGTTTGGGGATGGTTGCGGTGCGTTTGTGTCGCCGGAGTGTCGGTGGTTGTTGCGGGCTGCCTGCCGCCGCAGACCCGCGAGGATGTGCAGCGCGACTGGGACAAGGGCGTGGCCGACTGGCAGGCCACCGACTGGAACCACATGGTGAACCAGATAACCGGTTTACCGCTGGCGCCGGAGGGGGCGGGGCGCGCCGAATCGGTGACCACAGACGACCGCCTGCTGTGCCTGAACCAGAACAGCGAGGAACGGGTCATCAGCGAAAACGGCGTCAGCGATTATATGCAGTACCGCCGTTGCCCGGTGAGCCCGTACCCCACCCGCAGCCTGGGCGAGCGCCTCAGCCCCGGGCATGTCGACCCTGTCGAGCTTAATGAGCCGTTGAATTGATTTGCCCTTTTATTGTATGCAATTTGGAGAGGCGGACGTGAGTCCCTCTTGAAGCAAAGGGCTGGTGGCCCGTTTCCCTGGCAGGCTTCGGTACGGCCTACGGCCAAATCACGATGAGCGGCGGTGGCTTCGACTGGGACTGTCGCGATTTTTCTCTATGCATGGTTCTATGCCGGCGGGTTGGGCCTTAGAAGTGACCTCTTGCCCGGCTGGAGGCGGCTAACAGCTTCGGCAACGGAGGAGGCCAAATCGCGATAACCGGCAGGGGTTTCGATCGGGATTGTGGCGCGATTTTTTCTCCAGGGGCAATTGAGAGGCGATTGTTGGCGGCTGAAAGGATGACGGTCAGGGCCCGGCTGGAGGTGGCTAACGGCTTCGGCAGTGGAGGAGGTCAAATCGCGATAATCGGTGGGGGCTTTGGTGGGGACTGTGGCGCGATTTTCCAAGGAAGGGGACAAGGCCAATTGGATTGAGAGACAGGGAAGCTTTCCTTGCAAATAAGGGGGCTGCTGAAATGGTCGGAGCTTCGGGAAAGTCTGTGGCCAAATCGCGGGGAAGGGCGGCGGCTTCGTCGGGGGACGTGGCGCGATTTTTCTCTACGGGTGATTAAACCGAAGAAGGGGGAACGGTAGAGGCCGTGGCTAACATCCCGCCCTCTGAACCTGCCCACTTCCCCCGAGGGTGGCGTGACGGCAGTGTTATAGCGGCCCGGTTTCTTCGACGGAAAGGGAGGGCAAATGGCGATAACCGGCGGGGTTGTTACGCCGTTGCCGGTTGGGCGGGCGGGGTGATTGCCGGGCCGGTGGCTTGGCTGTATGGTGAGGGTGCTGCGGGATGCAATGACCGCAGTGGGGAGTAGTAACCCCAGTAGGTGGCTGGCACCGCCAAGATAAGGGTGCTATTCGCGCATTTGGGCGCGTCTCTCGGCACATCGTATGGCCGGGTGGCGGTTGCTGGTCCAAGGCGTCAGCCCAAAGGCATCGCGCCGTACCTACTACGGTTACTAACACCCGGCCTCTCACCTTTTAGGGGAGGCCCTTTGCGTGGAAAGGGTGCGAACGTGCGGATTTTGTGGATAGCGATTTTGGGTTTTGTACCGGCGGTGGCGGAGGCGCAGATGCTGGGGTCTTCGCTGATCTCGACCAGCAGTGGCGGCACTGTAAGCGGCACCTACGGCTATTTCAAATACGTCAGTGCCACCAATATTAACGTGCCGGTCAGTTTCTCGGTGAATAAGGGCGGCACCGACCAGACGATAACAGCATCGACAATCACCAAACTCACCTGGAGCACGGAGAAATTTGACACCAACAATAATTTTGCCAGCAATAGGTTCACGCCGACAGTTCCCGGCAAATACCTCGTTATCTTAAATATGTTCTGCACAGACGGTTCGAGCGGATGTTCAGACTATATCTATAAGAATAGCGTTAATCAGGCCGAAGCTTTCAATACCGCCTACGACCCCGCTGTAACGGTATCCGCCATTATAGATATGAATGGCACTACCGATTATTTGGAGGCCTATGGTTGGAATACCAACGGCACCAATATCAGCGGAAATGCCGCCTTAACTTTTTTCAGTGGCATATGGCTGGCTCCCTAGACAAACCCAACAAGGTAAATGATATGCGCCGCATCCCCGTCCCCCTAACCATTTTGCTCGCTGCCCTGCCGCTTGCGCAGGCTCTTGCGCTGGAATCAGCGACAACCGGCAGTCAGGCCACGCAGGCGACCGTGGGCGTCATCAACAGCAAGGTGGATACCGGTATCGCGATGCTGCAAGCCCGGCTCGACAAAATGTCAGCATGCGAGGCGCAACGCAAATTCTACGCACCCAGCGACCCCAACAAGGATACCAACGGCTGCGTGGGCGTCGGTGATTACGACCTCAACATGGCCAGCACCAGCAACATTAATTTAGCCAATGGGCAATTGCACGGTACCTATACGACCCCCAGTGCTTACGGTGGGCTGTTTTACGGCAACGACCACGGCGCGATTGGCACTTCCAGCTTCATTGGCGTTGCTGGCGTGGCCACTGGCGCCGGTAACAGTGTTGGCCTGTATGGCGTCGCTAGCGGCAACGGCTATGGCGTGTATGGCAATGCTTCCATCACCTCAGGTGGAGTAGGCGTTCGCGGGGATGGCGCCAGTGGTGGCTGGGGTGGTTATTTTACCGGCGGCGTGAATATTGCCAGCGGCCAGTTCTGCCTCAATGGGGTTTGCACGACCTCGATTACGCAGACATGCAACTGGTCAGGCTGGCGCTGGGTCTACGGTGACAGAACGGGTTCCGGGGGCTGCTATGATGATATGGCATTCTACTGTGACAGCGCCGGGCACGTGACAAGCTTCAGCGTGGCTTGCTGACAGCAGGGAATAGAAATAGCAGATATTGGCCGGATTCTAGCCGAGATTGTGTTACGGCTTGGGGTTGCTGGTGGAGGGCAGGATGGTTTCGGACACCTTGACCGTGGTGGTCACGGCCTTGGTTTCGGCGGTGTTGGTGGAGATGACCGGCGCCGTGCCGGGAGCGGTGGCGCTGATGGGCTGCATCGGCACCGCGCCGCTGACGATGGTGTTGCCGGAGACAACGGCGGTGGGGCTGTCGACGTGCACCGCGGGCAGGCCCGCGTCGACGCGGCGGGCGCGGATGTAGTCGGCGTATTCGGCATCGGTTACCGCGCGCACGTTGAAGAACATTTCGGAGTGCGCGCTGCCGCACAGTTCGGCGCACTGGCCCAGATAGGTGCCGGGCTTGTCGGCCTGGAACCAGGCGTAGTTGATGCGGCCCGGGATGGCGTCGATTTTAATGCCGAGGTAGGGGTTGAAGAAGGCGTGCAGCACGTCGGCGCTGGTGACGTGCATGATGATGGGCTTGCCCACCGGCACCACCAGTTCCGGCACCAGCCGTTCGGCGCCCGGGCGCGAGAGCGCGGCGTCTGGCTTGGTTGGGGCTTCGGCCTTGACGTGGGTGCCGTTTTCGGACGCGTCGGGGTAGTAGAAATCCCAGCCGAACTGGTAGGCCACCGCTTCGATGTTCACCCCGTTGGCCGGCATGGTGCGCAGTTGGATCATCCCCTGATAGCTGATGTACACGATGAAGATGCAGATGAGCGCGGGGATGATGCTCCAGGTGAGCTCTAGCAGCGTGCTGTGGCTGAAGGTGGAGGGCTTGCGGCCGTTGGAACGGCGAAAACGCCAGAGCACGTAGCAAATGGGCAGTGCCACGACAAGCGAGACTACGGCAATGATGATGAAGATGATGTTGTAGATGTGGCCCATTAAAAGCGCGGTGGGGCCCTCCGGCACCGGGAAACCCAGTGGGTGGAGGGTTCCGGTTTGCCAGCCGCCTGCCGTGTACTGGGCCAGGGCGATGGCGGGAAGGGAGGCCAGGAACAACGAAGCGAGAATTTTGCGCATGATGACTTTGTTATTTATGGAGCGCACCCTAGCTTGGCAAGGTTTTTATCGCAAGCGTGTGCAAGGGGTTTAAGCAACCGTTGCAGAGATTTGCGGAGGCCGGGTGACACCTCCCGGCCGAAAGCGCGCCGGTCTTTTGCGCTTGCGCAGGATTTTGCGCACACTGCGGAGAAAGGGCGGCCACCAGCCGCGTAACATGAATGGGCCGCGGATGGTGCGATGCAGCATAAAAATGTCAGTTTTTGTCAGGTAATCCGCCGTTTTTCTGGTGTGCGTATGTATAAGGAGGCGCTCTGAAAAGCACGACCATGCCTGCCTTTAAACCCGCCAGCCATTACGCCATCAACCCGGAAAACTATGCCTGGTACATGGGGCTGATGCGCAGGCTGGTTAACACGCTGCGGCTCAACATCAAGGTGCATGGCGACAAGCGGCTGCTGCATGATGGCGATATTTTTCTCTTCAACCACTTTGCGCGGTTTGAAACCGCCGTGCCGCCGTTTCTGATTTACGAAGAGACCGGTGCCTACGTGCGCTCTGTGGCGCACTACGGCCTGTTTGAGGCCAACGCCAAGCTGGAAAAGTTTTTGGCGGAGATGGGTGCGGTACCCAGCAACCTGCCCGGCATGATGCCGCTGCTGGCGGCGGATATCCTGCGCGGCTGCAAGGTGATGATTTTCCCCGAAGGCGGGATGATCAAGGACCGTCGCGTGACCGACGCCAATGGGGTGTTCGGGATCTTGTCGGACCGCGACGGTAAGTTTCGCCCGCTTCACCGCGGGGCCGCCGTGCTGGCGGTGACGCTGGATTTGCTCAAGGCGCGTTTGAAGAAGCTGGACGATGCCGGCCTCGAGCCCTGGGCCGACCAGTTGGAGATGGCGGTGGTGGATTTGCGTACTGCCGTAAACCGTCCCACTGTACTGGTGCCCACCACCATCACGTTTTATCCTATTAGGACCAGTGAGAACTTTTTGAGCCGCACCGCCGAACTGCTGCTGGGCAGGATGCCGCGCCAGGGGGTGGAGGAACTGCTGGTGGAAAGCAACCTGCTGTTGCGCGACACGGATATGGACTTACGGCTGGGTGAGCCGATTGTGGTGCAGCGGGAGTCGTCGCTGTGGCAAAACCTGCTGCTGGAGCAGGGCCTGAGCGGGATTAAAACCGTGGAAGGGCTTTTTGAGCTGAAGGAAAATGCCGGCGGTTGGTTTGACCGCCTGCTGGCCAACATGGCGGGAATTGAAATTGACCGTATTCGGGACGTTTACACCGAGCGGCTGTACAAGGGCATTATGGTGAACCTGAGCCACCTGGCGGCGCGGTTGCTGGTGAACCTGGCGCGCCCGGAGCCTGTGGAAGTGAATGCCGCCGTGTTTCACCGCGCGGTGTACCTGGCCATTAAAGGCGTGCAGCGGGCCCAGGGCCTGTACCTGCATCGCAGCCTGACCGAGCCCGGGCGCTACCGTAGCGTGCTGGACGGCGCCAATGACGACCTCATCAAGTTTATTGATACCGCGGTGGCACAGGGGCTGATTCGTCGCGTCAGGGATAAAGGGGGGGAAGGTTATGTTTTAAGTCCCAAACTGCTGGTGGAGCCTGAGTTGAAAGTGGCACGGCAGGACAACCTGGTGGCGGTATATGCCAATGAAACCCTGCCGTTGCCGGCCTTGCGGGAAATCATTGCCGATACGTGGCGCGAGGCTTGCGCCATAAACAACAAGGCGCTGGCGCGCCTGCTGTTTGACGACGAGTTGCGCGGTTATCAGGCTCGCAAGGGGTTTTTTGCCAAGCCTCGGTTCAAGGATATCAATGACAAGGAAAGCATCGGTCAGGATGGCAATGGCGGCAATGTGGGCGAACCGTTTTTGCTGATGCCGTCGCGGCTGGTGCCTGCCAGGAATATGGCGGTGGTGCTGGTGCATGGTTTCCGCGCCACGCCGGCGCAGCTGCGTGGCTTTGGCGAAAAGCTGGCCGCCGCCGGTTACCTGGTGGTGGGGGTGCGGCTGGCCGGGCATGGGACGTCGCCCTGGGATTTGCACCGCCGCACCTGGCAGGAGTGGGTGGAGTCGCTGGCGCGGGGTTTCCGCATTGCCAGGATGCTGAGCGGGCCCGCCGAAGGAAAAGTGGCGCTGGTGGGATTTTCCACCGGGGCGGCATTGAGTTTGTATTATGCCGCACAGAAACCCGAAGGCCTGGCGGGTGTGGTGAGCGTGGCGGCGCCGCTGGCGGTACAGGACCGGAATATCAGTCTGGTGCCGTGGGTGAGCAAGCTCAACCGCTTGGTGAGCAGCATTACCGGCAATGACGGCGTGGTGCCGTTCTATAAAAACGAGCCGGACGAGCCGGAGGTGAGTTATCGCGCGTTGCCGGTGCAGGCGGTGCAGCAACTGGTGGAACTGATGGCCACGCTGAAAGGTGCGCTGCCGAAGATTGCCGCGCCCGCGCTGGTGATGCAGGCTGACAAGGATCCGGTGGTGAGTCCCGAAAGCGCCGAGAGGATTTACGGGTTGCTCGGCAGCAAGGACAAGGCGCTGGAGATCGTCGAGGCCGACTTGCACGATATTCTGGGCAGGAATGTGGGCGTGACGCAGGAAACGATTGTGGCCTTCCTCAGGAGGCTTTCGGTATAGAATAAGCCATGCCCAAGCTCTACAGCCTGCTGGATGATGCCGCCGCCCGCTGGCCGGGCCGTGTGTTTGTGGAGTTTGAGGGCCGCGCTTTTACCTATGCCGATATGAAGGGCATGGCCGATGCTGTGGCCAGAGGCCTGAAGGCCCACGGCCTGATGCCCGGCAGGCGCGTGGCGTTGTGCTTGCCCAATTGCCCGTATTACGTGGCGTATTTTTACGGCATTTTGAAAGCCGGGGGCGTGGTGGTGAACTTGAACCTGCTCTACACCGCCGACGAACTGGCCGGGCTGGTGCGCGACAGCGGCGCCGGGATGGTGGTGGGCGTGGACGTGCCATTGATTTGGGACAAGCTGGGGACCATGCAGGAGAAGCTGCCGGAAGTGCGGCTGGTGGCGTGCCCGCTGGGCGAGATGATGCCGTACTGGCTGGGCATGGCGTTTAGGGTGTTCAGGGCGGCAGGTGTGCGGAAACGCGCCGGGATAATCAGTCATGCCGAGTTGTTGCATGGCGGCAGCGGGGAGAAGTTTGTCCGGCAAAATGAAGTGAAAGTGCCGGGTGTCAATCTTAAAGAGCTTGCCCTGTTGCAGTACACCGGTGGCACCACCGGCACGCCCAAGGGTGCGATGCTGACCCATGCCAATTTGCTCGCTAACACCGACCAGTGCGCCGACCGGCTGGGCAATGAGGAGAGCGCCGTGGAAAAGGGGCCGCCGCGCATTCTGGGTGTGCTGCCGCTCTTCCATGTATTTGCCCTGACCAGTACGCTGCTGATGGGCACCAGGCTGGGCGCGACGCTGATTCTGCTGCCACGCTTTACCCCCAGGACACTGCTGAAGGTGATTCGCGAGCGCCGCCCGACCCTGCTGCCCGGTGTGCCCGCGCTGTTTGATGCGCTGGCGATGCTGCCGGACATTGGCAAAGCTGATTTTGCCAGCGTGCGCCACGGCGTGAGCGGTGGTGCGCCGTTGCCGCCGGTGGTGCGCGACAGGTTTGAGGCCGCCAGTGGGGTGATTCTGCGCGAGGGCTATGGGTTGACCGAGGCCAGTCCGGTGGTGGCATGTACGCTGACCACCGCGTGCAAGGCTGGTTCCGTCGGTTTGCCGCTGAGGGGCACGAAGGTGGAAATCCGCAACGTGCGCGGCCGCAAGCTGAAGGTGGGCGCCATTGGCGAAGTGTGGGTGAAGGGCCCACAGGTGATGGCCGGGTACTGGAAGAACTCAAAGGAAACCAAACTGGTGCTGAAGGGTGGCTGGCTCAACACCGGCGACGTAGGCCATGTGGATAATGAGGGCTGGCTGTTTGTGACCGACCGGGTGAAGGATATTATTATCGTTAACGGCTACAAGGTGTACCCTCGCAAGGTGGAGGAAGTGCTCCAAGCCCACCCTGCCGTGGCCGAGGTGTTAGTTGCCGGTATCGCTCACCCCCACAAAGGGGAAGTGCCCAAGGCGTTTATTAAGCTGGAGGACGGTGCGACACTGACCGTGGAAGATGTGAAAGCGTTTGCCGCCGCGCGCCTGAACCCGATGGAACGTCCGGCCGAGGTTGAGTTCCGCGACAGTTTGCCCAAGACCTTTATTGGCAAGCCGACGCGCAAGGGGCTGAAGGCCTAGAAATTTAGAAAAGGAAGAAGAACATGTTTGCTGTCCCGGTTGTCATCGCTGGTTATGCGCGCTCGCCGTTTACGCTGGCTGGAAAAGGCGCCCTCACCCGCGTGCGGCCCGATACGCTGGCGGCGGAGGTCATCAAGGGGCTGCTCAAGCAGGCCGGCGTGAAGCCCGCGCTGGTGGAGGATTTGATTGTCGGGTGTGCTTTTCCCGAAGGTGAACAGGGTTTTAACGTGGCACGCTTGATCGGCTTTTTGGCCGGGCTGCCGAATTGTGTGGCGGCCACTACGGTGAACCGCTTTTGCGGCTCCAGCATGCAGGCGGTGCATATGGCGGCGGGGGCGATTCAGCTGGGGGCCGGGGAATGCTTTATTGCCGCCGGGGTGGAAAGCATGAGCCGCGTGCCGATGACCGGCTTTAACCCGATGCCGCATCCGGATTTATATAAGTCCATGCCCGGTGCCTACATGGGCATGGGTGAGACGGCGGAGAATTTGGCGAAGAAGTACAGTATTAGCCGCGCCGACCAGGAGGCGTTTGCGGTGAAGAGCCACCAGAAGGCCGCGGCGGCCCAGAAGGCGGGGTATTTCAAGGACGAGATTATTCCCGTCGAAGGCGTCAAGGAGGATGGATGCATTCGCCCCGATTCCAGTGCCGCCAAGCTGGCCGAGCTGAAACCTGCGTTTGATGCCAAGGGCACGGTGACGGCGGGGACGTCGAGTCCGTTGACTGATGGCGCCAGCGCCGTGCTGGTATGCAGTGAGGCCTTTGCCAAAAAGAACAAGCTCAAGATTATGGCCTATGTGCGTGGCACCGCAGTGAGCGGTTGCGACCCGGAGATTATGGGCATCGGGCCGGTGGAAAGCAGCCGCAAGGCGCTGGAGCGTGCCGGGCTGACGCTGGCGGAGATGGACGTGGTTGAGCTGAACGAGGCTTTTGCCGCGCAGAGCCTTGCGGTGCTCAATGAGCTCAGAGTTGACCTTGAGAAGGTGAATATCGACGGCGGCGCGATTGCGCTGGGCCACCCGCTGGGCGCCAGTGGCGCGCGGATTCTGGGTAAGGCTGCCAGTTTGCTGGTTCGTACCGGCAAGCAATACGCGCTGGCCACCATGTGTATTGGCGGCGGGCAAGGTATCGCGACGGTGTTGGAGCGCGCTTGATGTCGATTAGGAAAATTGCGGTGATTGGCGCTGGCGTCATGGGCGCCGGGATTGCTGCGCAGTGCGCCAATGCGGGTGCCGAGGTGCTGCTGCTGGATATCGTGCTGAAGGACAACCCTGACCGCAACGCCCTGGCCAAAGGTGCGATCGAGAAACTGAAGAAGAGCAACCCGGCGGCATTGATGCTGCCGAAGTTCGCCGAACGCATCACCCCCGGTAATACCGAGGATGATTTGAAGGTATTGGGGGATTGCGACTGGATTATCGAGGTCGTCATCGAGAAGTTGGATGTGAAGCGTGAATTGTTTGCGAAGATTGCCAAGGTACGCCGCGCCGATGCGATTGTGAGCAGCAACACCAGCACGCTGCCGCTGCATGTACTGACCGAGGGCTTGAAGAATGATTTCAAGCAGCATTTTTTGATTACCCATTTTTTCAACCCGCCGCGCTACCTGCGCCTGCTGGAGATTGTGAAGGGCCCCGAGACGCTGCCGGACGTGGTGGGCAGGGTGGGCGATTTTGCCGATCGCCGGTTAGGCAAGACCGTGGTGCCATGCCATGATACGCCCGGTTTTATTGCCAACCGCATCGGCACCTACTGGCTGCACGCCGCGATTGGCGCCGCGCTGGACATGGGGATGGAAGTGGAAGCTGCAGACGCCGTGCTGGGCAAGCCTGCCGGTGTGCCGAACACCGGGGTGTTCGGGCTGCTGGATTTGGTGGGGCTGGATGTGATTCCGCACGTGCTGGGCAGCTTGATGACGTCATTGCCGAAGAGTGATGACTTTCACAAACTCGGGCCTGTGCCCGCCCTGCTGCCGAAGATGATTGCCGAAGGTTACACCGGGCGCAAGGGCAAGGGCGGTTTTTATCGCCTCAATGCCAACAAGGAAAAGGAAGTGCTGCGCCTGGCCGCCAGCAAGGATGGCGGGCTGGACTATGCGCTGGCGAAGAAGCCCAGGGTTGAAGCCGTCAAAGCCGGCAAGAAGGGCGGCCTGCGTGCCGTGCTGGAGCACGATAGCCTGGAAGGGCGTTATGCCTGGCGGGTGCTGAGCGGCTTGTTGGCCTACACCGCACTGATTGCGCATGAAATGGCGGACAGCATCGAGCAGGTCGATACCGCGATGCGGTTGGGCTACAACTGGAAATATGGCCCGTTTGAATTGCTGGATAAAATCGGCCCGGCCTGGTTTGTGCAGCGGTTGAAGGCCGAGGGCCGTCCGGTGCCGGCATTGATTGCGGGAGTGGGCGCTGGCAAGTTCTATCGTAGCAATGCGGGCAAGCTGGAGTACTTTGGCTTCAATGGCGCTTACAAGCCGGTGGTACGGGCGCCGGGCGTGCTGCTGCTGGCGGATATCAAACGTGCGTCGCAACCCCTTTATGGCAACTGGAGCGCCGACGTGTGGGACATTGGCGATGGTGTCGCCTGCCTGGAATTCAAGAGCAAGATGAACGCGCTCGATCCGCTGATTTTGTGGGCGTTGCGCAAGGGCTTGCGCACGCTGCGCTCTAAGGGCTTCAAGGCCCTGGTGATTTACAACGAGGCCGAGAATTACAGCGTGGGGGCCAACCTGTTTTTGGTTCAACTGGCGGGCCGGCTGGGCCTGTGGCCGTTGGTGCGCTGGTTTGTGAACTTGGGCCAGAGCGTGTACCGCGAGATGAAGTATTCCGACTTCCCCGTGGTTGCGGCGCCTGCCAACATGGCGCTGGGCGGCGGTTGCGAAAGTGTGCTGAGCGCGCGTGCGGTGGTGGCCCATGCCGAGACTTATATGGGGCTGGTGGAAGTGGGTGTGGGGATTATTCCCGGCTGGGGCGGCTGCAAGGAGATGCTGGTGCGGGCGTTCGCCTCGCCCAAGGTGAAGAAGGGCCCGATGCCTGCGGTGGTGAATGCATTTGAGAAGATTGCCACCGCGCAGGTGGCCAAGAGCGCCTTTGAGGCGCGCGAGCTGCTGATGCTGCGCGACAGTGACGAAATCGTCATGAACCGCGACCGCCTGCTGTATGAAGCCAAACAGCGTGCGTTGAAGGAAGCGGCGGACAATGTGGTTCCCGAGCCGGTGATGATGAACCTGCCCGGCCCCACCGGTGCCACCGCGCTGGAACTGGGCCTGCACGACTTTGCCAAGAAGGGCGTCGCCACACCGCATGATGTGGTGGTGGGGCGCGGGCTGGCGAGAATTTTGACCGGCGGCAATACCGACCACACCGTGCAGGTGAGCGAGGACGATGTGTTGAAGCTGGAGCGTCAGGTGATTATCGAACTGGCCAAGACGCCCGGCACCAAGGCGCGCATCGCCCACATTTTAAGAACCGGCAAACCATTACGGAATTAGGAAAGAAAATAAGATGACTGCGTTATCGCTTTCACTCATCGGGGCCGTGCTGGCCGGGGCCGGAATATTGGCCGTGCCGGGCTTGCGCAAGCCGGTTGTCAGCAGGGCGCTGATGAAGCTGGTCAAACGCATGATGCCCCCCATTGGCGACACCGAGCGCATTGCCCTGGAAGCCGGGAGCGTGTGGTGGGACGGCGAGCTGTTTAGCGGCAAGCCCCGGTGGGAGCGTTTGCTGAACTTCAAGATCCGCCCGCTGGACGCCGAGGAGCAGGCCTTTATGGACGGCCCGGTGGCCGAACTGTGCGGCATGATCGACGACTGGCAGATTGCCCAGGACCGCGACCTTTCCAAGGCGATGTGGAAGTTCATCAAGGACAAGAAATTTTTGGGGATTATCATTCCCCGGGAATACGGCGGGCTGGGTTTTGGTGCACAATTGCATGCCAGGGTGGTGAGTATGATTTCCAGCCGCAGTGTGCCTGCGGCGATTACCGTGATGGTGCCCAACAGCCTGGGCCCCGGCGAGCTGCTGGTGCGCTACGGTACTAAAGCCCAGAAGGATTATTACCTGCCGCGGTTGGCCAAGGGACAGGAAATCCCTTGCTTTGGTCTGACCGAGCCGACGGCGGGCAGCGACGCCGGCGGCATGCTGAGTGAAGGTGTGGTCTGCCGCGGCACGTGGGAAGGCAAAAAGGTGGTGGGCATCCGCCTCAACTTTGCCAAGCGCTATATTACGCTGGCGCCGGTGGCCACCGTGATCGGCCTGGCCTTTAAGCTGCGCGACCCCGAGCATTTGATTGGCGCCACCGACGATGTGGGCATCACCTGCGCGCTGCTGCCGCGCGCCACCAAGGGCGTTACCATCGGGTTGCGCCATGACCCGGCGGGCGTGCCGTTCCAGAACGGGCCGATCACCGGCAGGGACGTGTTCATTCCGCTCGATTACATCATTGGCGGTGTGGAGTACGCCGGTCAGGGCTGGCGCATGTTGATGGAAGCGCTGGCGGCGGGGCGGGGCATCAGCCTGCCCTCGCTGAGCGTGGGCGGTGCGGAGTTCTCTACCCAGGTGGCCAGTGCTCACGCGACGGTGCGTGAGCAGTTCGGGTTGAATATCGGCCGTATGGAAGGCGTGCGTGAGCGCCTGGCCCGCATTGCCGGGATGGCCTACTACATGAACGCCGCCCGCACCCTGACCTGCGGCGCGATTGATGCCGGTCAGCACCCCGCGGTGATGACCGCCATGTGCAAGGAGCGGCTGACCGAGGGGTTGCGCACCACCATTGACGATGCGATGGATATTCTGGCCGGTAACGCCGTGATGCGCGGCCATGCCAATACGCTGGCGCGGGTGTATGTGGGTATCCCGATTGCCATTACCGTGGAAGGTGCGAACATCCTCACCCGTTCGCTGATTGTGTTTGGCCAGGGGGTGATGCGTTGTCACCCGTTTTTGCAGAAGGAAGTCAATGCCGCGCAGAAGGGCGACGTGGCGGCTTTTGACGAGGCTTTCTGGGGGCACGTTGGCCATGCCTTTGCCACCGGCGCGCGCGCCAAGTGGCTGGCGCTGACCGGGGGGTGTTTCAGCAAAAGCCCGGTGAAGGGTGAGGTTGCCGGATACTATAAGAAGCTCAACCGCTACAGCGCCGCGTTTGCGATGCTGGCGGATCTGGGCTTGGCCACCCTGGGTGGGGCGTTGAAGCGCAAGGAGTATTTGAGCGGCCGCTATGCTGATGCCCTGACCTGGCTGCTGATGGCCAGCAGCGCGTTGAAGCGCGCCCATGACGCCGGGTACGGCGAGCAGCACCTGGTACCGCTACGCTGGGTGATGGCCCACGCGCTGCACGAGCTGGAGCGTGCGCTGTTCGAGATTACCCGCAACCTGCCCAACCGCTTGGTGGGTTGCATGGCGCGGTTGGCGCTGTTCCCCTGGGGCAAGCGCGAGCATGGTGTGGATGACCGCATGGTGGAGAAGCTGGCCGACATGTTGCTGGACCCCGCCAGTGGCCTGCGCAACCTGCTGACCGGCGATGTTTTTTACCCCACGGCCGCGCAAGGCGGCGTGGGCCCGCTGGAGGAGGCTTATGCCAAGGTGGTGGCCAGCCTGCCGGTGCGGAAGAAACTGGTGCAGGCCTTGCGCGAGAAGAAGCTACCGAAGGCGGAGTGGCTGCCTAGCGCCGAGGCCGCGCTCAAGGCCGGGCTGATTAGTGCCGCTGAGCATAAGCTGGTGAAAGCCGCCGAAGAGGCGCGGCTGGCGGTGGTTCAGGTGGAAGCCTGGGCGCCTGCCGATTACGCCAAGCTGCGTTAAGCCACGCGCGGCTCCGTACCTCGCCCCGCATCGGGGGCTACGTTGCCCCCCGGCTGAACGGATCGGAGGTTATCAATTTCAACAGGGCGCGCGGATACTAACGCGCGTGTTGCCTGCGGCTTATCTGTAGCAAGTGTATTGGAGAAACAGCGCGTGAACTTCAACGCCGGTTTCGTGGCCGGTGACGTTATATCCCCCTGGGCAGCTGCACCCGCCGGTGTAAGGGTTGGCAGTATAGCACCCAGGACTGCCGCCATACCACGAAATCATACTAAATTCGCCACCCCAATCGTGCAGGGCGCGAGTACAGGAACCATTCACGCATAACTGCGCATTGTTGTTGCCGTTTTGGATGTAAACCCCGCCGGCGCTGCCAACTCCTGTAAAAACAGCGGCCCAGGTATTAGCGCTTCCAGCCTGAAGCCCATAACCATTGTTGCCAAAGCCGTAAATTCCGGAGGCGCCCTGAAAATTACCGCTCCAGCCACTACCAGCCTTACCTGCGACTTGGCCGTCAGCAAGGCTGACGTTGCTGCCGCTGGCCATGTTGAGGTCGTAGTCGCCCACGCCCACGCAACCATTTGCGTCCTTTTTGGGATCGCTCGGCGCATAAAATTTACGGATGCTGCTGCAATGGGTGAAGCCGGTTATCTGCGCCTGCAACGCCGCGATGCTGGTATCGACCTTGCTGTTGATGGCTCCTACCGTCGCCTGCGTGGCCTGGCTGCCGGTGGTCGCGGATTCCAACGCCGAGGCCGAGCCGCTGGCCAACGCCAGCGCCAGTGTCATCGACAATACCTTTCGCATGGTGGATTATAGGCATGGGGATCAACCGTTGCTGACAGGCCCATGCTGAACGAAAGCAGACCTGGTGCGCCAATGCCACGCTTAACCCATCCCGCTGGCTCATGTCTTGCAGGGTTCATAATCACGGAAACGTCGCCGTATGGATGTTATCGCTGTCGACCATTGCCGTGAGTTTGCTGCCGTCGCTCGATGAGGCGATACTTCGCCATTTATTTCTTTCCCGAAAAATTCCTATCTTCCTTTTATGGGGCTTCGGTTACCATTTTGCCATGCCTCATAAAACGCACCCGGGACGGATGCGGTTTGTGTCCGGCTAAACCTTAAGGTTACTTGATTGGAAGTAGAACTTACCGGGCCGTGCCCGGGTTCACCCCCTCTAGCAGCGCCACGGTTAAGGGTAGCGCTTAATATAAAAAAACGAGGGAGTACCTGACCATGAAAATCAACCGCATTGCCTATGCGACCACTGCGCTGGGACTGGCTTTTGCCGCCGCCCTGCCGGGTGTGGCCAACGCCAACCCGACCGGTGGCTCGGTAGCCGCGGGAACCGCGACCATTACCAATTCGCCGCTCAATACTGATATCAACCAGAGCAGTAACAAGGCGGTCATCAACTGGAGCAGCTTCAATATCGCTCCCAATGAAACCACCAGCTTTCATCAGCCGGGTGCTAGTTCGGTGGCGCTCAACCGCATCGGCGATGCCAACCCGTCATCCATTTTGGGAGCGCTTAACGCCAACGGACAGCTGATGCTCATCAATCCGAACGGCATGATGTTCGGCACCAACAGCCAAGTGAACGTAGGCGGCCTGGTGGCGACCACTGCCAACATCAGTGACGCCAATTTCATGAGCGGCAACTACAAATTTAACCAGACCGGCGACCCGAACGCTGCCATTACCAACAATGGCCATATTAACGTGGCCGACGGCGGTTATGCCGCGCTGGTGGCCCCGACCGTGAATAACAACGGCACCATTACTGCCAACCTGGGCAAAGTGGCGCTGGGCGGGGCGGATTCGTTCGTGCTTGACCTGACCGGCGATAACCTTATCAGCTTTGCCGTGCCGGGCGTGAGCGGCCAACGCGGCAACGCTGCCACTGTGAACAACAACGGCAGCGTTATTGCCGACGGCGGCAAGGTATTGCTGACCGCCAAGAGCGCCAAGAGCGCCCTGGATAGTGCCATCAACAGCAGCGGCCTGATTCAAGCTCACAGCGCGGTGAACCACAATGGCCAGATTTCGCTGGTGGCAGACAACATTGACGTTGGCGGCACGATGGACGTGCACGGCGGCGGTAGCCTGCACGGCGGCACCATTGACGTGCAGGCCAACAAGAACCTGAGCTTTAGCGGCCAGGCCCTGGCCGGTAGCGACACCGGCACCGGCGGCACCGTGAACCTGACCGGCAAGACCATGCAATTGGGAGGTACCATTGATACCGACGGCAGCGCCGGGATGGCCAATATCGTTGGCACTGGCAACTCGCTGGATATTGATTCCAACGGCGCCTATACCGTGGCCAGCGGGATGGATAACGGCGGTACCGTGAACCTCAAGAACAAGAAGACCATCAACCTGAACAGCCAGATTGATACCAGCAGCCAAGATGGCGACGGTTCGCTGCACTTTTTGGACAATGACGGCGACGGCCACCTGACCGCCAACCTCAACGAGAAGATTATTCTGGGCCCGGACCAAACCCTGACCGGTGAAGCCGATAAGGTTAACGTCGGCCCCCACGGCGGTATCCAGAACGGTGTGGATGTGGCCTCGGTGAACGGCTCGCAGGTGAATGTGGCTGCCGGTGACTTTAACGAAAATGTGAATGTCTACAAAGACAAGCTGGACCTGCGTGGCAACAACTGGAACGTGCCTGCCGGCAGCAATCCGGGTTCCCGCAACCCTGAAACCAACGTTAACGGTTACGTGAACGTGACTGCCAGCCATGACAAAATTCGCGGCCTGACGGTAAATGGCGGCATGCTGGATGGCGAACAGGTGGGTATCAACCTTGACGGTGCCGACCATGCGACCGTGGCCAATAATATTGTCGATAACAGCGGTGGCGATAGCACCGGCATTGCCCTGAACCACAGCGACCACTCGACCGTGAAGAATAACACGGTGCAGAACTTTGACGTGGGCATTGACGTGGCCAAGTCGGACCACACCACGGTTGAGGGCAACTTGGTGGCCCATGGTGACTCAGGCCCACTGATGGCGCTCAACAGCATGGGTGGTGACCATCACGGCGGCCATGGTGGCGATCATCATGGTGGCCTCGACAATGTGGGCATTCGTCTGACCGACAGTAACCACTCGACCGTGAAGGATAACACGGTGCAGAACTTTGACGTGGGCATTGATGTAGCCAAGTCGAAGGATACCAAGGTGGTTGGTAACACCGTCACCTATGATACCGGCGGCTCAGACCCGATGATGGCGCTGGGTGGCATGGGTGGTTATGGCGGCGACCATCACGGTAATGACAGTCACAACGGTGGCAACCATCACAATGGCGACAATAACGATACCGGCAACGTCGGTATCCGTTTGACCGACAGCGATGACTCGAGCGTGAAGAACAATACGATCCAGAACTATGACACTGGCATCGAGGTTGATGGTTCGGCCAATACCAAGGTGAGGGGCAATATCATCACCATGGACGACCATCACGCCGGTAATGACCCGCATAACGGCGGCCATGACAGCCACGGCGGCAAGGGTGACGACCATAATGGCGACGACCATCACGCCG
>CAZROO010000001.1:148739-169770 GCA_964601735.1 uncultured Pseudomonadales bacterium
CATGACAGCCACGGCGGCAAGGGTGACGACCATAATGGCGACGACCATCACGCCGGTAATGACCCGCATAACGGCGGCCATGACAGCCACGGCGGCAAGGGTGACGACCATAATGGCGACGACCATCACGCCGATAATGACCCGCATAACGGCGGCCATGACAGCCACGGCGGCAAGGGTGAGGGCACCGTGGGTATTCGCTTGAATGACAGCCCGGATTCGATCGTCAATAACAATACGGTTGACGGCTATGACACCGGGTTCAAACTCACGGACAGCAGCGACGTGAAGGTCAAAAATAATACCGGCACCAACTTAGGTACCGGCCTTGACGGCGACCACGTCGACGACCTGGTGGCGACTGGTAACACGCTGACCGGTAAAAACCCACACCAAGGGGACGGCATTGTCATCCGCGACAGCGACAACGTGAAAGCGAAATTGAGCAACAATACGGTGAGCAATTTCCGTCACCTGCGTCGGCTCATCAACACCACCGAGTTTTAAACCCGGTGAGGGGAATGAAAAAAAGGGGCCGCGAGGCCCCTTTTGTTGTGCTCTGAGCTTAGAAGGCTTTACTGAGCTTGAAGAACACGCGCGGGAATTTGTCGTTGCCCAGGCCTGCCACCTGGCGGGTGAGCGGCTCGGCCACTTCGAGCGACCCGGCAAAGCCCTCGACCGCCGCGACGCGGATACCCACACCGGCGGAGGCTAGGCTTTGGTTGGCGGAGAGTCCTGCGCCGGGGTCACGATTGTGTACTACACCGATGTCGTAGAACGCATATGGCTGTGCCTGCACCACGTAGGGGATGCGGTGCTGGATGGCGTAACGGGTTTCCAGCCGCACGGCCGCGCCGCTGTCGCCGGTGATTTCGGAGGGGTCGTAGCCGCTGCCGAACTGCTCGCCGCCCAGGCCGAATTCCTCGGCCGCATAGAGCGCGTTGGTAGCGTACTGGCCGGTGACCGCGCCGTAGAGCGAGAAGCCGGAGTTGCGGATGAACTGCTCGCGGCTGGCGGTGGCGTTGAACTTGGTGAAAGTGGGAGAAGCCGCTGGGTGGCTGACCGGGTCGCTGCGGTCGGATGCGCCGAGCACCTTGAGACCGTGGCTCATTTCCAGGTTGACCAGGTTGCTGCCGAGGTATTTGTCAGTATTGGTGAACGTGCCCCCGACCCGCGCGGCGCGGATGTTGTCTTTGGAGATCAAGGTGTCGAGGATGTCGGTTTGGACGTTACGCGCCTCGAGCTTGCCGTAGACATTCAGGTTTTTATTGGTGGTGCGCAGCAGCGGATAATCGAGCTCGGCCTGGTAGTCCTGATCCCTGCCGCGAACGTCGAAGTTTTTGAGCGTCGAGCCGGGCTGCGTGGGGTTGGTGCTGGCCTTGAGCTGCATGCTTAGGCCGTTGTCCATCAGGCGGCGCCGGTAGGCCAGCTCGCCGAACTTGGTTTCATTCGGCTGGTAGGCGGTGGCGGCACGGACGCTGACAGCGTCTTTTTCATCGAACACCTGGTTAATCGTCATACCCGCCTGGAATTGCCAGGGGCCGAGGAAGCGGCTGCCGCGGTTGTCGGTTTCGGCAAAGCCGTTAACCCGGCTGCGCGTGACCAGCAGGTAAAGGTCGGCGGCATTGGGCATGTTTGGCGAGGCCTTGACCACTGCCTTGATATGCATGCCGGGCAGGTCGTTCAGCAGCAGCAGGTTGCGTTCCAGTGCTTTACGGGTGAGGGGCTTCATGCCTTCCAGCCGCTGGGCGCTATGGCGCAGCGACGTGGTACCTGCGAGGTGCTCCAGCCCGGGTGCGGTTTGTACGTGCACCTGGCCGATGAAGCCTTCCAGGGCCTCAAGCTCGACGTGGCCGTCCTTGACGTTCTGCGTCGGCACCACCACTTGCGAGAGGATATAGCCGTCGCGGCGGTATTTATCGGTTAGCGCGGCGGCGATGGTGTAGAGGTCTTGCAGGGTGATTTCCTTGCCGAGGTAGGGCTTGTAAATCGGCTCAAGGTCTCCCGGCTTGTAAACCGTGACGTTGCGGATGTTGAGGGTTTTGAGCAGGAACCTGACTTCCCTGCTGCCTGCCGGTGCGTTGGCGGCGGGGACACCTTGCGGCACGCTTAAATCGACGTTCGGCTGCACTTGCTGCGGTTGCAGTTGTTCGGGCGCCCGGCCCGGCTGGGCGGTGGCCGGTACGCTCACCTGCGCCAGCGCCGTGCCGCTTAAGAATGTCAGCGCCAACGCGCCCCACAAAAAGTGCGATTTCAAGACTTATCTCTCCCGTTGTTAGGTGAAACATGCATGAAACACAGTAATTTTCCAAGCCTAATTTGGATAAAAAATTAATCACCTCCAACCCTTGCTGGCCAGGGAAAGGCTGTTTTGATAGGTTGGGGAAACGGAATTTAGAGAGGTTTTTTCTTTGCCTGCAAAAGGGTGGCTATGCTGGGATATTGACGGTGTGCTCGTTGATGAGCTTCCTTGGGAAACCGACTGGCGCAGCGGGTTTTCGCCGGAGGCGCGTGGGCTTTATCGGGCGCTTGGTGAGGATGAACGGTGGCAAGCCTGTTTGCAGGGAGAAGTCCGTGCCTATGATTTGTTGGGCTTGCTGGCTAAGGAGTCCGGGCTGGTGTCCGATCTCCCTGATCAGGTGTTAAGGCTTTGGCATGGCAGGGAAGTGAAGCTTAATGTGCCCCTGATGGCCCTGATGAAGGAAATGAAGAACCAGGGATGGAAAAATGCGATTGCCAGTAATCAGGATAAAGACCGGGCTGGCATTTTAAGGCGTTTTTTGCCGGTGGAAGAAATTGTCGATGCGTGGGCATTCTCCTGCGAGTTGGGGGCTGCCAAGCCGATGAAGGAGTTTTACGAGGCTTTGAGAGAGAAGGTTGCGTTGGACGGCGCAATGTACGTTATGATTGATGACGTCGTCGCCAATCTCAAGGTCCCCAATGATTTGGGCTGGGGGACGCATCACTATAAGAACCTCCCCGGACTTAGTGCTTATCTGGAAACCCTGTAATGGCTAAAGAACCAATCGTCAGCATCATTATGGCCGCGCATAACGAAGAGCATTTTTTGCCTGCGACGCTCGACTCGCTGCTTGCCCAGACGTTTGATGACTTTGAACTGCTGTGTATGGACGACGGCTCAACGGATGCAACCTCGGATATTTTAAAGAAATACGGCAAAATCGACCCTCGTATCAGGTTGTTTCATCATAAAAAACCCCAAGGACTGACCGCATCGTTGAATGTGCTTTTGAAGGCTGCCCGTGGGAAATATATTGCCCGCGCTGATGCCGACGACCTTTATCCTCCTCTGCGATTAGAGAAGCAGGTGACTTTTCTGGACGCTCATCCCAAAGTGGTTCTGTTAAGTACCCAGCGCACCGATATCGATGAAGCTGGTCGTCCTTTGCCGATACAGAAAAATTCTCCCTTGTCGGATACTGCCATGCGGTGGCGTATGCTTTTTGATAGTCCCTGCCTGCACCCCGTGGTGATGTGGCGGGCCTCGACCAATATGACTTATGACGAGAAATACCATGTGGCGCAAGACTACGAGCTATGGTCGCGCATGAGCAAACTGGGAGAAATGGCCGCCCTGCCTGAGCGCTTGTTGCTGCGGCGGGTTCATCATGGATCGGTCAGTGCCAAACGCAAAGAAGAGCAGCAAGCCACCCGCGATGCCATCAGCTTGAAATGCCTACGCGAAAACGTTGACGGCAATCTTTCCACCGCCGCGCAAATTCATCGCTGGCGGGAGAGCTTCATGCGCCAAGTTACACGGCCAAACAAGCGTGATCTAATCGACTACTTTCATTTGCTGGCAAGGTTCTGTACGCAGCGTATGGATGGAAAGGACCTGTGGCGACAGGAATGCTACAAACAAGCCAAGGCGTTTTTACGGTATCGTGCCTGGTCGTTGGTTGTCACGCTGGTTTACCTCTACTTCCGTTGTGCAGGCATGGGGGGCTCGGCTGAGGCCTGAGCGTCCAGTCGGCGCACCTCGCCTGCATCCAGCAGCATTTTACCGGCCCAGCGGTAGATATTGTATTCCCGCACCTGGCGGCGCATGGCCTGCATGCGTTGCTGCTGGGCGGCAGGGGGCATGGTGACGGCCTGGTGAATGGCGCTGGCGCATTCGTCGAGGTGATAAGGGTTCACCAGCAGGGCATCCGGCATATGCAGGGCGGCACCGGTAAAGCGGCTGAGCAGCAGTACGCCGCGTTCGTCGTCGCGGGCCGCGGCAAATTCCTTGGCCACCAGGTTCATTCCGTCATGCAGGCTGCTTACGAAACAGTAGTCGGCCGCCCGGTAGTATAACGTTAGCGCAGCGCGGTCGTGGTGCTTCTCACGCAGGATGATGGCGGGAGGGTGGCCGGGTTTTGCAAAACGGGCATTGATACGCTCTACTTCCGTCCGTACATCCTCGGCATAATGGAGGTATTTTGAGATATCGGTACGGCTCGGCGAAACGATTTGCAGGAAACAGCATTTGCCGGTGTTCTCAGGATAACGCTCAAGGAAGCGTTCCAGCGCCTGGAAGCGTTCCAATAACCCTTTGGTATAATCAAGCCTGTCCACACCCAACCCGATCTTGATGCTCTTGCCCAGGTTGTTTTCGGCCAGCACTTGCTGGCGGGAGAGGGTGACATCCGGTGCCTGCGCCGCTTCTTCGGATGTCGGCCAGGCAATTGAAATCGGGTAGCTTTTGACCTGCGTGTGATTGCCGCCGTAAGTAATCGTGCTACGGGCGAAGTCTACTCGCGCTTCCATAGTTTGCTGTACCGAGTCGAGGAAATTATGGGCGTGGTGCACCGTATGGAAGCCCAAGATGTGCGAACCGAGCAGGCCGTCGAGAATTTCTTCGCGCCAGGGGCAGATGCCGAACTGTTCGGCGTTGGGCCAGGGAATGTGCCAGAAGGTGACGATGGTGGCCTGCGGTAAGGCCTCGCGCAGCATTTTGGGCAACAGGGCAAAATGATAATCCTGCACCAGGATAATCGGGTTGGGCGTTTTGGCTTTTTTAACCAGCGCATCACAAAACTTCTGGTTAACGGCCTTGTACGTTTCCCAATCCTTGCTCCTGAAAATCGGACGCGTATGGGTCAGCAGGCAGAGCGGCCACAAGCCCTCATTGGCGAACCCGTTGTAATATCCTTTGCGTTCCTCTTCGCTTAACCATACACGCTGCAAGGTGAACCGGGGTTTTTCGGGCGGCAGGTGAATGGCGCCCTGTTTGTCTGCCACGGTTTTATCGGCGCTGCCGCTGCCCCAGGCCAGCCAGGTACCGCCACAGGCACTGACGATCGGCTCCAGCGCTGTTGCCACGCCGCCCGCCGGGCGTTCGAGCCGGATGCTGCCGTCCTTTTCCAGATGATGCGCGTAGGGCTCGCGGTTGCTCACCACGAACACTTCCTCGCCGCTCAGGTCGTAACGCATGATTTGGCGCAGGGCTTCGGCATCCCATACACGCCGCTCGCTTTCCAGTTGGCCGACCAATCCCCGGATATCCTGAAAAAGAGGGCTGAAAGACCTGCTCGCCGGCGTATCGCTTTGTAGCCGCCGGATGCCCCTGCGCAAGCTTCTTAACCAACTCAAACGGGTCAGCTCGGCGACCAGGAGTGTCAGCACGACAATCACTACGCCGCCGGTCATCAGCGAATACAGGATATATTGGGTGGTTTCGGCACCTCGGCTGGCAATGAAGGCGCGGTCATGCATCAATACCAGCCAGCCGATGGACTGCGGCTTGGGTGGGGAGGTGGCTTCATCATCGTTGGGGATGCTTTCCATGGGAATGGCGGCCACGTGCAACGACAGGCCGTTGGGCTGGTCCAGTTTGCTCACTTGCTCTTTGAGGCTGCCGTTGCTTTCCATCTTGGGGCAGGCAAAGTCCTTGAAGAAACGGTCACTACTATTCAGAAGAGTCCCGTCCAGGCCGCAGAAGCCCAAGGCGTACAGTTTCTCATCCCCCCGTATCTGGTTGAGGAAGTGTTTGGCTTTCGGGTTATTCGGCTGTTGAAGTTCGGCCAACCTGTTGCCGTCGAAGGTGCTGGCGATAAGCCGTGACCTGCCGGTCAGGTCGTAATTGGACCAATGCTCAATAAGCTTGTCCACATAAGGCACCGCCAGCAGGCCGAACACGATGACAATGAAAATGGTGGGAAAGGCAACGCGTAACCCGAAGCCTAGCTCTTTCCAGAAAGACCGCATGGGCGGCCTTATACACCACTAATGCCGTGATGTAAAAACGGCGGACGGAAGCCAACATGCGGAAGCTTGATAAAAGGCGCCCTCACCAGGTTGGTTTTGCCAGTAATTAAAAACTTTTCCCGATCTTGAAGAAAATGCGCGGGTCCTTGTCGCCATGTGTGGCTACGTCGCCAAGCAGCGGCTTGGCCAGCTCCACGCTTGCCGTGTAGTTGTCGGCGGCGGCCAGGCGTATGCCCACCCCGGCCGATTCCAGCTGGTGGTAACTCTGGGCACTGGCACGGCTGAAAGTAAAACCACGGTCGATAAAAGCGTAACCCTGGACACCCCTTACCCAGCCCTGCATCGGATGGGTATAGCGCGGCTCCAGGCGGATGGCCGCACCGCTGTCGCCCGCATGCTCGCCGGAATCGTAGGCGCTCAAGAATTGTTCGCCGCCCAGGTTGAACTGTTCGGATTCATACAGCGGACTGTCGCTGTACTGCCCGGTGGCGGTCAGGGCCACGCTGAAATTGCTTTGGGGAATTCTTTGCTCGCGTCCGGCCATCATGGACAGCTTGGTGAAATTCGGCTTGGCGGCGGGGTTGCTGGAAGGGTCGCCACGCCGGCTGGAGCCCAGCCCTTTGATGCCACGGCTCAGCTCCAGTGTGGCCGCATTGGTGCCCTGGAGGTCGTCGTTATTGTTCCAGTCCAGCCTGGCCCGCAGCGCCCGGACTTTGTCGTTGAAAATCTGGTTGGAAAGAGACGACGTCGCGGCATTTTCGGCACTGAAGATACCGCTGAGCTTGAGCGACTTGCGCTCTGTCAGCAGCAACGGGTAGTCAAGCGCGGCATCGACCCGGTCGTCACGCTCCTGTACGTCGAACGGCGCCAGTGTAAAGCCCGGTTTGCTGCGCGAGCTGGCAAGGCGCAACCTGGCGCTAAGCCCCTCGGTGCCAAGGGGGTGCCTGTAAGCAACCTCACCATAACGCAACTGGCTTAGCACCGGCGTTACCGTGCCGCGCAGGCTCAGGGTGCCGCCGTCGTTGAAGGCGTCGTTCAGATTGATACCAGCGGTGCCCTGCAACGGCCCCTGGTAGCGTGTGCCGCGGTTATCGACCTGCCAGGAGCCGCTGAGGGGTTTCCGGTCGACCGTGATGCCCAGCACATAACGGGCGGGCCCGATCGAGGCCACCTGCGAACGGGCAGAGAGCCCCGGCATGTTGTTGATGAGCAGCAACTCGCGTTCCAGCGTATGGACGTTGGCCGGGATTTCCTTCTTAATGCGTTTTTCTGCCGCTTTGAACTGGCTTGACACTTGCCCGCGCCGGACGGTCTTTTTGTAGCGGAAGAGGACAGCGGTGAAATGGCCTTCTTCGGCGCGCAGGCGCACCACACCGGTTTTGGGATTGGCTTCATCGACCACGACGCGCGACAAAATAAACCCGGCCTTGTGATAGCGCAGGGTAAGGGAAGCGGCAAAGTCGTAAACCCCGGCCACTGTGGTGGTATGGTGTTGCCGCGCCCACGCTCTGACAACGCGACGGTCAATGACGGTACTGCCCGCCAAATGCACCGAGGTGGGTGAGAATGAAACCTTTTCGGCACCGGGCGGGGCGGCAGGTGTTTCAAGGATGGATATTTTGGCTGCCTGTTGCGGTTGCCGTCCTGCGGGGATCGGAATCCGCCGCTCAACGGCGCCCGGTTGGGTGCTGGCCGGAATGGCCGGAACCTGGGCTGCGGCGACGCCCGCCATCAGCCAGAGGGAAAGAACCGAAAGTGACGAACGCGCGTACATTCTCTATTCCTTTTACAAAGCGTTAAGGCAAGATACGCGAAGCGGGAATAAAAATGAAGGGGGTGGTTTGAACTACCCCCCTGATTGACCGGTTCTACTGCCCAGAACTGAAAATGGTGTATCCTTCGGCGTTGGTGCTATTCGTCGCCAGGCTTTCATAGCTGCTCTGGTTGCTTTGCTCGTTATTGATGAGCGCGATGGATTCAGCTGTGAAAATATCGTTCCAGGTAATGCCGCCTTGGGGCGTAATGCTGCCGGACAATTGGAGTTGCAGCAGGTTGATGTAAGCTTGGTCCTTGTTGCTGTAGCTGGACTGGCTGGCAATCACGTGCGACAGGCTATTGGTCGATACCTGGGCGGCGGCGGTTCCGGTTTGAGTGTCGTTGTTACCGGCATTTTGCAACAAACTGGAAAGATCGATGAGGCTGCCCAGGCCGTTAAACCCGCTGATACCATTCATCCCCATACCGTTGCCATTGCCAAAGCCGTGATGACGATGGTCAAAGCGATGGTGATCGTGCCTTTCCCCGCCGCCCCAGCCGGAGTGGTGGCCGCTCCAACCGGAACGATTCCAGCCGTGATGATGATTGTTATTGAAGGCACAGTTATTGAGAGCGCTGTTCAGCCTGTTCCCCAATTGCAGACCTGCTGCATTTGCCGGGAATGCAGCCACGCTTAATGCCGCGGAGCCCATAATGACAGTGATAAGCACGTGTTTCATTTTTTCTCCTTAAACTTACTTGTTGCTTCGTTTAAGGGGTGGGGCACACCTTACAATAAATACGGCAATTTCAATAAATTAAGGATGTCTTCTCCCCGCTGTGAATATCAGATGAAACTCAAGAATACCGCTACGTTCAAAGGCGTGGCCCGTAAAAGAGGGCGGCCAGGCCGCCCCTTTCCTTCGGCTGTGTGTTCGATTTAGTTATTATTCACGAAAGTCGTATAACCTTCGTTATCGGTGCTGTTTTGCGCCAGGCTTTCAAAGCTGCTCTGGCTGGTTTGCTCGTTATTGATGAGCGCGGTCGAGTTGTTGCCGAAGGTATTGTTCCAGGTGATGCCTTGGTTGGTCATGCTACCAGACGATTGGTATTGGGAAGCGTTCTGATAGGCCTGATCCTGATTCAGGGTGCTCGCCTGACTGGTTAGGATGTGAGACATGCTGTCCGTCGTCTGGCGGCTCGCGGTCGTACCGGCTTGGTAACCGCTGTTGTTGTGCATCAGGCTCGAGAGGTCAATCAACCCACTGGATCCACCGCCCATCCCAGTCGATGTGAGAGGGGCGCTCGTACCGGTGCCCGTCGTACCAATGTTGTGGACGGTGCTGGTACCGTTGGGAGTGACGCTGCTCTGGCTGCCAGTGGCATTGGAAAAACCGCTCAGGGTAAATAGGGTGATATTAGCCGATCCCGTGTGGTTATTGCCTCCACCACCTCCACCAAAACCGCTACTGTTAGTGGTAAAAGCATTGTTATTGAGGGCGCTGTTACCGAAGTTGCCGAAACTATTATTCAATCCGCCACCTGTTTGAGCCCCGGCAGGGACTGCCATCGCTACCCCCAATACGAGGCCGACAGCACCAACGGCGGTCATCAGTATTTTTTTCATCTTATTGACTCCCTATTTCATTGTTCTCTCTTCGTTCGGTTTATAAATGGGGGTGGGCTGGATCGGGACCCAAGGTTGTGACCCCCTGCATATGAACTCTCCAACCTCAAAGCCTCGCATGCCACCATAGGACAGTCGTATTAAATTAAAGATGCCTTCTCCCCGCTGTGAATATCAGGTGGAACTTAAGGGTTTTTGCTGCGCTTAAGGGCGGCGGCGACCGTTTTTTTGAGCATTGCCAATAAAAAAACGCTGGGCTGAAAGTCGGCAGCAGTATTTTGAACTTAACCGGTAATCCCTGTAGCGGCCTGTCCCTGTTATTGTCGCAAGTAGCCTGGTCTAAATTACTATTCCGGACTGTCATCAAACGGATAAGGCGGGTATGATGCGGCCATGTCGATTGAATTTAAGATGGCTCCCCGATTTAACCTGTTTGCCGTCGGGTTCAGACCGTTCTTTCTGTTGGCATCCCTATACGGCCTGCTGGCCGTAGCGTTATGGATGCAGGTTTACGTGGCCGGCCATGTATTGTTACCGCTCTGGGCCGATAGCGCCGTCTGGCACGGCCATGAAATGATTTTCGGCTATACGGCGGCGGTCATCGCCGGGTTTCTATTAACCGCTGTACCTAATTGGACCAAGGCACGGCCGGTGTGCTCATGGCGATTAGGGCTGCTGGCCGGGCTTTGGCTTGCCGGCAGGGGGGGCATGCTGATGGCTGGCGCCTACCCCTTAATGGCGATGCTGGTGGATATGTTGTTCATGCCGGTATTGGCTGCGGTTTTACTCCCTGCGGTGGTAAAGACGGAAAAGTGGCGCAACGTGGTCTTCTTTGTGCTGATTCTTGGGCTGGCTTTATGCAACCTTGCTATTCACATTGATATGCTGCGAGGCCTGCCGGTATTCGATGCACGCCATGCACTTTACGTGGCGGTTCATTTGGTGGTGTTGATGATTGCGGTATTTGCCGGACGGATTGTGCCGCTGTTCACCCATAACGCCCTGAAGCTGGAGGGAGTGGTGGTTGCTATGACCCCGCCGGGCTGGCTGGAAGTAACGGCGGTGGGGTTGATTGCCTTGCTGGCGTTAGGGGGGTGTGTGCTTGGATTTGATTCACGGGTTGCGGGCGCCCTGGCCCTGGCTGCCGCGGGCGCCAACCTTGCCCGCTTGTGTTATTGGCATGGCCACCGCACGTTGCACATGCCGATAGTCTGGGTTTTGCATGCAGGTTATCTGGGAATGATTGCGGGGTTGGGGCTGGAAGGCCTGTCGGCTTTTCGGAGTGAGGTCCCATTTTCCCTGGCACTGCATGGGCTGACGCTGGGGTCGATCGGCATGATGACGCTGGCCATGATGACGCGCGTAAGTCTCGGCCATAGTGGGCGCCGGTTGCAGGTAAGCCGGCCTATTGCAGCCGCCTATGTCAGCCTTATGGCGGCGGCTCTGGTACGGGTGGCCGGTGGGCTCTTGTTGCCGCAGTTTTATGTAGTCACGGTTATCGTAGCGGGTGTGCTATGGATGTTGGCATTTGCGCTGTTCACCATCGTGTATTTACCAATCCTGGTCAGCCCCAGGGCCGATAGGCAACCTGGCTGAGTTACCTTCATTTAACTGGTGGAGCATAATACATGCCGCCTTTCGGCGGTCTATTACGATCTGCCCATATAATAGAATGGCTAGCGATATCGTGAACGCTCGGCTCGGACTTCTTTGGATGTCAGGGGGCGGGCCTGATTCTGTCATCTCTTCTTTTTGGGTACAGGTTAAAAGGTCGACCATGCCAGAAATGAGGCGTAAGGTGTGGTCGTGAACGCTTGTGCCGCGCCCATGCTGAACCGGTTACGCCCGTTGCTGGTGGGTGTTATGCTGCTTACCCTGGTGACCGTGCAGGCGCTGGCCATGTACCGCGTGGCCCACCATGTCTTTCATATCCATAAATGCTACAATCATCACGATGTTCTGGCCCAGTTTGCCGAAAGGCTGACGTTGGACGGCCCGTCAGCCACCGCGTATGTACCTGTGGTTGCTCAGGCGTATGGTTCGCCTCCTGCGGTTCTGCATTTACCTGTTGAAGGGCTTGCGATTGTCGCGGCCCTGCCTCGTGCGCCGCCTGTCATTGCGTAAATAGGGCCGTCTGGGAGACGGTATTTGCCCGTGGAGCGGGCGATGTTTGTGCATTCGGCGTTTTGTGGCTGAAGCAAAAGGCAAAAGCGAGGTTTTGATATGAATTTTAGCGAAGGGCGGGCTAAGCTGCCCCCCGTGGATAAGCGTGGGGGCCAGTCAAGCGTAAGCACATCGCGCAAGAGAGTGGTGTGGGCTGTGGTGGCCGTGGTGCTTGTGGCGGGTGGTTATTACCTGTTTACCCACAAGCCCACGTTAACCGCCGAGCAGCATGGTTTCCGTGGTGGCCGTGGCGCGGCCGGTACTGTGGGTGTAAGCCAGGTAACCAGCGGTGACGTGCAGGTGATGCTGACCGAGCTGGGCACCATGACGCCCGCCGCCACCGCCACCGTGCACAGCCGGGTGGACGGCCAGTTGATGAAGCTGAACTTTCGGGACGGCCAGATGGTGAAGCAGGGCGACGTGCTGGCCGAGCTGGATGCTCGACCCTATCAGGCCCAGCTGTTGCAGGCGCAAGGTCAACTGACGCGCGACCAAGCGTTGCTGGCGAATGCCAGGATTGACCTGGATCGCTTCCAGATTTTGTTTGCGCAAGACTCGATTGCCAAACAGCAGCTCGATGCCCAGGCCTCGCTGGTCAAACAGTACGAAGGCGCGGTGCTGAGCGACCAGGGCGCCGTGGCCAATGCCAAACTGCAAATTACCTACAGTAAGGTGCAGGCGCCGATTAGCGGCCGCGCGGGGATTCATCAGGTCGATTTGGGTAACATCGTGCATGCTGGTGACACCAACGGCATTGTGGTGATTACCCAGTTGCAGCCGATTCAGGCGGTGTTTGCGGTGCCGGAAAATAACATTCCCGCCATCATGCAGTTGATGGGCGGCAACCAGGGTGGTGAAGGGGGTGGCGACGTGAGCGGTACCGTGGTGCCCCAAATGGTTCCAGTGGCGGCGTTCGACCGCGACGACAAGGTGCAACTGGCCTTGGGCCGTCTGACGGCGGTGGACAACCAGGTGGATACCACCACCGGTACGGTCAAGCTGCAGGCGTTGTTCGACAATGCCGACAACAAGCTGTTCGCCAACCAGTTCGTGAACATCCACCTGACCTTGCAGAATATTCAGAACGCCTTGCTTGTGCCGACTGCCGCCGTGCAGCGCGGTCCGCAGGGCACCTTTGTGTGGGTGGTGGAGAACGGCGTGGTACACCAGCGTAACGTGACCACCGGCCCGGCGCAGGATGCCAGTGATGGTGGGGGCACCAGCATCACCAGCGGCCTGCAACTGGGCGAGACCGTGGTGGTGGATGGTACCGACCGGCTGAAGGATGGCGCCAAGGTGAGCGTGGTCAATCGCGGCATCTCCGGTACCATGCCAGTGCCGGATGGCAATCAGGTATCCGGCACTGCTCCCGATGCTGCGCCGGTGAGCGGCACACACGGATGGCGCCACCGCCGCGGCAACGCCTCTGCGCCGCAGCAAGAGTAGGGATGCATGAATCCGTCCCGGCTCTTTATCCTCCGCCCGGTGGCCACAAGTTTATTGATGGTGGCCATTTTGCTGGCGGGCATCATGGCCTACAGACAAATGCCGCTCGCAGCGTTACCGGAGGTGGATTACCCCACCATCCAGGTGGTGACGCTGTACCCCGGCGCCAGCCCCGAGGTGATAACCAGCAACGTAACTGCGCCGCTGGAAACTCAGTTTGGCCAGATGCCCGGGTTGAACCAGATGCTCTCCACCAGCAGTGGCGGCGCCTCTGTCATTACGTTGCAGTTTACGCTTAGCCTGAGTTTGGATGTGGCCGAGCAGGAAGTGCAGGCTGCCATTAATGCCGCAGGCAACTTCTTGCCCACCGACCTGCCGACGCCGCCGATTTACAGCAAGGTTAACCCCGCCGACACGCCGATTATGACGCTGGCCGTCACCAGCAAAAACATGCCACTGCCGCAGGTGGAAGATCTGGTGGATACGCGGCTGGCGCAAAAGCTTTCGCAATTGCCGGGCGTAGGTCTGGTGAGCATCAATGGCGGCCAGCGGCCGGCAGTGCGCATCCAGGCGAACCCCACCGCGCTGGCCAGCTACGGCCTGAGCATGGACGATTTGCGCAATGCCGTGACCGGTGCCAACGTCAACGGCGCCAAGGGTAGTTTTGACGGCCCCATGCAGGCCAGCACCATTGACGCCAACGACCAGATTAAATCGGCCGCTGAGTATACCCAGGTGATTATCGCCTTTAAAAACGGCGCACCGGTGCGGCTGGGCGATGTGGCCGATGTAATTGACGGTGCCGAGAATGTGCATCTGGGCGCCTGGGCGGGTACCGCCGCAGGCAAAAACACGCCGGCCACCCATACCGCCGCCATCATCGTCAACGTTCAGCGCCAGCCAAGCGCCAACGTCATCCAGGTGGTGAACGGTATCAACGAACTACTGCCCAAACTGCGAAATACCATGCCCGGCGGTGTGGACGTGACTGTGCTTTCCGATCGCACCACCACCATCCGCGCCAGCGTGAACGACGTGAAATTCGAACTGGCCTTGGCAGTGGCCCTGGTGGTGATGGTGATTTTCCTGTTCCTGCGCAGTTGGCCTGCCACCTTCATTCCCGGTGTGGCGGTGCCGCTGTCGCTCGTTGGCACCTTTGGCGTGATTTATTTGTGTGGTTTCAGCATCAACAATCTGACACTGATGGCACTTACCATCGCCACCGGCTTCGTCGTCGACGACGCCATTGTGATGATTGAGAACATCTCCCGCTACATCGAGGAAGGCGAAAAACCGATGCAGGCGGCCCTAAAAGGCGCGCAGCAGATCGGTTTCACCATCATCTCTCTCACCTTCTCGCTTATCGCCGTTTTGATTCCGTTGCTGTTCATGGGCGACGTGGTGGGACGGCTGTTCCGCGAGTTCGCCATTACGCTGGCGGTGTCGATTCTGATCTCGGCTTTTGTGAGTTTGACCCTGACGCCGATGATGTGCGCGCGGATTTTGAAGCATGTGCCCGAAGAAAAACAAGGCAGGTTCTACCACCAGGCCGGGGCTTTCTTCGATAACATCATTGAGCGCTACGGTGTAGCGCTGAAATGGGTGCTGGATCGCCAGAAGCTGACGCTGCTGGTGGCGCTGGGCACGTTTGTGCTGACGGTACTGCTTTACGTTATCGTGCCCAAAGGGTTTTTCCCGGTTCAGGACACCGGGCAGATTCAGGTGATTGTGGATGCGCCGCAGTCCAGCTCGTATGCCGCAATGGCCAAGCGGCAAGAACAGGTGGCCGATGTCATTCTGGCCGATAAGGCGGTGAAAAGCCTGTCGTCCTTCATTGGTGTGGATGGCACCAACGCCACGCTCAATAGCGGCCGCATGCTGGTGAACCTGAAGCCGCACGGCGAGCGCGACAACGTGCAGGCGGTGATTCGCGGCCTGCAGGAAAGCCTGAGCCATCTGTCCGGCGTGCAGGTGTACATGCAGCCGGTGCAGGACATCACTATTGAGGATCGTATCAGCCGCACGCAGTACCAGATGAGCGTGCAGGACCCTGACCCCGCCGAGCTTGCCGAATGGGTGCCCAAACTGGTGGACAAGCTGAAAGCCCTGCCGGAGGTGACTGACGTGGCCAGCGACCTGCAAACCAATGGCTTGCAGGCTTACGTCAACGTCAACCGCGATGTGGCCGGGCGGTTGGGCGTGACCATGGCGGCGGTGGATAGCGCACTGTACAATGCCTTTGGCCAGCGGCTGATAAGCACCATCTTCACCGAGGCCAACCAGTACCGCGTGGTGCTGGAGGTAAAGCCTCAGTTTGGCAATGGCCCGGCGGCGCTCAATAATATTTACGTGGGCAGCAGCAATGGCACCCAGGTGCCGCTCTCTGCCTTTGCCAAAATCGAGGAACGGACGGTGTCGCTCTCCGTCAGCCACCTCGGGCAATTCCCGGCGGCGACGGTGTCGTTCAACTTGGCGCAGGGCAGTTCGCTGGGCAAGGCGACTGCGGCGATGACCCAGGCGCAGAAAGACATCAACGCGCCTGCCGCGCTGCAAATCACCTTCCAGGGTGCGGCTGCGGCTTTCCAGGCCAGTCTCACCAACACGCTGCTGCTGATTCTGGCCGCGGTTGTAACGATGTACATCGTGCTGGGCGTGCTTTACGAAAGTTACATTCACCCGGTAACCATCCTGTCCACCCTGCCCAGTGCGGGCGTGGGCGCGCTGCTGGCCTTGTTGTTGAGCGGCAACGACCTCGATATCATCGCTATCATTGGCATCATCCTGCTCATTGGGATTGTGAAGAAAAACGCCATCATGATGGTGGACTTTGCGCTGGAGGCCGAACGCGTGCAGGGCCTGCTGCCGCGTGAGGCGATTTACCAGGCTTGCCTGCTGCGCTTTCGGCCGATTCTGATGACCACCATGGCGGCGCTGCTGGGGGCGTTGCCACTGATGATTGGCACGGGTGTGGGTTCCGAGTTGCGCCACCCGCTGGGCATCACGATGGTGGGCGGGTTGCTGGTGAGCCAGTTACTGACGCTGTTCACCACGCCGGTGATTTACCTGGGCTTTGAAAGGCTGGGCAAGCGTATGGCCGGGTGGCGGCATAAGCGTCTGGGCATGAACCCGGACCCGGAGATTCAAGGGGCCGCCATCAACATGCCGGATATGCCGCCGCCATTGAAAGGCAAGCGCAAGTGAGCCAGAAGTCATGAGCATCTCAAGGCCATTTGTGCACCGGCCTGTGGCCACCAGCCTGCTGGCGCTGGGGGTGATTCTGGCGGGAGCCGTCAGTTATTTTCTTCTCCCGGTTAGCCCGTTGCCGGAAGTGGATTTCCCCACCATCTCAGTCCAGGCCAGTTTGCCCGGCGCCAGCCCCGACACCATGGCTGCTACCGTGGCCACGCCACTAGAACGCGCGCTGGGCCGGATTGCCGACGTGACCGAAATGACCAGCAGCAGCTCGCAGGGCAGCACGCGGGTGACGCTGCAATTCGGGCTGAACCGCGACATTAATGGCGCGGCGCGGGACGTGCAGGCGGCCATCAACGCCGCGCGCAGCCTGCTGCCTAGCGGCATGCCGAGTAATCCGACCTACCGCAAGGTGAACCCTGCCGATGCGCCGATTATGATTATGGCGCTGACTTCCAATGTTGTCGGTAAGGCCAAGATGTATGACGCCGCCAGCACCGTCCTGGCGCAAAAGCTGGCACAGGTGGAAGGTATCGGGCAGGTGACGGTGGGTGGGGGCTCTCTGCCCGCCGTGCGGGTGGAATTGAACCCCAATGCATTGAATCACTACGGCATCGGGCTGGAAGGCGTGCGTACCGCGCTTTCGGCCGCCAACGCCAATAAGGCCAAGGGTGCGCTGGAGAACGGGGAGCATCGCTGGCAGATTTACGGCAACGACCAGGCCAATCGTGCCATCGATTACCAGCCGCTGATTATCGCTTACAAAAACGGTTCGGTGGTGCGCCTGCGCGACGTGGCCGAGGTGACCGACTCGGTAACCGATATCCGAAACGCAGGTATGGCCAACGGCGTAGCCGCAGTGCTCATCATCATGTTCAAGCAGCCGGGGGCCAACGTCATCAGCACGGTCGACCGGGTGAATGCATTGCTGCCGGCGTTGCGCGCCGCCCTGGGCAAGGACATCGAGCTTTCCATCATGATGGACCGCACGCCCACCATTCGTCGCGCGTTGCACGACGTGGAAATGTCGCTGCTCATCTCCATCGCGCTGGTGATTGGCGTGGTGTTCGTTTTCCTTCGCAGCGGGCGGGCCACGCTTATTCCCAGCGTGGCGGTGCCGGTGAGCCTGTTGGGTACCTTTGCAGTCATGTATCTGGGCGGCTTCAGCCTCGATAACCTCTCGCTGATGGCATTGACCGTGGCCACCGGTTTTGTAGTGGATGACGCGATTGTGGTGCTGGAGAATATCTCCCGCCATATCGAGAACGGCATGAAGCCGTTTGAAGCGGCGCTGAAGGGGGCGGCCGAAGTGGGCTTTACCGTACTGTCGATGAGCCTGTCGCTGGTGGCGGTGTTTTTGCCGATTCTGCTGATGGGTGGGATTGTGGGCCGCCTGTTCCGCGAGTTTGCGGTGGTGCTGAGCGCTGCCATCGGCGTGAGCCTGCTGGTGAGCCTGACCGTCACGCCGATGATGTGCTCGCGCTTGCTGAAGAATGAAAAAAACCGCAAACACGGTCGCATATACCGCGCCAGCGAGCGTGTGTTCAATGCCATGCAACAGGGCTACAGCCGCACGCTGCATTGGGCACTGGATAACGGCCCGCTGGTGTTGATGGTGCTGCTGGCGACCATTGCCCTTAACGTTTACCTGTACATAATTGTGCCCAAGGGTTTCTTCCCCAGCCAGGATACCGGACGCATCATGGGGAATATCCGTGGCGACCAGAGCATTTCATTCCAGGCCATGAGTCAGAAGCTGTCCGATTTCATGCGGATTGTGAGGGGGAATCCGGCAGTGGAAAACGTGGTGGGTTTTACCGGCGGCGGCCAGCGTAACAGCGGAAATATGTTCATTTCGCTTAAGCCGTTGAGCGAGCGAAAGGCCAGCGCCGACGAGGTCATTAACCAATTGCGCGGCAAGCTGGAAAAGGAACCCGGCGCACGGTTGACGTTGCAAAGCTCGCAGGATATCCGCGTCGGGGGGCGAAGTGGCGGGGCTTCGTACCAGTACACGTTGCAGGATGATGATTTGGCCGAACTCCGGGCTTGGGCCCCCAAGGTTTCCGCCGCCATGCAAAAAATGCCCGAACTGGCCGATGTGAACAGCGACCAGCAGGACGGCGGATTGCAAACCAGCCTGATTTTCAACCGGGACGTGATGAGCCGCCTGGGCCTGAGTCCCTCACAGGTGGATAGCGTGCTGAACGATGCCTTTGGGCAGCGTCAGGTCAGCACCATTTATAATCCGCTCAACCAGTACCATGTGGTCATGGAAGTGGCGCCGCAGTACTGGCAAAGTCCGGCAGATTTGAAGAACACGTACGTGACCGTTAGCAATACGCTGATTCCGCTTTCCGCCTTCAGCAGTTACGCATCCACTAAAACCCCCTTGGCGGTGAACCATCAAGGCCAGTTTGCCGCCACCACCATTTCGTTCAATCTGGCGGAGGGGACCTCACTGGAGGGTGCCACCAAGGCCATTAACGAGATGTTCGGCAAAATCGGCGCTCCCACCAGCCTGCACGGCAGCTTCCAGGGTACGGCCAGGGCGTTTCAGGAATCGCTCGACAGCGAGCCGGTGTTGATACTGGCCGCATTGGTCACAATCTATATTGTGCTAGGGATGCTCTACGAGAGCTACATCCACCCCATCACCATTCTTTCCACCTTGCCAAGCGCGGGGGTGGGCGCGCTGCTGGCTCTGCTGGCCTTTAAAATCGACTTCACCATCATCGCGCTTATCGGGGTGATCCTGCTCATCGGGATTGTGAAGAAAAACGCGATCATGATGATCGACTTTGCGATTGCTGCCGAGCGCGACGAGGGGTTGGACTCGAAGGAAGCGATTTTCAAGGCCTGCCAGTTGCGCTTCAGGCCCATCATGATGACTACCATGGCCGCGCTGCTGGGCGCCCTGCCGCTGGCGCTGGGCACGGGGAACGGGGCGGAATTCCGCCAGCCGCTGGGTATCTCGATTGTCGGTGGCTTGATTGTGAGCCAGTTGCTGACACTCTACACCACGCCGGTGGTCTACTTGTACTTTGACCATTTGCACCTGTGGTGGCAGCGCCGCCGCGGCAAAAATCAGGCCGCGCGGCTGGCACGCAACCCGGTTTAAAAGGAGAGGGAAGAATATATGAAAGCACACCTGAACCAACACCTTATCCTCGGCTTTCTCGCCGCCAGCGCCTTGGCAGGCTGCTCGGTAGGGCCTGACTACATCCGGCCCAGTGTCGATACGCCCGCGGCGTTCAAGGAAACGCCGGTGAGCCAGACCGTCAGCGTCATTTCCGGCACCGGGGTGGTGTCGTCCGCGGCGCCGTTCCGCGTGGCCCAGCCCGCCGACAGGGAACAAAAGGGTAACTGGTGGGAAGTGTTTAACGACCCGCAATTGAATGCACTGGTGAGCCAAGTGAGCATCAACAACCAGAACGTCAAGGTGGCGGAAGCTCAATATCGCCAGGCCCGCGCGCTGGTGCAGGAAGCGCGCGCCGCGTACTTCCCCACCCTCGGCTTGAACGCTAACGGCAGCCGCAGCCGTAACGGCAGCGTCAACGCCAACGGCACCACAACCGGCAACAGCGGTCCGCGCAATAACTTTAACGTGGGATTGGATGCTAGTTGGGAACTGGATGTGTGGGGTCGCGTGCGCCGTCAGGTGGAAAGCAACAGCGCCAGCGCCCAGGCCGGCGCCGCCGATTTAGCGGCGGTGACGCTGAGCGCGCAGGCCGAACTGGCGACCGATTACTTCCAGCTGCGAATTGCCGATGACCAGAAGCGCCTGCTGGATGCGACGGTGAAGGCGTATGAAAAATCGCTGCAAATCACCCAAAACCAGTATAATGCAGGCATCGTCGGTAAGGCCGACGTTGCTCAGGCGCAGGCGCAACTGGATAGCACCAAGTCGCAGGCGGCGGGCGTGGGTTTGCAGCGGGCCCAATTGGAGCACGCGATTGCGGTGCTGGTTGGCAAGGCGCCCGCCGAAGTGACAATTACGCCCACTACTACCTCGCTGACCATTCCAGCGATTCCGGTGGCCGTGCCCAGCGCGTTGCTGGAACGCCGCCCTGACATCGCCGCAGCCGAACGCCGCGCGGCGGCCGCCAACGCCGAAATCGGTGTAGCCAGGGCGGCCTATTATCCTGACATCACATTGGGGCTGAGCGGCGGTTTCGAAAGCAGCGTGTTGAGCAAGCTCCTGACCTGGCCCACGCGGTTCTGGAGCGTGGGGCCCAGCTTGGCGGCCAACCTGTTCAATGGTGGGGCGACTCTGGCGCAGACCAAACAGGCCGAGGCGGTCTACGACACCAGCGTGGCGCAATACCGCCAGACGGTGCTGACCGGCTTCCAGGAGGTCGAAGATAACCTGGCGGGCGTGCGCATTCTGGGCGAGCAGGCGGGGACACAGGCCCAGGCGGTGGAATCGGCCAACGAACTGCTGCGTATTGCGCTGAACCAGTACAAGGCCGGCACGGTCAGTTACCTCAACGTGGCCACCGCCCAGAGCAGCGCCTATAGCGCACGCAACACCGCTCTTAATATCGAATCCCAACGCTTGGCCTCGGCAGTGGGACTCATCAAGGCCTTGGGTGGGAACTGGGAAGCGCCAACGAAGTAGAAGGAAATAAAACTGGCGGA
>CAZROO010000002.1:0-42679 GCA_964601735.1 uncultured Pseudomonadales bacterium
AAACTGGCGGAAGCGAGAGGATTCGAACCTCCGAGGGATTGCTCCCAACCCGCTTTCCAGGCGAGCGCCTTAAACCACTCGGCCACGCTTCCGCACGGCGCGGTTCTATAACATCTGCCCGGGCTGCGCCAGCCCTTATGTAAAAGGGTCGGTTTCTATTCCCAACGTCGCAGGTCATACCAGGCAACGGCGCGACCGGCATAGGCTTGCAGCCAGTTGCTCATTGCCGCGGTCATGTCGCGCTGGGCGTCCAGCAGGTCGCGCAACTCGCGGTTGCCCATCTGTACTTCCTTCATCAGCAGTTGCACGGTAAGGGTTGCGTCCTTCAACTCGGCTTCGCTGTGCACCAGCTTTTTACCGGCCGTTTGCCAGCGGCTGGCGGCGGCGGCGCGCTGGCTTTGAACTTCCAGTTTGGTGGCCTTGAGTTCGGCATCGGCGGCCTGGAGGGCGGCACGGGCTTCGGCTTTCTGCCCGCGCGTCACGCCGCTGTCCCAAAAGGTATAGCCCATGCTCAGCACCACGCGGTTGTCAGTGCTTTTCTGGTCATAGTTGGTGCCATCGTACTGGTTGCGGCGGGTGCTGCCCAGCAGGTCAACGCTGGGCCAGTCGGCGGCCTCGGCCTGGCTGACGCGCGCCAGTGCCTCCGCGTGTGCAGCCTGTGCAGCCTGAACCAGCGGGTGCACCGTAGGGTCAAATGTACCGCTGACAGCCATGACCATCGCCGGGCTGGGATCGGCCACTTCGCCCACTGTTTCACCTACGGCGCGGATGTAATTGGCCTGCGCCACGCCAATGTCGGTCATGCGCTGTGCCAGTTCAGCCTTGGCGGCATCCAGGCGGCTGTTGGCTTCCGCCACTTCGGTTTTGGTGGCGTCGCTCATGCCAAAGCGTTGCTCGGTGCTGCTGGTGATTCTGGTCAAAAAATCGTTATCTTGCCGCGTCATGTCGGCCAGCTTCTGGGCCAGCCACAGGCTGGTGTGGGCCTGGGCCGCGGCAAACTGCTGCTGGCGTTGTTGCCAGCCCAGGTTCTGGGTGGCTTCCTGCACGCGCTGGCTCATTTCTTCCACCGTTGCGCTGCGCCTGCCGCCGTCGAGTAGCGGTTGGCTCAACAGCAGGCTGCCTTCGGCAATACCGGTGTTTTTGGAGTAGCCTTCAAGGTCGTAATGCTGTGTACCCACCTGGGCATCACCGCTGATTTTAAACCAGCGTGCGCCCTTGGCGGCAGTAAGGCTGCCCTGCGCCTGTTCCAGCCGGGCGGCGCGTGTGGCGATATCAGGATGGTGGGCAGCAATCTCCAGCGTTTCGGCAATGGTACGCGGCGCGGCCCAGGCCGGAGAAAAAGCTACGCTTAATAGAAGTGTGGTGAGAGCCAGGGATGTTGTCGGGCATTTCATGGGGCGTTCCTTCTTCTTGTTCAAATCGTTCCAATTCACCATTCCAGCTCGCGGGCCACGCCAGCCTCGGCCACTACGATGTTCCCGGCCTCGCTGTACATCAGCTTGTCAAAACTGCTAATCCGCGCCTGCGCGATGCCTCGGCCGTTTTTGGCAGTGGCGCGGTCGGGCGAAAGATCGATGAATTTCCGCCAGTCGAAACCTTCACCGGGATCTCGGATGCTCAGGCGGCAGCGGTTGCCGAGACGCTCGATGTCGACCTCGACATGCTGGCTGGCAAACTGTGGCGCGCGCTCAAGCTTGCGTATTTCTTCCACCCATCGGTTCTCTTGCAGAAGGGCGGCTTTTTTCTCAAAGCCAATGCGCAGGCGGCCGTGTTCGACCGCGTTAAGCAACAGCGCGGCCACGCCTTTAAGGGCGAGTTCGGGCTGTGGGAAGAGGGGCGCCAGCATCAGGCTCAGGCGCTCGGCCTGGGCCACGGTTTGCAGGGTGAAGGAAGCCCTTTTAAGCATGGCCATGTCGTCGCTGCGACGGGCAAGCTGGCGCATCAGTTCGCGGCGATGACGGCTTTCCTTGACCGCTGCTGCGATGATGCTGGCGAACACGTCAAATTCCACCGGCTTGACCAGGTAATAAAATACCCCGGCACCGATGCTCTCACGCATGTCTTCCGGCTCGGTTGAGCAGGTAACCATCACCACAGGCAGGCTGGCCAGTTCGGGCTTCTGGCGCAACAGGCGCACCACGCTCAGGCCGTCCAGCTTGGGCATGTTGCGGTCCATCACCACCGCTTCGGCGCGCTGCGGGTTTTGCAGCAGCCAGTTATAAGCTTGCTGTCCGTCGGTGCATTCCAGCGGCTCATAACCATTCTGGGTCAGGGCTTTGGCCATCACGTGACGCGACACCGCATCGTCGTCCACCACCAGCACGCGGCAACGTTCGTCCGGTAGGGCGCGGAGGGATGGCGAGACAGGTTCAAACGGGTTTCCAAAGGGTTGATGGCTCATGATTCTTTCCAGGCTTCATCGAAAGTTTGACGGATGGGTTTAAGCAGGTAGTCGAGCACCGAGCGGTGGCCGGTCACAATCGCTGCCACGACCACCATGCCGGGGCGCAGCGCATAGCTGCGGGTGGTACCTTGCAACTGTTGTGGAATATCAACCCACACCTGGTACACCGCATGGCCGGTTTCGTCTGCCACCGTATCGGCCGAAATCTTCTCCACCGTGCCGTTCAAAAAGCCGAAGCGCGTGCTCTCGTAAGCCGTCAGTTTCACCGCCACCTGTTGCCCGCGATGTACCATGCCCACATAGGCAGGAGGTAATTTAACCAAGGCCTGCAACGGGCTGCCCGCAGGCACGATTTCCATCAGCGTGCCGCCGGCAGGCACCACGGCACCAGCGGTATTAACCTTGATGGCTTGCACCACACCGGTCACCGGCGCGCGTACCACCAGGCGCCGTTGCCGGTCTTCCAGCTTTTTTTGCTGCTCGGTTTGCTGGTTGAGCTCGCTTTCAATCTGTGCCAACTGGTCGGCCATATCCGATTCAAGCCCGGCCAGCGCCTGGTTCTGGCTGCGGTAATCGCGCTCGGCGGCGTACACCCGGCTGGCGGTGCCAAAGCCTTGCTGGCGCAGCGCTTGTTCGTGGTCGAGTTCCTGCCTGGCGGCCAGCACGCCGTCACGCATCAGACGCCAGCGTTGCGCCAGCGCCGCTAGTTGCGGGTCGGCAGCCAGCGCGGCAATGGCGGTGTCGCGCCCCGCAGCTGGTTCGATGCTGTTAAACTTGCCGGTCACGATGTCCGGCGGCGGCAACAAGGTTGTAGCCGGCAGGGTGGGGGAGGGAATACCCGAAGCCAGCGGCAATGGCGCTTGTGTGCCCAGGGCCAGCCGCAGGCGCTCGCGCTGCTTTTGCAGGTAGGCTACGCGGTCGCGCAGCGTGCCGAGATCGGCAGTCACGCTGGTGGCATCCAGTTCCAGCAGAGGCTGGCCGATGGCCACCACATCACCCTCATGTACATAAATGGTTTTGAGCAGACCTCCTTCTACATGCTGCACCACGGCGTTATTGCCTTGCGCCACCAGCATGCCGCCGGCACGGGCCACTTCGTCCAGCGGCGCCAGCGCGGCCCAGCCCAGCAGCAGTAATACCCCCAGGCCGGAAACCATCAGCAATCCGCGCGCCAGCTTGGGCTCGGGCTGGCTCTCTACCAGCAGTGGTTGGACCGTAGGGGCAACGGGGGCCTTCAGGCCCTCGCCGATGGTGCTGAGACCCTGGCCGATGAGGTCAAGCCGCATGGGATAATCTTTCGCCGGAAAGGGCTTGGTGCTGAAGAGCCTGGATGACCCTCTCCGGTTTGCCGCTCAAGGCCGTGGCCTCGCTGCGCAGGCCCACGCCGTGGTCGGCCATTTCCAGCAGGCGGTGGTGGCTGCTGGCCGCGATAACCGTGATGTTGCCGCGGCGGCCGGCAAGCCAGCGGCATAGGGCCTCGCCCACCGGGCCGTTCATGATGTGCGCAGGTAATTCGTCGCAGAGAACCAGCCGTCCGGGGTGGAGGAACAGGCGCGCCAGACTCAACTGGTAATGCAGCAGGTCACTAGGCTCGGTTTGCGGGTGAAAAGAATGATTCAGCCCGTCATTGAGCATGCGCACGGTGTCGGCGGCACCGCTTTGTTCCAGTGACTGCCACAATTGGTTGTCGCTGGCGGTGGGGTTGGTCAGGCGCAGGTTGGTGGCAATGGTGGCACTGAACAGCTCTGGCAGTTGCGGCAGGTAGGCGACGTGGGTGCGCAACCGTTCCGGGTTCCACTGACGCAGGTCGATGCCGTCGAGCCGGATACTGCCGTTTTGGGGCTGGTAAAGGCCCATCAGCAGCTTGAGCACCGACGACTTGCCGGTGCCGTTGTGGCCGCTGACGGTCATCATCTGTCCGGCACGCAGGTGAAAGGTGAGGTTGTTGAGCACTACGCCGTGCTCGCTGTTGTAACGCAGGGTCACATGGTGGAAGGCGACCTCACCGCGCAGGTTGGCAGGTCCCAGATGTGTTACCGGTTGCACCGCCAGCGGAGAGGTCTCGGTGGGAATATCGAACAGCTTCTGCAGTTGTAAAAAGGTTTGCTGCAACTGCATGAGGCGCGGCAGCGAGGTACACACTAGCGCCAACGGCGCCATGATGCGCCACACCAGCATCATCGCCGCCACCAGTGCGCCGGCGGTCAGCGTACCATTGTTCACCAGGTTGACGCCCACCGCCAGGGTGCCCAAACCAGCCAGGCTGCTGCCCACCTGCGCCATTACGTCCAGCATATGCTGCTGATTGGCACCGGTCTGGTTGCTCAGCGCGGCCTCGTGGCCGGTCCGGGCCAGGCGCTCCAGCCAGAATTCGCTCAGGCCATCGGCCCGTAATTGCACCACATACTGGCAGGCTTCCAGCACCATGTTCTGCCGGGACTCATGGTTGCGGGACTGGGCGCTTAGTACGCTGCGTACCCACGGCAGCAGCAGCACCATCAGCAGGGCGTAAGTGCCCACCAGCGCCAGCGGTACCCACACCAGGTTGCCGCCGATAATTGCCAGCATCGTCAGCACCACCGCTACAAACGGTACGTCCAGCAAGCCCAGTACCAGCGGGCTGGTGCCTGCTTCGCGGATGATTTCCAGTCCCCGCAAACGGCTGAGCTGGCTGCTGATGCTGGCGCGTTCGATGAGCGCGGTGGGAAAGTGCAGCAGCTTGCCGGTCACCAGGTTGGCCACCAGCGTGCAGGCTTTGACGCCGAGGCGCGCCAGCATGCGGCTGCGCAAGCCACGCAGGGTGCCTTCCACCGTCAGCACCATGCCCAGGCCAATCAGAAGCCCGGTGTAGCCCGCTGGCGCACGGCCATCAATGACATGGTCGTACACCACCATGATAAACACCGGCACCAGCACGCCAAGCGACTGAATGAGCAGGCTCGCGACCAGCAGCGGAGCAATGGCCCGGCGATAGCGGCGCATCACCAGGTGAAGCAGGTCGCTGCCTTCCGGCGCTTCAGTTTCGTCTATCGCAAACAGGTGCCCGGTCGATAAATCACGGGGCGGGCTGATCACGGTGCGTTCCTGCGCGCTCCACACCCAGGCGGCCTTGGCGTTGCCGGCGGGCCAAACCAGAATGTCGCCCTTGTTGCTTACCCAGGTTTGCATCGTGCGGGATGAGACGGCACCGGCCACCGGTTGCACGGTAAAGCCAAGGTTGGCGAGTAATGCGGTCCACATGTCGCACACGGTGCTGCCCGGGGGCCAGGCGGCCAGAATCTGCTCGGTGGTTATCTCCGGTTGCAGTGCTGCCAGCGCCGCCAGCAGCACTGGCGTGTGCAGGCATTGGTTAAGCGGAGGTAGCTGTGCCAGGTCACCCTGCAACTGTGCGGTTATCAAGGGCACTTCGGCAAATGTCTGGCTCATGCGGCCTCCGGCACGGGCGTATGCCCGTGCATGGCAAGCCTGAAGGTGCCGCCCTGCTGCACAAAGCTGTAATCGGCCAGCGCGCGCAGGTTGCGGTCGTCGGTCAGTAGCAACATCAGGGTCTTGCCGCAAAGCCTACCCAGCAGGCGGCATATCGCGTTGTACCCCACGCTGTCGAGCGCGCGGTCGGCTTGGTGGAAGAGGATAATGCGCGGCTTGAGCGCCAACGTGCAGGCTAGCGCAATACGTTGCTTTAGGCCGGGCGGTAGCGGGTCGGCCAGCGAGCCTTCCAGCTGCGTATTCATGCCGCGCGGCAGCACCGAAAGCGCGGTGTCCAGCTCCAGCAACTCCACCATTTCGGCCACCTGCTGCCGGGGGGTAAGGCCAAAGCGGCTGAGGTTGTCATAAATGGTGCCGCGGTAAATGGTGCCCTGCGGCGGCAGGTAACCCACGTGACGTACCAGCTCGCCAGAGGCCAACTGGTGCGGGTCGATGCCGTTGACTCTGACACTTCCTTCTAGCGGCGGCCGCAGGCCCGCGCAGGTCTGCAGCAGGCAGGCACCGGCATTGTCGCTGTTGGCCTGGATGGCAATGGTCTGGCCGCGCTCGGCCTGCAAGTCAACCTGGCGCGCCAGCCAGGGGCCGTGGCCCTGCTTCAGGCTCACATCGTGTAGGCGCAGGGTGCCCATCAGTTCGCCGCTGGGCGTCATCATGGTGCCAAACACCGCAGGCTGCGCCAGTACATGGCCTAGCCGCTGTACCGCCTGGCGGGCTTCACGCACGCGCGAGTACAGTCCCAGCGCGCGTTGGATGGGCGACATCAACCGCCCGGCAATCAACACGCAGGCCATCAGCACCCCCAGCGTCACATGGCCCGAGAGCACCAGCGGCGTCCCGGCCATTGTCACGCCCACCAGTACCATCTCGCCAAACAGCAGGCCGTCCTGATAACTCAGGTTGGCAATCTCCGCCGCCTGCAACGAGGCCTGCGCCAGTTCCTCCTGGTGGTGGTCCATAACCCGCTGCATGTGGCGCTGGCGGCCAAAGGCCTTGATGGTCTGGATGCGTTCGAGAATCTCAATCAGCGCGTTCTTGCGCATGATGTCGGCATGGTCGCGGCGCAGCAACCCCTTGGAGAGTAACTGGCCGTGATGCACCACCCGGCCGTAAAACAGCAGCAGCATGCCCAGCGGCACCAAGGCCAGAACACCGCCCAGGTAGGCGATAACCCCGAGATACAGCACCACAAACGGCACTTCCAGCAAAACGGTCAGGGCTTGGCCGCTGCTGAACTCGCGCAGCCTCATCAGCGCTTCCAGCATGTGCAGGCTGTGGCCGGGGCCGCTGCCTTGCGGCAGTACGCTCAGCATGTGCTTTAAAAAATCCATGGTCAGCCGTTGTTCCTGTACGCTGCCGCACCAGCCGGTAAGGTGCGTACGCAGTACGCGCAGCCATGCTTCCACCGCAACGGCCACCAGAACCATGCAAATGGTTACAATCCAACTACTGTGGGCGCCTTGCGCCAGCACGCGGTCGTAAATTTGTAGCGTAGCCAGCGGCAGGGCCAGGCCCAGCAGATTGATGGCAAACGTGGCCAACAGCAGCGGCGCCACCATGCGGGCGCCGCTGGGCCAGAGCTTGAGCAGCGTATCAGTGGTGGAAGAGGTCATGCCCGAGAGTGGGCAAGGTGGTAACCACCGTGGGCGCGCTTGCCGCTGTATTTGTTATTGTTGTTAAGGCGGAACCGATTGCGTGGGTGGTATCGTCAACGGTCGAAGTTACCGTGGCCACGGCCGGGTCGGTGACGGTGCTTACGGTATCGGTAACACCGCTGACGACACTGTCGACCCACGACTCGACCGAGCCGGTGGTGGAGGTGCTGGTGTCCGCTACCACGCCCGAAAGGGACGAGGTCGTATCGGTCACGGCATCAACCACCGGCGCTACTTCCGGTACGGTGGTGGTAATGGCATCGAGAGTGCTGTCCACCACATTGGTAACGGTCTGGGTGGCAGTGGCGGGGTCCAGCAGTGTCACCACAGTCGGCGTATCACCACTGCCGGAGAGGAGCCCGGTCGTATCGATAGCCGGCAGGCTGGCATCATTCCCCATCAGGCTAAGGCTGGAGGTGGGCGAGGTAGGGTCAGAGGTCTGGTCCAGCAGGTGGGTATCCAGCAGGCTGCCGTTATCGGTTTGCGCCTGTCCCGTCACATCGGCCAAAACCATATTAGGCAAATTGGTCAGGGTGTCGGGTAGCGTCGTCACATTAGGTAAAAGCCCATCCGTACCGGAGGCCAGGGTCGAGTCAACCATCTGGGTGACGCTATCGGTGAACGTCTGCGGCGTAACGCCCTGCGGAATACTGGTTTCAATCAGGCCGCCAGGCAAGGCATCCGTCACCAGGTGAAGCAGGCTGGTGTCTACCGGCAGGCCAAGCGGTGAGGTAAGGTCGATGTTCGCCACGCTGCCGTGGGTGGCGGTGCCGTCCAGTGATAATCCCAGCAAATGCCCTGTGCCGCTTAAAATTTCGCCGGGAGCAGGCAAGCCCACGTTCAAACTGTCGGCACTCGGCAAAACGCTTTGTAACAGGGGTTGCAGGCCTTGCGGAACCAGGCCGGTCGAAGTCAATACCTGGCTGATGTTGCTGCCGGTTTCACCCACTGTCGCCAGCGGTGTACTGGTGGTCGGGAGGTCAGAAAGAGGGGGCAGGTTCAAATGAACGCTACCGCTGCCAAGCACGTTATCCACGGTGGTATCCAGATTAAGCGGCAGGGCATGTTCCGGTAGGCCGCCCGGAAGGATGCCGCCATCATTTCCATTGGAACCATTCGTTCCGCTGATGCCATCCAGGCCTGCCAGATTGGTGATGGAACCGGCAGTGCCTCCATGTAAACTGCTGCTGCCGATCGAAGCGTCGTGAGAGCCACCATCGCTGATATGCTCGCTACCGATGGGCGCCTGCGGCGTGGTAGAAGCATTCAGGCCATCGGCGGTGGTCAGCACGGCGGACTTTTCAGAGCTATCGTGAGTGGTCAGCAACGGCGAGGCATTGCTGGCCGAGCTGCCAAGCGCAGTGGTAACGGCGTTGTTTATTTTCATGTCCGGCGCCGCCGTCACGTTACCGGCAAAAGGGGTGTTGGCCACGGTTACCTTGCCAACGGTCACGGCATCGGCGGGCAATGCCCCTACGCCGTGACTGGTTTCTTCAGCAGCCAACTGTTTATAGTCTAAGGTCGGGCTCATGTATAACGGGCTCCTTTTTTGTCGTAGGCTTATTGCAACTTTAGGTAGTAAAAACTGACACGTCTACGCGGCCACGAACATCTGGCCTAAATCCTGTGCATGTCAGACAATAACGGAAGAAAGGGCTGTGCTATAAAAGGCGCAAAACCTGAATAACAAACGAATTTACCAGTAAAAAACGGCGAAAATCCCGCAATCTGGTTTGCCCGGCAAGGTGCTCGTTTTCACCACACTGCCTCTATCGATTACACGATTGCAGGCTCAACTATTGGTTGTATGCACTAGGGTGCCGCAACGCCCGGTCAGGCCGTTGCTTCAGCCTCGCGGCGCATGCGCTTGCGGCTGTGCGCATCCAGCCCACGCTTGCGCAGGCGAATGTTTTGCGGGGTGACTTCCACCAGCTCATCGTCTTCAATGTAGGTCAGGGCGTATTCCAGCGTAATTTGGCGCGGCGGCGTCAGCTTCACGGCGTCATCCTTGCCGGCGGCACGCACGTTGGTCAGCTTTTTGGCGTGAGTGGGGTTTACTTCCAGGTCGCCTTCACGGCTGTTTTCGCCAATGATCATCCCATCGTAAGCCTCAATCGCTGCGCCCACAAACAGTACGCCACGGGCTTCGAGTTCGTTGAGGATGTAAGCGGTGGTGGTACCTGCCGCCATGCTCACCAGCACGCCGTTGCGGCGCCCGGCAGGGGCGCTTTTCACCGGGCCGTATTCCTTGAACTGACGGGTGAGAATCCCGGTGCCGCGCGTATCGGTAAGGAACTCGCTGCGGTAACCGATCATCCCGCGGCTGGGGCCGACAAAAACCAAACGGGTTTTGCCGTGGTGGTCGTTTACCATGTTCACCAGTTCGGCGCGGCGGTAACCCATCTTCTCCATCACAACGCCGGAGAATTCCTGGTCGACGTCGACGATGATTTCTTCATAAGGCTCCTGCTTCACGCCATCGACTTCACGGAAGATGATTTCCGGGCGCGAAATGGAAAGTTCAAAGCCTTCGCGGCGCATGGTCTCAATCAGTACGCCCAGGTGCAGTTCACCACGGCCCATCACGCGGAAGCTTTCGGCTGCACTGCCTTGCTCCACCCGCAAACCCACGTTGGTTTCGGCCTCGGCAAACAACCGGGCGCCAATCTCGCGGCTGGTCAGCTTCTTGCCTTCGCGGCCCGCCAGCGGCGAGTCATTGACGCTGAAGGTCATCATCATCGTCGGCGGGTCAATGTCCACGGCGGGCAGGGGGTTGGTCACCGCCGGTTCGCAAATCGTATGGCTCACATAAGCGGTGCCTAAACCCGCCAGCGCCACAATATCCCCGGCGCGGGCTTCGTCTACCGGCACCTTCTTCAACCCCTGGAAGGTGAACAGCGCGGTGATTTTGCCCTTTTCCAGCTCCTGGCCGGTGCGGGTCATGGCTTTCACGCTCATGTTCTTTTTCACCACGCCGCTCATCACCCGGCCGGTGACCACGCGGCCCAAAAAGTCGTTGCGCTCGATAATGGTGGCCAGCAGGCTGAACGGCGCACTCTCGTCACCCTTCGGCGCAGGCACATGCTTCAGCACCAAATCCAGCAGCGGTTCGGTGGAGGTGGTCGGGGTCTTGTAATCCGGCCCTACCCAGCCGTCGCGGCCCACGGCGTACATAATGGGAAAGTCCATCTGTTCGTCGGTCGCACCCAGGCTGTCAAACAGGTCAAAGGTCTCGTTGATGACTTCGTCGGGGCGGGCATCGCTGCGGTCGACCTTGTTCACCACTAATATAGGGCGCAGGCCCAGTTGCAGAGCCTTGCCCAGCACAAACTTGGTTTGCGGCATGGGGCCTTCTGCGGCGTCCACTAGCAGCACGGCACCGTCTACCATGCCCAGAATCCGCTCCACTTCGCCGCCAAAGTCCGCGTGCCCGGGGGTGTCGACGATATTAATGCGGTGACCTTTGAAATTCACACCGGTGGTCTTGGCCAGAATGGTAATTCCGCGCTCGCGTTCCAAATCGTTGCTGTCCATGGCGCGCTCGGCCACTTTTTCGTGGCTGGCAAAGGTGCCGGTCTGGCGCAGCAGGGCGTCCACCAGGGTGGTCTTGCCGTGGTCGACGTGGGCGATAATGGCGATATTACGGATGTTTTCGGTGCTCATGGAGCGGCTTGTAGCTCATCAAACCGCTCTTAGGCCAGCCTTTTTTCAATAAAAGCTTGTATTTATCGCTATCCTAACCCATATGGCGGTTATCCGGCAATGAAGCCAGATAGGCGGCTCGTGAGATTTGCGATTCATGATTACCGCAACCACAACGAGAAAGTACACCGCTATGACTATCACCTTTGCCAGCTTTGGCCTCAACGAGAATATCCTCAAAGCCGTCACCGACGCCGGCTTTTCCCAACCCACGCCCATCCAGGCGGGCACCATCCAGCACACGCTCGATAAAAAGGACGTGATGGCCTGCGCCCCCACTGGCAGCGGCAAAACCGCGGCTTTCGTGCTGCCTGCGTTGCACCGCATCGTCTCCGGCCCCAGCAAGGTCACCAAAGGCCACGGCCCGCGCATTCTCATCCTGACCCCCACGCGCGAGCTCAGCACCCAAATTTCAGACGCCATCAAGCTCTTCAGCAAACACGTCCGCGTCAGCAATGGCGTGGTTATCGGCGGCGTCTCATACAACCCGCAATACGCTCTGCTGGCCCGCCCGCTCGATATCCTCATCGCCACCCCGGGCCGCCTCATCGACCACATCCAGGACCGCCGCATCGATCTCTCCCGCGTCGAACTCCTCATCCTCGACGAGGCCGACCGCATGCTCGACATGGGCTTCCTCAAGCCGGTCGAACGCATCATCGACGCTCTGCCGCAAGGCCAGTTCCACCCGCAAACCTTGCTGTTCTCGGCCACGTTCTCGGGCGAAATCGAAAAGGTCGCCCACCGCATGCTGCGCAATCCGCAACGTGTGGAGTTGGCTGAAGCGCGCAAGTCCCACGCCGACATCAGCCAGCACGTTTACCAGTCCGACAACAACGAGCACAAAATGGACCAGCTCAAGCACCTCCTCGAGAACGGCAAAATCTGGCAGGCCATCGTCTTTGCCGCCACCAAGCACGGGGCCGACAAGCTCGCTCGTAAAATCAGTGGTTGGGGCCACAAAACCGCCGCGCTGCACGGCAACCTCAAGCAGAACCAGCGCAAGCGCGTTATTCAGTCGATGCACGATGGCTCGCTCAAGGTGCTCGTTGCCACCGACGTCGCCGCGCGCGGCATCGACGTCAAAAAGCTCAGCCACGTCATCAACTTTGACCTGCCCAACGTGTCCGAAGACTACGTCCACCGCATCGGCCGCACCGGCCGCGCGGGTGAAACCGGCATCGCCATCGCCCTGGTCACGCCGCCGGACATGCCGCTGTTGCGCGATATCGAAAAAATGCTCAAACGCACCTTTAAGCTGGAAAGCTTTACCGAAGTCCCCAGCATCATGTCCGAGGCCGAGTTCCGCGCCCTGCGCGTGCCCAAAACCATTCGCGGAGGTCATAAGGGGCAGGGCGGCGGCACGCGTCCCACTCACAGCAGCCACGGTGCGGGTTCCACCAGCAAACGCACCTACGGCGGCAAACCCGCCAACCCGCAACCGGGCGAACGCCCCGAGCGCCCGCAGCACGGCAGTCAAAACCGCCACTTCAGCGGCAAGCCGCAGGCCCACAGCCCGCGCAACCCCAACAGCCCGCGTGCCGAACGTGGCGAACGCCCCGAGCAGGGCGAGCGCAAGCCCTTCAAGGCCTTCACCAAATACAACCGCAGCGGCAATAATCCCGACGGCGCATACGTGAAGCGCGAAGGTAATGACAATCACAAGCCCTACGCCAAGCGTTTTGAAGGCAAGCGCGATGGCCAACGTAACGGTCAATCCGGCGAACGTAAATTCCACGGTGAACGTAAGTTTGGCGACAAGAAGTCCAGCGGTTTTGGCGGTGGCTACAAAGGCAAGTCCCAGGGCGGCTATAAAGGAAACCGCGACCGCAAACCCGGCGGCAACCGCAACTTCGGCAGTTCGCCGCGCCCCACCCGCGTCAACCGCGATGAATAACAAAAAACCCCGCCTAGGCGGGGTTTTCTTTACTTGGCAAAAGTTCTCGCGTGCACATGATGGTACGCCCAATCGAGCCACTGCGTCAGCACATCCACGTCACTCGGTTCCACCGTCGGCCCGCACCAAATCCTCAACCCGGGAGGCGCGTCCTTATACCCGTTAAAATCAAATCCAACGCCTTCAGCCTCCAGCATGTCCACGATGCCTTTGCAGAAAACCCGCTGGTCACCCTCACTCAACGCCGCAAACTGCGCATCCTTAATCACCAGGCAAGGGCTGGTGTTGCTGCGCACCGTATCGTCCGCGGGCAAAAAATCAATCCACGGCGTCGCGTCCACCCAGCGCTTCAAATGCGCGTAACTTTCGCGGCTGCGCTTGATGAGCCCTTCTTGCCCACCCAGCTTACGCGCCAGCTCCAAACACACCAGCAGGTCTTCAATGCACAGCATGCTCGGCGTATTAATTGGCGCGTCGTCAAAAATCCCGGCCATGAACACGCCCTTGTCCATCAGGCGAAACAGCTTGGGAATCGGCCAACTCGGCGTATAAGTCCGCAAGCGCTCCACCGCGCGCGGGCCCAGCACCAGCATGCCGTGCTGCGGCTCGCCGCCCAGCACCTTTTGCCAGCTGAAGGTCACCACATCCAGCTTCTTCCAAGGTATAGGCATGCCAAAAATCGCGCTGGTCGCATCGCAAATCGCCAGGCCTTCACGGTCATCGGCAATCCACCCGGCACCGTCCGGCGCCTTCACCCCGGCGGCGGTACCGTTCCAGGTGAACACGATGTCATGCTTCGGGTTCGCCTGTTCCAGCGGCGGTAGCTCACCGTACTTGCCCACAAACGCGCGATGTTCGCACTTGAGTTGGCTCACCACGTCCACCACCCAGTCGTTGCCGAAGGCTTCCCAGCCGAACATATCCACCGGCCGCTGCCCCAGCACATTCCACAAAATCGCTTCCACCGCCCCGGTGTCGCTGCCGCTCATGATGCCGATCAGGTAATCGTCCGGCAGCCCCATCATCTCGCGTAGTTCAACGCCAACCTGCCGGATCTTCGCCCGTGCCGGTGCCGCGCGGTGGCTGCGCCCCACCAGCGCGCCCTTCAGCATCTCTAGCTTCCAGCCGGGGAATTTGGCGGTCGGCCCGCAACTGAACCCGGTAGTGAATTGCGGACGAGCCGTTGGCTTGGGATAGTCAGTCATTTTTCTTCTCTAATTTATTAAGGGTTACTTCAACGCCTCGGCGCAACGCGCATCCAACCCGTCGGTATTAACCTCGGCAAAATACTGCCAGCAGCGCGGGCACTTATGCCCTTCGGCAGCAGAAGCCTCCAGCTTGGCACCCTTAACAACCTGTGCCCCGGCCAGAACCTCACTCAGCAAAGCCATATCAACATCGTCGGTTACGCTCACACGCGCACTGGCATTGGCGCCCACTTTACCCTCAGCCCGCGCGGTTTCAATCGCCTTGTTGGCATCGTCTCGAAGTTGCAGCAACTTGTGCCACGCGGCCACATTAGTGTCGGAAAGCTTCCACGCCCCATCCGCCTCGGCAAAAGTCTGCGCATGAACACTCCCCTCATACCGCTCGCGCCACGCCTCATCAGCGGTAAACGGCATGAACGGCGCCAGGTGCGTGCACAGTGCCCGCAACACAACATCGAGCGTTTGCAGGGCGGCCTGCCGACGCGGGCTGTCCTTGGCATCGCAATACAATGCATCCTTGCGGCTTTCAAAATACAGCCCGCTCAGGTCACGCTCGCAGAATTCATAAATACTTTGGTAAGCACGGTGGAACTGATAAGCCTCAAAAAACCCGCGAACAGAGGTCAGCACCTCGCCCAGCCGGTGAAGCAGGTAGTTTTCCAGCGCGGGCAGGGCAAAAACATCAATATTCTCACTGACTTTCTCAGTGCCTAAATTCCCTAGAATCCAGCGCAGCACATTGCGGAATTTCCGGTACGCGCCGCTCATGCTTTCCATGATTTCCGGCGAATAACGGATATCCTCGCTAAAATCCGAAGCAAAAACCCACAGCCGGATAATATCCATGCCGTATTTCGGCAAAAGTTCCTGCGGCGTCACGCCGTTGCCAAGGCTCTTGCTGAACTTGCGGCCCTGCCCATCGACCACGAAGCCTGAGGTGACGACACTCTCATACGGCGCATCGCCATAGTTGGCCACACTGGTCAGCAGGCTGGAGTGGAACCACCCCCGGTGCTGGTCGGAACCCTCCTGGTACAAATCCGCCGGACGCTTGTCGTCGGTGCGGTAGAACGGCTGGCCGGGCGTTGCGCCGCGCGCCCGCACCACGTGCGCGTGCGTCGTGCCGCTGTCAAACCACACGTCCAGAATGTCGCGCACCGGTTCCAAATCATCCAGCGTCAGGCCGTTCTTTTCCAGCCACCCGGCGGGCAGCAGTTCGGCCATATTGCCATCAAGACGATTATCCCAGGCATCGATGCCTTCCTGCGCCACCAGATTCGCGATGTGTTCCCACACCGCAGGGTCGGCCACCGGCGCGCCGGTTTTTTTGTTCACAAAAATGGTGATCGGAACACCCCAGGCCCGCTGGCGACTAATACACCAGTCCGGGCGGTTCTCAATCATGCTGCCGATGCGGTTGGCGCCATACCCCGGCACCCAGTTCACGCCCTTCACGCCGCGGCCGAAGATCCTGTCAAGGCTGCCCTCGCGCAGCGTCTTGCCGCCGTTCTCTTTGATAGGCTTATCCATCGCCACGAACCACTGGTGCGTGGTGCGGTAGATGAGCGGTTTCTTCGAGCGCCAGCTGATGGGATAGCTGTGAACGATCTCTTCCATCTTCAGCAACCGGCCGCTCGCTTCCAACTCGGCAATAATCGCATCCTGCGCCTTCCAGATATTCTGGCCCGCCAGCGCCACACCGGTGAGGGGCAGGGCGGGAACGTCCTTTTCATACTGGCCGTAACTCCCGACCGGGCAGCTCAAATCCAGCTTCTCACGCACACCAATCCCAAAGTCCTCAATCCCATGTGCAGGGGCAGTATGAACAAGGCCGGTGCCGCTGTCGGTAGTGACGTGGTCGCCATACGTTACTTTGTAAACATCATTGTAGAGCGGGTGCTGGTATGTCCAACCCACTAAATCTTGCCCTTCTTCAACTGCTTTAACTTTTACGACGTTAAAGCCCAACTCTTTGGATTGCTGGCTTGGCTGGCTACTAAAGACGAATTTGTTTTTAGGGCTATCTGAAAACAGTTCCCAATGAGTTTTAGTAAAGCTTTCAGATAACGTTTCAGCTACCCATAGCCCACGGCCATCATTGGTTTCTAAACAAAAATAATTTTCATCCGCCTTCACCGCCACCGCCCGATTAGCCGGCAGCGTCCAAGGCGTCGTCGTCCAAATGACGAGGAATTCATTCTCACGCCCAACCAAAGGCAAAGCCACGTAAACCGACTTGCTCTTATGATTTTCATCATACTCAACCTCCGCCTCGGCCATCGCAGTCTCTTCAACCGTCGCCCACAGCGTCGGGCGCAACCCGCGATACACCAAATCCCGCTGCACCATCTTGCCCAGCTCACGGACAATCCCGGCCTCGTTGGCCTTGTCCATGGTCTTGTACGGGTGTTCCCAGTCGGCCAAACATTCCAGCCGCTGCCAGTCGGCCATCTGCACGTCAATCCACTTTTGCGCGTATTCGCGGCAACGCTGGCGCAACTCGGCCTTGGAAATATCGCGCTTGCTCTTGCCTTGCTTGCGCAGGTCTTCCTCAACCTTCCACTCGATCGGCAAGCCGTGGCAATCCCACCCGGGAACATATGGGCTATCCAGCCCGGCCATGAACTTGCTGCGCACGATGAAATCCTTCAACACATACGTCAGCACGTGCCCCATGTGGAAAGCCCCATTCGCATACGGCGGCCCCAAATGGACGATAAACTTCTCCGCGCCCTCACGGCTCTCCCGCAGCTTGTCGTAAAAACCCTCGGTAATCTGCCGCGCAATCCATACCGGTTCACGTTCGGGCAGGCTGGCGCGCATGGCAAAGCCGGTCTGCGGTAAATTCAGGGTCTTGGAATAATCGGTGCTCATGAGGACTTGAGAAATAGCTGTTTCACGGCTGAAACTCAAGCATTTTATGGGCCGTTTATGGTTTGAGGGCGCGCAATCTGCTTGAGCTGAAAACCACGCCCGCCTCATCCGTCACCAGCGGCAAAACGGTCGTCACAAACGCCGGGTTGCCCTTCAGCGTCTGCACATCGCCGCTGGCCTTATGCCCAAAGCGGAAATTCTCCCCCACCGCAATCCGCGCGGCCCCCAGCCAGTCCACCAGAATCTTCTGCATGAAATCAGCGGGCGACCATCCTGCCACCACCGTATCGAACGGCACTACCGCCACGTCCGCCAGCGCCTGCAAGGCCGCTATTTTCTGCCCGGCGGTCATTAGCCGCTTAAGCGGCACATCGGGCCGCAACACGCTGCGTGGATGCGGCTCAAACGTCAGCGCAATCACAGGCCCGCCCAATTCACGCGCGGCCTGCAACAACGCCCGGTGCCCCTCATGCACGCCGTCAAAGTTACCAATCGCCACCGTTGGCCGCGCAATACTGCTTTTTTCTGGATAGGTAAGAACCACCCGTAATCCTGTCACCTGTTTCCTGTAACCTGGAATTGGTGCCGGTGGAGGGACTTGAACCCACACTACCGTGAAGTAAACGGATTTTGAGTCCGTCGCGTCTGCCATTCCGCCACACCGGCACGGGCGAGGGTTTGCCACAGTCGCACGCTACTCGCAAGTCAATTGAAGTGCCGTTTTGCCACAGGCCTGTGACATGTCTTTGCAATTTGCGCCCTGTCGAGGTTGCACAAAGCGAGTTTGCCAGCCTAGATTACCTGGCATCGGCGCCTCCTCCCCCCACCCCTCGGCGCCGATCGTCTTTTTACCCCTCCACAGCCCGTCCCCCTCCGGGCTGTTTTTTTATCCGCCACCATACACGCGCGGGCACGCATTTTGCATAGCAACTAGTGAGAAAATGACCCTGATGCGGCATACCGTAAAACTGGCGGCTTTACTGGCTTTTGTGGCCATGCCTGTGTTTGCGGTCACGGGTGTCCCCGGCCCCGCCGGACTGCAACGCCTGCAAGATATGATTGGCGTTGACCCAATGCCCCTCAAAGATGGTGAATTGTTGAGCGTGTCGAGTCCGGCGTCCACAACCATCCTTCGTGATGACATCCGCTTTCCGCTCAGTAGTGTCGAAATTCGCGGTGTCACACAGCTTCCTGCCAAAGAGCTCAAGCCCATCATCGCCAATCTTACGGGGCAGGAAAGCAGTCTCGCCGAAATCGACGGCGTGGTGAGGCAGATTAACGCGCTCTACCAAAAGCACGGTTTATTCCTGGCCCGCGCCTTCCTGCCCGCGCAGCAAATCGCTGAAGGCCGCGTCGTCATCCAGGTCATCGAAGGCAAGCTGGATAGAGTGGATGTCCAGGGCCCCGGGCACCTGCAAGAACGCCGGCTGGTCAAAGACCTCATTGGCCGCCTCCAGCACGGCCCGCTGACGCAGGATGCGGTCGAAAGCGCCTTGCTGCGCCTGAACGACCTGCCCGGCATCACCGCCCACGGCACCTTCGTGCCCGGTGATGTCTCGGGCACCACCCGGCTGGTGCTCGACCTTGCCGAACGCAAAGTCTCGGGCGAAGCCGATTTCAACAACTACGGCACCAAGTACCTTGGGCCCAATCAAATCCAGGGTAGTGTCGCCTTCGCCAACCCGTTCACCAACGGGGCCGACCAAATCACCCTGCAAGGCACCCAGACCGCCGACATGTCCAGTCTCAGCGCGGGCAACGTCGACTGGAAAATGCCGCTGACGCCCGACCTCTACATCGGCGCCAACGCCCAGGCCGCGCACAGCCAGCCGGGCTGGATACTGGCCGACAGCGGTATCACCGGTAGTAACCTCGGCTGGGGCGCCCGCGCCGGTTATGTACCCATCGAGCGCCGCAACCTGCGCGTCGAATTCGGCGGCGGTTTCGAGTATCTGAATGCCGACGGCGCCGCGTCCGACGCCCCGCTCAGCCGCGACCGCACCCGCGTCGCGCAGGTCTACACCAACTGGCAGGGCAGGGATGAGGCCTTTGGCCGCAACAACATCACGCTCAAAATCCGCCGCGGGCTCAATATCGATGGCGCCACCGGCCGTGGCGACCTCATGGCCAGCCGCCCGCGTGGCACGGGCACCGATTTCACCACCTTCGGCTACGAGGCCAGCCGCCTGCAAACCCTCAACGAATACTGGGGCCTGCTGCTGGCCAGCAAAGGCCAGTTTGCCGACCACGCCGTGCTGGCGGGCGAGCAGTTCGCCTTTGGGGGCAGCCAGTGGGGCAGGGGCTATCCGGCGCAGGAACTGCTGGGCGACAATGGCTTGGCGGCAACAGCCGAACTGCAGCTCACCTTCAACCCAGAATTCCGTTTCCTGCAAACCTACCAGCTTATCGGCTTCTACGATGCCGGCGCGGTCTGGAACCGCAACCACGCGCCGGGCGACCCCGGCAACCCGCTCACCCGCGTCAGCGGCGGCATCGGCGCGCGCACGGTGTTCCGCCCCGGCCTCAACGGCACCTTCATCGTCGCCCGCCCGCTCAGCAACACGCCAAGCACGTCGGATAGACGCAGCACCAGCATCCTCTTCCAGCTGCAAAAGCAGTTCGATGTCATCGCCGACAAGGACAAAGCAAAATGAATAAGGCCCTCACCCTGTTCTTTACCTTGTTGGCCGGTACGGCGCTGGCGCTCCCGCAAGGCGGCACGGTCACCTCCGGCGCCAGCACCATCAATCAGAATGGCAATACCCTCAACATCACCCAGGGCACGCAAAACAGCGTGCTCAACTGGCAGGGTTTCAACATCGGCAGTGGCGAAACCGTCAATTTCTACCAGCCCAACAGTACTGCGCTCAGCATCAACCGCATCAGTGGCAACGCCACGCAAATCGAAGGCGCGCTCAACGCCAACGGCCGCGTCTGGCTGCTCAACCCCAACGGGGTGATGTTCGGGCAGGGCGCCCAGGTCAACGTCGGCGGCCTGCTCGCCACCACCGCATCCGATGTGGACAGCGACGGCAATCTCACCGGTGTGAACGCAGGTAGCAGCGTCATCAACAACGGCACCATCAGCGCCGGGCAGTACGCCGCGCTGGCCGCCGCCAGCGTGCAGAACAACGGTCACATTACCGCGCCTACCGTCGGCCTCGTCGGCGCCAAGGGCTTCGCGCTCGACGGCTCCGGCGTGCTCAGCATCGCCCCCGGCCTGGCCGATTTCGGCACCCGCGTCACCAACGCAGACGCCATCACCGCCCCTGGCGGCAAGGTGCAGCTCCTTGCCCAATCCACCCTGCAACAGGCGGGCCTCGCCAGCGTGGTCAATAATAGCGGCGTGGTCGAAGCCAGCGGCGTAAACACCGATGGCGGCGTCATCACGCTCACCGGCGACACCGTTAACCAGACCGGCGCGCTCAACGCCAACGCCGGAACGAATGGCAACGGCGGTACCGTCACCGTCTACGGCAATACTTACACTAATATGGAGGGCAGTATCGAAGCCCGTGGCGGCAGCCAAAGCGGCAACGGCGGCAATGTCGAAGTCTCCAGCAAGCAGGGCATGAGCCTCACCGGCAATGTCGATACCACTGCCGCCCACGGCAAAACCGGCAAGCTCATCATCGACCCCGACAACATCACCATCACCGATGGCAGCGGCGGCGCCAACGATAGCGAAGTCGGCGGGGTCGACGGCACGGTTGCTGTCGGCGATGGCGCAGGCACCGATTTCATCATTTCCGAACAGGCGCTGGAAGCGCTCGCCGCCACCACCGACATCCTACTCCAGGCCACCAGCAACATCACTGTGCAGCCGCTAACCGACCACGTCCTCGCCCTCGCCACCACTGGCAGCGTGGGGTTCGAGGCGGGCGGTAATTTCAGCATGGACGCCGCCGACACCATCACCACCGGTGGTGCCACCATCCACATCCAGGGCACCAATATTACGGTTGGCGGGCTCAGCGGTGGTGCGGTCACGCTCGACACCACCGGCGGTAACATCACCATCGGCCAGGGCATCACCACCGCCAATGCCGCCATCACGCTTAACGGCAATCTCATTTTACCGAACGACATCACCCTCGCCAGCGGCGGTGGCGCCATCAGCCTCAACGGCAATGTCACCGGCGCCCATGCGCTTAGCCTCAACAGCGGTAGCGGCCTCACCACCCTGCAAAATCTCGATATCGGCACCCTCGCGCTCAGCGGCGGCGGCGCGGTGCAGTTGAACGGCACCGTCACCACCGACAACGCACTCAACCTTACCGGCGCGGGCGCCCTTACGCTGGCGGGCGATACCACCCTCAACGCCACCGATGGTGTCACCCGCCAGAACATCACCCTCGGCAGCGCCAACACCATTACCGGTGCCCATAACCTCGCCATTACCGGCGCTAATGTCGCGCTCGGCGGTGCCGCCAGCGGGCTCACCAGCCTTAATGCCGATGCCAACGGCACCCTCAGCGTTGCGGCCGCGCAGACCACCGGCAACCAAACCTACACCGGCAGCGGTGGCATCACCCTGGACGGCAACCTCACCACCGCAGGCGGCAACATCGCCGTCAACAACGCCGCTACGCTTGGCGCCGATACCGCCCTCGCTACCAGCGGCGGCAATATCAATTTCACCAATACCATTAATGGCGCCCACAGCCTCACCGCCACGGCGGGTGCGGGCAGCATCGTCCTCGGCGGCGCGGTCGGCGCCGCTACCAAACTCACCAGCATCAATGCCAGCGGCGTTGCGCTTACCTTGAACGGCGTGCAAACCACCGGCGGACAAATCTACACCGGCCCGGCCACCATTCAGGGTACTTTCGTCAACCAAACCGGTACCGCCAGCTTTGCCAATAATGTAACCCTTGGTGCCGACACCACGTTTGCCGACAACGGCACCAGCGGCAACCTCAACATCGGCGGTACGGTTAATGGCGCTCATGTCCTCACCGTCAACACCGGCACGGGGGCCGCCACCTTCACCGGCGATGTCGGCACCGGCACCGCGCTTACCGCCTTCAATGCCAGCGGCAACACCGGCGTCCAAAACGTCACCACCAGCGGCCTGCAAAGCTACAGCGGCAACACCACCTTCAACGGTACCGAAACCGCGGGAACCACCCTCAATCTTAGCGGCAATGCCACGCTGGCGGGTAACACTACCCTGGCCAGCGGCGGCAATATGAGTGTCGGCGGCAGCGTCACCGGCGCCCACACGCTCACGCTCAACGCCAATAGCAGCGACATCACCCTCAACGCGCTCACCGCCCCGCAACTGGTGCTGGCGGGCGGTAATAATCTCAATATCAATGGCAACCTCACCACCACCAGCGGCCTCGACTTCACCAACATCAATGCCATCAACCTGCTCACCGACAGCACCGTTAACGCCGGCACCACACTGCAAACCGGCAGCGCCGCCCTTAACGGCAACGGCCACAACCTCACGGTCGATGGCACGCTGCTCACCCTTAATGCCATCAATAACGTCAACGCGCTTACCCTTAACGGCACCGGTATTACCTTAAATAGTGACGTCGTCACCACTGGTACCCAGGCCTACACCGGCCCTCTCACGTTGGGCGGCAACCTCACCACCACCGGCGGCAACGTCACGTTCAACAATGCCGTTACGCTGGCAGCCGACAGCACCATCGCCACCGGCGGCGGCAATGTCGCGGTGCATGCGGCGGTCGACGGCGGTCATAATCTCACCATCACCGCCGGGTCGGGGAATGTCACAGCCGACAACGACTGGGGCGCGCTCACCCGCCTCACCACGCTCACCGCAACCGGCCAAACCCTTACGTTCCAGAACATCAACACCACCGGCAACATCACGCTCACCGGCGCGGTGGTCAGCAACCGCGTGCTCAACACCACGAATGATATCATCATCCACGGCCCTATTACGCTCGATGACGACCTCATTGCGGGCGGCTCCATCCTGCTCGACGGCCCCATCACCCTCACGGCAGACAGCCACGTCAACACCGGCGGCCTGGTGGGCAACAACCTCACCATCAGCGGCGACATCAACGGCGCGCACAACCTCACGCTCGATGCCGGGCTCGCCGACATCGCGCTCACCGGCAACGTCGATGTCAACAGCCTCAGCTTCGCCAACGCCAACCAGCTCACCTACGGCGGCGGCACCCTGCACACCGCCCAGGCGTTCGATTTCGGCAATATCCCCACCATCTACCTTGGCGACGATACCACCATCCACGCGGGCGCCGGCACCACGGGCCGCGCCAACGTCACGGCAAGCGCCAACAACACCCTGCTGGCCAGCGCGCCGGGTGTAGACCTCAACATCTTCGGCGACCTCGTCACCCTCAACCAGGTGGGCGACAACGGCGGCGGCCGCCTGCAAACACTGTATGTCGATGCCAATACCGTGCAACTGCTTGGCACCATTCACACCGTTGGCGCCCAAACCATCAACGCCACGCAGGGGTTGGCGGGCCTGCTCATCAGCAACGGCGGCGATATCACCCTCAACACCGCATCCACTCTGCTTACCGATGTCACAGTCCAGTCCAACGGCGGCAACGTCTATTTCAACAAGCCTGTCGACGGCGCGCACACCCTCATGGTCGATGCGGGCGGCGGCGACATCTACATCAACGCCGCGCTGGGCGACGGCGTGCCGCTCAGCAGTTTCGACGCCACCGGCAGGCGCATCGTGCTCGCAGGCAACCTTTCGGTAAGCGATGGCCTCACGCTCAACGTGCCGGTCACACTGGCCGCCGACAGCACGCTGGACAGCCTGGGTAGCGCGCTCATCCTCAACGGCACCATCGAGGGCGCCCACACCCTCACCGTCAACGCCTCGGGCGGCGACATCACCCTGGCGCAGGGTGGCCATGTGGCCCAGTATGTCCAAGGTAGCCCTTCGGGCAACGTCACTTGGGGCGGCAGCGGCCTCACGGTCGACGGCGACGTATTCGCCGAGCAAATGAACACGCTGGGCGGCAAACTCACCACCACTGGCCAGGCCTGGTTGCAGGTTAACCGAGGTACCAACCTCGCACTCAATATCGGCAATCTCCACTACGCCGGAGGCCCGGCACAATTCAGCGGCACCGTCGGAGGCAGCGGCGGCCAGCGCGGCGCCCAGCGTGTCCAGCTTGGCCGTGTCGTGGCCGGATCTCTCACCCTCAACGGAATGTACGGCCTGCCGCTGCCAGAAACCTACCTCCACGCCCCGGCGGCCTTCGCCGCTGTTCCCGGTCCCGGCGATGCCACCGGCTTATATAATGTCAACCTGCCGCCGCTCCTGGCCGACAACACGGTCACGGTCGAATAAGCCGTAAAAAGGCAAGCGGCTTGACAGTGAGGCGGTGGCACCCCGACACTGAACCCCATGCGCAAGACCTTGTATTTGAGTGCCTTGGCCGTTGCACTTTTGAGTGCCTGCACATCCATGCAAAACGCCGGCGTCACGCAAATCGACCCCAAAACCGGCCAGCCTGTCCCCGCCGCCGAAACCGCCGCGGCCATGCTCAAGGCTTTCCCCGATGTGCCCATCCCCGCCAACCACAAGCTCGACCTCGAGCGCAGCATGATTTTCACCGCCCCTAACCAGACTCTGGGCAAGCTCGCCACCACCGGCGGCGGCAGCGTCGATACGGTCTATCATTTCTTCGCCGACCAGATGCCCAAAAACGGCTGGCACCTGGTCAACGCGTTCCAGAGCGGCACCAGTAGCCTTTACTTCGCCAAACCGGGCCGCTTTGTCGCCATCATCATCGAAGCCGACGGCCGCAACAGCAGCCGCGTCAGCATGAACATCGGCCCCGAGTAGAGAGAGGCTCTGTCATCCCGACGAAGGCCGGGATCCACGTCCGGCTGCCCTAAAATTAAACCCCTATAACACTGCCATCATCCCGCCCCCTTGAGGGGGCAAGGGATCCATTGGGGTGGGAGCCATTCTCTTCAGAAAAAATCACTTAAGTCAGCAAGCCAACCCCTCAGCCGTTTACCCCGCAAACGCTTTCCTCTATATAATAAAGGCTGTATCTCATCTCTCAGGGAGAACCCTATGCCGTTTGCATCAATAACTCGCATGCTCGGAAACCAACGGGACGCCGTTCTTATCACTGGCATTTTTGTTTTCATCGGCGGGCTGGTCTTCATGGCGCAAGGCGGCTTCGGCGTCTGGTGGGAGAATGCCCTGTTCAATCTGGGCAACGCAGTTATCAGTGGTCTGCTGTGGGCAGACCTCCGCCGCAGTGGCGCTCAGATATTGACGAGGCTGTTCGCCGGGATGACGCTTCTCGCTCTGAGTATCGCACTGTACAATCTCGCCATCACTCTGTCGTGAGCTACAAAAGGCCGCCCTCGGGCGGCCTTTTCATACGCCGGGCAAGCCACTATGGGTGCGTCCGCTTGTAATCCTCAAAGTCGGCCCGCAAATGGTCATTGTCGGCCTTGAGTTCCTTCACCGCTTCAATCAACGGCGCCACCAGCTTGTCGTAGCTTACACTCTAAATTCGTGCCGTTGGTATGGTTGCGGTAATAGTAGAGGCCGGATACATACGGCATCAGCTCAGCGAAAAAGACAGCGTTGCCCAGCGCCGTGGGCGCCGTAACGTTGCAGACGATGGCATCTGGCCATCCCGTAAACATGGTGGTGGTGCTCATGACGTTCTGGATCGGCAGTGTCGTCCAGCTGGTGGTGCCACCATTATAAACCAGTACGCTGCCGCTGACCTTGCCGCTTACGTCAACATCGGTGAGGCTGGCCAGCTTGCTGGCGCTGCCCAGGCTCCCTACCGGGGTGCCGTTGATGGTGCTGACCGAAATATTGGAGGTGGAAATGTTCGGCGCCGTCAGCAATCCTGCACCATTGTTGTAGGTGAAGTTGCTGCTGCTGCCGAAGGCGCCGCTGCCGCCGTTGTACTGGACTTCGGTCGTGTTCCCCGCCGCCGATGTGCTGCCACCGCTGAGCGGGTTGTTCCAGCCGTTGCTGGTGCCGTTGAACTGGCAGAAGATGACGGCGACGTTCTTAGGCCGGGTTTCGCTGGAAGTACGCGGCGTGCCGTTGGTGCCGTCGGACTGGAATGACCATCTGCCGAGCTGTGAAACCCCACCACCGGTATAACCGGGGATAGGATATGTAGTGGTACCTCCAGATAAAGTTGCGCCATCATATGTACCAGACCCGTTAAATTGTGGCGAGAAGCCCTGGAAGGCGTCGGCCTGCGTGCCACCCGGTGAGCGTGTGCCATTAGGGTCATTGCCGGCGCCGTTATCAATGCCGCGGAGAAACCGCCCACGCGCGGCGGTATATTCGCTCCAGCCGGTGGGGCAGGTGGTGCTGGCAAAGGCGCTGATGGTGCCCGCCGGAATACCCACGCCCATGGTTTGCCAGCCGCTGCCAGTGCAAAGCTCCAGCGCCGTGGTGGGGCTGTTGTAGCGCAGCGCGCCGCTGTTGCAGGTCACCGGGCTGCTGCTTTGCGACACCACCTGAATGGCGGTAACACTAATGATGCTGGCCGAGGTATTGCCCGTAATGGCCACATTGCCGCTGGCATAAAGCGAGGTCACGCTGGTCTGGTTGGTGGTGACCGAGATCCCCGCTGAGTAAATCAGCCCTGCCGAGGTGGTCGAGATCAGTGACATCCCCAGCATCTGCGCCTGAACGGTTGGAACCGCTAGCAGCATGGCCAAAGCCATTAAAGCAAATCGGACGTCATGGTTCGCCCTTCTTGAGGCCAGAACCTAGGGGGCTTACCGGCTGTTGTCCAATACCGTGCCAAAAACTTGCTCTTTTATAGGGAGCGTCAGCCTTTGTTGAGAGGGTGGGCCTTCCGGTGAACGGCCATCAATCGCTGCACATCCGCTGCCAGGTACCGTTGCGTGGTCGAAAGGTTCGCATGCCCCAGCAACTCCTGAACCGTGCGCAGGTCGGCGCCGTTGGCCAGCATGTGTGTGGCAAAGCTGTGGCGCAGCGCGTGCGGCGTCAAGTGGTCGGGCAGGTTCAGCGCCCGCCGTGTCGCCTGCAATATCTGCTGCGCCCGGCGCGGGGTCAACGCTTTGCCGTTGGCGCCGGGAAATAAAGGCCTGTCATCCGTACTGTCCGAGGTGGCATTGAGCCACGCGTTCAACGCACTCTGCACCGGCAACGGTAAGGGCACCACGCGGGCCTTGTTGCCTTTGCCGATAATGGTCAGCATCTCGCCCCGCGCATCGGCCCGCGTCAGCGCCAGCGCCTCCGATATCCGCAAGCCGAGCCCATATAAAGTAATGAATAGGGTGAAGTCCCGCCGCTTCTCCAGCGGAAAATTCTGGGGCGAGGTCGGCGGCGGCGATAGCTTCTCCAGCAACTCCCAGGTCTGGGTCTCGTTCAACGCCTTGGGGGGAGGGGCGGCGGCCTTTAATCCCTTCATTGTCGTCAGCACCGGCAACGGCAAGCCGTGGGTGTCCTCCACCCAGCGGGCAAAGGTGCGCAATGTTGCCAGCGCGCGGTTGAGTGAGGTCTTGTTCTTACCCTCGCGCAACCCGGCGGCAAGGTAACTTTCCACGTCGCGGCCCTTCAACTTGCGTAAATTCTCCAAAGTGACCGAACCTGCGCCATGCTGAACCATGAACGCATCAAAATGAGCCAAATCACGCCCATAAGCCGACACCGTATGAACACTCAGGCGACGCGTATGCGCCAGAAAATCACCGAATTCCGCAAGCAGGGAGAGCTGCTTTTCGGTCATTCAAACTTGGCCAGGCAGGCCCCCACCGTCGCGGCAAAAAAGGCAGCCAGTTCAGTGCTTTGACCGTCATGGAAACGCGTCGCATCCGCGCTCGCCAGCGTCAGTAAACCCAGTGTCTGCCCACCCGGGCTGGTGAGACGTAGTAAGGCGTCACTTTTCAACATGTTACCTTTAGGACCGTACATTTTGCGCTCCGCCGGGTCGGTCAAGCTGCGTAATCTAACCTGTTGAGGACAAAGGATATTTAGCTCTTCCGCCGTAATTCCGCTAGCACTCGGCTTGGGTGAAATCGGCAGAAACCGCAGCGCATCCAGCGCCAGGGTGTCCTTGAGCTTGGTCTGTAATAAATGGCGTAATCCCGCCACATTTTTGCAAGCCATCAGCTCGATGATAGCCCCGAAAATAGCATTCGCCGTCTGCGCGTTGGCCCGCGCCGTGGCTACGAACCGCTGTTGCCGCAACGCCAGTTTTTCAGCGGTCTGATTGGATTTTTCCGCCCGCGCGGCATGCAAGCTCAAAATGTTCCCGCTCTTTTTGGGCACCATCAACTGGCCCAGCGTGTCGGCATGCTCGGCAAAAAAGGCCGGATGGGCTTGCAGCCAGGTCAAGACCTGTGTCGCTGTCAGGCGGGCAGGAGTGGCGGATTTACTGATTTTTTTGGTGGTAGCGGTGGCGGGCATGTCAGCTTGCGGTCGGTTGGGTTGATATCTGTGTTTGCGGCAGTCGGGTTCATGGGTTCCCGGCTGTACGCCGCGCTAACAATAAAAAGCACGCGGCATCCCTCTTGCCCACGAGCGTCTCCAGCAATGGAGGCGTTCGTGTTTTTGCGCTACAAAGCATCCATGAAGGCCCGCTCCCTCGCAAGTATACTATCGCAAACCGAGGTACCGCCTGTGGTGAGCGTGTTACTGCCGCTGGCCTTGCCCAAAACCCTTAGCTACCTGTGGCAGGGTGATGGCGCCCCGCAAATCGGCGGTTGGGTGCAGGCGCAAGTGGGCAAGCAGTATTACGCGGGCGTGGTTGTCGAAACTGCCGCCGAAGCTTCCAGCCGCCTCAAGCCCGCCACCGCCCTGGCCGATGTCCCCCCGCTCAGTCCGCAAACTCTCGATTTCTACCGCTGGGCCGCTCGCTACACCCTTAGCGCCCCCGGCGAGCCGCTGCGCGTGGCTCTGCCGCGCGGCCGCGTGCCGGAACTCCCTAAACGCTGGCCCAAGCTTAAAGAAACTAAAGCCGATATTGCCGTGCTGAGTGAGGAGCAACAACATGCCGTCGATAACATTGTCACCGAAACCACCCGTCCACTCCTTCTCGACGGCGTCACCGGCAGCGGCAAAACCGAAGTCTACTTCGAGGTTCTGCGCCGCCTGCGCACCAAAAAGCCGCAGATGCAAACCCTGTTGCTGGTGCCTGAAATTGCGCTGACGCCGCAACTCGTTCACCGCTTCACCGCCGCTTTTGGTGCGCCGCCATTGGTGTGGCACTCGCAACTCGGTGAGGCTGCCCGCCGCCGTACTTGGTGGCAGGTGGCACGCGGCGAGCCTTGCGTGGTCATCGGTGCCCGCAGCGCGTTGTTTCTGCCGTTCCAGAATCTCGGCCTCATCGTCGTCGATGAAGAACACGACGGCAGCTATAAGCAGGACGAAGCCTTCCGCTATCATGGCCGCGATTTGGCGGTGCAGCTCGCCCGCACCTGGCAGTGCCCTGTGGTGCTGAGTAGCGCCACGCCCAGCCTGGAAACCTGGCACCATGCCCAACAGGGCAAGTACGCCCACGTTACGCTGCCCGGCCGTTTCGGCGGCGCCACCATGCCGCGCATCGATATTTTTGACTTGCGCCAAACCAAACTGCCAAAAGGGAATTTTCTCTCCCCCAAACTCATCGAGGAAGTGAAACTCAACCTCGCCCGCGGTGAGCAAAGCCTGCTGTTCCTTAATCGCCGTGGCGTGGCGCCGCTGCTCATCTGCAATGCCTGTGGCACGCGGCGCGATTGCCCGCGTTGCGATGCCAGCTTGACTGTTCACGGTGACCGCCTGCTTTGCCATTACTGTGGATTCAGCGAACACCTGCCCCATGAATGTCCGACCTGCGGCCAAAAAGAATTGAAAGCCTATGGCCCGGGCACGCGCCGGGTAGCGGCGGAAATCCATCAGGCCATTCCACAGGCCCGTGTCGCGGTGGCCGACAGCGACAGCGTGAGCAGCCCCACCCAAATGGGCGAACTGCTGGAGCAACTCAACAACAATCAGCTCGATGTCATCGTTGGCACGCAACTCGTAACCAAGGGCCACCACCTGCCGCAACTCACGCTTGTCGGTGTGGTTGATGCCGATATGGGCCTGGCCCACGGCGACCTCCGCGCCGCCGAACGTACTTTCCAGTTGCTCACCCAGGTAGGTGGCCGCGCCGGGCGTGCCAGCAAACCGGGTAGGGTGGTTTTGCAAACTTTCGACCCGGAGCAGCCGCTTTTCACCGCGCTGCAAAAGGCCGACCGCGAAGGATTTTACAAGCTCGAACTCGAAGCCCGCAAAACCTGGGGTGACCCGCCCTTCGGCCGCATGGCTGCCGTGATTGTCGATGGCCTGCAAGAAGCTGAAGTTCAAACCACTGCCCGCCAACTGGCACAAAACTTTGCCGCCAAGCCGGGTCTTAAGCTGCTGGGACCGGCGCCCGCGCCGGTGGCGCGTAAAAACGAACGCTGGCGCTGGCGACTGCTGGTCAAGGCTCCGGCAGGCTGGGCCGGTGGGGCGCATGCGGCACTTAAAACCTGGCTGGAAAACGCCCCCCTGGGCAGCGGTGTGCGGCTGACGGTGGATATTGATCCCGTCAGCTTCTGGTAATGCCCTTAAAAACAGCTAGATAAACCTGTCAGGGGTTGTCAGGTTTATCTGGGTTGGGCACCATAAATGAATATGATGAAACTGTTTGGCCCTGTGGTTGCCAGCGTTGCTGGTTATACCTCCGGCTTTGCGCGCGAAGAATTGATTCTCGCGGCGGCAGTGGGCGGCACGCTCAGTACTTTTGGTGTGGTAGGTGCGCTGAACATGGGCTGGGTGGGTAACAGTCACGATGGTGCCCACATTGCCGATGCCCTGCAAACCCTCGAATCGGCCAACCTCAAGTTTTACCAGCGCTACGGCATGTGGCCGGATGAAGTCAGCGATGGCACGCCCGCCGGTAACGTGGCCGTGCTGGCCGACAGCCGCGCCGACGTTAAAGGTGCCCTTCGTGGCCGTGGTTTCCATCCCCTGATTCAGGCCGATATGGACGTGAGCGGCGGCGGCATCACGGTGCGCTACCGCGATGCCGGCGGCGCGGCCATCGGCGAAACTGCGCTCTCTGACGGCGGCACTTACCGTTACATGGTGACGCTCGACCACCTGACGCTGTCGCAGGCCCGCAAGATTGACGAGAAAATCGACGGTGCCTTTAACCCCGACGCCGGCCGCGTCCGCATCACCTACAGCCCGGACGGCAAGGAAGCCAGCGTCAAGTATTACATCAACGCCCGCGATACGGCGGCCAACATCCGGTAACCGGCTCGCTCCGTTCCAGTACGGCGGCGCGCAAGGGCGCGTCATGGCTTTTTAAAGGGGCGTATTCGCGCCAGCCAAAGCCGCCGCTTGTCAAACGAACCAGCAATCGCTTGGGTGGGCGGCTGACATGAGTTGCCAAAGGGAGAACATCCACCGCCAGCCCCAACGCCTCCGCCAGCGTGCGTAAGTCTGTCTGGCTGGCGCTGTGCAGAACCATATAAACCGGTCCGGCGGTCAGCATTACCAGGTGCTTCAACCATCTCTCCAGCATGCCCGCGGGCTGGTGCCTTGCCAGTTGGCGGGCACCGTTCTCACTCCAGTGGCCACATTCGGCAGGGTAAAATGGCGGGTTACAAACCACGGCATCAAATCTTTTTCCGGGGTCAAAGGCGATAATGTCTGCCGTCACGCCCGTATAATCCTTGAATCCGTTCAAGGCGGCATTGGCTTTCGCCTGTGCGGCCAAATCGGGCTGAACCTCCACGCCCGTCACCGCCATGTCCGGGCAGCGCGCCAGCAGCGCTAACCCCACTACCCCGCTGCCGGCGGCGGCATCCAGAATGTCCATGCCGGGTTGAATCTCCACACAAGCGGCCAGCCACAACGCATCCTCGGCGGGGGCCGGGCCGTTCATACGTAATTGACCCCCTAACAGGGTAAAGGTCATTTGGTGGGGGCCGAAGTCGCCGCGGTGGGCTTGGGTGCGGGCTGCTCATCGTGCTGGTCGTCGCGCATGGCGGCAGGAACAACCGGCTCGGGCACTTCGCTTTCATGCACAATCGGCGCGGTCTTGCCGGTGGCAGAAATGATTTCGGTAGCCGATGCGGTGGTTACCGAGACCGGTATCGCGGCAGTGGTACCGGAAGCGACGCCGGTCGTCACCGACACCGCCTTCACCGTAATGGTTTCCGAATTGTGCCCGGTCACAACGGTATCGACGATTTGCGCCATGCTGCCGCTGGTAACCACGGGTGCCGACACTTTCAACCGGGAGAGCAGCGGGTTGCCACCGCCATGCTGGCCGTTCACATAGGAGTCATCGGCGGCTTGCAGGGTCGCCGCCTGTCCGGCAATGGTTTCCCGCGTGGCCTCGCCCGCAATCAGCGACACATACGCTTCGCGCGGCTGGTTAAGGTAATGAGCGCCACACACCAGGCCGTTGCCCACCAGTTGACACTTGAGCGCGGCAGGCACCGTGCCGCCCAGTTTCAGGGGAGCCTTGAAGTTGGCCACCAGCACATGCGTGGTGCTGTTAAATCGGCCATCAAGGTCCTGCGGCGTATTCATGCCGGGGTGGCGCAGTTGGGCCTGCAACGCAAACACGCCGGGTGTCATGCCGCTGGGCACGTTTTCGGTGGCTACTTCCAGCACCGTGCCGGGCGGCAGCAGCGCGCTGGCGCTGGTCACCGGCGTGGTCAGCAGGTAACGGCCTTGCGGGAACAGCACCGCGCTGGGGTTGGCCTGGACGCGGGCGAATTTCACTGGCTCGTCACGCCCGGCCACGCGTACCAGCAGGCTGGCAGGCTGGCCTTTGGCGGCGGGGTTAAAGCTCAGGCTTTGAATTGGCCCCAGCAATTCGGTGAGCGGCTGCGGCAGGTTGCTGGGCGTGTTCATGGCCGAACTCAGTAAAGCCGTGTTGTTGCCAAAATCAAGCGTCGTTGCCAGCGGCAACGCATGCACGGCGGCATGGTCGCTGGTCAGCGTGCTGGTATTGGCTTCGGTTTGGGTGCCCAGGCGGTTGACCATCAGCAGCGATAAATCGCTCAACCGGGCGCTGCTGTCGGTCAGCGCCGGAGCGGCCACGGCAATGTACGAGGTCGGCAGTTTGCTCTGCACGCTGGTGCTGGCATAAAGCCCGGTCACGGCCAGCAGGCGGCTTTGCAGATCGTCAAAATAAGGCATCAGCTGCTCGCGGTAGGCGCCGTCGGAAATGCGCGAAAACTCATTCGCCGCCGCCGTCAGCCGGTGGGCGTTGTAAGCATCGACACCGCGCATGAACGCGGCAAACTGAGGCCGTACGCCGGTAATCACTTCACGCGCCGCGGGGCTGGACGCTCCCCAAATCGCGCGGCTGTCGTCCAGCGTGGTGGCGCGGCCCAGCGCGGCTTCCACCACCGGCGCCAGAGGCAGGTCGGGGTGAACGATGGTCAGCCGCCCGGCTAGTTCCAGCATCGGCCCGGGGGCCAGGCTGGTATCGGCCAGCAAGGCGCTCTGAATCGCCTTGTTGGTATAGGCAACGCGGTCGATATCGCTGAAGTCGCTGGCCTCAAAGTCACCGGCCAAACGCCACATCGCGGTGGCCGGGCCGTAAGCGCCACCGGCGCTGGCTACAATGCCGCGCAACTGGTTATTGATGACCGACGGCTTGCTGGCAAAGTGCTCTTGCACAAAATGCCAGTAGGGGCCCAGGTCAAAGGCCGCGTCTTTTTCGTTCTTCAGCAGCCAGCCGGCGTCATTGGCGCTCAGGGTCTTGGCCACATCCTGTTCCTTCAGGTCGTTGGCCAGGCCTTCCAGAATCAGCGTATCAAGGTTAAAGCTCACGCCCAGCTTGCTGGTCAAAAAGCTGGCCACCTCGGTAACGGTCGAAAAATCCTTGGCCTTCAAATGGGCGCGAATGTCATCCACCAGCAGCGGCGCCACAACCTGGCGGTTGTTTTGTGCCAGCGTCGGGCGGCTGGCGGCAATCGCCATCGCCACGCTGGCCTGCTTGTTGGCAATGGCCTGTTCAAGCGCGGTCTGCAGCAGTTTTTCAAGCCGGGTGTTGTTGGTCTTGTCCAGCTTAAGGCTGGCCAGCGGCAATAGCAGCGGCGCCAGCGGGCGGCCTGCCGCCTGCTGCGATTCCAGCAGGCCGAACAGCTTGTCCACCAACGCGGCCTGCGTTGCGGGCGGCAGGTTTTCAAACGAAAGGTCGCTCATCAAATCGGTTTGGCCGGTCTTTTGCATCACCTGGCTGGCCAGATTCACATACCCGATAAGCAGTTGCGGCTGGTTAGGGTTGAATAGCAAAGAGAGCTTCGCCAGCGCCAGCTGCAAGTTCACGCCGGGGTCGCTCAGCGGTACGCTGGGCGAAAGGTCAGTCACCACCGCGCCGCCGCCCGGCCAGTGGCTAATGGCCTTGGCCAGCCAGGGTTGGCTGGTGCGCAGTTTGTTAATGCCGTCGGCAATCCCGGCACCGGCATTGGCGTCCTGCAGCAGCGGCGTGTGCCAGCCCGCCAGGGTGGGAGAAAGGTTCAGTACAAAGCTCAGCGTCGTGCTGGTATCGGCCGAGGCCAGCATGTCGGCATAAACTGCGGGCGGCGCAACTTCCAGCGCCTCGCGGGGCAGGGGGCCTTTCTGGCTCTTGATGGCAATGAAGTAACTGCCGCGCTGTGTATCGTTGCCGGCCAGCATGTAGCCCATCGCCCCGGCCCAACTGCGCATGTCGTCGGCCATCAGGTCGGTAGGCAGGTTGGCCATGCCGGCCAGCAGCGCGCTGCTGCTGCTCACGTCGCCCGTCGTCACCAGGCTGGCGGCGGTGTCAAACAGGCTGGCGTTCAGCACATCGCGGCGGTTGGCGGGGAAGGCTTTCAGCAGGTTCAGCCACGGCTGCGGTTGTTGTGGCAGATGGGCCATCGCGGGCAGGGCGTCGTCCAGTACTTCATTCAAGCTTAACGTAGCGCTGGGGTTGGTCGCGGTCGGCATCAACACCGGCGCGGCAATGTAGCCCACGTGGTTCTTCAGGCTGTCCAGGCGGCTGCAGAATCCTTCTTCGTGCGCGCAGCGCAGCAGGTTGGCCCGCACCGCCAGCAAATGGTAAACCGGGCTGGTGGGGCTGTTGGCGATGGCGCTGTCCAGTTTGTCCAGCGCCCCTGCGTAGTCGCCGTTGTCAATCCGCTGGTTGATTTTCGCCGGGTCGGGTTCGCCGCACGCAACCAGCCCTAACAAGGGTAATAACGGCAACCAGCGAGGCAAGCGCGACATATAAGGCCTTAATTCTTATTATTTTGGCCATGCTGGCACGTGGGCACGAAATCGGGTAGCGTGCTGCCCATGCGGCGGCTTTTTATTATGGCGTTGGTGTGGCTCACGGGCAGCGCTTTGGCGCTTGTCCCGTTGGTAACCTTCGCGGCCGATTGGTCAGCCAAGGGCGAAACCCTGCATTACCGGGTCTATTGGGGCCCGCTGAGCCTCGGCAATGCCACACTCGCCTTTACCCCCGATAATGGCACCTATATGGCCCGGGCGCAGGTCAAGGGGCGCATGCCGTTCTTCAGCATGGACGACACCTGGACCGCTACCGGCAAGCTGCAAAAAAACACGCTGGTCTCCAAAGAGTACCGCGCCATCCAGGCCGAAAACGATTACCGCGCCAACAAGCGGCTGACGTTTGACCAGCAAAAGCACACCATGCTGTATGAAAACCTGCACGACCCCAGCGAACCCAAGCTCACGGTCAAGCTGCCGCCGGGCGGGCAAGACCCTTTCAGCGCGCTCTACGACCTGCGCAAAAACGGCCTGCCCGCGCAAACCCTCAGCCGTGAGGTCATGGGCCTCAAGCGCCCGTTCACCCTCACCATCGAACCACCGGTGGCAGAAAGCCGCAACGGCCAAAAGCTGCTCAAGGTCACGCTGCATAAAACCGACTCTGCTAAACCCGGCACCGAGACCTGGCGCATCTGGCTCACCGACGACGCCGAGCGGGTGCCGGTACAAATCGACGCCCAGCTCAAGCTAGGCAGCTTCCGTGCCACGCTCGAAAATGCTAATGCCCAATCCACCAACAAAGAGGATTACTAAATGAGTACCGTATGGGTCCTGATTCCCAGCCGCCTGGCCAGCACGCGCTTCCCCAATAAACCGCTGGCCGATATCGGCGGCAAGCCGATGGTGGTGCGGGTGGTCGAGCAGGCGGTCAAGGCGGGCGTCGGCCAGGTCTGGGTGGCGGCAGGCGACAAACAGATTGCCGACGAAGTCGAAGCCCACGGCCACCGCGCCGTCATGACCGATGCCAACCTTGCCAACGGCTCCGACCGCATTTGGCAGGCCGCGCAACGCCTTGTCGAACAAGGCCACAACGCGCCGGACATCATCATCAATGCGCAGGGCGACGAACCCCTGCTGCCGCCGGAACTGTTGACCGAATCGGTGCAAATCCTGCGCGACCGGCCTGAGGTCGATGTCGTCACCTACGCCCATCCCATCCATACCGAAGCCGACATTAACAACCCCACCAAGGTCAAGGCTGTCACCACCAACAGCGGCCGGGCACTCTACTTCAGCCGTAGCCCCATTCCGCACGGTGCAGGCACCATGCTGCGCCACGTTGGCTTCTATGCCTACCGCTTCAAGGCGCTGGAGCAATATGTCTCCGCCCCGCCGGGCGAGCTCGAAAACATCGAAAAACTCGAGCAGCTGCGAGGCCTCGAACTCGGCCTGCACTACCACGTCGCCACCACCCACCACGAACCCATCGGCGTCGATACCCCCGCCGACCTCGAAGCGGTGAAAAAGCTCCTCGCACTCATCAAAGCCTAAATTTTTTCTCCGTCATTGCGAGGAGCACGGCCCACTGCCGATGCCGAAGCCACAGGCCTTTCGCCGCGCGGACGTGGCAATCCAGTCTGTCCCTGTCGAAGCCACGGTCTTCTTTCTCTGTTATAAGAGAAGCATGACAACAGCCACTTGGTGGGCTACTGCCCAAAATCATTTGTCCAAGGTCGACCCCAAAATGGCCCGGTTGATGAAACAGTACCCGACCAGCGTTCTCAAAAGCCGGGGTGCGGCGCTGGAAACCCTGCAACGCGCGGTAGTCGGCCAGCAAATTTCCACCAGGGCGGCAGCCAGCATCTGGGCCCGCACCATCATGGTGGTGGGCGAGGTCAACAACCCGCAAGCCTGGCTCAAACTGAAAGACGAAGACCTCCGCGCCTGCGGCCTCTCTGGCCAAAAGGTGAAGTACATTCGCGGCATCGCCAGTGGCTTTGCCGACGGCACCGTTCACCCGCCCAGGTGGAGTGAAATGAGCGACGAGCAAATCATCGCCGAACTGGTCAAGCTCCCGGGCATCGGCCGCTGGACGGCAGAGATGTTCCTCATCTTCAACCTGATGAAGCCGGACGTGCTCGCGCTCGATGACCTCGGCCTGCTCAAAGGCTTTGAGAAAACCTACGGTCCCATCCGCGGGACCAAAACGCTCACCGGCCTCAAACGCTGGCGCAAAATCGGCATGGCGATGAAAAAGCAGGGCGAACGCTGGCGTCCCTACCGCACTATGGCCTGCTGGTATCTCTGGCGCAGCCTCGACCCGGTGGAGACTAATTACTGATTTCAATTTTATCAGCCAACCGGCGTAATGGCAGAATGAAAAACCTTCTCGCCATCCTCAGCCTCGCCGCCTTGGTTGCCACCACCTACGCGGCCACTAATATTAAAATCGAAAGCCCGGACATGAGCCCCGGCAAAAAAATGGCGCTGGCGCAGGTGGGTAACCAGAATGGCTGCACCGGCGGCAACATCTCGCCAGCCGTGGCATGGAAGGATTTGCCCGAAGGCACCCGCAGTATCGCGGTCACCATGTTCGACCCCGACGCCCGCCAGGGCACCGGCTTCTGGCACTGGATTATCTACAACATCCCGTCGCAAACCATCGCGCTGCCCGCCGATGCAGGCAATCCCAACAGCGGCGTCAAACCGGCACAGGCCATTCTGGGTAAAAACGACGCGGGTACCAACGACTATACCGGCGCCTGTCCGCCGGTCGGCGCGCGCGACCACCGCTACATTCTTACCGTCTGGGCCCTCAGCATCAATGCCCTGCCGCAGGAAGCCGGACTCTCCGGCACCGCCTTCAAGGGCTATCTCGACAAATACAGCCTCGGCAGCAAAAACCTCATCGTCAAATATGGCCGCGCCAAGTAGTTACTGTGTCATGCTGGCGAAGGTCGGCATCCACGATAAAAATGCGCGCCCGAGCGCGCTCAAAGTCAAATAAACTTTGATTTTATTTCCCGGCCTTTAGCCGCTCAATCTCGGCCTGCAACTCGGCAATCTTCTTGTCCTTGTCATCGGCAGTCTTGTCTGGCTGGCGCAAAAACGGGTTGAACAAGCCCATCACCTGCTGCATCTGCTCCATCTGCTTGCGCTGGATGTTCTGCATCGTCTGTAATTGCGCAAACGGCGAAAAGTTCCCCAGCGCCTTGTTGGTCTCTTCCTGAATCTTGGCCTGGTTTTTCTGGAAGGTGTCCATCACCATCTCCAGGTAATGCGGCAGCACGGTCTGCATACCGTTGTCGTAAAAGCCGATAATCTGCTTCATGAAGTTCACGGGCAGCATGCTCGCGCCCTTGCCTTCTTCTTCCAGGATGATCTGTGCCAGCGTCGGGCGGGTCAAATCGTGCCCGGTCTTGGCGTCCACCACTTCAACCTCTTTACCGGCGCGCACAATCTCCGCCAGGTCATGCAGCGTGATGTAAGTGCTCGTCTCGGTATTATACAACCGGCGGTTGGCGTACTTTTTAATGATAATCGGCTCGCTCATGATGCCGACATTCCCTCTTTTTGTTAGGGTGAATACTGACATGACTTGGCAATCCGGACAATACGGCAGCAGGGGAGGTGCCCACCTCGGCGCCATGCATGCCGCAGTGCTGGCGGCCAGCCAAAAGCCGCTGGTTGAGCAGGGGTTGCAGCAAATCCACCAGTTGCTTAGCCAGATTCCCGCCGACATCAACTGGCCCGGTTTCCAGCAAGGCATCCAAGCCTACCTCGCCGCTCCTCGCCAGGCGCGGGAAGAATATCCCGAAATAGCGAGAGCAGGCCGGGTGACGCTTCGCGACGCAAGTGCCCACCTGTCCCCCGCCACCTGTCCCCTGCCACCTGTCGTCATCATCCCCAGCATGGTCAATCGCGGTTATGTGCTCGACCTTATGCCCGGCCACAGTTTGGTCGAAGCGCTGCGTAACGGCGGTCATAAAGTATTGCTGATAGACTGGGGCCAGCCGGAAACCGAAATCCTGACCCTCGACCAAATCATCACCACCCACTTGCTGCCATTACTGAAAACCGCCGCGTTGCAGGGGCCGGTGGGCGTCGTCGGTTACTGCATGGGCGGCCTGCTCGGCCTCGCGGGCAGCATCCTCGCCGGGCCAAGTATCGTCAGCAAGCTCGGCCTTATCGCCACGCCGTGGGATTTCTCCGTCACCCCCAGCAGCGGCCACATGCTGGCGGCCCGCCCGGTGCTGGAGCCTTGGCTGCATAGCCAAAAGGTGATTCCTGCCGAAGCCATGCAGCAATACTTCTGGCTGCTCGACCCCTGGAGCCCCGTCCGCCGCCTCATGGCTTACGGCAAGGCCTCAGGCGAGCAACGCGCCTACCTCACTGCGCTGGAAGACTGGCTCAATGACGGCCTTGCCCTCGACGCCCCCATCGCAAAGGAAATCCTCCTCGACTGGTACGCCGACAACCGCACCGTGGGCGGCAACTGGCAAATCAATGGCCAGAAAATCTCGCCTTCGGAGCTCAAAATCCCGCTCTGGGCCGCCATCGGCCAGCGCGATACGCTGGTGCCGCCCGGCTGCGCCATGCCACTCATCGCCCAGGGTCACGGCGCCCAGTTGGTGATGGCCGACGCGGGCCACGTCGGTCTCGTCGTTGGCCGCAGCGCGCCTGCCAAAGTCTACGCCCCGCTGGCTGCTTGGCTCAAATCATAGGGTTGGTGCGGCGCAGCAACGCTTCCTGACAGTCAGGCACTTTGGTTGTGAAGCTTGTCATACAAGGGCAAGGAGGCAAAACGATGATTCCCACCACATGGCTCGGTACCGCATATACCGCCATGGGGTTGGTTGGCATCGCCGCTTATGCCCCTCAGTTTTTCAGCATGTGGCGCAGCCGCGAGGCCGCCCTGCATGCCCCGCTGCTGACCTGGCTGCTGTGGACGGTACAAACCAGCGTCGCCTTCCTCTACGCCTTGCTGGTTAACCACGACCACCTCTTTATCATACTTACCTTCCTGGGCATGAGCGTCACCATCGCCTGCCTGGCGGTATTGCTGTGGCAGCGCTACCGCCGGGTCGCCACGGCGCAAATCGTGCCGTTCACGCCGCCCACGCCGGTCAATCCGCAGGCGCCGGAAAAACGCGCCGCCTAAAAAGTTGGCCACAAGCCAACTTTTTTATCCTCCGTACCCTACACGCTGTGCCTCATACCCTCTATGTTGTTTCCAGCAAAAAAGAGGGAATAAATCCATGTCCAAATCCACCGGCGTTGTCATCGTCAGCGCAGTCCGCACCGCCATCGGCACCTTCAACGGGGCCTTGAAAGACCTCCCCGCCCACCAGCTCGGCGCCACTGTCCTCACCGAGGCGCTCAACCGCGCCAAACTCACCGGCGAAAACATCGACGAAGTCCTCATGGGCCAGGTCCTCACCGCAGGCATCGGCCAAAACGGCGCGCGCCAGGCCGCCATCGCCGCGGGCCTGCCCAGCAGCGTCCCGGCCATGACGCTCAACCGCGTCTGCGGTAGCGGTTTGCAAACCGTGCTGTGCGCGGCCACCAGCATCCGCGCGGGTGAAAAAACCACCGTCATCGCAGGCGGCCAGGAAAACATGAGCCTCGCTCCCCACGCCATTCACCTGCGGGGCGGCGTCAAAATGGGCGACGCCAAAATGCTCGACACCATGATTACCGACGGCCTGTGGGATTGCTTCAACAACTACCACATGGGCATCACCGCCGAGAACGTGGCGGAAAAATTCGGCATCAGCCGCACCGAGCAGGACGCCTTCGCGTTCGAGAGCCAAAAACGCGCCGAAGCCGCCATCAAAGCCGGAAAATTCAGGGATGAGATCGTCCCGGTCAGCATCCCGCAACGCAAGGGCGACCCTATTGTTTTCAACACCGACGAACACCCGCGCCTGAGCCCGCTCGAAACCCTCGCCAAGCTCAAACCCGCCTTTAACAAAGAGGGTACCGTCACGGCGGGCAACGCCAGCGGCATCAACGACGGCGCCGCCGCGCTCGTCATCATGGACGAAGCCGAAGCCGAAAAGCGCGGCCTCACCCCGCTGGCCCGCATCGTCAGCGGCGCGGTGGCGGGCGTCGATCCCTCCATCATGGGCATCGGCCCCGTTCCGGCGTCCGAAAAAGCCCTCGCCAAGGCGGGCTGGAAGGTCAGCGACCTCGACCTCATCGAAGCCAACGAAGCCTTTGCCGCGCAAGCCGTGGCGGTGTGCCGCAACCTCAAGCTCGACCCCGCCATCACCAACGTCAATGGTGGCGCCATCGCGCTCGGCCACCCTATCGGCGCCAGCGGCGCACGTGTGCTGGTCACGCTGCTGCACGAGATGCAAAAGCGCAAAGCCAAAAAGGGCCTCGCCACGCTCTGCATCGGCGGCGGCATGGGCATCGCCCTCACGGTCGAACGCTAGTACCAAGCGTAACGGGCAAGCTCCTATAACACAGCCGTCATGCCGCCCCCTTGAGGGGGGGCAGGGCATCCATTGGGGTGATTTCATAAAGGCGCGCGCCCTTGCGCGCTCAAACCTCTTTCCTCTTATCCTCTTGCCTCTTATCCTAGAGGCATGTGGGACGAAACCGCGATAACCAACTGGTACACCCAGCCGATGGGTCAAAAGCTGGTGCGCCGCTTGCTCAAGTCGCTCAAGCGCTGGCCCGCGCTCCGGTGGCAGGGGCGCGATGCCCCCGCCGTCCTCGCCCTCGGCCACGCCGACGTGCTGGAAGATCTCTGGCCCAGCGCCGAATGGGACGTGCCCGTCAATCGCGGGTCAAACCGCTACGACCGCATCGTGCTGCTGCACAGCACCGACTTCGACGAAGACCCGGAGGAAACCCTCAACGCCTGCTGGCGCGAAGTCGTTCCCGGCGGCCTTGTCGTCCTCGTCCTGCCCAGCAAGTGGAGCCTCGCCCGCTGGAGTGACAAAAGCCCGTGGGGAGAAGGCCGCAGCTACCGCGCCGGGTCGCTCAACAAACTCATCCGCGAGGCGGGCTTCACCGTCCTCAATCACCAAACCCTGCTACCCGCCTGGCCCAGCGCCAACCTCAGCTGGCTGCCCTTCCCAAACCTCGTCCGGGTAGCAGTCCTCCGCAAAGATGAACCGGCCGTCACCCGCCTGCGCCTCAAACCCCTGCGTAGTCCTATCCAAAACATAGCGACAGCGGGCAACTAATACCCCACGCCCCATTCCCGCGAAGGCGGGAATCCAG
>CAZROO010000002.1:42779-58162 GCA_964601735.1 uncultured Pseudomonadales bacterium
ACCTCGCCCTTCTTCGGGTCAAAGTGGCAGGTGATGTGCACCATGAAGTTCTCGTCATCACGCTTGGGGTAATCCTCGCGGAACTGCGCGCCCCGGCTTTCGGTACGCTCCAGCGCGGCCTTCACGGTGGCCTCGCCCAGAAGGATCAGGTTGCCCAGCTCGATTGCGGTCATCAGGTCGGTATTGAAGGTATCGCCCTTGTCGTCGATCGCGAGCTTGGCGTAATCGGCCTTGGCCTGCATCACGCCTTTCCACGCTTTTTGCAACTTCTCCTCGGTCCGGAATACGCCGCAATCCTCATCCATAATCGCGTTCAGCGCGTTGCGGATGTGCGCCTGCTTGGCTGCCCCGGCGCTGGGTCGCGCCTTCAGCGCCGTCACCGCCTGCTGCACGTCGGCCATGTCGTTCGGGTCGCTCTTGGGCCGGCTCTGGCCCGCGCCATTCTTCACAAAATCCACCATCGCCTTGCCGGTGATTTTACCGAACACGATGGTTTCCAAAAGCGAATTAGCCCCCAATCGGTTGGCCCCATGCACGCTCACGCAGGCGGCTTCGCCTGCCGCGAACAAGCCGTTCAGTGCAATGCTCTGGCCGCGCTTGTCGGTGCGGATGCCACCCATGGTGTAGTGGCAGGTCGGGCGCACCGGAATCGGCTGGTCAATCGGGTCGACCCCTTCAAAGTCAATGCTCAGCTGACGAATCTGCGGTAACCGCTCCAGAATCAGCTCGCGGCCCAAATGGCGCACATCCAAAAACACCGCACCGTCCTTGCCGTTGCCGTTTCTAATTTCCGTCGCCATCGCGCGGCTCACCACGTCGCGGCTCGCCAGCTCCAGCTTGTTGGGCGCGTACTTGTTCATAAAACGGGTGCCGTTCTTGTCGATGAGATAAGCCCCTTCACCGCGCACACCTTCGCTAATCAAAATGCCGCTGCTGCGCAAACCCGTCGGGTGGAACTGCACCATCTCCAAATCCGCCGCCGGGGCGCCCGCGCGCATGGCATGGGCCACGCCGTCGCCGGTGTTGGTCATGGCGTTAGTGTTGTTGGCGAACAGGCGGCCATACCCGCCGGTGGCGATGCAGACGGCTTTGGCATTGATCTGATGAAGCTTGCCGGTCTTGATGTCCATCACGATGGCACCCGAAGCGCGGCCATTATCGGTAGTGAGCTTGAGCAGGAAAAATTCGTCATACACCTTGGTGCCCAGCTTGATGGCCTGCTCCCACAGCGTGTGCAGCATGGCGTGGCCGGTGCGGTCGGCGGCGTAGGCGGTGCGGGGGAAGTTCTGGCCGCCGAACGCGCGCTGCGAAATCGTGCCGTCTTCCTCGCGCGAGAACGGACAACCCATGCGGTCCAGGTCCAACACCGCTTCTGGCGCTTCCTCGCACATCAGGTCAATGCTGTCCTGATCGCCGATGAAGTCCGCGCCCTTCACCGTGTCATACGCGTGGTGGTGCCAGTCGTCCTTGGGGTTGATGGCCGCGTTCACGCCACCCTGCGCCGCGCAACTGTGGCTGCGCAGCGGGTGAATCTTGCTCACCACGGCAGTATCCAAACCCGCCGTGATTCCTTCAAAGGCCGCACGCATCCCGGCCAACCCGGCCCCGATAATCAGAATGTCGTGCTGTTCGATCGCCATGAGAAAACCCTTTTCTTGGGCCAGACCTTAAAGCCTCCCGCCCCACCTGTCAGCTTTATTGCCCAGAGTTTACCCGCCGGAGCCGATAGGCGTAGACGGGCCCAGCCGCTTGGCACCTCCTTGCCAACAGCCGGAGCGGGAGCTATGTATACGCAATTCTTTCTTCTGGAGACATCCCCATGCAACGTTTCGATTTCGATACTGTGCCGTTCTTTGAATTGAAGGCCGATGCGGTAAACGCCCGCAAATCCCACCTGATGATGTGGGTATCCCTTACCATCAGCTCCATCGAGAAAACCATTTGTTTGCGTCCGATGCAGCTCAATTTTTCTGCCCTCGAATCCAACCGCAAGGACAAAAAATGGTCCGAGCTGATTCACCACCTGACCCTCGTTTGCCCGGTACAGCCGGTCTACGCTCTCCACCATAATGGTGCGCCCCGTGCGGCTGTTTTCGATGCTGGCAGCTTGAGCCTCCGTATACGACAGCATTATCAGTCCCAGTTTCTCGAACTGTTTGAAAGACTCAAATGGGACGACGAAAATGGTCTGGGAATGGACATCACTTTCGAAAATCTTCGCGGCAGGGAAACCCAGGTCTGGCACTGCGGTCGTCGTATCCGGGCTTATGCCTTCGATGCCGAATAACGTGCCTCAACGGGTCGGATAATCACCATGGACGACTTCCTCACCTACCTCCAAAACCACCCGGTCAAACGGCGGATCACCGGCATCGTGACCCTCACACCGGTTGATCCGCCGCCGGAAGGCGCCAACGCCTGTTTTTGCGAACTCGCCAAGCGCCCGCTTATCGAGTGGCTTATCAAAAACCATGGCAAAATCCACGACCGCCTGCCGGGTAACCTGCAACTCAAGCTGAACGGGCCCTATGAGGAGTTCTGGAAAAAGCTCATCGTCAAGAAATTCCCTTCGATGACGCTATCGTTTTCTACCCCATCGAAAAAGTAAAACGCCGCCCGTAAGGGCGGCGTTTTTGTGAGAGGGGAACTACTCCTCCATCCGGCGCGGGCGGCGCTCGCCCCGGTCACCGCCGTCGCGGCCACCCCGGTCACGCCCGCCGCGGTCACCGCGACCGCCCCGGTCGCCACGACCCCCACGGTCCCGGTCACGGCCACCACGGTCGCCACGGCCTTCACCACGCGGACGTTCAGCAGGCTGGTAGCTGCCGTCCTCGGTGCCGCTCACAATCTTGGCAAGCTTCTCGGCTACGGTTTCAGGCTGTTCAATGTTCTTCATGGTCAGGCGAATCTTGCCGCGGTCATCCAGATCAACCACCTTCACCTGCACCTGGTCGCCCACTTCGAGCGCGTCGGTGATATGGCCGAGGCGAACGGGCACTACTTCGCTCACGTGAACCAAGCCTTCCTTACCGCCCATGAAGCTCACAAAAGCCCCAAAGTCGGTGGTGGTCACCACGGTGCCTTCGTACATGCTGTCCAGCTCGGGCATGGCAAACATGTTCTCAATATGCGCAATCGCGGCATCCACCATCGGGCGCTGCACGCTGGCCACCACAACCTTGCCGTCATCGTCGATGTCGATGCTGCAGTTGAAGCGTTCGCAAAGCCCGCGAATGGTTTCGCCACCCTTGCCGATAAGGACGCGGATGTTGTCCTTGTCAATCATGATGGTCTGCATCGCCGGGGCATAGTCGCTAATCTGGCTGCGGGCTTCTTCAATCGCCTTGGCCATCTTGCCCAGAATGTGCAACCGGCCGCCATTGGCCTGTTCCAGCGCTTCCTTCATGATTTCCTTCGTAATCGAAGTAATCTTGATGTCCATCTGCAGAGCGGTAATGCCGTCGGCAGTCCCGGTCACTTTAAAGTCCATGTCGCCCAGGTGGTCTTCGTCACCCATGATGTCGGAGAGCACGACGTAATCCTTGCCTTCCTTCACCAGGCCCATGGCAATCCCGGCAACCGGCTTGGGCAGCGGGCAGCCCGCGGCCATCAGTGCCATGCTGGCGCCGCATACCGTGGCCATGCTGCTGGAACCGTTCGATTCCAGAACTTCACTCACCAACCGGATGGTGTAGGGGAATTCTTCCTTGCTTGGCAGAATCGGGTTAATCGCGCGCCAGGCCAGCTTGCCGTGGCCGATTTCGCGGCGGCCCGGAGGGCCCATGCGGCGGGCTTCACCAACCGAAAAGCTGGGGAAGTTGTAGTGCAGCAAAAAGCGCTGCTTGCTTTCGCCTTCGGGCAAATCAATCAGCTGTTCGTCTTCGCCGGTGCCCAGCGTGGCAACCACCAGCGCCTGGGTTTCACCGCGGGTGAACAGCGCACTGCCGTGGGTACGGGGCAGGGTGTCCACTTCGGCCACAATCGGGCGCACCACATCGGGCTTGCGGCCGTCGATGCGGATCTTCTTCTTCAGCACATCCATGCGCAGCACGTCGGCTTCCATGTGCTTGATGAGTTTGCCCACCAGGTCGGCCTGGGTGGCATCACGGGCGTCACCTTCACCGGCGTGGGCGTTCAGGGCTTCTTCCTTCAACGCGTCCAAAGCCTGGCGGCGGCCCTGCTTGTCCAGAATCTTGTAGGCGTCCACAATCTTGGCGCCGAATTCCTTTTCCAGCTTCTTTTCAATCGCGCTGGTGTCAACGGCTTCCGGCAGAACGTGCGCGGGCTTGCCGGCGGCCTGGGCCAGTTCGTTGATGGCCTTGATGACCTTCTGCATGCGTTCGTGACCAAAGTTGACCGCTTCCAGCATCACTTCTTCCGGCAGTTCCTTGGCCTCGCTTTCCACCATCATCACGCCTTCCTCGGTACCGGCGACCACCAGGTCGAGGTCCGAACGGCTGCGTTCTTCATTGGTGGGGTTCAGCACCAGGGTGCCGTCAATGTAACCCACGCGGGCGGCGCCGATGGGGCCGAGGAACGGGGCACCACTAATCGCCAGCGCGGCACTGGCGGCAATCATCGCGGCAATATCGGTGTCGTTCTGGCCGTCCTGTTGCAGCACGGTGGCAACCAGTTGCACTTCGTTCTTGAAGCCCTTGGCAAACAGCGGGCGAATCGGCCGGTCAATCAGGCGGCTCACCAGCGTTTCCTTTTCAGTGGCACGGCCTTCGCGCTTGAAAAACCCGCCGGGAATACGCCCGCCGGCATAAAACTTTTCAATATAGGCGCAGGTGAGGGGGAAGAAATCAACCCCTTGCTTCGGCTGCTTTTCAAACACCACGGTGCCCAGCACAATGCTTTCGCCGTAGGTCACCAGTACGGCGCCGTCGGCCTGGCGGGCCATCTTGCCGGTTTCCAGGGTTAGCTGCTTGCCGCCCCATTCAATGCTTTTCTTGTAGACTGTGAACATTCGCGTTCTCTCCTTGCTTTCCGCTGCCGCTTTGAATTTTAAGAGAACCGCTGGGCTTTACTTCCGCCCGAACCGCTTTTCCCCACTCACCATGAGTGTTCCGCGTGCCGCTTTATCCATTGTTAACCACCGCCTAAATAGGGCACGCCGCTGTATATTGCAAGAGCCAAAGGCAGGCGGCTTGCCCGGCGCAATCCCCAATCCCATATTAACTCTATGAACAACCTGTTTCGTGCCACGGCAGTCCTCTGCGGCCTCATCCTTATCGCCGCCGTCGCCTACGTGCAGTGGCACCGCCTGCACCCGGTAGCCCAGCCCGAAACCGCCCAAAAGGTCGAGTTCCAACCCGCCCAGGGTGTGCTGGTCGATAGGGTCCGTTTCCAGGTCGCCAAAGACCTGGGACCAGACGTGCTTTCCACCACCCTGCCGGTCAGCGCCAGCGTGCAAAGCGTGCCGCTGGGCCAGTTTGCGATAACGCTGCCGGCCAAAGTCAATCCGCTCATCAGCAGTACCGATAGCGACGCCGATACCGGCAACGAGTTGGTCTCCGCCACCGGCGCTTATCTCATGAAATTCAGCAACAGCCAGCTGTGCGACGCCAACGGTGCCTGTCCCATCGCCCTCATGGCCAAGTCCGACGGGCCGGACTTGGTACAAAATACCGTCTTCAGCACCAAGGCCAAAACCATCTGGGTCAGTAGCCATCAAACCAACGGCAATCCCGACCTTATCATCGACACCGGCGTCAAAACACTGCCATTGCTGCGCATGGTCTGGAGCACCGATGGTCAGTACCCTGTTTACGACCCCGTACCGCCGAGTATGAATAAACCCTTGCCGTCGCTACAATGAAACCCAAGCTCTTAATTCTCTGGCTTGCGGCTCTGCCCGCTCTTGCCTGGGCGCAAATGACCGTCGACAACGATGATATGGAGTCGGCTTCGGTCGGCCTATCCAAGCAGTTGCTGTGTGAGGTCGTTGCGGTTGGCAGCGGCAATATCGCATTACTCGCCGGTCTGCTGGTGGCGCTTTACGGCCTGTGGGCAATGGTGCGCCACGCCGCGCTCAAAAGGGGTTTCATTCTCATCATCAGCGGCGCCCTGCTCACTGCGCTGCCCAGTCTCGTCATTTCCAGCCTGGGTGGTGTTGCCACCTGGCTCCAAAACAGCGGGCTCAGCGCTTACGGCGATCTGCTCGATGTCCCTGAAATCGTCGCCAAAGCCAACAATTGCGCCGCCATTCCGGTCGATTTCAGCGGCTACAAAAACCTACCCTCGTGGACCAACGCCTTTAACGATCCCACCGGCGATCCCAGCGTCAATCCAACCACCATGAATATGGGAGCGAATACGGGGGGCACCATGGATCCCAACGCTGTCACCGGCCAACCCGGTTGCACTCAATTGGTCGATGGCGGCGGCCCCGGCAGTCCCTTCGGCCCTCGTACCTCAGTGCCCACCACCAACGGCCGCAGGAGTTCTTCCAACCACAAGGGAGTCGACATCACCTGCCAGCACCGTGATGGTCCTGCCATCCACGCCGCCGCAGGTGGTACAGTCACTTACTCGGGAGGCCGTGGTGGCTACGGCAACAGCGTCATTATCGACCACGGGGGGGGCAAGGTCACCACCTACAACCATATGTCGATGATCGATCCCAAAGCCCGTCTGGGCTCCACCGTCGGCGGCAACGACGTCATCGGCTACTGCGGCCATACCGGCAACGTTACCGGCCCACACCTGCACTTTGAGCTTAAAGTGAACGGCGTTTTCAAAGACCCTGCCGCCAATGGCTGCGGCGGCTAGCCTCGCGCACCGCTTTCCGCTACATTCCGCCGATGAGCAAAAAGACAGTCCTCTCCGGCGTCCAGCCCTCCGGCACGCCGTCTATCGGCAATTACCTCGGCGCCTTCAAGCCGTTTACCTCTTACCAGCACAGCCACAACGCCTTTTTCTGTGTGGTCGACCAGCACGCCATCACCGTCCGGCAAGAGCCCAAAACGCTGCGCCACAACACGCTGGCGGTGGCGGCCTGGTATCTCGCCAGCGGGCTCGACCCCAACCAATGCACGCTCTTCATCCAAAGCCACGTCCCCGCGCACGCGCAACTCGGCTGGGTGCTCAACACCGTCACCCAAATGGGCGAGCTCGAACGCATGACCCAGTTCAAGGATAAATCCGCCCGCCACGCGCAAAATATCAATGTCGGCCTGTTCGCCTATCCCACGCTTATGGCCGCCGATATCCTCCTCTACAACACCGACGAAGTGCCGGTGGGCGAAGACCAGATCCAGCATCTCGAACTCACCCGCGACGTCGCCCACCGCTTCAACGCCGCGTTCGGCCCAAATTCACAAGCGGTGTTTACGATGCCCAAAGCGGTGCTGCCGCCCGCAGGCGCCCGCATCCGCGACCTCCAGAATCCCGAGCGTAAAATGTCCAAGTCCGAGCCCGGCAAGGGCACCATCCTGCTTACCGACACGCCCACCGAAGCCGCCAAAAAAATCAAAAGCGCCGTCACCGATTCGCTCGGCGTCATCAAGTACGACCCCAAAGACCAACCCGGCCTCGCCAATCTCATCGACATCCTCGCGGTCTGCACCGGCCGCACGCCCACGCAGGTGGAAAACGACTTCGCCGGCCAGCAGTACGGCGCGCTCAAGCAAGCCACCGCCGACGCCGTTGCCGACACGCTCGAACCGCTGCAGCAAGCCTACAACGGCTACATGGACGATAAAGCCGAACTGATGCGCATCCTGCATAAAGGGGCAGAGCGCGCCAACCAGGTTGCCAACGCCACGCTGGCTAAAGCCTACGAAGCCATCGGTTTCGTCGCGCCGTGAAAGAGACCTCGCTCGCCACCATCGGCAAGCGCGAAAACATCCTCACCGCGCTGCGCTGGGTCAGCCTCGCCGCCGTCCTGTTCTGTGCGTTGGTGCTGGTCGCCGGGCAAATTGTCGGCCTCAAGGGCCTCGACGCCGCCCTCCAAAAAATCGCCCCCACCACGGTGCTGATGCTGGTGCTCGCGGCGGTCGCCAGCACGCTCATCCGCTTCCTCAACTGGCCGTACTATTGCAAGGTGCAGGGTATCGAAATCCCCACCAAAAAACTCCTGCTCTACCATGTCAGCGGCATGGCGCTGCTGCCCACGCCGGGCAAGCTCGGCACGGGCCTGCGCCTGTGGCTCATGAACCGCCACCACGCCATCCCCTACCGCAAAAGCGCGCCCATTTTACTCTTCGACCTGCTCACCGATTTTCTCGCCCTCATCCTTCTTGTCGCCGCCGCGCTGCCGTGGCTCGGCCACGCTGCCGGGCTCAAGCTCGGCCTGCTTATGCTGACGCTGATTCTTGCCGGCATCGTCGCCGTGCTCTACGTGCCGCAAATCCCCCGTGCCCTCATCAAATTTGCCTATCGCCTTGGCGGCAACCACAAGCCCAAATTCTTCGCCACGCTGCTGCGCCTCACCGTCTCCTTGCGGGTGCTGGTCGGGCCTGAAAACCTCGCCCGTACCCTCGGCAATGCGCTGGCGGGCTGGGGCATCGTTACGCTCGCCTTCGCATTGTTGCTCAAAGACCTCGGCTACGACCAAACTTGGTCTATCAGCATCTTCGCCATTGGCTGCGGCACCATTCTCGGCGCCGCGTCCATGCTGCCGGGCGGGCTTGGCGGTACCGAAGCCATCATCCTCGCAGTCCTGCTCGCCAACAACATCAGCCTCGCTGATGCTACTATCTTCACCGCCCTGCTGCGCCTCTGCACGCTTTGGCTGCCGGTGCTGGCCGGCGTCTGCACCCTGCCACTCGCCCTGAAGAAAAAGTAGAATAGAGAAGGGGGATGCAAGGGGTCGTCAGACCCCTTGCCGCCGAAGGCGTCATTCCCGGGAGCACGGCCCACAGCCGGTATCGAAGTCACAGCCGATAATGCCGCGCGCGACCGGGAACCCAGTGCTATCGGTTTCGGAGCCTCCCCAATGCTTTCTGAACTTACGGCGCCAATTCGCGCAGTCGCCCCACAACAACCGAAAGCATCGCCACCGAGAGATTCTTCTCATGCAGCACCTGCGCCACGGTCTGGTTGTAGCGGCCGAGGGCGTCTGCATGCTTCTTCTTCCACGCCGCCACATCGGTCCGGCGCGCCAGCAGCGTCTGGGTGAGGCAGCGCTGACAGTTCAAAAACTCCAGCAGCATCGCCATCACCGCTTGGCGGCTCCAGCCATCGGCAAACGCCATGACGCGGGAACGCTGCATCAACGCGGGCAGGTGCAACAGCTCGCCCAAATTCAGTTGCAGTTGTAACGCCGCTTTTCCGGCAGGCGCTTTCAGGCTGCCGCGCAACTGCACCGCATCCGGCACAATCGCCAGCGGCGAAAGCAAACTCAGCCGCGTCGCCATTGCATCGCCGTAACCCAGGTTGCGCCAGCCCTTTTCGCGCTGCGCCAATACCTGTTTCGCCGTCGGGCTGAGCAGCCCCGGCAGAATTCCCGGCGCCTGCTTCACCTGCGCGCCCAGCTCTTCGGCCTCCTTGGCGCCCAAACCCTGACGCACCAGCCATGCCGCCAGCGTCGCCACAATCGCGCGCACGCGCTGGTAGGCCGCCAGCAGCGCGGGCATCGGCAAGGTGCCTTCCAGCGCGTCCATCTCGGCCCACAGGCTGTCACCGGCCACCCAATCCTCGGCCATCAGCACGGCACCCAACGCGGTCGCGGGCGTGCAACCCAGGTCGGCGCACAGGTGCGGCACCATCAACAACCCCAAACGGTTGACCACCCGGTTGGCCAACACCGTCGCGGTAATCGGCCCGGCCAGCGGGTGCTTGTCGGCGCGGTTCAAAATGGCGGCGGGCAGAGAAGGCGGGAAGTACCCGCGCAGCGCCGCCCGGCCCAAATCACCTTGCAGCAACGCCTTCATTTCCGGCGTCAACAGTTCGTCGCGCAGCACCATCTTGGTGCCCGCCAGCAGCCCGGCGATTTCCGGCCGCGTGTATTTTCCGCTTTCACGCTGGAGCAATTGCATCAGGGCGGGCAGGTTATCCACTTCCTCGCTCAGCACGCCGCGCTTGAGCAGGCTCTCCTGCATCGCAAACAAATCATGGTGCTCCGTCGCAGGCGCCGACACTTCCAGGCTGATGGCCAGGTTCTGCCGCACGTTATCCGTCAGTACGGCGGCGGCGATATCGTCGGTGCATTTCTTCAGCAAGGCATTCCGGTTCTCCATCGTGCCCAGCAGAATCTTCAAATTGACTTCATGGTCGCTGGTGTCCACGCCCGCGCTGTTGTCCAGCGCATCGCTGTTCAGCAGTACACCACGCAGGCTCAGTTCAATCCGTCCGCGCGGGGTGATGCCCAGATTCCCGCCCTCACCAATCACCTTGGCACGCACGTCCTTCGCGCTCACGCGCACGGCGTCGTTGGCCTTGTCGCCCACCTCGTCGTCGCGTTCCTCGCTGGCGCGGATATACGTCCCGATACCGCCGTTCCAAATCACGTCCACCGGTGCCTTGAGTATCGCCCTGATAACCTCTTCCGGCGCGGCATCCTTCTTTTTCAGCCCCAACCGTTCTTGCATCGCCGCGCTCAGCGGAATGACCTTGGCGCTGCGGCTGAATACCCCGCCGCCATTACTAATCAGCTTCTCGTTATAGCCGTCCCAGCCCTTTACCTCGCGCAGCAACCGCTCGCGTTCGGCAAAGCTTTTCGCCGCATCGGGGTTGGGGTCGAGGAAAATATACTTGTGGTTGAACGCCGCAACCAGCAACGTATGCTTCTCACGCACCACGCCGTTGCCGAATACGTCGCCGCTCGGGTCGCCAATGCCCACCATCACAATCGGTTTCTTTGCCGAGGGCACAATATCCAGAGCCTTCAAATGGTGCTCCACGCTCAGCCATGCACCGCGCGCGGTGATGCCCAGCTCCTTGTGGTCGTAGCCGTTGCTGCCACCGCTGGCAAACGCGTCGCCGAGCCAAAAGCCGTGGCTTACCCCATCCCAGAAATCGGCGTTCTCAGAGAGCGCATTGGCGGTGTTGCTGTAAGTGGCCGTACCCTTGTCGGCAGCTACCACCAGGTACGGGTCGTCACCATCGGCACGAACCACATCACGCGGCCCCACAACCTTCCCATCCTTGCGGTAGGTGTCACTCACGCTCAGCAGCGCGCTCACGAATATCTGGTACGCCAAACGCGCACGCTCCTGCGCCGTCAACACATCATTTTGCGGCAGTTTCACCATCTTTTGCGACGCCAGCGCACGGTAATGCGACCACAAAGCGACATCCTTGACCACAAAGCCGCCCTTCGCGCCAACGGGCACGATAATCGCGTTCTTGCGCTGCTGGGCCTGCTGCAACCCAAGCACTTCAATGCGATAGTCATAAGGTCGGTCGCTGTTCCGCAACCCGCCCCGCGCCACCGGCCCGCCGCGCAGATGCACCCCCTCCACTAGTGGGTGATAGACAAAAATTTCCTTGTAAACCAGCGGCTTGGGCCAGCTGCGCAACTCCCCGCTTTCCAGTTTGAAGGCGAGGGCAGGAGTCAGCCCCTGCCACGCGTTGGTGCGCAGCATGGCACCTATAAGCTGATGGAAAGCCACGCCAATCCGCTCATCTTCCGCCGTCGGCAGCGCGGCAATCGCCTTGCTCAGACTGGCGTTCAAGCTCTTCTCCAGCTTCTCGCGGCCCGTCACGCCGGGCTGCAAGCGGGCGCGGAACAGCGCCACAAGATCCTTTGCCAGCAATGGGTTGCGGGTCAAAAAGCAGCGCACCACATCACCCGCAAACCGCCGGTCGGCCTGCTGTAAACACGCCGTCCACGCCCGCAGCCAGCCAATTGCCTCCACCGGCAAATCGGCGGAAATCACCAGTTGGTTCAGGCAATCGCTTTCGGCCAACCCGCGCAACGCCTGGCCCGCCAGCACGGCAATCTTTTCCAACGCTTCCGCGCTTAAGGCGTACTCACCTTCAATCTCAATCACCTGAATCGCCACCGTCCCGCCCGGCACCGGCAGTGTGTAATGCTGCTCCTGCGCGGTTTTCAGGCCAAAGCTGTCCAGCACCGGCAAAATCTGGTGCAGCGGCCAGCCGCCACCGGCGCGATATGCCAACAGTACCAGCCGCTTACCTATATTCTCCAGCCGCACTACGCCTCCTTCCGGCAGGGTGTGCAGCGTCAGCAAATCGGCGGCAGCCTGCGCCGGGGTTTGCGAGGCGCGGTAAGAGCTCGGCAGATGCAAGCCAATCGTCTTCCACAGCTTGGTCGCCACGCCCAGCGGAAGCTTGTCGTATAAAATGTGCTGCACATCATCGGCCCAGCCTCGCACCATCTGGTGCATCGCAGCGGTCAGCGCCCGTTCGTCCAACTTTCTGGTGTTTTCCACATGTACGCGGAAGAACAGCCGCACCACATCCGTCAGCCCCATTTCCAGCCGTTGGTCGGTGATGTTGCCGCCGGTCATTCTTTCCAGCAGGCTCACCGCCTCGCGCCGCAAGCGCGATTCATACCGGGGCAGGGGCACCAGCATCTGCACGCTAATCGCTTCCTCGCGCGGCGCATGGCGCACCAGCACCGCCACGTCCGATTGCTGGCGCATGGCAACAGCCTGCGCCGCCAGCTTGGCCAGCTCGTCGGCGTCGCTCAAAAACAGTTCGTCGCGTGGCCAGGTTTCCAGCACGTTTTGCAGCACGCGGGCGCTGTAGCCGCCGGGCTCGTAACCCAGCTTGTCGCGCACCGCCTGTAACTTGGCCGCCAGCAGCGGTACGTCACCTACATATGTAGTGTGGGCGCGGCTGGTGAAAAGTCCCAGCAGCCGCCATTCGCTCACCACACCGCCATCGCTGTCCAGCGTGCGCAGCGCCAGGTAATCCATCGCCGCGTCGCGGTGAATCGGCGCGCGCGTAAACGCCTTGCTGATGATTACCGCCCCCGGTTGCTTCAAATAAGCCGCCAGACTGGTGCCCATTTTGCTCACCGGCATGGGGTGTTCGCTGCGGCTGGGGCTGTGGCGCAAAATACCCAGCCCGCTGCCGGGCACCACCTGAATCAACGGCCCCTGCGCGCTATCGCGGTAGCGGTACTGCCGCATGCCCATTAAAATGAAATGGTTGTCCAGCAGCCAGTCCATAAACTGCAATTCCTCGCGGCTGGCCTGGCGGGTAGAGGCCATGCGCACGCGTTCGTCGGCCACGCGGTCACGCATGGCTGCAAAGTCGGCCACGGTGTTTTGCGCGGCATCCAGCCCGGCCTTCACCGAGGCCGCCACCTGCTCGGCCTGGCCCGGCGCCAGCGGCGGCAGCAGCAGGTAAATCAGCGTCTCTTTAAGGCCGCCGTTGCCCAGCTTGATGATCTTGCCGTGCGGGTCCCTCGTCACGCCAATTACCGGGTGGCGCAGCGTGGCAATGTCCAGTCCCCAGCGGTTGGCGCAGAGCGTCACGGTATCGGTTAAAAACGACTGGTCGCGTGCCACCACCGCCAAATGCGACGCGGGCTTTTCGTCATCGTGCCACAGCGCCACGCGGGCCTTTTCACGTGGTTTGAAATCCTCCAGCAACGCCTGCAAACGCGCCACCACGGCGGCGGGGAGAGAGGGGCTGCCCAGCAATGCATTCAGCGAAGCCGTGGTGGTTTTCGGGGTTTTGGCAGGCTTGGTAATAGCGGAGCGGGGCATGGCGGCACTTCTGTTATTAGCCGCAATGTAGGCCCGCCTTTCGCCCCCCGCAACAGCACAAACACAAAAAATCGCCCCGGTTCGGGGTGACCGCCTAAAGGCTTTTAAATCAAGCTTTTAAATTACCGTAATGTCACGCGGCGCAAACACGACCCTGCTGTAGGCCTTGGCATAAGCGTGGATGGGCGTCTGGATAACCACCGGCCCCACGTCACCCGCCCCGGCCCAGGCCCATGCCGCCAGACGGAAGCTTCCCCACGTCTTGGGCGCCGGCGGTGCAATCGCGGACTCGTCGGTCGCATCGCCAATGCTCGGGAACATCGTCGCATAATTGGCTTGTGGCCGCTGGGCAAACGACGCCGCCAGAGTACCAATGGCCGAAACCCCGCTCATCTACACCTCAATGTCCAGGTTCTGGCCGGTATAGGGGTCGTCCAGCGGGCGGCGCTGGCGGCGTTCGCCGGAGCGGCGTCCCCGCGTGTGACTGCTGGCTTCACCAGCTTCCACCGGCGGCGTTTCCACGCTGCCGCGGGTGGCGGTATAGGCACGCGCGGCACCGCCCGCGGGCTCGCCACGGTTTACGCTGCTAATGGTGCTCGGCACCAGAGGGAACATTGGGTAGACGCTCTCTCCTTCGTCCAAATACTTATAAAGAATGGTAAAATGGCCACCTGACAGCCCACCGGTTTAGGGGTATAGCAAGGGCATGAAAACCGCCCCCAATCCATTAGCGGCCCAACTGGCGCTCGATTGCTCTTTCGGCGGGCTTTCGCTGGGTTTGCGGGCAAACGGCAAGCTTTACAGCCGTCAGGTGGCCGAGGCTCGCGCCTCCGATAAGCTCTTGCCTTTATTGGCAGAAATTCTGGCCGAAGCCCAAACTCCCGCCACAGTCATTAGCCAGGTTATTGTCACCGTCGGCCCCGGCAGCTTCACTGGCATCCGGCTGGGCCTGGCGGTGGCGCAGGGCCTCAAACTGGCCAATCCGGAGCTCGACATCATCGGCATCTCCACCCTCACGGCGCTCGCCGCCCAGGTGAGCAGCGATACGCCCTTCACCCTGCTGCTCGACGCCGCAGGCGGCCAGGTCTACCGGCAGGATTTCAAGTCCGACGGCACGCCGCTCAGCAAACCCGCCTGTGGGCCGCTGGCCGGTTTGAAAAAGCTGCAAAAAACCATCGCTGTGCAAAGCGGTTTGCTGGCGCCGTTCCCCACCCAGCAAACCCTCACGGCGGCCAACCCCGAAACCCTTTTGGGCCTCATCAGCCAACCCGCCCTCCACCTGCCGCCGCAACCGTTCTATCTCAAAGCCCTTGCCTACAAGCAGGTGGCTTGAGCATGAGCACCACCGTCATCGAATACCTCGCGCCTCCGCTCGACTGGCCCGACCCTGTCTTTCGCGGTACCGACGCCGCCAAACAGCTCGGTATTCCGCACACCTACCTCTGGGTCATCCCACAGCAGGGCACGGCGGCGGTGCTGCTGGCCCGCGTCCTCCCCGGCGAACCGGCCGAAATCCTCACCCTCTTCACCCGTGCCCAGCACCGCCGCAAAGGCTACGCCCGTGAGTTGCTCAATACCCTTATCCAAACCGCCGAGGTCAACAACTGCCCCAGTATTTTCCTCGAAGTCCGCGCCGCCAATGCCGCCGCCCGGCAGCTATACGCCAAGCTCAAGTTCAACGAAGTCAGCCGCCGTAAGGCCTACTACAAAAATCCCACCGAAGACGCGATTGTACTCAAACGCGAAATCGGTTAA
>CAZROO010000002.1:58262-130288 GCA_964601735.1 uncultured Pseudomonadales bacterium
GCCGAAAAGCCCTCGCAGGGGGCCAAGCGCCTGTTCGTCAAATCCTACGGTTGCCAGATGAACGTCTACGACGGCCTGCGCATGGCCGAGCTGTTGGCCCCGCACGGTTACGCCCTGGCCGAGGAGCCCGAGCAGGCCGACCTGATTGTGCTGAACACCTGCCATATCCGCGAAAAAGCCGACGACAAACTCTTTTCCGATTTGGGCCGCCTGCACAAAGGCAACCCAACTGCCCTCATTGCAGTGGGTGGCTGCACCGGCCAGGCGCTGGGCGCCAGAATCATGCAGCGCGAGCCGAATGTGAGCATCGTCTTTGGCCCGCAAACTTATCACCGCCTGCCCGACCTCTTGAACAAGGTAACAAGCGGCGCCCAAAAACGTGCGGTCGATACCGACTTCCCGCTGCTGGAAAAATTCGACAGCCTGCCCACCCCCGGCGTCTACGGCCCCAGCGCCTTCCTCACCATTCAAGAGGGCTGCGACAAGTTCTGCACCTACTGCGTGGTGCCCTACACCCGCGGGCGTGAAATCTCCCGCAGTGCCAAAGGCATAGTCTCCGAAGCGCAAAAAATGGTTGAACAGGGCGCGCGCGAAATCACCCTGCTTGGCCAGAACGTGAACGCGTATGAACACGACGGTGTTACACTCGCCAAACTGCTCGAAGGCCTCGCCCGCATCAACGGCCTCGAGCGCCTGCGCTTCACCACCAGCCATCCGGCCAACACTACGCCCGACCTCATCGAGGCTTTTGCCACCAACCAAAAACTGATGCCCTATTTCCACCTGCCGGTGCAGGCGGGCAGCAACAAAATCCTCCGCGCCATGAACCGCGCCCACACGGTCGAGAGCTATCTCGATACCATTGACCAGGTGCGCAAGGCCAAACCCGGCATCGCCATCAGCGGCGACTTCATCGTCGGCTTCCCGGGCGAAACCGAAGAGGACTTCGAGCAAACGCTGGCGCTCGCCCACGCCGTCCAGTACGTCGGCGCCTACAGCTTCGCCTTCAGCGCCCGCCCCGGCACCCCCGCCGCCAGCATGGCCGATACCGTGGACGAGGTGACCAAAAAAGAACGCCTCGCCGCCCTCAACGTGGTGCTCGATGACTCGCTCGCCGCCTTCGCCCAAACCTTCGTCGGCCAAACCGTGCCGGTGCTGGTCGAACGCCCCATCGGTAATACCAAACGCTACGGCAACCAGCTGCGCGGCCGCAGCCCGCACAATCTTCCTGTGAACTTCACCTTCGACCAAAAAATCGACCCGGCATCGCTGCCGGGCCGAATCGTCGAAGTTGCCGTCGCCTCTGCGGGTAACAAGGCATTGGTGGGGAACCTACTCCCCGGGCGGGTGTAGGTGGCGGCTGAACCACCTATACTTAACCTTGGGCACCACAATTGCCGCAACGGCAAAAATGAGGCCGATGATTACCAGCTTCCCTACGGTCAGCTCATGCTGACGGTTGGAGATGATCACCGTCGTCAAGCCGATCGCACCGCCGGCAACCCCGATCATGATCGCTACCACAGCTCCAAAAAAAATTAAGAGCAGTGCGCCGCCGATGGTAATCGGATCGAAACACAACGGCTCCAGCGTACCCGGGTCAAAGTTCATCACAAACTCCTGTCTAAAGCGGTAAGGGAGATTCAATCAAAGATACCCCCAACATGGGCCTCGCACAGGTGGTTTTCAAGTGCTATAAAGGGGACGTGAACGGACAGCCCCTGCAAGTCACCTTCCAAAGCAACGCGCTGCTGCAAAGCCTCTGCGGGCGGCACGACAGCCACCTCCAGCTCATCGAAGATCGCCTCGGCGTGCAACTGGTGGCCAAGGGTAACCAACTGGCCATCTTCGGCCCGACCGAGCAATCCGGCAAAGCCAAAAACGTGCTGGAAGATTTGTACGAGCTCGCCAAAAGCGGCGTCAGTCTCAGTCCCAGCCAGGTCGAGGCGCAACTGCGCATGACCGACGGCCTGCTCGATACCCGCACCAAACCAGCCGAGCTTCTCGGCGGCAATGCCGTCATCGCCACGCCCAACCTCAAGCTGCTGCCGCGCTCGCGCAAGCAGGGGCAATACATGGCCGCGTTGCAAAACAACACGCTCACCTTCGGGGTGGGCCCGGCGGGTACCGGTAAAACCATGCTGGCCACCGCCTACGCGGTGCAGTTGCTCACGCAAAAGCAGGTCAGCCGCATCGTCCTTACCCGCCCGGTCATCGAGGCCGGCGAGCGCCTCGGTTTCCTGCCCGGCACGTTCGAGGAGAAACTCGATCCCTACCTCCGCCCGCTGTTCGATACGCTCGACCTGACGCTGGGCCGCGAGCGCTGGATGAAAATGCGCGATGCCGGGCAAATCGAAATCGCCCCGCTGGCCTACATGCGCGGCCGCACGCTGGCCGACAGCGCCATGATTCTCGACGAGGCACAAAACACCACGCCGCTGCAAATGCGCATGTTCCTCACACGTTTGGGCGAAAACAGCCACATGATGGTCACCGGCGACCTCACTCAGTCCGACCTGCCGCGCGGCGTCCGCAACGGGCTTAAAGATGCCATCGACACGCTCGAAGGCGTACGCGACATCGAGTTCGTCAAGTTCACCGAAGCCGACGTGGTGCGCCACGCGCTGGTCAGCACCATCGTGCAGGCCTACGCCGAAAAAGACCGGCAGATCTCTCTCAAACTCGACGAATAATTTTACCAGAATGAGAAGGTGGAGAGGGGATGCAAGGGGGTCGTAAGACCCCCTTGCTGCTGCCTTCGTCATTCCGGGGAGCACGGCCCACAGTCGGTACCGAAGTCTCAAGCTTTGCGCCGCGCGCAGCCCGGAATCCACGGGCAACCGGTTAACGAAGTCTCGGTAGAATTAAGCTAAAAAAAACCGCCATAGCGGGTAATTAAATCTACTTCCGCGCCCGTGCCGCCTTGGCATCACCCGTGTTCAGTGCCTTCACCATCTTCACCACCTGCGGGCGGATGTTCTCCGGCAGCGCGTAATAGGCCTTCAACAGGTCAATGCTTTCCTTCTTGCTGAACACGCCTTCGTCGATACCGGTCTTGTCCTCGGCCACCATCAGCTTCTTGTCACCCGCAAAGCCGTCAAAAAAATAGGCTACGCTGGTGCCCAGCACCTTGGCCAGTTGCATCAGGCGGCTGGCGCCCACGCGGTTGGCGCCACTTTCGTACTTCTGTACTTGCTGAAAGCTCACGCCCACGGCATTTCCCAGTTTTTCCTGGCTCATGCCCAGCAGTTGGCGGCGGGCCTTCATCCGCTGGCCAACATAAATGTCAATCGGGTCCTGGGTGTGGGAGGTGGAATGCTTCATACCTATCGTATATAGGGCATATGTCTGATGAATACAATGCGCATCAATGTGTGGTCCAGCCCAAAAAAGTAGCGGTAATAAGCCTACTCGAACCAGCTGACGAGGCGTAAAAACGGCGTCATCGGCGCGGCTGCGGGCAGGGGTACATCCATCAGGCTGCTGGCATCTTCCGGCAGTTGCGCCACGGTGCGGCCGTAGCCGTCTACAATAATGCTCAGGCCTGTATTGGCGGCACGTACCAGCGGCTTGCCGGTTTCAATCGCGCGCAGGCGGGCCAGCGCGGCGTGCTGGTCAAGGGCGATGGTGCCGGTAAACCAGTTGTCGTTGGTGATGTTGACCAGAAACTTCGCATTCTCCGCCCACCGCGCCACAAACAGAGGGAAGATGCCCTCATAGCAAATCAGCCCAATCACCGGCCCGGCTGGGGTATTCAGTAAATTGGGCGCGGTGCCGCGGGCATAATCCAGCCGACTCTCGCTTACGGTACGCAGCCCAAAGGGCAGGGGCAGTTTGTTCAGCCAGTCGTGGAAGGGTATCTCCTCGCCAAACGGCACCAGCAAGTGCTTGTCGTACACGTCCAGCAGCTTGCCGGTGGCATCCATCGCCACCAGGCTGTTGTAAAACAGTACATCCTCAGGCCCTCGCGACAGCGGAGGAACCTCGCGCCGCACCGTCCCGGTCAGCAAGGTCTGTCCCGGCTGGAGCTTGCCCGCCACCAGTTGGCGGATGTCCTGCTGCTCGTTCAAATAAAACGCCACGGCGGTTTCCGGCATCACAATCACGTCGGGCTTCTTGGCTACGTCGGGGAAGGCCACCGCCAGCGTCCGCTGCAAAAAGGCATAACGCGTGTTCGGGTCCCACTTGTGCAACCCATGAATCCCCGGCTGCACGACACGTATAAGAGGGGCACCACTGGCCGTCACCGGCACTCCATGCAACCGCCACGCGCCAAACCCGGCCACCGCCAGCAAAACAACGGCAGCGATGCCATAGCGCACATAATCCTTGTGACTGACCAGCACGGCCACGCTCACCAGAATCAAACTCAGCAGATAAACCCCGCCCACGCTCGCCAGTTGCGCCATCACCGGCATGCCTGCCAGCCATGCGCCCAGCGGTAGCCAGGGGAAACCGTAAGGCGACAGGCTCTTCAAAAATTCAATCAGTACCCATCCCCCGGCAAACACCAGCGGGCGTAGCCCTCCCGCTAATCCTCTTATCCTCTTATCCTCTGACCCGGCGCAGTAGGCCGCCACACAAACCAAAGCGATGCCTAACGCACCATAAAACGCCAACCCAAGTAGGGCCGGGCCGCCGCCAAAAGCGCCCGCCCAGATGTCATTATCGGCATCCATGTAAAACGCCCGCGGCAGCCAGTATAAAGCACTAAGCTGCCAGCCCATGCCCCATACAATCCCGGCGCCAAAGGCCTGCTTCTTGCTCCCGGCGTTGCGAACCAGACTGTAAAGAAAGGCGAGGGATGCAATCCCCAGTGGCCACACAAAAAACGGCGCGCCCGCAAAAGTGGCCAGCATCCCGGCCAGAAAAACCCATACGCCGATTGCCTTGTTACTCGTCAGCGACTTGAACACTACAAAACCTCGTCCGGCACCGGGCTGCCGTCGGCATACGGGTCTTCCACGCCCCAGTTGGCGAGAATCCGGGTTTCCAGCCCTTCCATCTCCTCGGCCTCATCTTCATCCATGTGGTCATAACCCAGAATGTGCAGCACGCCATGCAGTGCCAGGTGCCGCAAGTGGTCGGCCACGCTCTTGCCCTGGTCGTCGGCTTCTTCCATCACCTTGTCCGGGCAAATCGCCACGTCGCCCAAATAGTGCAACTGGTCGTCCTCGTCCCAGGTGTCGCCGTCGGCGGCAAAGCTCAGCACATTGGCCACATAATCCTTGTGCCGGAAGGTCTGGTTCAGCCGCACCATTTCATCGGCGGGCACCAGTCGCACGCCAATGGCGGAGGGCCCGGGCAGCTTGTCGCGGCACTCGGCCACCACCAACCCGCCCAGCGGGCGCAGCAGCACGGCGGGGTCATCCACGCCGGGCAGGGCCTCAGCTGCGTCCACCAGAATATCCAACCTGTGGTCAACACGCGTCATGAATCGAAACTTTCACGCTCTGCCGCTTGCGTCAATCCCAAGTACGCGGCACAACCAAGGCATAAAGAACAAAAACAGATGCTTCCCCTTAACGGACTCTTCACCTCCGAAGCCGTCGCCGCCGGCCATCCGGACAAGGTTGCCGACCAGGTTTCCGACGCCGTGCTCGACGCCTTCCTGCTGCACGACCCCGCCGCCCGCGTCGCTTGCGAAACGCTGGTGACGGAGAACACCGTCATCCTCGCGGGCGAATACCGCACCCGCGCCACGCCGCCCGATTTCCACGCCATCGTCCGCGATACCCTCGCCCATATCGGCTATGCGGGCGGCAAGGCGCGGGGCTTCGATGCCGCCACCGTCCACCTCACCAACCTCATGCACGCCCAAAGCGCCGAGATCGCCCAGGGCGTCGATGCCGCGCACCGCGAATCCGAAGGCGCGGGCGACCAGGGGCTGATGTTCGGCTACGCCTGCGACGACACCCCCGCGCTCATGCCCGCGCCGCTCCACTACGCCCACGCCGTGCTGCATCACCTGGAAGACCTTTCCAAAACCACCCACCCCAAACTGGGGCCGGACGGCAAATCCCAGCTCACCATCGAATACCGCGGCGGCAAACCCGTCCGCGCCCACACCTTATTGGTCAGCTACCAGCACGCGCCCGATGTCACCCACGCCATGCTGTCCGACATCATCACCGCCGCCTGGCACAAAGTCTTGCCGCAGGGCTGGATAGACAAAGCCACCCGCATCCTGGTCAATCCCACCGGCAGCTTCATTCTCGGCGGCCCGGCGGCCGATACGGGACTCACCGGACGCAAGATCATCGTCGATACCTACGGCGGCGCGGCCCCCCACGGCGGCGGCGCCTTCAGCGGCAAAGACCCCACCAAGGTGGATAGAAGCGCCGCTTACGCCGCGCGCTGGCTGGCCAAGCAACTGGTGGCGGGCGGCCAGGCCAAAAAGGCTTTGGTCCAGCTCAGCTACGCCATCGGCATCGCCGAACCGCTGGCCCTCTACGTCAACACCTTCGGCACGGGAACGTCGTCCGACACCGACCTCGCCAGCCAACTCAGCCAAAACTACAGCCTCACTCCGCGCGCGCTCATCGAGCGCTTCGGCCTCCACCGCCCCATGTACCTGCAAACCGCCTCCGGCGGCCACTTCGGGCGCGACATCTTCCCCTGGGAAAAGATCTAGCCGACTGTCATGCCGACGAAGGTCGGTATCCACGATAATACGTGCCGCAGGCACTCAAACCTTCTTGCCTTTAAAGGGCATATTCAGTAGGGCAGGGGTCATGCCAGCCCCAGAAGGTTTCCGCCTCCACACCACAGCCCAACGCGGCAGGTTAACCGACGCCGAAAAGCGCCGCCTCGAAACATTGCTGCCCAAGTATCAGGTCACCGAAACCTTCTTCCAAAACCTGCCCGGGCCGCTCGAAGTCGAACTCGGCATGGGCAACGGCCTCGCGCTGCTGGAGCGCGCCAAAGCCAACCCCGAACGCCATTATCTCGGCTGCGAACTCTACCAATCCGGCATTGCCACCTGCCTTTATCATATCGGTGAAGCGAGCAACGTAAGCCTTTATAATGGCGATGCCCGCGACCTCCTCATGGCGCTTCCCAAAGCCAGCGTCGACCGCCTGCTCCTGCCGCACCCGGACCCCTGGCCCAAGGCCCGCCACCACAAACGCCGCCTGCTGCAAAACGAGTTCCTCGACGCCGTCCATCGCGTCCTGAAACCCGAGGGCGAGTTCTGGTTCATCACCGACTGGCCCGACTACGCCGAGCAAGGCGGCGAGTTGTTAAAATCGCGTGAGGATTTTAAAGCCGAGGTCGTTCCGGAGCCCATCTGGTGGGCACCAACAAAGTACCAGAAAAAAGCCCAAAAAGCCGGCCGCACCAACGCCTATATCGTCGCCAGACCCAAATAAGAATCCACCCGATTTACCTCTATAACACAGCCGTCATTCCGCCCCCTTGAGGGGGCAAGGAATCCATCGGGGCGAGCCGTAGTTATAAGCTATAAATTCTGTCGGTGATGGCTCTTGAGCTTCATTTTACCCTCTTGCCAATATCTCTGTTCCATCCTATAACCCGCCTATAAGCCAGCCACGGGTTGTGGTCGGGCCACTTAAAAACCAATCCACCGCGCGAATAGGAAATCGCCCGGCCCATAAAGGGCTGTTTTTTGTTCACGGTGGCCAAGAGTAATGAGAGAAACAGGATGACTACACCAATCGACGCGACAATCGCCGAACTGGCCGCTGGGGCCTGCGCCGCGCATGGCCTGGTGCTGGTGCAGGCGCGCCTGGCGGGCGATACCCGCAACCTCACCGTCCGCGTGCTGGTCGAAAAGCCCGACGGCTCCAGCCCGACGCTGGAAGAATGCAGCGCGGTCAGCCGCACCATCGGCACCCAGCTCGACGTCAACGAAACCATCAACAGCCGTTATATGCTCGAGGTCGGTACGCCGGGTCTGGATCGCCCGCTGGTCACGCCTGCCGACTATACGCGCTTCGTTGGCCGCCAGGCCAAGCTGCAATTTTCGGTCAAGCAACTCATCGGCAACGGCACCCAGGCGCCTGAATATTTGCCGGGAGTAACCGGTTTGATTACAAAGGCTTCCGAAAAAGACGTGACGCTGGACATTAAGCACCCCACCTGCACCGTCACGGTCAAGTTCATCGACATCCGCTATGCCCACCTGCAACCGTCCGATACCGAAATGCAGATGGTGATGAAGGGTGAAAAGCTGCCTGGTCAGGTCGGTGGTCACAAAGTTCAACAAGCTATTAATTAAAGAGAAAAGAGGAGAACCAAAATGGGTCTGGAATATCTGCAAATCGCCGACACGATTGCCCGCGAAAAGGACATCGAAAAAGAGCAGGTGCTCGAAGTGATGGAACAGGCCATCCAATCCGCCGCGCGCAAAAAGCTCGCCGCCGAACTCAACCTGCAACCGCTCGACCTGCTGGTGCAAGGCCATATCGACCGCACCACCGGCGACGTGTCCATCAAGCGCCTCATCAAGGTGGTGCAAATGGTCATGGAACCCACCAGCCCGGAAGAATCCCGCCTCGCCGCCCGCGAAGGCCGCGAGCCCGAAATGCGCCCGGCGTGCGATAAAAAAGGCTACCCGCTTAAAACCAATCCCAGCCAAATCCTGTTGGCCGAAGCCAAAAAATCCAACCCGGACATCGCCATCGGCGAATTCCTGACCGAAGACCTGCCCGCCCGTTACTTCGATGGCCGCGTCGCCGCCCAGGCCGCCAAGCAGGTCATCTTCCAAAAGGTGAAGGACGTTGAACGCGCCAAGGAACTCGAAGAATATAAAGACCGCGTCGGCCAAATCATCGCCGGCATCGTCAAGCGCGTCGATTTCAACGGCGTGTGGGTCGACATGGGCCGCGCCGAAGCCTGGCTGCCCAAGGACGAGATCATCCAGCGCGAAAGCTTCAAGCAGAACGACCGCGTCCGCGCCTACATCTACAAGGTGGCGCAACAGCCGCGCGGCCCGCAAATTTTCGTCAGCCGCACCCACCCGCAATTCCTGGTGGAACTGTTTAAAGAACAGGTGCCGGAAATCGCCAACGGCACCATCGAAGTCATGGGCGCCGCGCGCGACCCCGGCTTCCGCGCCAAAATCGCGGTCAAGAGCTTCGACCGCAACCTCGACCCGGTCGGTGCCTGCGTCGGCATCCGCGGCGTGCGCGTACAGGCCGTGACCACCGAACTGCAAGGCGAACGTGTCGACATCATCCAGTGGTCGCCCAACGCCGCCGAGTTCCTGGTGCGCGCCATGCAGCCCGCCCAGGTCAGCAAGGTGGTGCTGGACGAAGACGACAACCGCATCGAAGTCGTGGTGCCGGAAGATAACTTAAGCCTCGCCATCGGCCGCCGCGGCCAAAACGTCCGCCTCGCCAGCATCCTCACCGGCTGGGACATCGACGTGATGACCGAAGCCGAAGAAGCCGAACGCCGCACGCAAGAGTACCAGGCGCTCAGCCAAAACCTCATCCAGAACCTCGACGTCGATGAAGTCCTGGCCCGCCTGCTTATCACCGAAGGCTTCCGCACGATGGACGACATCCTCAAGGTAACCCCCGAAGAAATCGCCCAAATCGAAGGCCTGAGCGTCGAAGTGGCCACCGAGCTGCAAACCCGCGCCCAAAACGCCCTCAATGCGGCGGCCGAAAAACTGGCCAAGCTGGGCGTGACCGAAGAACTGAAGAACATGAACGGCATGACCGCCGACCTCGTGCTGATGCTGGGCGAAAAGGGTGTGAAGACCCTCGACGACCTCGGCGACCTCGCCACCGACGAGCTGCAGGAAATGCTGCCCGCCGGTCTGCTGAACGAGAAGCAGGCCCAGCGCCTCATCATGGCCGCCCGCCAGCACTGGTTCACCGACCCCGATGCCGAAGAAAGCGCGGAAGAAGAGGCCGATGCCACCGAAACCAAGGCGGCGGAACAACGCAGCAAAGCCAATGCGGCCAAAATCAAAAAGGCCGCCCAGGCCAGCGCCTAAACAGGTTATAGGTTTTAGGTGCTAGGGAAGGGGCCGCACGGCCCCTTTCCCCTATGCCTCCTCATCCCGGCGTTCCCAAAGCCGAAAAGCCCCGGTATGCCGGGGCTTTTCGTTTACGAAGGAGGAGGAACAAAAGAGGGCCGTGGCCGGTGCCTGACCCAGGGCCGCGGCTTTGTGTGAACCCGTTTGGCTTGGGCTGGCTTGATTTGGGGCGGGGGCACCGCAGGCGGGGACGGTGCCGCCGCTGTCGATACCTTGGCTACGGGCGAAGGGGCGGCGGGCGACGGAACGGGAGGGAGGGGAGCAGGTGTCACCAGCCTGTCTTTTTCCTTTTCCGCGTCCTTTGTCTCCTTTAGCACACCGTTCCGCGAGCCCCAGCACATCACGGCATGGCCCCAGTTCACGCCAAACCAGCTTTGGTCGCCCTCACCGCCGGTCACGATATGTGCGCCGGTAACTGTGGCGGCCATAAGCACGGGAAACGGGTTGCTATCGCCGGGTACGGCCGAAACCGTCGGCAGTGTCGCCCGTATGCCTTCGGGCAGCAGCACCACATGCATTTCATCTAAAGTCACATCCAGCACCAGGGCTTCCTTGCCCTTCAGGGGGCAGGCCGCTTCGCCCCGGCCCATGTCGTAGGCTATGGTGGAAGTGGGTAAAAACATCACCACAGCAAACAGCATACTTTTTGTCATAAGCATGGCTGAACTCCGGGTTGGCCGTTTCAGGGTAAAATTGAAAACGGAAGGTCACAGATACCCCGAATCATAAAGCCGTCAATGTGGGTTTCAATTCCAAATCCAGCGGCAAAACCTTGACAATTCAACCCCAAAGCCGCAAAAGCCCCCCATGAGCGATACACCACAAAAACCCAAAGGCACCCTTTCAATCGGCGGAACGCTTGGCGTTCCCAGTGGCGCGGGCGCCCGTCCGGGTAGCGTGGCGGTCGAAGTCCGCAAGCGCCGTTTCGATAGCCCCAATCCTATGGCCAACAAGGCCGGTACGGTGGCGGCGGGCAATCAGCGCCTGGCCGAGAACGAAGCCCAGCGCCGCGCCCAGGCCCTGCAAAACGCCCAGAATCAGCAAGCCAGCAGCCAGCCCAGCGTGCAGGACGCCCTCAAACGCGCCTCCCAATTGCAGGAAGAACACGTTAAAAACGCCGCCGAACGCGCCCGCCAGGCCGCCGAGCAAAAGGCTGCCGAACAGGCCGCCCGTCCCCGCGCGGGCAGCGGCGCGGGCGGTGTCCAAAGCGGCACGCTGGGCAGCGCCAGCGCCCACCGCGCGGTCGACAGCCGCGACTTCGGCCGCAAGCCCATCACGGTCGAAGACAGTCGCCGAGGCCCCAACGCTGCAGGCAAGCCGCAAGGGCGCGACCTCGCCAGCAAGCGTGGCCGCAATGCTTACCTCGAAGACCTCGAAGCCCGTGGCCGTGCCGGTAGCGGCTCTCGCCGCCGTGGCCGTGGCGGCCCCATCGATGCCGACACAGGCCCGTCCGCGCCCGCCGAAAAAATCTACCGCGACGTCACCATCCCCGAATTCATCACGGTGGGCGAACTCGCCGCCCGCATGACCGAAAAGGCGTCGGACGTGGTGAAAAAGCTGATGATGATGGGCGAAATGGTCACGGTCAACCAAACCATCGACCAGGCCACCGCCGAGCTTATCGTCACCGAATTTGGCCACCGCTTCAAACTGGTGCAGGCCGAAAACATCGAACAAAAAATCATGCAGGCCGACGACGCGGCGGAAGATCTCCAAACCCGCGCGCCCATCGTCACCATCATGGGCCACGTCGATCACGGCAAAACCACGCTGCTCGATACCCTGCGCAAAACCTCGGTGGTCAAGGGCGAAGCCGGGGGCATCACCCAGCACATCGGCGCGTATCAAGTGAAAGCCCCCAGCGGCCGCCTCATCACCTTCCTCGATACCCCCGGCCACGCGGCCTTCACGGCCATGCGCGCCCGCGGCGCCAAGGTCACCGACGTGGTGATTCTGGTCGTTGCCGCCGACGACAGCGTCATGCCGCAAACCATCGAAGCCATCCAGCACGCCCGTGCCGCCAACGTGCCGCTGGTGGTCGCGCTCAATAAAATCGACAAACCCGGCGCCAACCCGCAAAAGGTCAAAAACGACCTGCTGGCGCACGAAGTCGTCATCGAAGAATTCGGCGGCACCGTGCCCTGCGTGCCGGTCAGCGGCCTCACCGGCCAGGGCCTGCCGGAGCTCGAAGAAATCGTCCTGCTGCAAGCCGACGTGCTCGATCTCAAAGCCAATCCCAACCGCCGGGCCGACGGCGCGGTGGTCGAAGCCAAGCTCGACAAGGGCCGCGGCTCCGTTGCCACCGTCATCGTCCAGCGCGGCACGCTGCGCACCGGCGATATCGTCGTCGCGGGCCCGGTCTGGGGCCGCGTCCGCGCGCTCATCAACGATCACGGCCAAACCGTGAAAGAGGCAGGCCCCAGCATGCCGGTCGAAATCCTCGGCATCAACGGCGTACCCGCCGCGGGCGATAACTTCATCGTCGCCGAAAACGAACGCGCGGCAAAAGAAGCCGCCTCGGCCCGCGAGCAGCAGCAACGCGAGCGCGACCAGGCCTCGCGCAAGATGACGCTCGAAAACCTGATGGAAAAAATGAGCAGCGAGGGCCAGCAGGAACTCAACCTCATCATCAAGGCCGACGTGCAAGGGTCGGTCGAAGCCATCAGCTACGCGTTGTCGCAACTTAACGCCGACCAGCAACAGGTGAAGGTCAAAGTCATCTCCGGCGGCGTCGGCGTCATCACCGAAAACGATGTCAACCTCGCGGTCACCGCCAGCGCGCTCTGCATCGGCTTCAACGTCCGCGCCGACGCCACCGCGCGGCAAGTGGCCGAGCAAGCCGGTATCGAAATCCGCTACTACGACATCATTTATAACCTGGTCGACGACATCAAGGCGGCGATGTCCGGCCTGCTCGCGCCCAGCGTGGTCGAGGAAATCACCGGCACCGCCGAAATCCGCGCGCTGTTCAAGTTCGAGAAAATCCGCATCGCGGGCTGCATGGTCACCAGCGGCAAAATCTCGCGCAACAGCAAGGTGCGCCTCATCCGCGACGGCAAGGTCATCTATACGGGTGAAATCGCCACCCTCAAGCGCAACAAGGATGACGCCAAGGAAGTGGCCTCCGGTTACGAGTGCGGCATGACCTTCGAGAAGTTCACCGACTTCAACGAAGGGGACACGGTCGAAGCTTTCGCCAACCGCGAAATCAAACGCACCATCGACGACCTGAAAAACGTCGCCGCCAAACAAGCACCAGCCCAGCCTTTGGCGTAAATTAAATCCCCGTCGGCCCCGCGTTTGCGCTCTTCGCGCAAATGACGGGGCTACGGCTTGAATTCCCGTTTCTTTAAAAACAACTCGCTCAAGTAAGGGGCGTCATGCCCGCGCAGGCGGGCATCCAGGAGCGAACGGTCAAAGTCCCAGGAAAGAACGTCCCCGGCGCAGGCCGGGGTCTTGTCTGAACGAAAAACCCTAGAGAGGGCGCCATCTACAAGGAGGCTAGGCAGGAATCCTCTTCCTGAAAAACAACATCCCGGTCTTAGGGCAGGGGCCATCCTCTTTCCACTCCAAATGGCTATAAAATCCCCGCGCCGCCATATTCTCCGGGTTAGTCCGCAGCCGCGCAAAAGTCTGGCCATGACGGCGGAAAAACGCCATCGCATACTCATCCAGCATCCGGCCCAACCCGCGCCCGCGCCATTCGGCCTCAAGGTAAAAATTACTCACGAAACCACCGTCCTCTTTCGCTGCCGCACGCAATTCCACATCGCCTACCGGTACACGGTCCACGGTCAAAAAGGCGATGGCCGCCGGGTCAGCCGCCAGCAATTCCCCGGCAAAATCAGCATAAGTGCGTCCGCGCTTGAACCACTCAAAAAACCGCTCATCCGACCCCAGATTGGCCACGGCGGTACGACGCTTGAACTCCTCAGCCAGCGGCAGCCGTTCCGGCGTCAGCGGCTCAAAATCAATCTTCATGGCTGGGTTACCGCTTCCTCAACCGTTCCCGCAGCCACGCTGCCAGCGCCTCCGCATCCATGCCTCCCTCGGCCACTTCCACCATAATCAACACCGCAGCGGTTTTGTTGAATTCCACATCCAGCTTATTCAGGTACAAAAAAGCCCTACCCGTCACCCATGCGCTGCGTTTATTGGCGTCATTGAAAGGGTGATTGCGTGCAATCCCTGTCACATACAGCGCTGCCAGCCGGGCCATATCGGGCTGAGGCTCCTCATAGGCCCAGGCCTGCTGCGGTTTAGCCAGCGCGCTTTCCAGTAAATTCGGGTCGCGGATGCCAGCCAGCCCGCCATGCGCGGCCAGTTGTGCATCATGCAAAGCCAGAACGGCCTTGGTTTCCATCCATTGGGGTTCGGTCATGGCGGCTCCTAGCGTTTCGAGAGCTCACGCAATACATCGCGGTCGGCGCGCATCACCGCTTCGGCGGCCTCCATCTGCGCGGCAAATCGGGCATCATAAGCGCTCAATGTCACGCCCACGGGGTTATCCGTCACCTGCAGCTCATCACCCTTCTTAACGCCCAATTTGGCCAAAGTTTCCGCGCTTAAAACCACCCCCAGGCTGTTGCCGATGCTGATGACCTTCATGACTGTCTCCTTATCATGTTATAACAAACATTATAACGTAAACCTGACACCTTTCAAGCCCTTTTCAAAGGCGCGGCGCTATGCCATGCCGTCTGGCATGAAAGCCATGTCCCAGCGCCAGCAAAAAGTGGCGGAAGAAGTCCGCCACGTCATCGCATCCACGCTGCTGCGCGGCGATATCCCCACCACGCTGCCCACCCGCAGCCTCACGGTGGTCGATGTCTGGGTTTCCGCCGACCTGCGCCTGGCCCGCGTCTTCATCGACATGCCGCCCGATTTCGACACCAAGGCGGTCACCGAAGCCGCCAACGAGCAATTGTCCAAACCGCTGCGCAAAGCCCTGTCCGAAAAAGCCGCCCTCAAAAACACCCCCGCCATCCAGTTTTTCCCGGTTTAATAGGTTCTCTGTCATGCCGGCGAAGGCCGGTATCCACGATAATACGTGCCGCAGGCACTCAAACCTTTACGCTTAAAGGTTTAAGCCTTATGCACGGCCCATGAACGGTTTTCTCCTCATCAACAAACCCTCCGGCCCCACCAGCGCGCAGGTGACGAACCGCATCAAATACCTGCTGCCTAAATTAAACGGCAAAAAGCCCAAGATTGGCCACGGCGGCACGCTCGACCCCCTGGCCACCGGCCTGCTGCCCATCGGCATCGGCAAGGCCACCAAGCAGCTTCAGGCCCTGCTCGACGGCCCCAAAACCTACGTCTTCACCGTCACCTTCGGCACCCAAACCACCACCGACGACACCGAAGGCACCCCTGTCGCCACGTCCGATAATCGCCCCACCGTCGGCCAAATCGAAGCCATCCTGCCCCAGTTCACCGGCGAGATCAGCCAAACCCCACCGGCCTTCAGCGCCCTCAAAATCGACGGCCAGCGCGCCTACGACCTCGCCCGCAGCGGCCAAACGGTGGAACTCAAACCCCGAACCGTAACCATCCACAGCCTCAAAATGCTGGAAAATAAAAGCGACTCAGCCGTATTCGAGGCCAACGTCTCCAAAGGCACCTACGTCCGCAGCCTCGCCCGCGACCTCGCTTTAGCCCTTAATACGGTAGGCCACGTCAGCCAGCTGGAACGAACCACCCACGGCCCGTTCACCCTGCAACAAGCTGTAACGCTTGACAAAATCGCCGAAACCGCCGATATCGCCACCTATCTTCTGCCGCTGGACGCTGACCTGGCCGCCGGAAGTAAAACGTCAGCGTGAAAAAACGAAGGTAAGTAAAATGACCATCACCGCCAAGCGCAAGGCCGAAGTCATCAAGACCCACGCCAAATCCGCCAACGACACCGGCAGCCCCGAAGTGCAAATCGCCATCCTGAGCGAACGCATCAAGAATTTGACCGAACACTTCAAAACCCACAAGCAAGATACCCACAGCCGCCGCGGCCTGATGAAGCTCGTCAGCACCCGCCGCGGTCTGCTCGACTATCTCAAAAAGATCGAAAAGCCCCGGTACCAGGCCATCATCGAAAAGCTCGGCCTGCGGAAGTAAATGATATCTTCAAAAAAGGCCCTTTTTCAGGGCCTTTTTTGTTAGATGAATTTATCCCGGCGAAGGCCGGGATCCGCGTCCGGTAAAAACAAAAAAGCCCCCACCGGGGCTTTTTTTATAGGGTTATTTCTTACAGTTGCCGGTGGTGCCGGTGGCCTGCATGCCGTTGCAGATCGGCAGGCACATTTCGCCGCCGGAAGAACCGCTACCGAGCGTACTGCTGACAAACGAATAAGTGCCCTTCATCGTGCTTTCCACCAAACTGGGCAGGGCGGTTATCAGGGCGCCGCACAGCAATAAAATAAGTCCCCCGGCCACGGCGCCGTTCACCATCTGGTAAAGGCCGAGCAACGCCACGGCCAAACCAATCAGCAAGCCAAAGTTGCCCGAGAGCACATATTTGCTCTGGCAGTAAAACTGCTGCGACAGCGTCACGCCGGTCTGGCCCATGGTGGCGGGGTCCAAATTGTCATCCACGCAGGCCAGGTAGGGGTTGCCGTTGGGGTCGGTGCCGCCCCCCTGCGGGTGGTTGACGCAATCCATCTGGCTGGCAGTGTTGGGGTTGCCGCCGCCGCCACCGATGGAAACCCGCGGCAAGCCATTGGGGCCGATCGGCACCCCGCCCGGCGTCGTGGCGCCCCAAGCCGGCAAAACCAGACCAGCCACCATCAAAACACCCAGCAAAAACATCTTCATGGAATAAATATGGAGAACCTTAGCCCCCCACGCAACCGGCTTCGGTACCAGCCACAGCAGAGCTGTGGCCCTCTTACCCTCTCATCCTCTCACCCTCGGCCGCATCAGCGCCCGGGCACACCCTTGGCGGTTGAGTACTGCACCTTGAACTTCTTGCCCGGGTCAATCAGCCCCTGGGCGGTCTTGGCGGCCAGCGCGGCCTCGGCAAAACCGGTCAAAATCAACGGCAGCTTGCCGGGGTAATCGACAATATCCCCAATCGCCAGCACGCCCGGCCGGTTGGTGGTCATGGTGCCGTGCTCGATGTGGATCTTATCCTTCTCCATCGCAATGCCCCACCCGGCATAGGGGCCGGGGTTGGGCGCCAGCCCAAAGCAGCACACCACTTGGGTCGCATTAATCAGCCGCGTTGTGCCGTCAATATCCGCCACCATCACGCTGCTGAGCTTGCTCGAATCCCCCATCAGTTCCTTCAACTCGAACGGCGTATGGAGCGTGATCTTCCCACCCGCCGCCAGCTCGCGCATCCGCGCCACACTCGCTTCCGCCGCGCGGAAATCCACCCGCCGGTGCACCACATGCACATGCGCGGCAAACGACGCCAGTTCCACCGCCCAGTCCACGGCGCTGTCGCCGCCACCGGCCAATATCACGGTCTGGCCCGCCAGCGCGGCCTTGTCGGTCACGGCATATTTCACCGCGCCGCTGGCCTCGAATTTCTCCAGGTCCGGCAGCTTGGGCTTGCGCGGCGTGAACATCCCGCCGCCGCCAGCGATCAGCACCACCTTGGCCTGCACTTCATGGCTCGCGGTGCGCAACACAAAACCGCCATCGCTGTCGGCCAGTTCCATCACGGGCTCGCCCAGCAGGTACACCGGCGCGTAGGGGCTGGCCTGCTCCATCAAATGCTCCACCAGCTTGCCCGCCAGAATCATCGGGTGGCCGGGAATGTCATAAATCGGCTTCTCCGGATAGAGTGCACTTAGCTGCCCCCCGGCCTGCGGCAAGGCATCCAGCACCACGCATTTGTAACCAAGGAACCCGCACTCGAACACCGCAAACAAACCCGCAGGGCCCGCCCCGATAATCGCCACATCCGTCTGGTGAATTGTCATGGGGTTAGCTTTAACCATGCTACCGCTCTTGGCGCAAGGCCACCTTAAACACCGCTTCATCCCGGCGCAGGCGGGTACCCAGGGGCTAACGGTCAAAGTCCCAACAAAGAACGTCCTCCGCCCCGTTCTGCAACGGGGCAGGCCCAAACAGAAAACCCTAAACACCGCCTCATCCCGGCGGAGGCCGGGATCCACGTCCGCTCCCGCCGCAAGAAAGAACGGAAGCCCTGTCAGCCCACCCTCACCAACCCCCGCATAAACCAGCAGACACAAGTCTTATCTGCGTGCCGTTTTTGCCGTGACATCCCGTCACGCCGCGGTGCGCTTAACGGAGAAATTCCGATGAAGCGTTCAATCTTCTTTTCTTTGGGCATGATCTCTTTCGCCGTGGTGCTGAAGTTCTGCGGTCTAGACTCCCTCCTTTATCTGGGGCTGTTGTTTTACGTCGGTCCCCAGGTAGGTAAAGGCATGTTCGATTATAGTAAACGCAACATGTCGGGAGCCCGGTTCGGGCTGCTTGTCGGCATGGGGGTTGTCATTCTCAACCTGGCAATGTGGGATAGCCAGTCGGCTGTTTTTGGCAATCCCATTACCAATGTGGTGGTCACGGTTGTCTATCTGGCCGTGATTTTCGGCGTGTTGTACGAAACTAGAAACCCTTCCCAAACTGCTTAACCCCAACCTCATTCCCCTCCGCTGCCAAGCGGAGGGCCTTTTTTATGTCTTCTCCGCATTTTCAAAAACATCTCCGTCATTGCGAGTAGCACGGCCCACAGCCGGTGCCGAAGCCACGATGCTCCTTACTTGGCAGGGGCCCTTTTTGTCTCCGTCCGCCACAAAAAATAACTATCCCCGGAAAATCGCCGCCCCGTTGCAAAAAACGTCCCTACTGCTTACGGCGATTTATCCGGGGCCCTGCCCGAACAGAAAACCCTAAACACCGCCTTATCCCGGCGAAGGCCGGGATCCACGTCCGCTACTGCCGCCAGAAAGAACGTCCCCCGAGGGCAAAGCCGCCGACCGAAGGGAAGGCAATGACGGGGCCACGGGCAGGGGCGGCACAAGCCCAAAAACCAGTTGTCCAATTTCCCTGCCCAATTCCTCCCCCCAACCGATTACCGCTAACCGATAACCGATTACCATAGCCCCATGTTCTACCCCGCCCTTATCCTTCTCATCTACGCCATCATCACGGCGGGGCGGCTGCTGGCGGCGCAGGCCCCGTACCGGCGCGAGCACTTCACGCTGGCCACGGCCTGGTGCGCGGGCTACGGCGCCTACGGCCTGTGGGTGCTCGCCGCGCAACCGCTGTTCGGGGCGGGGCCGTGGGTCACGCCGGCAGCCTTCATTTTCGCCGCCGCCGTCCTTGCAGGCGCCCTGTACCGCGAGTGGCACAAGTGGCCGCGTGAGCAGCACCACACCGCCCATATCGCCATCAGCCTGCTCATCGCCGCGCCGCTGTTGCGCCTTATCTGGCAGTTGAATCCCGACGACTTCGGTAGCGCCAACACCCTGTTCTGGCAGCAGGCCGCGCTGGCCAAGCAACTGACGGCGTTCGCGGGCTGGCCCACCGCGCTTCAACTGCCTGCGGCCAGTTGGCCCACGGTGCCGGGCCTGCTGCCGTTGCTCACGCCGCTTGCGGGTCTGGGCGATATCGCCCTGCCGCCGCTCATTCCCCTCCTTGCCAACCTCGGCAGCCTGCTGGCGGCGGGCGGCGTGCTGCTGGTGGCGCTCAATTGGCCGGTCAAGTGGAGCAACCTCCCGCTTGTCGCCGCAGGCAGCCTGCTGGCCGTCGCGGTACTCAATCCCTGGCTGCCTCTGCACAACCTCGCCGCGCCCGACGCCCCGCTCTTCGCCGCCCTCTGCCTCTTCACCGCCGCCGCGCCGCTGTTCAACCCGCTGCCCCTGCCGGTGGGTGGAACCGTCCTCGGCCCGGCCCTCAGCCTCGCCGCGCTCACGCTGCTGCACCCGCTGGGCTGGCTGCTCAGCCTGTGGGTTGTCATTGTCTGGAAAATCCGTGTCCTCGCCGAAGGTATCAAAACCCCCGACCACGCCCACCGCCACCTGCTCGCACTCACATTGCTGGCGGCGCTGCCCACGCTGGCCTGGGCGGGCTGGCAGTACGCGCTGCACCCGTTCCGCGCGGGCATCACTTACGAACTCGGGCCGCTGCTGGCCCACCCCCAACTCTTCTTCGCCGTGCTGTTCGCGCAGCTTCCCGGCGCGCTCCCCGGCCACACCGGCCCGCTGCCGCTCTCAACGACACAACTGCTCCAACTCTGCATCATCGCTGCATCACTTTGGGCCGGATTGAGGCCCATCTTCGACAGGAGAGCGACAGCGAACCGACAACTCTGCATCACTTGCGCACCGCTTTTCCTGCCCCTGCTGCTCGCGCTGCCGCCGGTGCTGCTGGTGGCCTGGTTCAGCCCGCAAAAGGTTTGGAATATCCTTCAAGTTCAACAGTTTGTCTGGCTCGTGCCGCTCGCCGCCACGGTCGCCCAAGGCTACCGCCATTCGGTATGGCGCGAGCGCCTGTTCCGCGCCCCCTGGAGCTACGGCACGGCATGCTGCATCTTACTGTTTTCAATAATGATTTTCATCTCCCGTCCCCCCGCCGCCATCCCTTCGCCCTGGCCCGCCGTCGCCACCGGCCTGCGCCCGTACCCGCTGGTGCTGGCCGCTGGGCTAAGCCCCGCCGCTGTCTCAGAAATGAATTACTATTCAAATGGTTATACTAACCTTGTGCCGGTGCCAGAAAGCCAGCAACCCACCCTCATGGGTCTGCTCAAACAGCAGTCGCTGCCGCTGCTGGCAACGTCCGACATCCTGCAAAACCTGGGCATTTCCGCCACTGCTCCGGCACCGCTGCTGCTCTTTCAACCGGCGCCCGGCGGTGTTAAGCTGCTGGCCAAATGGAATGCCATCCCGTGAACACTCTTAAAATCCTCCTTGCAATTCTGATACTTGGCACCTGCCTTAGCGCCTGCGGCCAGCGCGTCTACCCCGAAGACCCCGCAGGCCGCGTGCACGATAGCCACTCGTTCTAGCATTCATCTGCCGCCCGCGCTTGCTCCGCCAAATGCGGCGGATATAGTAGCTTTATGAGTCTCTCCAAATCGCTGAATTTCGCCTACTATCCCGGCTGCGCCGCCAAGCAGATCCAAAAGGAGGCCGACTGGTCGGCCCGCGCCATTTGCGAAAAACTCGGCATCGGCCTCAACGACATGCGCGAGGCCACCTGCTGCGGTGCGGGCAATCTGCAGGAGCACGACCCTGCCGCAGGGTTGGCTATCAACGCCCGCATCTTCTCGCAGGCGGAAGAAATGGGCATGGACATCGTCACCATCTGCAACACCTGCCTGCAAACCTTCAGCTACGCCAATCACCGCCTCAAAAACGAGCCCGAACTCCTCGCCACCATCAACAAGGTTTTAGTGAAAGCCGGCGTGCGCCCCTACGGCGGCACCATCGAGGTCAAACACCTCATCTGGGTACTGGTCGAAGACATCGGTGAAGCCAAGCTCAAAGAGCATCTCAAAAATCCGCTGAATGGCTTGAAGGTTGCGCCGTTCTACGGCTGCCACGCCATGCGCCCGAATGAAATCTTCCAGGGCCGCGGCGGTACCATCAACGGGCCCAAGTATCTCGAAACCATCATCAAAAGCCTCGGCGGCGAAAGCGTCGATTACTACGGCAAGGACAAATGCTGTGGCTTCCACTACATGCTGGTGCACGAAACCGAGTTCCTGCGCATGAGCGGCGGCCACAGCCTGCAAGCCAAAGATGCGGGCGCCGAAGTGATGATTTCCCCCTGCACGCTGTGCGATTTCGCCCTCGGTGCCTATCAAAGCCGGGCCGAAAAAGCCCTCGGTAAAACCATCGGCCTGCCGGAAATGAACGTCAGCCAGCTCATCGGCGCCGCGTTCGGGCTCGACCGGAAAACGCTGGGCTTCCATCGCCTGCATCAAAACCCCACCCCCGCCATGCAGGCCCACGGCATGCAAATTCCCGCCGCCTAAAACCTGCGCGCGAACTATCCCCGGAAAACATCGCGGCCTCGTGCTTGAGGAAGAAAAGCCGTCCATGCTCCGCGATTTTATCCGGGGCCTTGTTCAAAGAGAATCAACCAAACACACTATATATAAAGAATACCCTCCGCCGTTATCCCCGCGAGCGAAGCCGCCGGGCGCAGCGAAGGCAACGCGGGTGGGGCGAACGGCCAAAGTCCTAAGAGAGCGTCCCCGGCCCCGTTCTGCAACGGGGCACGGGGTCTTGCCCGAACAGAAAACCCTAAACGCCGCCTCATCCCGGCGCAGGCCGGGATCCACGTCCAATCGCCGCAAAAGAAAATCACAACTGACACCCGAGCACACAATCAAAGGTTGCAACAAAGAACCTGACACCCCGTACATGTTGGATTGTATAAAGTATACAATACAAAAACCACCCAAAACCATACCCCAACCCACACCCGCCGATGCAACAGCGGTTTTAAGGCCTGGCACAAGCGCACCAAAGGCTTTTTGTCAGGTAGCTAAGGGAGAATGGCACAGGAAAAAACGCACGCCCTTAAAACCCTTCCTGTCGGAACGGTCGATCAAAGGGTACAACCTAAAATTGTATACGCAAAATGAGGAGGGAAGAGGGAGTCACTTGCCGCGGCAGGGATAGGGTGACCGGAGGGTCGTCTTGGGGAGCCGCGGCAAGGTGAGGGCAGCATACGCCCGGCCGGCGGGGCGGGGCTATGGGAATCGACCCCGGTGTAGGCCTGCCGTAAGCAAGCTTAAAATGTCTTTATACTTGCCGATACGGGTTTTGGCCCCTAGGCTTCGGCCCATGCGTAAGTACCTTAAATACTGCCCGGGCTGGGAATGGTTCCTGCTCGGCTTCACCCTCCTTATTCTCGCGTTGTACCTGATGGGCCACAAGCTGTTCGGGCTTTCCGGCCTCATGAGCAGCGCCTTCGCCTTTGGTGGAGCCATCGTCACGGCGGCGTTGATTATGCCGCTGATGACGCTGGTGAGCGGCCTGGTGGCAAGCCTCATCGTGCCGGTCGTGGCGCTGTTCACCACGTTGTTTTCCACTGTCGTAGGCTGGCTGGCCGCCACCTGGGTGGGGGCGCTGTTCAGCCCGGTCTACGCCATGATTGCGCCGGTCATCCTCAAAATATCGCCACTGCTCACGCTGGGCAAGTACGGCCGTAAAATCTACGACTGGCTCGACGACCAATGCTGGTGGCCGCAAAAGCTGGTATTCACCAGCAACAAGCGCCTGGCTAAGTTGAAGACGGCTAAGAAGGCCTCCGGCAAACGCCGGAAGTAACCAATCTGTTCCACTCGAAATGCTCGCCCGGGTCGGTCTTGCGGCCCGGCGAGATATCGCTGTGGCCCAGCACGTTGTGCGGCGTGACCGCGGGGTGACGCGACTGGATATCCTTCAATAGCGCAATCAGCGTGGCGTACTGCGCCTCGGTGTAGGGCTCTGCATTCGTCCAGTCGCTTACCTGCTTCTCGCTCTCAAGCGTGGCGCCGTGGGGGAAGGGTCCCCGGTTGCCGATCTCGATGCCGATGCTCCAATCATTCAGGTTCTCAATTCCGTCCCACCGGCTTTTACCGGCATGGAAGGCGCTGTATTTTTCACTGACCAGTTGCACCAGTTCACCCTCGCGGGTGATGACGTAGTGCGACGACACCTCCGCCGCCGGGTCGCGCAGGCGGGCAATGGCCTCGTCGTCACTGGCCATCCAGGTGCCGTGGATGACGACGTACTTCAGCACCGCGTTGCCGCGTTCGCGCCAGTTGGGGCTGGGCATGAAACGCGAAACCAATTTGCTGTCTTCCATCAGGCCTTTGGTGCAATCATGTCGGCGGGGCGTACGGTCTTGTCGAAGGTGGCGGCATCGATGAAACCGAGCTTGAGCGCGGCCTCCTTCAACGTCAGGTTTTCCTTCAATGCCTTCTTGGCCACCTGTGCCGCCTTGTCGTAACCGATGACCGGGTTCAGCGCGGTCACCAGCATCAGGCTGTTGGCCAGGTGGCGTTCAATGGCGGGTATGTTGGGTTCCAAACCATCCACGCAGTGCTCCACAAAACTGCGGCTGGCGTCGGCCAGCAGTTGCATGCTTTGCAATACGTTGTGGATGATGAGGGGCTTGAACACGTTAAGCTGCAAGTGGCCCTGCATCCCGCCCGCCGTCACCGCGGCGTCGTTGCCGATAATCTGGCAGCACACCATGCTCAGCGCCTCGCACTGCGTGGGGTTGACCTTGCCGGGCATGATGCTGCTGCCGGGCTCATTGGCGGGCAGGCTCAACTCGCCAATGCCGCAGCGCGGGCCACTGCCCAAAAGGCGGATGTCGTTGGCAATTTTCATCGCCGCGACGGCGGCGGTTTTAAGGCTGGCGCTCATCTGCACCAGCGGCTCGTGGCCGGAAAGGCCGAAAAAAGTGTTATCGGTCTGGGTAAAGGGCAGGCGGGTCAGCCGCGCCACTTCCTTGCATACCTGCGGCGCAAATTTGGGGTGGCTGTTCAGGCCAGTGCCGACGGCGGTACCGCCCAGCGGCAGCGGCATCATGGCTTTGCCCGCTTCCTCAATCCGCTGGCGCGCAAACTTGAGTTGCGCGGCAAAGGCCGAGAATTCCTGGCCCAGCGTCAGCGGCGTGGCGTCCTGCAAATGGGTGCGGCCGGTCTTGATGATTTTGGCCCAGGCCTTGGCTTTACTGGCCAGGGCTTGCTCAAATTCGATCATCGCGGGCAGCACGTCGTGGTGCAGGGCCACGGCGGCGGCAATGTGCATGGCGGTGGGGAAGGTGTCGTTGCTGCTCTGGCCGCGGTTCACATGGTCGTTGGGGTGAATTGGCGATTTCCCGCCTTTCTTGCCGGTCAGGCTCTCATTGGCGCGGCCCGCGATCACTTCGTTCAGGTTCATGTTGGTTTGCGTGCCGCTGCCGGTTTGCCAGACAACCAGCGGGAATTCGCCAGGCAGCTTGCCTGCAATAATCTCGTCGCAGGCGGCCTCGATGGCGCGGGCGGTGGCCTTGTCGAGCTGCTTCAAGCCCACATTCACCGTGGCCGCGGCGCGCTTGAGCGTGGCGTAGGCTTGTATAAAACGCGGCGTGAAATTCTGTCCGCCAAGGCTGAGTCCGATTCTGAAATTCTGGCTGCTGCGCTGGGTTTGCGCACCCCAATAAGCCTCGGCCGGCACGGCGATGTCGCCCATGCTGTCGGACTCGGTGCGGGTGTTGGGAGCCATCGTCGTTGCTTTCTGTTGGGCGCAATTTAACACGGAACAGGAGGGCGATGGACGGGGCGCTGACGGCATACGCAAAAAATAACCCCCCGGTGGACGGGGGGTTGATTTACGTCGAGCCAGGCTGGAACAAGGGGAGAGAGAGTGGCTCGGCCGTAACCGATGACAAGGCTCAAAAAACATCTTTCGTTTTTTGTTAGCCTTGCATCGCCCCGGCGCAGGCCGGGGTCTACGTCTTTGCAAGGCGCAGCCCTGAAACTTTTTGTCTTCAGACTTCCTTTCGTTACCTGATTTGCAACAAATTGTTGAGCATCTGGTCAACCGTGCTGATGACCGAACTGCTGGCCTGGAAGGCGCGCTGCGCGATGATCATCTGACTGAATTCACCTGCGATGTCGGTGGTTGAACCTTCCAGCGAGCCACCCACGATGCGGCCGGTACCGCCTGTGTTGGGCTGTTTGAGCAGGGCTTGGCCCGAGGCATCGGTCACGCGCAGCAGGTTGCCGCTAACAGGTTCAAGGCCGTTCGGATTTTGGAAAACGCCGATGGCCAGACGGTAAAGCTTTTTGGTTTCGCCGTTGGTGAAGGTGCCGTTGACGTAGCCGTTTTCATCCACCTGAACACTGGCCAGCGTACCGGCGCCAAAACCGTTCTGGTTGACCGACGATACGTTGTTGTTGGCCGAAAACTGAATAACGCCGTTGGTGCCGACACCTGTATTAAGTTGGGTCTGTTGCGTCGCGCCGAACAGGAAGGTGGTGGTGGTGGTAGCCGGCGGAGTAGCGACGTTAAAGCTGCCGCTGACGGTAATGCGCACCTTGCTGGTGGCAAAGTACATTTCCCTTGTACCCGTCCCGGTCAAGGTAATGGGAGCATCACCCGTTGCGGTAAACACACCGCCAGCTACGGTACCCAGCAACCACGTGCCGTCATCCTGTTTCTGCACGGCGTAATTTGCATTTGTTCCACCGTAAGTACCTTCAAAACTGATACCGAGCACGCCTGAGCCTTCGCCGACACCTGTGTAGCCCAACGCACCCGCGGTGGCCACGGTGTTGCCGGTGGGCGCGGTACTGGTGGCAGGCAAGGTGGCAATGGTACCGCCGGTATAGTCGCCAAAGCTGAGATTGATAGTGCTGGGGTTTACACCACCAGCCCAGGTGACGTTCAGCGCGGTTGAGCCGGTATAGGCACCTGTGGTCATGTTCATGGCGCTGGCGTATTCGAGCGTGCCGTTGGGGTTGAATTGCAGGGTACCGCTGCCGAGATCTACATTGCTACCAGCGGTGCCCCCCTGCACGTTGGAGCCATCGGTATAAACCGTATAATCCCACAAGTTGGCGGCACGCTTGGTAAAGGCGATGGTCATGTCGCGCGCGCCGCCCTGGGCATCGAACACCCGGACGTCGGCGAGAAAGTCGGCCTTGGTCGGATCTTTAGCCACGCCGGTCACATCGTTCAACGCAGCGCTCAGACTTGAGGTGGTATCGTAAATAAGGTTGTTGTCCGTGGAGCTGTTGATGTTGGCGTTGAGGCTCAGTTCCGTGGTTTCCTGAGAACTGACGCCAATGCTGCCGAGTTCAACAGCAACGGGGTTCTGCACGTTAATGATGGTACCGTCGGAGTCTGTGCGCCAGCCTTGCAGGTAGAATCCGCTGGAGTTGACTAGGAAACCTTGCTTGTTTTGACTGAAGTCCCCGGCACGCGTATAGTAATAGCTGGTATTGGAATCATTGGTACTGGCATCTGCCACACGGAAAAAACCACTACCGGAGATGGCGAGGTCTGTGGCGTTGTTGGAACTGACCAATGACCCTTGCGCGCTTTCGGAACGCTGCACATTGGCGGCCACACCGCCGGCATTATAGGCAGTACCGCCTGCGCCCGCACTGGTGACCATTTGGCTAAACAGGCTGCGGCCCGCCTTATAGCCAACGGTGTTGGTGTTGGCGAGGTTGTCGGAAATAACGCTGATGGCCTGACCTTGCGCCGACAGAGCTGATACGCTCGCGGTCATCGCCCCAAACAAACCCATATTTCAATCTCCTTACTATTGTTTTTTAGATTGCAGGAAGCGTGCCAACTTACTCGCCGGTATTGCTGCTGCTGGCGCTGGAAGCTACGACCACTTGGCTGATGTCGCTGAAGGCTACGGCGCGGCCGTCGGCAAGCTCGACATTGACGTCGCCGCTGGCATCGGTGTTTACCGCCACCGCCACACCGTAGGTAAGCAGCTTGCTGGTGACCTGATTACCGTCGCTGTTGTAGGCAGTGATGACCGCCTTATAGGTGCCGGTGGGAGCTTGGCTGCCGTCTTGCATGGTGCCGTCCCAGCTGACGGTGTGGTTGCCGGGGGTAAGCGCGCTGCCGTCCTGGGGTGTCAGCGTTTTTACGACGGTGCCGTCGCTGTTGTAAATCTGGATGTTCATTTCGGAAGCCTGAGCATCGAGGTTGTAGCCGAACGGCACGGCGCCATCGCTGTTTTTATTGAAGCTGGGGCCTGGTGCCAGCACGGCGTGGCCCAGGTAGCTGGTGGCCAGGCTTTGCTGGCCCAGGTCTTTTTGGCCATTAAGTTGGGTGAGCAGCGTGTTGGTCTGAATTTGTTGTTGCAGGCCGCCGAACTGCGCGAGTTGGCCTAGGAACTGGCTTTCATCCTGCGGATGCAGGGGGTCCTGGTTTTTCAGTTGGGTGGTGAGCAACTGCAGAAAGGTCTGGAAGTTGAGCGAATTGAGGGCCTGATCGGTATTGGCCTGCAATGTGCTGTTTTGCTGGGTATTGATATTGGTACCGTCGGTAACGCCAGGAATCGCGGTGCTCATGGTTGCTTTCTCCCTTTTAAATATTCACGTCGAGTAAACGGTCGGGCGCCACCCAGGCGGCCGGGTTGGTGGCCTGCACGGTTTCGTCGTCGGCCAGCACATCGCCACCCTGGAAACCACTATTGTTTTGCGCCTGTTGCTGTTGTTGTGATTGCTGTTGCTGCTGCGGATTCTGCTGGTTGAGCATGAAGCTCAGGCCTTCCTGTCCTAGCTTGAAGCCTGCCTGCTTGAGGCCGTCGCCGAACTGTTTGATGTCGCCAGCCAGCGCGTTGACCACGGCGGGGTCGGAAGCCGAGATCTTGCCACTGACTGTCCCATCCTTGACCGTGAGCTCGACGTGGACTTGACCGAGTTCCGGCGGGTTGAGCTTGATGCGGATTTCGCCGCCGCCCTGGTCGATGAGGCTCTTCATCTGCACCACGGTCTGGTTGGTCACATCGTAACGCTTGGCGAGGTCGAGTTTTTGCTGGAACTGTTCGACTTGCTGGGCGAAATCTGCCTGCTGGGCCGCGTTGGCGGTAGCAGAGGCGTTGGTACCTTGTTGTGCCGTTTGGGCCAGCAGGTCGGCACGGGCACTGAGTGTCAGATCTGGCCCGACATTGGTCTTGGTATCGCCAGCGAGTTTGTCGGTGGTGGTAACTGGCTTGGCACTGTCTTCGCCATTCCAGGTGAATTTGACGTCGCCACTGACGGGAGCCAGCACCTGGCTGTTATCGATGGCCTGCACATTGGCGGAACTGATGATGCTGGTGTTGTCAGACATAACCGGCGCCTTAACCACAGGCTTGACGGTGGCCCCGGAGGCGTCGATGGCCACGGCGACGGCGGGCGGGGCGGCATCGGGAATGGGAGCGGCAACTTGTGGCGTAGTGTCGTCGATGCTGTCGCTGGTCTTGACCTTGTTGCCGTCGGTGGTTTTGAGACCTGCGACTTCGCGGGCGGCATCGGAAGCCGTTGAATAACTAGTGGCCTGTTTGAGGGCGTTTTGTGCGCGGGCAATGGTGGATTGAGACGTGGATGTATCGGTGGCAGATGCCGCAGTAAGGGTGAAGCTGACCGGCTGGTCGGCCTTGACCAGCGGTTGGCCGTCGGCACCGCTAAGGAATGGCGCCACATGGATGGCGATCATGAGTTGCGCCAGCGCCGACATTTGCGAATCGTCGCTGCCGAGGATGTCTGTGGCTTTGCTCAAACTGCTTTGGATAATCGTGGTAAGGCTGTCGATTTTATCACCGGGTACGCCTAGCTTTTGCAGTACCGCTTTAAGGTTGGCAGGCTGGGCCAGGTCTTGCATCGAGATGCCAAGTTGTGCAGCGGCCTGCTGAATCTGTTGCAGCGACTGGGCCAGGATTTGGGTGGATGCGGTAGGGTTGGATAATGGTGTAGCTGCTGTGCCGGTAGAATCGGCGAGTTGTACACCGGCATTTTGCAGGAGGGATTGCAGTTGCGCCAGCGGGTCGGTGGCACTGCCTGTTTGTGGGCCGGCGAGCAGGGTGGAAAGGTCTGGCGCGGAAGTCGGGGGAGTGCCGGTGGCAGCGAGGTTGGTGAAGAAATCGCTGTTTGCGGTGGTACCGGTTGGGGCGGGGGCGGTAATGCCATTGGCATCCACCAGGCCGGAGAAAAGGCCGGGCAGGGGGCTGGTGCCCGCAGGTGGTGTATCGGCGGTACCGCCGAGAACATTCGATAACCCGGCCAAAGCCGTGCTCGCAAAGCTGAATCCTGTTGTCATTGGTTTTTGGTATGCACAGCCCATGCCAAGGGAAACCAAAAGGTGTTAGACTCCAACGGCATGAGTTCCAACCAGCCTAAAGCTGCCGCGCTGAAGTATGACCACGGCAAGGATGCCGCCCCCAAGCTGGCCGCCAAGGGGCGCGGCAGCATTGCCGAAAGGATTATTGAAACCGCCAAGGCTCACGGGGTGCCGGTTCATCAGGACGCCGATCTGGTGGAAGTGTTGGAAAAAGTGGAGATCGACACCGAGATTCCGCTGGAAGTTTATGCCGTGGTGGCGGAAGTGTTTGCCTACCTGTACAAAGTAAATAACGAGCGGCGCGGCACGAAACCTGCAGGAATCCAGCCATGAATGTGAACGAATGGCTTGTGCGCACAGAGCAGGCCCTGACCGCCCTGGAAAACGCCAGTCAGGCCGAGCAGGCGCAAGCCCTGGCCACGGCGGCGGTCGAACTGGGCGAGTTGAACAGGCAGTTTAGCCAACTACCGGTAGCTGCGCGGGAGCAGGTGCGGCCCCAACTGGCCCGCCTGTTGGGGCGCATTCACGCCACGACCGCGCGGCTGGAGCAGGGCCGGGCCAGTGCCGGGGAGGGCTTGAAGGGGCTGCGGCAACATGGCGCGGCATTGAACGCCTATATGGTATCGGACGCCAAGAACCGTTCTTAATAAACGCTGCCAGAAAATACTGGCGGGGTGGCGGCAAAGCCCCTAAACTCCGGCTCGATGATGGGTTCTCATTTTCTGGCAAATTATGCGCTGGCCGTGGCCGTTACCTTTGGATTGCTGGCGGCGTTAGGCTGGCTGGCGGCCAACTACGGCCAGCGCTTGCAGGGCTTGCCGCGTGGTGGGTTCTGGAGCAAACCAGCCGTTGGTGGAGAATTCGTGACGGTAAGCCGGTTGAATTTGACGCCACAGCACCAGTTGCACCACATTCGTTGGAAGAACAGCGATTTGCTGATTGGCACCGGGCCGCAGGGCACGACGTTGCTGTCTTCGTCGCCCACTAAAAAACCGAAATAGAATTCGCCCTCGGACATGAAAACAAAAACAATAATCGCCGCCGCTCTTACGCTTGTTCCCGGGCTTGCCATGCCTGCATTGGCTTTTGCGCAGAATGCGCCGCTCAACCTCAACGTGGGCTCCGACCTGCTGAGCAGCCAGCATTTGTTCCAGATTATCGCGCTGACCACGCTGCTTTCGGTGGCGCCCAGCCTGCTGTTGATGGTAACCAGCTTTACCCGGCTGGTGGTGGTGTTCTCGTTTCTACGTAGTGCGCTGGGGCTGCAAACCACGCCGCCCAATGCCGTGCTGGTGAGCCTGGCGCTGTTTCTGACCAGCTTCATCATGGCGCCCACACTGCAAACCGCTTACACTAACGGGGTGGGGCCGTATCTTGATAATAAAATCAGCGCTGAGGTGGCTTTCAACCGTAGCACCGAGCCGTTCAAGCGTTTCATGCTGGCCAATGTGCGGCAAGACGATTTGGCGCTGTTCGTGAATTTCATGGATGCCAAAACCAAGGCGGCGGTGCGCTTTCCCATGCCTAACCAGAAACCCGCCGAGCGCGAGGCTGCGATTGCCAGCATTCCGTTGCAGGCATTGATTCCGGGGTTCATGATTTCGGAATTGCGGCGCGCGTTCGAAATCGGCTTTTTGCTCTTCCTGCCGTTCCTGATTATCGACCTGACCGTGGCCAGCATTTTGATGAGCATGGGGATGATGATGCTGCCGCCGGTGACGATTGCGCTGCCGTTCAAGGTGGTATTTTTTGTGCTGGTGGATGGTTGGCACCTACTCGCCGGGACGCTTATCGAATCGTTCAAGCCCGCGCTTTAGGGAGAATGAAAAAGGCGCCATAGGCGCCTTTTTTGAGCTTTAGTTAGATGCGTGGCGGCGGGAGCAGCTCCATGTAGCGCATCTTGTCGTCGTACTGTCGGACTTCTTCGCGCTGCTCGGCAGCCTGCTTGGTTTCCTGGTTGATACGCTGGGTCAGTTGCTCGGCTGCCGCGATGCCGCCCGCAACCTGGCCCAGCGGCTGTTGCGCCATCACCGCGCTGGGCGTGACGCCGAGCGTTCCCTCAAGCGTGCTGAACACTGCCGCACCGTTGTCTCCGCCCACGTTGGCCCACTGCTTTTGCAGTTGCTTAAGCGAAGCGACGTTGCGGTTCTCGGTGTCGGCATACGCAAGCTTGAGCACCGCCAGCGGCAGGCTACCGCTCACCGAAGAAGGATTGAGTGTGCTGACCACGGGGCGGAGCGTGCTCGCCAAAGTCTTCCAGTCCTGGTTTTGCCAGGCGACATCGGCTTTCACTTGTCCCACCGCCGCATCATCACGGTCCTTAAGCAGCTTTTGCGCGCTGGCCAGTTGGCCAAGGTCGGCCAGGGCACGGGCGCTGGCCACCTGCCACTGCTGTTGTTGCACGGTGGTGGTCATGACTTTCTTGTAATCGTTCAGTGTGTTCAGGCTGCCGGGGGCATCGCCCGCTTCCTCCTGGGCCCGGGCCAGCAGCAGCGCCATGCGGCCCTGGGAGACAGGGTCTTTGAGCCGGTATTTGAGCAGTTGTTCGGCGATTTGCCGGGAGCGTTCCGGCAGGCCCATTTGCAGCAGAATTTCAGCAACCCGTTCGCCGATGCGGTCGCCGCGCTCATCTGCCGGTACCAGCTCGCGGAAGTCGTAATACATGCCGACGTATTCCAGCGGGTCGTACGAGGCAGGGCTTTCGGGGTCAAAGGCCGCAACCAGCGAGGCGGTCATCTGGTCGGTGATGTCGGCCATGTCTGGCAGGTTGGGCGCGGTGTGTACCAGGTTGCGGTAGGTGGTGAGGGCTGAGCGATAATCGCGCGTTAGCACGTATTGTTTCGCCAGCGCGCGCAGCACCTGCACCTCCAACTGGTCGCCGCGCCAGTAACGTGCCAGTTCGGCGAGGTAGCGGATGTATTGCGGCTGGGCAAGTTCGCCACGGCGTTGCAGGGCTTCGACAAAAGCGAACTTGGCCTTGTAGGCGCTCTGGAGGTCGGTTTTTTGTTCGGCAGCGGCGGCCAGCAGGCGCAAGCCGGCTTTTTCGTCGCGGCTGTTGAGGCGGCTCAGGCCCCGTAGCAGTGTGAGCCGCGGCGGTACGGCCGATTCATCATCGGCATCGGTATTTTTATCGTGGGCCGCGGCTTTGTACCTGGCGGCGAGCGTGTCGGTAAAGGCGCGGGCAGCAGCGAGTTCGCCGACATCGACCAACGCAGTGGCATAGTCGAACTGCGCTATCTGGCGTAGCAGAGGCGGGTAACCGGCAAGAATATCAGGCATTTCGCCAATGGGCGCAGGCCAGGCCTTGAGGGCTTCGGCGCTGCGGCCCAGGTGGCTGAGGGTAACCGCGCGCCACATATCGACGCTGTTGCGCCAGCTGCTGTCGCCGCTGGTTTTGCGGCTATCAAGAATTTTCAGGTCGGCCAGCGCATCATCGGGGCGGTTGCTTTCAAGGAATGCCAGGGCCCGGGCAAAACGGCCGCGGGAGGAAAGCTCGGTGGCATTGGCTGCCAACGCGTTCAGGGCTTCGGGTCCACGGCCCCAGGCTACGTTGAACACCGCCAGGTCTTCGCGCATCAGTGGCTTGGTTTTGGCTGGTGCCTTGGCAACGCGGGCCAGCAGTTTTTGCATCATCGGCAGATAAGCGCCGGGGGTATCGGTGCGCGGCCAGCCAAGTGCTGTTGACGGCTGGGGCTGGTCATCCTCGGTGAGGCCCGCCTGTACGCTGGTGGGTGAGAGGGGGGCGACATTAGAAGTACTGACAGCCGTCACATGAGGCGTTTGCATGTCTGCGGGCACCGGCAGGTTCACCTTGCGGGCTTGCTCCAGGGCCACTTCCATGGCGCTCATGGCGGCGGCGCGGGCCTCGCGCCGCTTGGCTTCGGCGGCGGGCAGAACCGTGGCGCCGTCGAATACCCAGCCTTCCGGCAGCGTAAAGGCAATGGGTGTACCGGGCTGGTACATGCCGGGCAGGGCGTGGGGAAGCGCGGCCTGCAGTGGCGCCGGAATTGATGCGGAAGGTATCACGGCTGCGGTCAGGGCGGGCGCAGCAGCGGGTTTGCCTGTAACCTTGGTGACCAGTGCCTTGAGGTCTTCGACCACGGCACCCGGCGTGGCAACGCTGTGCAACGATGCGGTGCTGAAGAAGGGTACGCGCGCCACCACTTTGCCGGTGGAGAGCTTGGGCGCCGATGCCGCGGGGGTGACGGTGTCGGTTGGCGTGGCCAAAGCCATCGCCGTGTCGGCGGCGGCCGGGTTGATGGCGAGGCCGCTGAGGCTCTCAACCCCGCCCGGCACCGGGCCCGCTGCGGGTACGACCCAGAACTTGCGGCCATCGGTGCTTTGCGCAGTAAGGACGGTCTGACCGTCAACCTTCAGCCCGTTTCTGCCGCGGCTGACATTGAGGCGCACCGGCGGCAGCTTTTGGGCGCTGCCGTTCATAACCTTCCAGCCCCAGGGTAGGATGCGCAGGCGCCAGGGCTGGGGTGTGGCTTGCGTAACTTTGACGCCGACGCCACCTTTGACGCGCAGGGTTTCGACTTTCCAGCCGGCTTTGGCGGCGACATTCTTGTCCACCATCAGCGGGCCTTGCGGTGCGATCACCCAAATTTCGTTGGCGGTGGGGCTGAAGGCCGCAAGGGTATCGCGGCTGGTGAGCGCGGGCGCGCCGTCGTCGTCTGCCGCCAGGCGCAGCTCGGCCTGCGCTTGCGTGGCGCTGAGCAGCAGGGCGAGCAAGAGCCAGAGTTTCATCAATCGCTTTCCTTTACCCGCAGGCTGAGCGTGGTGCCGGTATCGCCGCCGTTGAATTGGATGCTGGTGACCGTGCTGACGCCAGCCGCGCGCAGCGCCTGCATCATGGCCAGCGCAGGTGCGGTGTTGGCCCAGTTTTGGCCGCTGACGCTGATGCTCATGGGGTTGCTCCAGTTGCGGATGACCTCGGCCAGGCGGCTGATGGCGGCGGTACCGGCGGGAGTAAGGGCGTTGCCGGTGCCGTTTTCGGTGAACAGCGATGGCGGTAACGGCAGGTTGAAACCGTTACCGAAAACGCGGCCTTCCACCATACCCCACAGCGGGTCGTTTTGCAGACGGCGTTGTAGCAGTTGCTGAAGGTAAAGGGCGCCGTCGTTTTTAACATAGGCGGGCGGCGTGATGGCGTTCATGCGGCCGCCCGGTTCCCGCTGGCCGTCGAGCACGATGGGCCGCGAGATGAAGGCTTTATGCATGGCATTTTGTAATTGCTGCCAGCGACCCAGGTCGGGCGCTCTCATACTGAACAGCAGCACGAAAAACGCCACCAGCACGCCAGTGAGGTCAACAAAACTCAAAATCCAGCGCGGCGGGCCGCTGACTGGCGCTGGCTTGGGCATGAGTTCTGACCAGGTGTTATTGTCGGCCATGAACTTCTCCTCCCGCGGCATCGACGGCACCCGGCAGGCGGCCGAGATTGGCGTTGTCAGCGGTCGTGCCGTCGGGCCGGTAGATGATTTTGAGGCTGTCGCCCAGGTACAGGCCCAGCGGGGTGCCTGTTGCCACGGCGGCCAGTGCTTGCAGGCGCTGCGTGGCCAGTACGGCAGGGGTGTTATCAAGCCCCAGCCAAACCTCGGCATGCGCATGCGCCACGCTGCCGAGTTGCAGCAGGTTGGGCAGCGCCTTCTGCGCGGCTTCGGTTAGTTTGCCATCCTCAAACAGGGCCTTGAGCGGCAGTTTGACGACGAGGTCGTTGGCGTCGGCTTCCACCTCGGGTGTGGGCACCGGTAGCAGGTTGGGCACCATGCCCAACAGTTGCACGCTAAGCTGCGGTTGCCAGGCGCTGGTACCGGCATGGGGCAAAAAGGTTCCTTCTGGTTGGGCGCTGACTTCGTCGTGCGGTTGGTCGAACTGCGCAGCCATGGCGGCCAATACCAGGTCTTTACGGCCTTTGTGGCCGCTGGCCATTGAAACCAGCATGATGAAAAACGACAGCAGAATGAAATTGAGCGCCAGCAGCATGGGCGCTACCGCATTGCCACCGGGTGATTCGGGACGATCGCTGCTCATGCTTATTATTTTTCTCCGCTGCTACCATAGCGCAGGCGCGGGGCAACTGTCATGCAAACGCTACCCAAATGAGCCTTAAAAAAGGCACCTCGCCACCACGGCTAGGCGCGGGCGGTGACGCCGCTTAAGTCTTTGATAAGGAATGGAACGTCGAGAATCATGTGCACCTTGCCGTCGCCGGTGATGGTGGCCCCGGCAATGGCGTGGTGATAATCGAACATGCTGGCGACGCTTTTAACCACCACTTCTTCCTGTCCCAGCAACTCATCGACCACCAGGCCCATCGAGCTGCCGCCTTCGCGAACTATCACCACAAAGCCTTTGATGGGTTTGGATTTTTTAGCCTCAGCAGGCATGGAAGACACGGCTTCCAGTTCATCCAGTGTCATATCGTCGCGCACCGGCTTGGGTGCTTTGAGATGATGCGTGAGCTTGTGCAGGTAGAACAGCGGGAGGGGTTCGCCGCGCAGTTCGATAACCTCCGTGTCGTTCACATGGTGGATGTTGTCGTGCTTGAATTTGATGACCTCGGAGATATCGCCGATGGGAATGGCAAAACCTTCGCTGCTGGCGCCGACAATGAGTGCGTTGACGATGGCTAGTGTCAGCGGCAGGTAAATGGAAAAACAGGTGCCAACACCGAGCTCGGAACGGATATCGATGGAACCCTGCATTTTGGCGATTTTGGTGTTGACCACGTCCATGCCCACACCGCGGCCGGAAACATCGGTGATTTTCTCGGCGGTGGAAAAACCCGGCGCCATGATGAGGCGCACCGCTTCGGTGTCGCTCATGGCAGCGGCGGCGGTTTCGGTGATAATACCCTTTTTGACTGCGACTTTGCGGATTCTGTCAGGATCAATGCCCTTGCCGTCTTCCTGTACCTGAATGACCACGTTGTTGCCCTCGTAGAACGCACGGACAGCCAAGGTACCCTCGCGGTGCTTGCCCATCATTTCGCGTTCATCCGGCGTTTCCAGCCCGTGGTCGAGGGCGTTGCGGATCATATGCACCATCGGGTCGGCAAGGTCGTCCACCAGGCTGCGGTCAACTTCGGTCATTTCACCTTCGATGATGAGGTTAACCTCTTTGTCCAGTTTGGTTTTGAGTTCGCGCACCTGGCGGGGGATTTTGTCGAACACCTTTTTGATGGGTTGCATGCGGGTGCTCAGCACGCTCATTTGTAGGTCTTGCGTGACGCGCGAAAATTGCTCGGTCATGGCGTAGATGCGTTCACCCGCGTCGAGCGCCATCAAAGCCTTGTTGACTTCATTATTGCTCAGTTGGCGCAGCAGCGTGTTCCGCGCCAATACCAGCTCTCCAACCAGGTTCATCACGCTGTCGAGCCGTGCGGTTTCCACCCGGATGGTTTCGCCGCCCGCCTCGCCTTCGCGGCGTGGCGCGGTACGGCGGTCGTCGCTACCCTCTCGGCGGTCGGTTTCGGTGCGTTTTTCAACCGGTGCGGGCGCCTGCTTGGGTAGAAGGGGGCCTGCTTGTGGGCCGGCGGTGGGTGTAGCGACAGCTTCCTCACCTTTGTCTTTACTGGGGTCGAGCGCCGGGTCGTTAAGAACATCGTCCAGCGTAATACCGCCGGTGCTGGCGACGGCTACGGGTGCCGGAGCAGGCGCCGCAGCCGTTTTTGGCATGTCGTCGCCCTTGTCCTTGCTGGGGTCGAGCGCGGGGTCGTTGAGAACATCATCCAGCGTAATGCCGCCGGTGCTGGCGGCGGCTACGGGTGCCGGAGCAGGCGCCGCAGCCGTTTTTGGCATGTCGTCGCCCTTGTCTTTGTCCGGGTGCAGGGCAGGGTCGTTCATGACATCGTCCAGCGTGATGCTGCCGGTAGCCGTAGGCTGTGGTGCAGGGGCAGCGGGAATAGGCGCCGGAGCGGCAGGCGCAGGCGCCTGCGGCGCGGCGCCTGCGAGCTGCTCGAGCGTGGCAACCAGCGCGCTGTTATCAACGCCGCTGTCGTCCTCCCGGTTTTTCTGCTTGGCCAACAGGTTTTTGAGGGCATCGTTGGTTTGTAGCAGCGCATCCATCACCGCCTTGGAGATGGCGACCTTGCCGTTACGGATTTCATCGAGCAGGTTTTCCCCTGCGTGGGCCAGCTTGGCCATTTTTTCCAGCCCCAAAAAGCCTGCACCGCCTTTGAGCGTGTGCAGCACGCGGAAAATGCGGGCGACGGTTTCGGCGTCCGTGCCGCCCTCTTCGCTCATGGCTTCGAGCCTGATGAGGTCCTGCTCAAGGTTATCAAGGCTTTCGTCGGCCTCGGTGTAGAATTCCTGCAGGATTTCGTTAAGCTCGTTTTGTTCGATATCCGAACTCATGACCGTGCGCCGCCTTTATTGTTGTTTGGCTAAGGCTACTCCAAAGGCCGTAGGCCTTAAAGGCGGGGGCCTAACCGCTAAGCACTCTCAAAAGTTGTACGCCGGTATGGTAAGGCTAAACGCCAAGCAACTGGCGGATACGCGGGCCGATTTGCTCAAGCGGCAACACTTCGCTGGCGCCATCCGCTTCGGCCAGCGCGCGCGGCATGCCGTAGACCACGCAACTGGCGGCATCCTGCCCGATGGTGTAGGCCCCGGCATTTTTAAGTGCGGTAAAGGCTTTGGCGCCGTCAGCCCCCATGCCGGTGAGCAGCACGGCGATGACGTGGGCGCCCAGCACCTTTTGTACGCTGTCGCCCAGTACGTCGATACTGGGCATATAAGGGCTTTCGCCATTATCCGGATGGAGCGTGCAACCGTTGGCTTCCAACCGCAGGTGCAGTCCGCCGGGCGCGATGTAGACCGTGCCCGGCCGGGGGGTGTCGCCCGCTTTGGCTTCGGTTACGCTGATGCCGCAGATTTCATCGAGACGGCGGGCCAGCACGCGGGTGAAATCGGCTGGCATGTGCTGGGCCACCAGCACCGGCACCGGCAGGTTTTTGGGCAGGGCCTGAAGCAGGACCTGTAATGCCTTGGGGCCGCCGGTACTGCTACCGATGACTACCATGCGCGCTGCCAGTTGTTGCGGGGTAACGGCGGGCTTGGAGGCGGGCAGTTCGGCTGGGGTGGTGGATTCTTCGATCAGTTTTTGCGGCTTGGCGCCTGCGGCGGCAAGAAGTTTTTGGTGGATGTCTTCGGCGTTCTTGAAAATATTCTTGTCTTTGTCGGCCAGGGCCTTGGGAATGAAATCGACCGCGCCGAGTTCCATGGCTTTGAGAGTAGCTTCGGCACCGTGCTCGGTGAGCGTGGAAATCATCACCACCGGTGTTTTGGTGGTTTGCATGATTTTGGCTAGCGCCTCGATGCCGGTCATCACCGGCATTTCAATATCCATGGTGATGACGTCCGGCTTGAGGGCCTGGGCTTTTTCAACCCCTTCCTGCCCGTTGCTGGCAACGTCGATAACCTTGAATTGCGGGTTGCGCTCAATCATCCGCACCAGCGCACCGCGCATAAACGTGGAGTCGTCAACGACCAGGACCCGGATGGGATTGGCGGAAGATGGTTGGGCGTTCATGCCCTACCTTATAACAGCTTGGACAGGATGGCGTCGATGTCGTCCTGCTCAAGCCCTTGACCGGCCAACGCCGGTCCTTGCAACAAGTTGGCGTTTTCGTCGAGCATGGCACGGGTGGCTTCATCGAGCTGTTCGTCTTTTTGCTTGAGGCCGAACACAACTACCATGCGCAGCACATGGCGTTCGATTTCTTGCAGGGCGCGCACCACCTTTTGGATGCGCTGGCCGGTGATATCCTGGAAGTTGCAGGCCTCATAAATTTTGGTGATGCTGGCGGTGCAGTCATTGAGCGCGGCATCAACGGCGGACAGGGCGTCAGGGTCAAGCGGCGGGTCCATATTGATGAGGCGGTCGCGCAGGTCGTTCTGCAACTGGCTCATGCCGTCAAGCTCGTCCATGATGCGGCCGGTGGCGGCTTCGGTCATTTGCACGATGGCGCCAAGCTGGTTGCTGGCGTCGGGAATTTCCTTGCTGGTGATTTCCTCGCCTTTGATTTCACTCAATTCTTTTTTGGCATTATTGATGAACTTGGCGAGCTCGCCGATTTCGGCAAACAGGTTGTCCCCGGCTTCGCCTTCTTTATTGAACATGCCGCGAATGGCGTCTACCAGCTCCTTGACCGCGGCATAGGGCACGGTATCGCCCGTGCGCTGGGCCTCCAGGGCGGCGATGCGTTGTTCCAGGGTTATCGTCATCAGGGGATATTCCTTATTTTAATTGGTTTTAAAGTAAGGGGTCCGTTTAGAACGGCCCGAGTACTTTTACCAGCTTTTCCTTGAGCGTAGCGGCATTGAACGGTTTGACGATATAATTGCTGACACCCGCTTGCACCGCGGCCACAACGTTTTCGCGTTTGCCCTCGGCCGTAACCATGATGAACGGCAGCGTTTTATACTTGTCATTGGCGCGAACATTCTTAAGAAAGTCGATGCCTGTCATTTTGGGCATGTTCCAGTCCGAAATGACGAGATCTATCTGTTCGGTTTGCAGGCGGTCCCAGCCGGTGGAGCCGTCGTCCGCCTCCACCATGTTGGTAAAGCCCAACTGGCGCAGCAGATTGACGATAATACGGCGCATGGTCTGGAAGTCGTCCACGACCAGGATTCTCATATTGCGGTCAACGGCCATTGTCGGCGTTCCTTATTGTTTTTGTACTCCGGGGCTTGGGGGGTGACCCATGCCGCCGCACTTTACTGATGATTACCATGAACCATAACTGACAGGTACGAAACCACCAAGGGCTAGGTCACCAACAAAAGCGCCCATGTGGCGCTGCCACCATAGGCTGTAAGATATGTGGTCATTTTTAAGGCCGTTTTGCCGGGGTGGCAGTGGTGGCCTGGCTCAGGTTGTCACCCACTATTGGATTGCTGGCCATCATTTCCGACACTACGCGGGCTTTGACCGGATCAAGCGCTTCCATGATTTTACCGCTCTTTTTAACCGGCATGCGCATCAGCACGTCATGAACGATGCTGTTATCCAGCCTGTTAAGCACAACGGCGGCGGCGGCGGGCTTCATGGCCGCGTACATTTGTGCCAGTTGGGTCAGTTCTTTGTCGCCTTTGCCCGACAAACCGGTCATCAAGTGTTCAATTTGCGCCTTGAGGGTTTGTAGCTCCTTGGTCTTGTCGGCCAGGCGGCGTTCCATCAGGTCGGCCAGTTTTTCGCGCAATTCAAGGGCTTGGGCGCGACGTTCCAACTCCACCCGCTTGGCTTCCAAATCGGTCAGTACCGCCACTTCGGCCGGGCTGAAGACGCGTTCGTTATTGGGCAGCAGAACGGTAGGAGTGGTAGGCACGCTGCTGCTGACCGTCCCTGTTGTAGCGCCTTCCTTTTTGCCTTCCTTGCCTTCGGCGGCGGGTTTTTCGCCCGCGGGCTTCTTGGCTTCTTCGGCGGCATGGGCCAGCGGCGCTACAACCAGCGCCAAGGCTAGCGGCAGTCCCCAGCGCTTGGGCATGTCAGGCATTAATCAATTGCGCTCCTTGGCGCGAAGCTCGATTTCAGCCTGGCTGGGGCGGCGGGCAATGGCCTTGGAGCCGCTACCGGCGGCGTCTCCCAGTTCGGCCAGCAGGTTTTCCAGCGGGTCGGTTGCCACGGTCGATTCCATCTGCTGCACCATCGGCTGCTCAAGCGTTTGTACGGTTTTGGTGATGGTGGTTTCGATTTTGGCGCCATTGGCATGTTCCATCCTGTTGGCTGTTTGCTCGCCCCGGGCAATGAGGAATTTGAGATCGCTGACCGTGGTTTGCGCGGCCTGAAGTTGTTGATTCAGGTCGGGCCCCAGCTTGTGGGCGGCATGGTTCATTTCTTGACGCGCCTGCTCCAGCCCCTGGCGTACTGCCAGCAGTTGCTGGGCCAGTTTTTCGGCCAGCAGTGGGGCCTCGCGCAGCTCGCGGCGCATGCCGCGCAATAGCTGCCCCAGCAGTAGCAGCAAACCAGCCACCAGGGCCAGTAATACACAGCTTACCGTTGCCAAAGCTAATCCGACGCTCATGGTTGATTATCCTGATTTCTGGTTGTTCAAATCGGTGATGGTATGGGTGATGCGCACGGCCTTATGGTCAAGCGCACGGCCCATAAGGCCCACCAGCTTGGTGACACCGCTGCAGCTGAGCTGGACGGGGCTGGTGGGGCGGGCATCGAGGACGATGGTATCGCCCACTTTCCACTGCAACACGTCCTCAATGGGGAATTTCATTTCGTCGAGCACGGCATTAAAAACCATGGTGGTGTGGAAAAGCTCCTGGCTCAGGTGATTTTCCCAGATGTTGTCCTGGCCGAATTTCTCGCCCATGAATTGCTGCAACAGTTGCTCGCGCACCGGTTCGAGCGTGGCGTAAGGCAGGCAAAACTGCATTTTGCCCTCGCGACCCTCAAGGTTGGCCTTGACCGTGACGATGATGCAGACGTTGGTATCCTGCGAAATGACGGCAAAGCGCGGATTGACTTCCATGCGCTCGCTCTTGAACTGTACCGGCGCAATGGGCGCGAATGCCTCGTTGAGATCGCGCAACACCATGTCGTTGAGCGTATCCACGATTTTACGCTCGATGGCCGTGAACTGCCGCCCGGCAATGGGTATGGGGCGCGCTTTGCGGCCGCCGAGCATAACATCCACAACCGAGTAAATCAGCGAGCTTTCGTACACTACCAGCACGTAGTCTTCGAGCCCCACGGCATTGACCACCATAATGCCCGCGGGCAACGCAATCTGATTGAGATAATCGCCGAAGCGCACCGAACTCATGCCCATCACCGTCACGTCAACGTTGTCGGCGGTGTACTGGCGGAGGCTGGTGGAGAGCACGCGCTCGAATTTGTCGAACACCACTTCGAGCATTGGCAGCTTTTCATAGTTGACCACGCTTTGGTCAAGCAGCGCACGGGTTCCCCGGCTGGACGAACCGTCGTCGCCGCCCACGCCCAGCAGGCTGTCGATTTCATTCTGGTCGAGAACTTTCTGGGTTTCGCCCGGCTTGGCCGGGGCGGCGGCATCGGCGGCAGGCTGGCCCTCGGCCATGCCCTGCCACTGTTTCAGCATTTCTTCTTCGGAGGCGCCGCTCATGTTTCTGTTCCGTTCTGCCGCTTAATATAACACAAAGGCCGCCGGCGGGCAGCCTTTGCCTATAACGCCAGCAGGCAATTACTGGACGAGAACCTCGCGGAACAGCACGTTTTTAACCCTCACCGGCGCCAGGGTTTGGCTGGCGCGCAGCAGCAGGTCTTCCTTGATGCGTTGCAGCCCGGCGTTGCCGCGCAGGTCGTCCAGCCGCAGTTGGCGCAGGTATTGGAGATAATCATCCTGCAGGCGGGCGGCGTTGGTCTCCACCTGTTTTTCCTCGTCGGTGCTGGCAAGCTCCAGCGTTACCTTGAGGCGCAAAAAATGGTCCTGCTGGCCGGTCTGGGCAAGATTAAGGCTGAATTCCGGCACATCGTAAAACACCGAGGCCGCCGCCGCACCGCTGGACGGGGCGCCGCTCATGACCGTATCGGCATCGGGCGTGGAGGGCTTGCGCAGCACAAAAAACCAGGTGGCGATACCGGCGACGATGAGCAGCACGGCGGCACCGACGCCCGCCATCATCAGCATCTTTTTTCTGTCGCCAGCAGGGGCTGCGGCCGCTTCGCCTTCGGCAGGCGCGGCGCCGCCCTCCTTGGGAGCTTCTTTTGAAGCCTCCTGCGGCGCTTCCTTAACAACTTCTTCTGCCATGCCCTGTTCTAACCTTTAAACCTTCCAGAACTCAACTAGCGGTAGGGTTTGGGCTCGGGGCCGGAGTAATCGTAGAAGCCACGACCGGCTTTTTTGCCGAGCCAGCCGGCATCGACAAATTTCACCAGCAGCGGGCAGGGGCGGTACTTGCTGTCACCCAGCTCGTTGTGCAGCACGCGCATGATGGCCACGCAAGTGTCGAGGCCGATGAAGTCGGCCAGCGTCAGCGGGCCCATCGGGTGCCCGGCGCCAAGCTTCATCGAGGTATCAATGCTTTTCACCCCCGCAACGCCGTCCTGCAGCGCATAGGCCGCCTCGTTGAGCATGGGCAGCAGCAGGCGATTGACGATAAAGCCTGGCACGTCCTCGCTGGTCGCGGCGGTCTTGCCCATCTTGGTCGCCACTTCCAGAACGCGCTCGTAGGTTTCGTTGCTGGTGGCCAGCCCTTTGATGATTTCAACCAGTTGCATCATCGGCACCGGGTTCATGAAGTGCAGGCCGATGAACTTTTCCGGCCGCTTGGTCACGGCTGCCAGGCGGGTGATGGAAATGCTGCTGGTATTGCTGGCAATCAGGCCATCCTTGTTCAGCACACCATCGAGTTCGGCAAAGATTTTCTTTTTGATTTCCTCGTTTTCGGTCGCGGCCTCAACCACCAGATTGCACTTGGCCAAATCGGCCATTTTGGTGGTGGTGGTGATGTTGGAAAGAGCCGCTTTTTTCTCGGCTTCGGTCAGGTTGCCCTTGCCGATTTGCCGGTCCATGTTGCCTTCGATGGTCTTGAGGGCCTTTTCCAGCGCCTCGGCGCGGGCGTCCAGCATGGTCACCTTATAGCCCTTTTGCGCCGCCACGTGCGCAATACCGCCGCCCATCTGCCCTGCGCCAATAACGCCGATGTGAGAAATCTCCATAACCTTTTCCTTATTATTGAATGTATTGTGCCTGAAGCCCTGGATGGCGTATAGAGCGCTATGTCCAAAATATTGCCCGTCATTGTAGCGCCGCATCAGTTGCTGTTGCAAAAATCCGAACCCGTCAAAACCGTGGACGCCGCCGTGCGTGCCACGCTCGATAACATGCTGGCTACGCTGTACGCCGCCGATGGCGTGGGGCTGGCCGCGCCGCAGGTCGGTATTCTGGAGCGTCTGGTGGTGATGGATTTGGGCACCGAACGCGCCGACGGCAAGCGCGATTACAGCAAGCCGAACCCTCAGGTGCTGGTGAACCCGGAAATTGTGGGCCGCAGCAAAGAGATGCGCGTGCACCAGGAAGGTTGCCTGAGCATCCCCAACATTTACACCGATGTGGAACGCCCTGACCGCGTGACCCTCAAGTGGCTGGACAAGGAAGGTGCGCCGCAGCAGCAGGAATTCGATGGCCTGCATGCCACGGTCATCCAACATGAGGTCGACCACCTCGACGGCATCCTGTTCCTCAAGCGCCTGAGCCGCCTGCAGCGCGAACGCATGGAAAAGAAATACGCCAAGTTCCTGCCGGATTTCATCGAGCATCCCAAGTATGCCATCAGCGTGCAGGGGCAGGGCGTGGTTGCGGCCTGCAACCATGACCACGGGCACCACCACCATCACCATGTGCACGGGCCCCATTGCAATCATGACCATTAGCCCTTCGCGCAGCGAACAAGAGCTTGGCTCGCTGCAGACCCGAAGGGGCGAAAGCGGCCGAATTAAAGATATCATCTTCATGGGGTCGCCCGCCTTTGCGGTGCCCTCGCTCAAGCTGCTGTCTCAACAGTTCAACATTGTCGCCGTCTATACCCAGCCGCCGCGCCCGGCGGGCCGGGGGCAGGCCGAGCAGAAAACACCGGTGCACCAGTTGGCGGAAGAACTGGGCCTGAAAGTCCATCACCCGCTAAAACTCAAGGCCGAGACGCTGGATGAAGTGCTGGCCATCAAATGCGATGCCATCGCGGTGGTGGCCTACGGCCTGCTGCTGCCCAAAAAGCTGGTCGACGAACGCCTGTGCCTCAACCTGCACCCGAGCGCCCTGCCGCGCTGGCGCGGCGCCGCACCGCTGCAGCACACGCTGCTCAACGGCGACACGCATACCGATATCTGCATCATGAAGCTGGACGAAGGCATGGATACCGGCCCGGTGTACAGCAGGCTGCCAACAGTTGTACCGCCGGACATCACTTTTGGCCGGTTACATGACCTTTGTGCACAGAAAGGTGCCGAGCAACTGACAGCAGTGCTACACAAACTGCCAGGCCTTCAACCCGTGCCGCAGGTGGGTGAAGCAACCCACGCCTTCAAGCTGACCGCCGAACACCGCCTCATCGACTGGCATAAGACAGCGACCGAAATCAATAATCAAATCCGTGCCTTATCCCCCACTCCCGGCGCCGTCACTCATCTGCTGGGCGAGAACGTAAAAGTGCAGGGCAGTACGGTAGTTACCACCGCCGAGGCGCATACCGCCGGTGAAATTCTGCACCTCGACGACGACGGCCTGACCATCGCCTGTGGTCAAAACGCCATTCACATCAGCCACATCCAGCGCCCCGGCAAAAAAATGCAGCCGGTGGCCGAGGTGGCGCGCGGCTGGGCGGCGCTTACGCCCGGTATGGTTGCAGGCCGCCCCGCGCAGGCCTAGCCTTGGTCCGATGCCGCCCTCGCTGTTTCAGAGTCCACTTCAACCTTGCCCGGAATTTCTTTTTACTCTAGGGCGTTACCTATGCGCTTGAAACTGACGCTTCAATATACCGGCACCGGTCTTTACGGCTGGCAGGCGCAGCCCAAGGACAATCTGCCGACGGTGCAGGGCCACCTGATGGAAGCGTTTAAAAGCCTCAAGGTCAGGGCTGCCGACCCGGTGGCCGCCGGGCGCACCGACGCGGGCGTGCACGCCCTCGGCCAAACAGTGCATGTCGACGTGGAGAAGCGGCTGGAGCTCATCAAGTTCTGGGGCGGCCTCAACCGGTTTCTGCCGGAGAGCATCCGCATCATGCGCGTGGCCGAGGTCGATGACAAATTCCACGCCCGTTACAGTGCCCTGCAGCGCCAGTACCGCTACCTGATTTACAGCGGCCGCGATTTGCCGCCGCATCTGGTGGGCAAGGTCGGGCATGTGCGCCATCCGCTCAACTTCCAGGCCATGAACAAGGCGCTAAAAAAGCTGAAATACGGCGAGCATGATTTCAGCGCCTTTCGCGACGCTGAATGCCAAAGTCGTACGCCCATCTGCCGCCTTATCACTCGCAAATTGCTGCTGACCCGCGATGCGCTGGGTACGCCGCTCATCGCCCTCGACATCGCCGCCGACCACTTCCTCCATCACATGGTGCGCAACATCGTCGGCACGCTGGTCGAAGTCGGCGAGGGCAAGCGTACCGAAAAAGCGTTAGTGGACTTAATCAAAACCAAAGACCGTAAACTGGCGGGGATGACCTTCAGTCCCGACGGTCTCTATTTCATGGCGGTGAAGTATCTGCGGCATAAGGAGCTGGAAAGTATTGGTAAATAACAAGCGGCCCGAAGGCCGCTTGTTATCAAGCTGAATTAACCGAGGATTTTCTTTACCGCCTCGCCCATCATAGTAGGAATGGGAACCACGGTCACGCCCGCTTCGGTCAGCGCACGTTCCTTGGCTTCGGCGGTGTCAGCCCCGCCGCTCACAATCGCCCCGGCGTGGCCCATGCGGCGGCCCTTGGGGGCGGTGCGCCCGGCAATAAAGCCCACCACTGGCTTGGTGATGCGGCTGGCGATGAAGTTAGCAGCTTCCACTTCCGCCGCGCCGCCGATTTCGCCAATCATCACGATAGCCTCGGTTTGCGGGTCGTTCTCAAACGCTTCCAGAACCGGGATATAACCGGTACCGGGAATCGGGTCGCCGCCGATGCCAACGCAGGTGCTTTGGCCCAGGCCCACTTCGGTGGTCTGGCGCACGGCTTCATACGTCAGCGTGCCGGATTTGCTGACAATGCCGATGCGGCCCTTTTTATGAATATGCGCGGGCATAATGCCGATTTTGCAGCCGCCCTTGTCGCCGGGGGTGATAATGCCCGGGCAGTTGGGGCCGATGAGGCGCATGGTGTTATTGGGGTCAAGCAAACGACGTTTTACCTTCAGCATGTCCTGCACCGGAATACCCTCGGTGATGCACACGCAAATCTTCACGCCTGCTTCCTGCGCTTCCAGAATCGCGTCGGCGGCAAACGGCGGCGGCACGTAAATCACGCTTGCCTCGGCGCCGGTCTGCACCACGGCGTCGCGCACGGTGTCGAACACCGGCAGGCCCAGATGGTTGGTGCCGCCCTTGCCCGGCGTCACGCCGCCTACATATCTGCTGCCATACTTCAGCGCGGCCTCGGTATGGAAGGTGCCGTGCTTGCCGGTAATCCCCTGGGTAATGACCTTGGTGGTTTCAGAAATGAAAATGGCCATTACTTTTTCCCTTTCGTCGCCGCCAGAATCTTCTGCGTGCCATCGGCCAAATTATCGGCAGGGGTAATCGGCAACCCCGATTCCTTCATGATTTTCTTGCCGAGTTCGACATTGGTACCTTCCAGCCAGCAAACAACGGGCACCTTGCGCTTGGCTTTGCTCAAGGCTTTCACCACGCCGTTGGCGATGGTGTCGCACTTCATGATGCCGCCGAAGATGGCGACCAGGATGCCTTTAACGGCATCGTCGCGCAAAATCAGCTTGAATGCGGCTTCGACCTTCTCCTCGCTGGCGCCACCGCCGACGTCGAGGAAGTTGGCGGGCTCGCCGCCGAAATGCTTGATGATGTCCATGGTGGCCATGGCCAGCCCGGCGCCGTTGACCATGCAGCCGATGGTGCCTTCCAGCCCCACGTAATTGAGGTCGTATTTCTTGGCCTCGACTTCGCGCGCGTCCTGCTGCTCCGGGTCGTCGAGCTTGGCCAGGTCCGGGTGGCGGAACAGGCCGTTGTCGTCAAACGCCACCTTGCCGTCAATCGGCACAACCTCGCCCTGCTTGCTGACGGCGAGGGGGTTGATTTCAATCATGCTGGCGTCGGTTTGCATGTACATGTTGTACAGGTTGAGCATGAACTTGACGCCGCTGTTCACCTCATCACCCTTCAGGCCCAGCGCAAAGGCCAGGTTGCGGGCCTGGTAGGGCATCAGGCCTGTCAGCGGGTCGATGGTTTCCTTGAAGATTTTGTTAGGATGCTTTTCGGCCACCTCTTCAATGTCCATGCCGCCTTCGGTGCTGCACATCATCACCAGGCGCGAGGACGAACGGTCGAGTAACAGCGCCAGGTACAGCTCGCGGGCAATGTCGGTGCCGGCTTCAACATACACCGACTCGATGGGCTGGCCGTGCGCCGTGGTTTGTTTGGTGACCAGACGAGTACCAAGCAAGGCCTTGGCCGCAGCCTTGGCATCAGCCGGGCTTTTGCACAGCTTGATGCCGCCCGCCTTGCCGCGGCCGCCCGCATGCACCTGGGCCTTGACCACAACGACTTTGGTCTTCAGCTTTTTGGCGGCGGCTTCGGCCGCGGCGGGGGTTTTGGCCAGAATGCCGGGGGCCACCGGCACTCCGAACTTGCGGAACAGTTCCTTGGCCTGGTACTCGTGGATGTTCATCCTCTCGTCCTGTACTTAGTTCTTACTTCGAGGCCGGTGTAGCCGTGGGCATCGGCGGCATGGCCGGCGGGGGCGGCGGCATCATGGCCTTTTGCATTTCCTCGGAGGTCAGCTTTTTCACCTTTTTCATGCCATCCAGGTCGCACGGCATGTTGGTGGTGGTGCCGTCGGTCTTTTTGAACTCGCACATCGAGGGCATGGCGGGCATCGGCGGCATGGCAGGCATCGACATCGACGGCATGGCCGGAGGCGTGGGCATGTTGGGCATGGCAGGCATGGCCGGGGCAGCGCCCTTGGCGGCGGCGTCGAACTGTTCGCCGTTGGCGGCGTAGGCGGCGGGCGCCAGGGCGGCGGCCAGCATCAGGGAGTAGGCGATACGCATTGTGTTTTCTCCTTTATTTATAACAGGGTTACATTCCGAGAACGGCGAGCAGACCTTTAACCGCTTCGACGCTTTTTTTGAACATGCCCACCTCAATATCCGAGAGGGGCACTTCCAAAACCTTTTCCACGCCGCCCGCGCCGATAACCACCGGCACGCCGACATACATATTCTTTACGCCATATTCACCCTTGAGGTAGGCCGCGCACGGCAAAATACGTTTGCTGTCGCGCAGGTAGGCCGCCGCCATGGCAATGGCGCTGGCGGCCGGGGCGTAAAACGCGCTGCCGGTCTTCAGCAGGGCGACGATTTCACCGCCGCCCTTGCGGGTGCGCTCGAAAATGGCATCCACATCGGCTTGCGAAATCATCTTCATTTTCACCAGCGATGGCAGGGGAATACCCGCCACCGTGGTGTAGTTGACCAGCGGCACCATATCGTCGCCGTGGCCGCCGAGCACGAAGGTACGGACGTCTTCGACGCTGACATTTAGCTTTTCGGCAATGAAGTGCGCACAGCGGGCGCTGTCCAGTACACCGGCCATGCCCACCACCTTGTTGGTGGCAAAGCCTGTAACCTTCTGCATCACGGCCACCATCGCATCAAGCGGGTTGGTGATGACGATGACGAAGGCATCCGGTGCGTGCTTTTTGATGCTTTCACCCACCTTGGTGACGATATCGGCATTGGTCTTGAGCAAATCGTCGCGGCTCATGCCCGGCTTGCGCGGCAATCCGGCGGTAACGATGCAAACGTCGGCACCCGCGATGGCGGAATAATCGTTGCTGCCTGCAAGCTTGCCGGTGTAATCCTCAACTGCGCCGGCCTGGCAAAGGTCGAGCGCCTTACCTTGCGGCACGCCCTCGCTCACATCCACCAGCACCACGTCACCAAGGTTCTTCTGCGCCGCCAGCAGGGCTAGCGTGCCCCCAATCTGACCGGCCCCGATAAGTGCGATTTTAGGACGCGACATAAGATTTATTCTTTCATTATTTAGAATGGCCGCATCATAGCCCAAACCGGCCGCTTGGCGAGGGCGCGGCTTAAAAAAACGGCGGCTGTGGGCCGCCATTGGTCTTACTTTTTGGCTTCAATCAATAAATAGAGTCCCAAAAACGGCAGGCAGGCCTTGATGAGCGAACGCGGCCAGACCTGCTTGAGCAAGTTGAGCGCCGCGCTCTGGTGCCGCTGGCCCACGGCGCCTTCAAGCAAATCGCCGTGGTTGAGCTGGATGCTGACGGTACAGGCTTTGAACCCGGCCTGGCGGCAAAGCTGCCTGGCACCCGCAACCGTATAGGCCTTGGTTCCGGGGCTTTCGAGGTAACGGCTGTAAATCTCGCCTATGCCGGTAAACGGCTTACCCTTGAGCAGCGCATAACGCACCCATAGCAGCAGGCCGGTGAGCGACCAGGTATGGTAAATCATCAGGCGCGCGGTACCGCCCTTCTTGAGCACGCGGTGCACCTCGACAAACGTCTTGGGCGTGTCGGGCGAGTGGTGCAGTACGCCCCAACTGTAAACGATGTCGAACGTATGACTCTTGAACGGCAGCTTCTCGGCATCCGCCACCTGAATCTTCGGCTTCAGCTTGGCCAGCCTGAGCCGGGCCTGTGTCAGCGCCACGGCGCGGGGAGTAAGGTCAACGCCATAAAGGCTCTTGGGTTTGGCCTGAGCCCATTGCAGGTGGTCGGCCCCCATGCCGACACCGATCTCCAGCACGGTTTTGCCCTTACCCTCGTCAAAGCGGGCAAAGGGTACAATGTACGGTTCCAGCTTGTAACGCTCGCGCGCCTGGGAGTTGAGCTTTTCGGCCTCGGTGCGGCCCAGGGCATAGGCTTCTTCGCCGCAGCTGGCACGGTTCCAGAAATCGCGGACGGCAGTCTTGGTGGTCATGGCGTTCTCCATAGCACGGCCTTGAACGATGCTGGGCAAAAATGCCCATAACTTAAGAAGTAAAAGAGGCTCCTTGCGGAGCCCCCTGCATTGCGCACCGGTAAGCCGGGTTTTGTCTAATGAGTTTCCTCATCGAGACCACCATTCATCTGGACTACATATTACTAAGTAGCCTCAAGCCGCCGACCCGGCCGCCGCTGGCCTGTGGACGCAGGCGCGTGGACGGCCCTATTTGGCGTTGCTCCTGACGAGGGTTGCCTGTGCCCGCTTCATTACTGTTGCGGCGGTGGGCTCTTACCCCACCATTTCACCCTTACCTGTTTTGGATATTGCAGGCGGTATGGTCCAACCAGGGGTTGGCACCTATTTCTGTGGTCCTGTCTGTCACTGGTGCCCCAGTGCCCGGCAAATTAACCGGCGTCATGTCCCTTTAGGAGCCCGGACTTTCCTCGGTTCGGTTACCCGAAACGCGGTGGTCTGGTGCGCGCCTCTATTTAGGGCAGTCATGGTGGGCTGGCAAGGGCGGCGGCAAAGGCCTGCAAATACGCCAATTAAGGATTTATCCCCCAGGTTATCCACAGGCAAGACACGCGGAAAGTATAAAAAAGAGCTCTTTTTTACTTGCCTTGTCCCATTCAATCCCATAAATTCCCACCGTCGCCCAAATACAACCATGGGTGATCCAAAACGGGACCGCGGCCGATTCCTTTCTAGGTAGGTGGCGGAGAACAGGGCAGATGGGCGACACAATGCCCTGATGAGAGGGGGAGGCTGGTACTAAAGATGACGGTGTTTCTGGCGAGCTACCAGAATGGGGTGGACCGTAAGGGACGCGTTTCAGTACCGGCCTCTTTTAGGAATGAAATGGCCGCTCACGCGCGCCAGGTGGTTGTGGTGTATGTAGCGCCTGAAGGAGGATATTTATATGGCTGGGCTTATGACGATTTTGTTAAACTCGCTGCGCAAATCCAGCGGTTACCGGCACTCAGCCCCACGCGCGCGCGACTGGCGCGGGCAATTCTTGCTGCTGCTCGGCCACTGAATTTCGACGACACCGGCCGCATCGGCGTGCCGGAAGACCTGCTGAAGCAGGCAGGTATTACCGACCAGGCCCTGTTTGCCGGCCAGGGCGAATACTTCACCATCTGGAACCCCGAACGCTACACCGCCCAACAGGCCGCCGATGCCAGCTTCTTTGAATCCGACCTGCAAGCCCTCAACGAACTGGGTGCGGCCGAATAACCAACTTCCGGGTAACCCAAAGAACAACAAAAATAGAGGAGGGGAGGGTGCTGTAGAGCACGGAGGACTAACAGGTATGTTAAACATATGACCGATAAGGTATATAATCCCCCTATGGGATTTAATGAAAAAGGCCAAAAGGCTCACGAGCCGGCATCGGGGACAGTCCATGTCCCCGTTTTATTGAACGAGTGCCTTGAGGTGCTGCAACCGAAGCTGGGTAAAACGCTTGTCGACGGTACGCTCGGCGGCGGCGGCCACAGTGAGGCCTTGTTGGGCAAGGGCGCCGAAGTCATTGGGCTCGACTGGGATGAGGCCGCGCTCAAGCGCGTGCACCAGCGCGTAGCCTGCGAAGTGGATGCCGGGATGATGAAGCTCATCCACAGCGGCTTTGGCGATATGGCTAAAGTCATCACCGAACCGGTGGACGGCATTCTGCTCGACCTGGGCTTGAGCTCCGACCAGCTCGACGACCCCGAACGCGGCCTCAGTTATCACAACGACGGCCCGCTCGACATGCGCATGGACAGCCGCTTGCGCAAAACCGCCGCCGATATTCTGGCGACCACGCCCGAACGTGAGCTGGCGGATGTATTCTACAAGTATGGGCAGGAACCCAAATCCCGCGTGCTGGCCGCGGCCATTTGCACGGCCCGCAAAGCCAGTCCTGTAAAAACTACTAAAGATTTGCTGGCGATTATCGAAAAAATCTACCCGCCCAAACCCTGGCTGCACCGCTCGCACCCGGCGGCGCGCATCTTCCAGGCCTTGCGCATTGCCGTAAATGGCGAGCTCGAGCATCTGCAAAAGGCTCTCGCCGCCGCGCCCGGCCTGCTCAAGCCGGGTGGGCGGCTGGCTGTGATAACTTTTCAACCCGAGGAAGACCGGATGGTGAAGGCGGGCTTCCGTGCCGCGGGTGAGGGATATAAGGTTTGGAAGAAAATTCTGCCGACCGAGGCGGAAGTAGAGAGCAACCCCCGCGCGCGCAGCGCCAAACTAAGAGTTCTAGAACGTCTGGCATGAAAAACAGGCTTATCCTCTCCGGGCTTCATGCCAGCGAAGGCTGGCATCCACGCATCTTCTTTCGCGGAGCGAACAAGAGCGTGGCTTGCTGTAGCGCAGCGGAAGTGGCCACGCTCTAATGAAAAACGGGCTCATCTGGCTGGCGGTGGTACTGAGCGTAACCGCCTTTGCCCTGATGCTGCGCCTGAAAACCGACGTGCAGACCCTGGCCCACCAGCGCAACAAGCTGGCCGATGAGCAATTCCAGATGAAGGAAACCAAGCGGGTGCTGGAGGCTGAATATGCTCATCTCAGCAACCCGTGGCGCCTGCTCAAGCTGGCGCGTACCCGCAATTACATTGAGCTCACACCCTCGATGACCGCCGAGCCGCTGGTGCCGGTGTCCGGCACTGCCGTCAGTATGGTGGTGAGTAAGTCAACCCCGGCGCCTACCGGCCAGTGGGTGACCCAGTAGGTCTTTCACCACAGGCCGGAGGTCATTTTTTTTGCGTTGATGCGGCGCGTGGCCAAATAAACTGCTAATCTGTGCCCAATGTCTGGGGATTGGAGAAAACCGTTTGCGCGTCCGGGTAATGGCTCCGGCGCGGGCGATTTCTCGCGCAAGAATCCCCTCCAGCAGCGCCGGGTGAAGGTACGGGCGGCGAGAGGTTTTCGCGATCCGCTGGGCATTCCCGACGAGCCGGTATCCAATATCCAGTTCCGCGCGGTAGTGGCGCTGTTCACCATCACGCTGGCCATGCTCGGTATTGCCAGCCGCTTGGTGTACGTGGGCATGAGCCCGCCGATGGAACCACGCCCCAGCCTCCGCGCCATGCCGGTCGAGCCGCTGCGTCGCGGTAATATTTACGATCGCCACGGCACCCTGCTGGCGGCCACCATCAAGGTCTATTCGCTTTATGCCGACCCGGTGCGGATTCTCGACGTCAAGGAAGCGGTGAACAAGCTGCACACGCTGTTCCCCGACCTGCCGGCGGAGGGCCTGTTGAATGTGCTGGGCGATCGCGAGCGCCGCTTTGTCTGGATAAAACGCCGCCTTACCCCCACGCAGGCGCAGGCCGCCAACGCGCTGGGGCTGCCGGGGCTGGCTTTCCGCGAGGAATACGTGCGCGTCTACCCGCTACAAAACGTGGCTAGCCATATTCTGGGCGCGGTGGACGTGGATAACAATGGCTTGGCCGGCGTCGAGCGCTACTACGACAACGATTTGAAAAAAGGCAAGGACATCACGCTGGCGCTCGATCTCACCGCGCAAGACCTGCTGCGCGACGGCGTGCGCGACGCGGTGTTCCAGTCGGGCTCCAAATCCGGCTGGGGCGTGGTGCTCAACGCCCGCACCGGCGAAATCATCGCCATGACCAGCCAGCCCGATTACGACCCCAACCACTTCGGCCACTCCACCGACGAAGCACGCTTCAACCGTGCCGCGCTGGCGAGTTATGAAATGGGCAGCACCTTCAAACTGTTCACGCTGGCAGAAGGGCTCGCAGACGGCGCCATCACGCCCGACACGCTCATCGACTGCCGCTATCCGCTGCACATCGACAAGTACACCATCCGCGATTACCACGCCAAACACGCCATGCTCACGGCGCGCGAGGTGCTGCGTTACTCCAGTAACGTGGGCGCGGCGCAAATCGCCGACAAATCCGGCCCTGCCGCGCAAAAGGCCTTCCTCGACAAGCTCGGCCTGCTCAAACCGCTGTCCAATGTGGGTATTTCAGAAGTCGGGCCGGTGCGCTACCCGCGCAACTGGGGGCGGGTAGAAACCTTCACTATTGCCTTCGGCCACGGCATCATGGTCACGCCGTTGCACCTGGTGGCCGCCGTGGGCGCGCTGGTCACCGACGGCGTCTACCGCCCGCCGGTGGTGCTCAAGGGCGGCGAAAACCCCGCCACCTGGCATAAGGTGCTGGACCAACACACTGTCGACGAAGTCCGCGACCTGATGCGTGACGTAGTGGTCAACGGCAGCGGGCGCAGCGCCGCGGTGCCGGGCTACGACATCGGCGGCAAAACCGGTACGGCCGAAAAAATCGGCGCCCGCGGCTACGACCACAGCAAAAACGTGGTCAGCTTTGTGGCCGCGCTGCCGCTCACTCATCCCAAGTACATCACGCTCATCATGCTCGACGAACCCAAGCACGGGTACGAAACCGGCGGTAAAAGCGCGGCCCCGGCGGTCGGTGCTTTCCTGCGCCGGTATGCGCTGGTCGATGGCATTGCGCCGGATTTGGCCTTGCTCAAGTCCAGCAAGGAAGGCTACTTCAAAAGCCTGAGCATCCTGGTCGACCCCGAGTCCGATAACGACAGCGGTGCCAACATGGCCCCTCCGCCTTCGGCGCCGGATGAGGACTGACCGTATGAATACCCTGCCGATGCTGACCGACGACACCCGCACGCTCCAAAAGGGCGAGGTCTTCGTCTGGGACGAACGCAATAAACCCGGCATCGCCGAAAAACTCTTTGCCGAAGCCAAAGCCAAAGGCGCGGCCGAAATCATCAGCAATATAAAGGCCGAGGGCGTTACCTTTAACGCCCAGCCGGGAGAGGTCCTGGCCCAGTGGGCTGCACGGCATTGGCCAAATCAACCGGCCAAAATGCTCGGCGTCACCGGCACCAGCGGCAAAACCTCGGTGGCGTGGTTTGCGCAGCAACTGGCGGCGGCCTGCGGTGTTAATGCTGCCGGCATCGGCACGCTGGGCGTGGTACGCAATAGTAAAGTCGAGGATTACACCGGCTACACCAGCCCCACCGCGCTGCAACTGCACCCGCGCCTGCAAAAACTGGCGGAAGAAAAAGTGGAAGTCTGCGCGCTCGAAGTCTCCAGCCACGCGCTCGACCTGCGCCGTGTCGAAGGCGTCCATTTCACCGCCGCGGCACTCACCAACATCACGCAGGACCACCTCGATTTCCACGGAACCCTCGAGGCCTACGCCGCAGCCAAGTTGCGGCTGTTCAGCGAAGTGCTGCCCGAAGGCTCAACGGCGGTGCTCAACATCACGCGGCCCGAAAGCTGGCCCGCCGCCGCTATCGCCAAGCAGCGCGGGCTTCACGTTATCACCGCAGGTACTGCCAATGCCGAACTCGTGTCCGAGGTGGTTAAAGCCGATGCGCGCGGCCTGCAACTGAACCTGAAATTCGATGCCACGCCGGTGCCTGTCACCGTGCCGCTGGTCGGCGCCTTCCAGGCCGAGAATCTTGCGGTAAGTCTGGGCCTGCTGGTGGCCGCCGGGCTGGACTGGAAACAACTCGCCAAAGCGGTACAAAAGGTGGCCAGCGTCCCGGGCCGCATGGAACTCACCACCGTCAAAAACAAACCTACCGTCGTCGTCGATTACGCCCACAAGCCCGATGCGCTGCAACGCGCGCTGGAAAGCCTGCGCCCGATTACGGCGGGTAAACTCTGGGTGGTATTCGGCTGCGGCGGCAACCGCGACGCCACCAAGCGCCTGCTCATGGGTGAAATCGCCGCCAGGCTGGCAAATGAAGTCATCGTCACCGACGACAATCCGCGCAGGGAAAACGCCGCCGATATCCGCAAGGCCGTCATGGAAGGCGTCACGCGTGGCGGCGGCAAGGGCAAGGATATCGGTGATCGCCGTGAAGCTATCAACTACGCAATCGGAAAAGCCGGGCCGGACGACGTCATTCTGGTGGCAGGCAAGGGCCACGAAGAAGGCCAGATTGTCGGCAATGACGTCCTGCCGTTCGATGATCGCGTGGTGGTGAGGGAGGCATTGGCCTAATGGCATTGTGGACGATTGACGAAGTGGCCAAGGCGTTGGGCCTTGGAGGCAAGTGGCCCAAAACGGCTATTGATTTCGTCACGCAGGACAGCCGCCTGGTCAAACCCGGCAGCCTGTTCGTGGCGCTGGCGGGTACGCCCAGTGGCGGGTTCGTCAGTAGCTTCGCCAGCGCGCGCGACGGCTGGGAGTTCGCCGCCCAGGCACAAGCCGCAGGCGCTACAGCCATCATTGTCCCACACGAAATCGACGGCATCAAAATCCCGCAACTGGTGGTGCCTGATACACTGATGGACGGCCTCTGGGCGCTGGCCCGCGCCGCGCGGGCGCGCTTCAAAGGCCCGGTCATCGGCCTCACCGGCAGTGCGGGCAAAACCAGCACCAAGGAATTTCTTGCCGCCTATCCCAAAGCCTCGGCCAGCCCCAGCAGTTTCAACAATTTCTGGGGCGTGCCGCTCACGCTCATCAACGCCAACCCCAAGGCCAGTCTGTGGGTGGTGGAAATGGGCATGAACCAGCCCGGCGAAATCGCCCGCCTCAGCGAGCTGGCAAGACCCACCGTGGCGCTGGTGGTCAACGTCCAGCCGGTGCACCTCGAAAAACTCGGCAGCCTCGAAGCCATCCGCCACGAAAAGGTGAGCATCGCCAAAGGCCTGCCGCCCAAAGAGGGCATACTGGTGCTGCCGATGGACGTCGACGCGCCGGAATGGATTGGCCACACAATCAGGTTCGGCGACGCCAGTGAAGTACGTGAACTGCACCACAAGGCAGTAGGCGAGCGCTGGAAAGTTGTAGCCGAAGTACGCAGCGAGCCGGTGCATTTCAGCCTCACGCCCGGCGCCCCGCACCGCCTGCATAACGCGCTGGCGGCGCTGGCCGCCATCCACGCTGCCGGGTTGGACGTGCAGGCGCTGGCCAAAAAGTTCAACAAGGTAGGTATCATGACGGGCCGCGGCGTCGAACAAACCGCAGGCGGCATCACCGTCATCGATGATAGCTTCAACGGTAATCCCGCCAGCGTCCGCGCGGCCATCGAAAGCCTGAAGGCTCGCCCCTTAAAGAATGGCCGTCGCATTGCGATATTGGGTGACATGCTCGAACTGGGCGACGAAGCGCCGAAGTACCATGAAGGTCTGAATGAGTTCCTTATTGGTATCGACGGTATCTACTGCGTCGGCCACCTGATGCGTCATCTCTACGACCTGCTGCCGGTCGATAAAGGCCTGGGCTGGCACGACGACCCGGCCACCATCGACGTGCAAAAAATCGCCCACCTGCTGCGTCCGGGCGATGTCGTCGTGGTCAAGGGCAGCAAAAAAATGTTCTGGGTGAACAAGTTTGTGCCCAGGCTGCTGGCGGCCCTGCAATCAAAAGCGTAGATTAGGCCATGCTGTATCACTTGCTGTTCCCGCTTACCAAATACGTCAGCTTCTTCAATTTGTTCCAGTACGTCACGGTACGGGCGGGCGGTGCCATGCTCACCGCGTTTTTGCTGGCACTGTGGTTCGGCCCCAAACTGATCGTGCATTTCCGCCTCTGGCAAAAGGGCGGCGATACGGTCAAGGAAGTCCTGCCGCACCAAACCAAGGCTGGAACACCCACTATGGGTGGCGCGCTGGTGGTTTCCACCCTCGTTATCAGCACCTTGCTGTGGTGCGTGCTCACCAACCCCTACGTCTGGCTGGTGCTCGCCTTGGTGCTGGGCTTCGCCGCACTGGGTTTTGCCGACGACTACCTCAACCTCACCCGCCGCTGGAAGCGCGGTGTACCGGGCCGCATCCGCCTCGCATCAGGCGCGCTCGTCAGTGCGGCGTTTGTGGGTGGGTATGTCGCCATTTTCGGCCACGAAGCGACAGTGGTGCACATGCCGTTCTTCAAGCTGGCGGCGCTGGATTTCGGCCTCTATGGTTTTGTTTTGTTTTCTATTTTCGTCATCGTCGGTAGCGCCAACGCCGTCAACCTGACAGATGGCCTCGATGGTCTCGTCAGCATCCCAGCCGTCATCGTCGCTACCACGCTGGCGGTTCTCTCTTACGTCATCGGCCGCGCCGATTACACCGCCTACCTGCACCTGGCGCACCTGCCGGGCGCGGGCGAAGTGGCAGTAATGTGTGCCGCGCTGGCAGGCGCCATGCTTGGCTTCCTGTGGTTTAACGCACCGCCCGCGCGCATTTTTCTGGGCGATACCGGCTCGCTCCCAGTAGGTGCCATGCTCGGCGCGGTGGCGGTGCTCATCAAGCAGGAGTTCGCGCTGGCCATCATCGGCGGCCTGTTCGTGCTCGAAACTTTCTCTGTCATCATCCAGGTCATGAGCTTTAAGCTCACCGGCAAGCGGGTATTCCGCATGGCGCCGCTGCACCACCATTTCGAGCAACTCGGCTGGCCCGAAAGCACCATCGTGGTACGCTTCTGGATCATCAGCCTCATCCTTGCCCTGCTGGGCCTCGCCACGCTCAAGCTGCGGTAGTTTATGCCTGATCTTCCCAAGAGTATGAAACTCGGTTTTACCAAAGCGGTACTGGTACACGGGCTGGGGCTGACCGGCACGGCGGTGGCTGCCGAACTTGCACGCCGCGGCGTAAAGGTACTGGCCTGGGACGACAAACCCGAAAACCGCGCCAGCCTGCCCGCTGGTGTCGAACTCGCCTCCGCCACGCCCGACTGGAGCACCATCGAAGCCGTCATTAAAAGCCCAGGTATTTCCATGACTCATGGTCTGGTCAAAGCCGCGCAGGCCGCCGGGGTGGCCGTGATGGGTGATATGGATTTGCTCTGGCGTCGTGAGCAGGGCAGGGGTACCAAATTCATCGGCATCACCGGCACCAACGGCAAAAGCACCACCACCGCGCTCGTTGGCCACATCCTTAAAAACGCAGGCGTGCCAGTGGCGGTGGGTGGCAACATCGGCGAGCCGGTGCTGGGCCTGCCCGAGCTGCCCGAAGGCGGCTGGTACGTGCTGGAGATGAGCAGCTTCCAACTCGAAACGCTGGCCGAGCTCAAGGTGGACGGCGGCCTGCTGCTGAACCTCACCCCCGACCACCTCGACCGACACGGCGACATGGAAGGCTACCTCGCCACCAAGCTGCGCCTGTTCAAACTGGCACAGGAGAACGCGGTGAAGGTGCTCGGCATCGACTCCGCACCGCTCAAGCAACTGGTGCGCAAGGGCGGCTTCACCAGCGTGAGCGTCACCGGCGAACTGGCCAGTTATCAAGTCGACGATGCAGGCGAACTGTGGCGTGGCGATAAACTGATGGGTGATGTCAGCGTGTTCGAGCGACTCCCCGGTGCGCACAACTGGCAAAACATCGCCTGTGCCTACGCGCTGCTCAAAGGCCTCAAGCTGGTCAGCGACGCGGAATTCTTTACCGGCGTGCAAACTTTCACCGGCCTGCCGCACCGGCTGGAGCGCGTGCGCCAAATTGATACGAGCTTTGGCAACGTGGGCTTCATCAACGACAGTAAAGCCACCAACGGCGACAGCGTCGTGCCCGCGCTCAAAAGCTTCGGCGACATTTTCTGGATTTGCGGTGGGCGGCCCAAAAGCGACGGGCTCGACGGCGTCATCAACGCAGGCGTACTCGGCAGCGTGCGCGCGGCCTTCACCATCGGCGAAGCCGGCCACGATTTCGCTATGGCACTGCGCGGGCAGGGCGTGCAGGCCTACGAGTGCGGCACGCTCGACAAAGCCATCCGCGACGCCTACGCCGCCGCCAAACAAAGCAATCTCGAAAAACCCGTGGTGCTGCTCTCCCCCGCCTGCGCCAGCTACGACCAGTTCCGCAACTACGAGCAACGCGGCGAAGCCTTCGCCAAAATCGTCCGGGGGCTCGACTAAACCAGTTTCCGCAGCAGCATATTGTTAACGGTATGCCCGGGCCGGTCGAGCGTAAAAGCGCCCAGCACCGGCTTACCGGCAAGGAACAGGTCGCCGATGGCATCGAGCGTTTTGTGGCGCACGGCTTCGTCGGCAAAGCGCAAACCACCGGGGTTCATGACCTCGCCGTTGTTGAGGAACATGACGCCGCCCTCAAGGCTGGCACCCTTGGCAAAACCGGCGGCCTGCGCCTGCTTGAGTTCGTCCTCGAGAATAAAGGTGCGCGCCGGAGCGATTTCAGCCTTATAGATTTCCGGCGTCAGCGTGCCGTGCCAGCGCTGCGCGCCGATTTTGGGGTGGGGAAAATCCACGCGGCAATCAAGGGTAAAGCTGCTGGCTGGCGCCGCCGTCAACGTGCGGTTGTTGTCCTCAAGACTGACCGGCTGGGCCACCTTCAAAAACTCGATGGGCTCATCAAGGCTCATGATGCGTGCCTGCTCGAGCAACTGCACCCAGGGCAGGGCCGATCCGTCCAGAATAGGCACTTCCGGCCCATCCACTTCAATTTCGATATCGGTGATGCCCATGCCGTGCAACGCCGAGAGCAAATGCTCAACGGTGGAAAGCGTCGTGCCGTGAGAATTCGTCAGCAGTGTGCACAGCGGGCTGGGGCGGGCATTCTGCGGCGCGAGCGTAAAGCTTTGGGGGTGCATGTCGGTGCGCGTCAGCGCAATGCCATCCTCAAATGGCGCCAGCGTGACCTTGGCTTTCACACCGGTATGAACACCGATGCCCTCAATACTGACTTCGTGGGAAATGGTTTGGCGGAACATGCCGCCCTTATAGCATGAAAAGGGCGGCTGAGCCGCCCCAAATCAGGTAAGCGGGTTAATTCGCCTGACGACGCAGGAAAGCCGGGATTTCCAAATCGCCCCATTCATCGTCCTCCGCGGCTTCCTTGGCCTTGGCCTTGGTGGCGGCGGCGGTAAAATCCTTCACGTTCTGCACCGGAGCCGTCTCTTCAACGTGCTTGGGCTCCATCTTGGCAGCAGGCTTCAGCGCATTGAGGTCAAACGTACCGGTCGACTTCTTCTTGCCTTCGCCCAGGCCGGTGGCCACAACGGACACGCGAATCTTGCCCTTGAGGCTGGAATCGAACGCAGTGCCGAAAATAATGTTGGCTTCGGGGTCGACTTCCTCACGGATACGGTTGGCGGCTTCGTCCACTTCGTATAGTTGCAGGTCGTCTTCCGAGGCCGTGATGTTGATGAGAACGCCCTTGGCGCCGGAAAGGCTGATACCGTCCAGCAGCGGGCTGGAAATGGCCTGCTCGGCGGCTTGGATGGCCCGGCGTTCGCCTTCGGCTTCACCCGCGCCCATCATGGCCTGACCCATCTCGCTCATCACGGTCTTGATGTCATTGAAGTCGAGATTGATATGGCCGGGCACCAGCATCAGGTCAGTCACGCCACGCACACCCTTATAAAGGATGTCGTCAGCCATCTTGAAAGCTTCCTTCAACGTAGTGCGCTCGGTGGCCACGCGGAAAAGGTTTTGGTTCGGAATGACGATGACGGTATCGGCAATTTCCTGCAACTGGCCCACGCCGCCTTCTGCCACGCGCATGCGGCGGTTGCCTTCAAATGCAAACGGCTTGGTGACCACGGCAACGGTTAAAATCCCTTGCTCGCGCGCTGCGCGGGCAATAACCGGGGCTGCGCCGGTGCCGGTGCCGCCGCCCATGCCGGCGGTGATGAACACCATGTGGCTGCCGCGGATGGCTTCGCAAATTTCTTCGTACGATTCCTCGGCGGCGGCGGCACCCACTTCGGGGTTGGCGCCCGCGCCCAGGCCTTCGGTCAGGGTACGGCCCAGGTGGAGTTTGATTTCGGCGCTTTGGCGTTCCATCACCTGCATGTCGGTGTTCGATACCGCAAAGGTGGCGCCGCGCAGCTCGGCCTTAATCATGTTCTCGACAGCGTTGCCGCCCGCGCCGCCCACGCCGATGACCATGATACGGGGCTGGTGGACGTTTTCCTTCACCATGCTGATATTGAGCGACATCTGTCTTCTTTCGTAACTTTTTATTCTGGCGGGTGAGCCGAACTTGGAATCGATGTTACGCACCTGCGCCGCCGCGCGCCATACCAATGCTGAAAAACCCGCCACACACACAAGAGAAATTGCCTACCCCGTGCGCTGTTGTGGTCACAGTTTATCTTTAGTATACAAAATTAAGCCTTAACTCGTTGAGAGGAAACATCATGAATATCGTTTATGCACGGCAGCCGTTGCCGCCCTTGGTTGATGGCAAGGTACCCAATAGCATGTTTCTGTTTGGCCCCACGCCACGTGAAGAGAACATACCAAGCTGGCGCCCTCGGGCGCTGGATTTTCTGCGACAAGCACGGTTTAACGGCGTTGTGTTCGTACCGGAAAACGAAGAGTGGGGCCTGGATAAGGTCATTTATGAAGAACAGACCCGCTGGGAAATCACCGCAGCAGGCATCAGCAAGGTACGCGTGGTATGGATTCCACGCGAGCTGGCGCATATGCCTGCCTTTACCACCAATACCGAGTACGGCTTCGTTATCGCCTTCGACCCCGGAAGCGTAGTATTGGGTTGCCCGATGGGTGCCGTTAAGGTGGCCTACCAAAAGCAGCTGGCGCGGGACATTATGCTGCTGCATGCGGCCTTTGAAGCCGACATTGTACGCCGGTATGGCCAAGCTGCGCCGTTACCGGAACCTATCCATACGTTTGAAACGTTGGAAGAAACTCTGTTCAAGGCCGTTGAAATAGCCGCTGCGTGAAAAAAGCCGCCCCATAGGGCGGCTTTTTTAAATTCAAGAAGCGAACCGCAAAAGCCGGGCCATATTACCCACCCATTGCCCCAGCTTGCCGTCCTTTACGCGCACGCGGCTGGCCTGCGCGGCCTGGCGGGCGCCGTACATCAGCAGGCCCACGCCGGTGGCAAAGGCGGGGGCCGAAGAAAGGTCTGTCAGGCCCTGCACGCCGTTGGGGCGGGCGAGGCGAACACTCTTATCCATCACCACTTCGGCGAGTTGGCGCAGGCCGGTAAGCTGCGAACCGCCGCCGGTCAGCACCACGCGGCGGCCGATGGCGTTTTCGTAGCCGCTCTGTTCAATCTTGTCGCGAATCAGCTCCAGCATTTCCTCGCAACGCGGCTGGATGATGCCGGAGAGCGCGCTCTTGGTCATGCGGATGGGCTCGTTGCCGGCATCCTCGCCCACCACGGGGATTTCAATCTCATCATCGGCGGTAATCAGGCTGGAAAGCGCGCAACCGTGCAGTACCTTGATGCGCTCTGCGGCGGAAAGCGGGGTGGAAATGCCACGCGCGATGTCGGCGGTCACATGCTGGCCGCCAATCGGAATCACGCCGGTGTAAACCAGCGCGCCGTCGGCATAAATGGCGATGTCCGAACTGCCGCCACCAATGTCCACCAGCGCCACGCCAAGCTCGCGCTCGTCGTTCACCAGCGTCGAAAGCGCGCTGGCATAAGGCTGTACCACAAGGTCCTGCACTTCAAGGTTGGCGCGTTCCACACAACGCACCACGTTGCGCAGCGCGGCGGTGGGGGCGGTGATGATGTGTACGTCGGCCTCGAGGCGGGCGCCGGTCATGCCGCGCGGGTCACGGATGTCTGCCTGGCTGTCGAGCACGTACTTGGTGGCCTGGGCGTGGATAATCTGGCGGTCGCCCTCAATCTGGCGGGCGCGGGCCACGTCGATGACCTTGAACACGTCGGCATCAGAAACCTCGTGGTTGGCATTCAACACCACCAGCCCGTCGGTCACGTGGCTCTTCAGGCCGACCCCGCCAAGGCTGACGAGCACGCCGGAAATCTCAACCCCCGCCATGTCCTCCGCCGCATGCACGGCTTCGCGGATGGCGGTCTCAGTCCGGTCCATGTCCACGATCTGGCCTTTTTTGAGGCCTGTGGAGGCATGCTGGCCGTAGCCCAGCACGTGTGGATTATAGAATTCGTCCAGTTCTGCGATAAAACACGCAACCTTGCTGCTGCCGATATCCAGCCCGGCGATAATCCGATTGCGACCGCGAGTGACCATGAGCGAGAGCCTACATCCCTATATTTTGTTGAGCTGTGCCGCTAACCGGCGGGATGATGAAATGTGGCGCGGCGAAGCGCGGTGATGACGGAGCCATCATAAGCGAGACGCGACGCATTTTAGCGCCCGGCCGGTTGCGGCCCGAAGGGTTGAGCTTCAACACAGCCAACAAAATATAGGGATGTAGGCTCATTTATCCTTCCGTCGCGGGTTTATTGGTAACAGGCGTGTCTTTAACTTCCTGAGGTAACTGCAATATCACGCGGTCGGGTAGGCGCAAATCCACCGTGCCTGCATTGAGGGTAAGGATGTGGCGCGTTTGCTCTAGCGTATTCAGGGTGCCCAGCGCGGCAGCCGGGTCGTTCTCCGGTAGTTTCACCATCACCCCGCTGGCAAACGTCAAATCCCAGCGGCGTTCGCCCACCCATTCAACCTTTTTAAGCTGGCTTTCCAGGGCGGGCCATTCGGCTAGCAGGGCAAACAGCTTGGGCGCGGCGGCGGCGCTGCCGGTGCCTCGCAACTCCGGTAGGTTGCCGAATTCATAAGAGTTGCCTGAGGCACCCACCGGGTTAATCAGTGCCCCATCCTTGGTGACGATATAAGTCTTGCCGTCCTGTTTGATGATAGCCAGCGGTACATGCTCATACAACGAAACCTTGATGTTGGCGGGTAGTTGCCGTTCCACCGCCGCCAGCCGCACCCAGGGCAGTTCTTCCAGGCGTGCGCGGGCGGCACGGGCGTCAAAACCCACCAGCGGGTCGCCTTTTTGCAGGCCGAGGGCTTGGGTCAATTGGTCCTTGGTGGTAAAAACCGCACCTTCAACCGTCACCTGTTCCACCCGCGCGCCGGTGGCTTGGGCCACCTTGTCCACTGTCCAGGCCGCCACCGGCACATGCCAGTGCCAAACGGTCCCGGCGGCAACAAGCACCCCCGTCCAGATACCGACCTTAAGCCCATTCTCCTTGGCAAACCTAATCCAACGCTGCACGCGCGCCTTAGGCTCCTGGGCCACCCCCAGGTTAGGCTTAAAGGCATGCAGTTCGGTCAGTTTCTCGCCCCTCGTTGTTTTAATCCGTCTTCAATCATCCAGCGCACCACCTCGGCATAGCCCATGCCCACGGCCTTGGCGGCGTCGGGAACCAGGCTGGTCGGCGTCATGCCGGGCAGGGTGTTCACTTCCAGAACCACCAACCGGTTAGTTTTTTCATCATACCTGAAATCCACCCGCGACACACCCGTGCACCCCAGCGAAGCGGCGGCGGCAGCGGCCTGCGCCCGGAGCTTGTTTTCCAGCTCGCTCAAAGGGTTATTGAGAATTTCGTGCGTGCTGCCGCCGGGTTTGTATTTGCTGTCGTAATCATAAAAGGCGTACCCCTGTGGCACGATTTCAATAACCGGCCCCAAGGCCTTGCCGCCCAGCACGGCTACGGTGAATTCCCGCCCCGGAATATAAGCCTCGGCCAGCGGCTGGCCGTATTTCTCGCACAGCTCAATCGCCGTGTTCCAGCCCGAAATCTTGTCCAGAATGGTGACGCCGATGGTGCTGCCGCCGGTGGCGGGCTTGATGACCGCCTTGCCGTGCGTATCAATAAATGCCGCGACTTTTTCCGGGTTGTTCAGCTCTTCGCACCACAAGCCTGCGGCCACGTCGAGCCCGCGCTCGGCAAACAGAATCCGGCTGACGATTTTATCCATCGCAATCGCACAAGCGGTCACGCCGCTGCCTTGGTATGGGATACCCAGCAAATCCAGTACGCCTTGTACGCTGCCATCCTCGCCGGGGCAGCCATGCAGGGCAATGAACACAAACAGGCCGGCCCTATCCTGCTGTGCCAGCCGCTCAATCCAGTTGCCCTCAAGCTCCCAAATTTCGGCCTTGTAACCTAATTCCACGCAAGCCCCATGCACACCCTTGGCGGTGCTGCGGCTTACTTCGGCCTCGGGCGAGGGGCCCCCCGCCAGAATAATCACACGCTCAATATTCATTCCTCTTCTCCAATCATCCGCACTTCACGTTCCAGTACAACCCCGAGCTTTTCCTTCACTTGGGCTTCAACTTTTTTAGAAAGCGCATCCAAATCCCGCGCCGTCGCGCCACCGGTGTTAACAAAAAAGTTGGCGTGCTGCTCGCTTACCTGCGCCCCGCCGTGCGTCATGCCCCGGCATCCTGCAGCTTCGACAATGCGCCAGGCATTTACTATCTCACCCGCCCCATTCCCGCGTAGGCGGGAATCCAGTCTTTTTTCCAGTTCAGGGGTAAGGCGTACGTTCTTGAACCAACTGCCGGAACTCGGCATATGCAACGGTTGGGTCGAACTCCGCGCATGGTTGATTTCACGCATCTTTTGCCGAATCGCCTCGCGGTCGCCAACTTCAAGCTTCCACTGCCCGGCCTTGTAAAGCCAACCCGCCGGAAGTTCCGTATGGCGGTAGCGCGGCTTCACAAAATCCGGCGCCTCAATGTGCTCAACACCCTTGTCATCCAGCAGCCAAAGCTTCTCAAGCCGGTTGAATGTCTCGCTGCCATAAGCCCCCGCGTTCATCCGCAGCGCGCCGCCAATACTGCCCGGAATCCCGCCAAAAAACTCAAGCCCGGTCAAATTCGCTTCCCGCGCCATGCGTGCTGCTTTGCCGTTGGCGGCCCCGGCTTCGGCAAACACGCTGTTGCCTTCCACCCGCACGGCATCGCAGCCGCTGCCAGGGTTCAAAACCAGACCTCGCAACCCGCCATCCCGAATCGCCATGTTGCTGCCCAAACCCAGCATCGTCAGCGGCACATCGGCGGGCTTGGCAGTGAGGATTTGCGATACTTCATCCCAACTCGCAGGCACATAAAAGAACTCCGCCGGGCCGCCCACCTTGATGGTGGTGTATTCGGCCAGCGGCTTGTCCTGTTCCGGCGGCGTGGCCAGTGGCCACCAGGCGGGCTGAACCATCAGTGCTTGCCCAAATGCTTGGCGATGGTCGAAATCGTCCCCGCGCCAAGGCAAAGGATGCAGTCATCCTTGGTGAGCTTCAAATCTTCCAACGCAAGCACCAGTTCGTCCTCGCCGCTAACGGTGAGGGGCCGTGGCTTCATCTTCTGCGCCAGCGACTCGCTGCTCACATTCTCCAAAGGCGTCTCCCCGGCGGCATGCACCGGCAGCAGAATCACCTTGTCGGCGGCACGGGCGCACATGGCAAACTCACCCATCAAATCGCGCAGGCGGGTAAAGCGGTGGGGTTGAATCACTGCAATCACACGCCCCTTGCCAAACACCTTTTTGGAGGCCTCGATGGTGGTGGAAATCTCGGTCGGGTGATGCCCGTAATCGTCGATGATCGTCGCGCCGTCAAAGGTCCCTACGTTCTGGAAACGCCTTCCTACACCGCCAAATGTTTCAAGGCCTTGCGCCGCAAGCATAACATCGCACTTGAGCACGCTTGCCACCGCCAGCGCGGCCAGCGCGTTGCTTACGTAATGCACGCCGGGCAGGTTCACCACCACGTCCTCCAGCTTGCCGCCGCGAATGAACGCATCGAACGCCATCTGCGCCCCTTGGGGGTGGAAATCGTCGCTGTAAATGTCGGCCTCGTCGTTGAGCCCGTAGGTGATGACATCCGCCTCGGTGCGCTGTGCCACCAGCATGGTGTTGGGGTCGTCGGCGCATAAAACCGTCTCGCTGGCGCTGTCGGCGAACTTCACAAACGCCTCCACCAGCTTCACCTCGTCGCCGTAGGTGTCCATGTGCTCGGGTTCGATGTTGGTAATCACCGCCACGGTGGGCTTCAGTTTCAAAAAACTCGCGTCGCTTTCATCCGCCTCAACCACCAGCCAGCCCTTGGTCGATTTCGGCAGTACCGCCGTCGTGCCCAAATCATTCAGCACGCCGCCGTTGATGATGCCCACATCCAGCCCCGCCGCCTTCAACGCGCTCCATACCAGCGCCGTGGTGCTGGTTTTGCCGTGCGTGCCGCTAATCGCCACGCTGTTGTAGTTGGCCAGGATATCCGCCAGCACATCGGCCCGGTGGTGCAAAGGCAAACCCAGTTTTTTGGCCGCCATCAACTCCGGGTTGTCCGGCTTGATGGCGGTGGAAATCACCACCCGTGCCGCGCCCTTCACATTCTCCGCCGCATGGCCTTTGAACAGCGTCACGCCCGCATCCTTCAGCCGCGCCGCATAATCGGGGTCAAGGTCGCTGCCCTGCACCTTCGCGCCCGCCCGGGCCAGCACTTCGGCCAAACCGCTCATGCCAATCCCGGCGATGCCGATAAAGTGCCACGTCCCCAGCGTCTTCAACTCCCCCCCAAACAACTTCACGGTGCCTTGCTCTCCTTGATGACTTGTTCAACCAGCTTTGCCGCATGGGCCGCAGCCTGCGCCGTGCCCGGCAATAAATGCGCCGCCGCTTTTTCCATAGCCGCCAGCTTGGCCTTGTTGCGCAGAAGCGCGCGCAAGTGCACCAGCAAACCGGCGGGCGTGAACAGCGGCTGCTCCAGAATGATAGCCGCCCCGGCTTTTTCCGCCACCTGCGCGTTGTAAACCTGATGCCCGTCGGCCAGAACCAGCGGCACGTAAATCGCGGCGCGGCCGAGCAGGGCGGTCTCGGCCACCGTGCTGGCGCCGCTGCGGCCAATCACCAGGTGCGCCCAGCGCGTGCGCTGCGGCAAATCGCCAAAAAACGCTTTTACGTCGGCGTTAATCTTCAAATCCTTGTACAGCTCGCGGGTGCGCAGCACATCTTCCGGACGGGCCTGATGCACCACCTTCACCATTTTGCGCTCGGCGGCGGGCAGCAGCCCCAGCGTCGCGGGCAGCATGTCGCTCACCAGCCGCGAACCCTGGCTGCCGCCGCTGAGCAGGATATGAAAACTCTTGTCGTTCTTTCGGGTGATTTTCCGTGCCGCCAGTACTTCGCGCCGCAGCGGCATGCCCACCACGGCAGTGCGGGTGCCGCGCGGAAAGAACTTTTTAGTCTCGGCAAAACTCAGCGCCATCACGTCAACAAGACGCGCCAGCAGCCGGTTGGCGCGGCCGGGCAGCACGTTCTGTTCGTGCGCGATACACGGCACATGGCAAGCCTTGGCGGCCAGCATGGTGGCCACGGTGGCGTAGCCGCCGGTGCCGAAAACAGCGGCAGGCTTCACCTGGCGCACCAGCCAAAAGGCGCGGGCAAATCCCCAGCCGAACCGCAGCAGCGCCAGCGCCTTGCGCAGCGGGTTGGAAACATTAAAAGCACTGGCAGGCAACTGCACCAGCGGGTATCCGCGGTCGGTCACCAGCGTGCTAAACTTCCCGCCGCCCAGCACCACCACGCAGCGCCAGCCGTTCTTTTTCAATTCGTCGGCCACGGCCAGGGCAGGGATGAGATGTCCTCCGCTCGCCCCGCTGGCAATCAGGATGGTATCGGTGTTCTTAAGCGCTTTGGCGGGCGCTTTTTTCAGGGCCCTCGCCATTACAACGAACTCTTTTTCCGCCGCAGCATGGCCAGCAAAAAGCCGAACAAAATGGCCATCGCAAAACTCGAGCTGCCACCGTAACTGATAAACGGCAGCGTCATCCCGGTGGTGGGAATCACCTGCAAGCTCACGCCCATGTTCACGCACACGTGCACGGCAATCAGGCTCAGCATGCCGCCGCCCGCCAGCAGCATAAAGCGGTCTTCCTGGTTCACCAGCCGCTGGAAGCCGCGCCACACCAGCAAACCGAACAGCAGCAAAATAATCAGTCCGGCTATAATGCCGAATTCCTCCACGATGACCGGGAAGATGAAATCGGTGTGCGCATCCGGCAGCGTATGTTTCACCACGCCTTCACCGGCGCCGCGCCCGAACATCCGCCCGCTCATGATGGCATCCATCGCCTGGTCAACCTGGTAGGTGTCGTTGCCGGAAGGATTCAAAAAGCGCTCAATCCGGTCGCGCACGTGGGCAAACATCAAATAGCCCACCAGCGTCACCAGCACGCCTCCACCCATCAGCGGCACCAGCCACAGCAGCGGCATGCCCGCCATGAACACCTGCGCGAACCACACGCTGCCCATCGCCAGCACCATGCCAAAGTTGGGCTGCAGCAGAACGGGAATGCCGACAATGGAAATAAGCACGATACTGGCCATGAAGCCGCGCAGCCGCACGCTTCGCCTCCCATCCTCCAGCAGCCACGCGGTCAGCACAATCAACGCGGGCTTCACGAATTCGGTCGGCTGCACGCTCTGCCCGGCAATCTCCAGCCAGCGGCGCGCCCCTTTTACCTCGGTGCCGATCACAAACGTGAGCAGCGTGCCGCCAAAGGCGACGACGAACAGCAGCAGCGCCAGCCGCTTGATGGCCGCGGGCGAGAACGTGCTCATCACCAGCATGATGACAAGGGCGCACACCGCATAAAGCATCTGGCGCAGCGCAAAGTAGTAGGGGCCGACGGCGTAGGTCTTGGCCACGGCCACGCTGGCTGTCGAAACCGCGACAACGCCGATCACCATCAACGCGATGATGATGGCGACCGAAGGCCGGTCCATTTCCCACCACCAGCGCACCATCGGGTGCCGACTTTGCCGGAACATACTCATAAGTAGAGTTTATAAAGGAACAGGCCCCCCACCGCTAGGGCCGGGGGCCCGTTTTTTCCGATTTTATCCTAGTGTTCCAGCACGTACCGCCCCGGCGCGGCCTCAAGCCCCTTGTAGGTGGCGTTACCAGCCTTGGCAGGCGCATTCACCATCTCGCCGCTCTGCTGGCCCAGCCATTCCACGTAGTCGGCCCACCAGCTGT
>CAZROO010000003.1:0-1615 GCA_964601735.1 uncultured Pseudomonadales bacterium
CGTAACTGTCGCGCTGGTTCTCCCATAGCTGCAACTCGGTCTGCCGGTTGGTTTCCAGTTCTTTTTCACGGGTGCGAATAGGCTTTAAGGCTTCGGTGTCGCAACTGGTTTTACGCTCGCCAGAATCCGCCAGCGTGAGAAAAAAGTTGCTCACGGGTTTTCGCTGGCCATTGGGTAAAACCACATCGGCATGGCCTTGCACCGCCAGCGTGGCAACGGCCAACACCGATTGCGCACAAATGGCCATGGGCGCCTTTACCAAATCATGAATGGCCACCGCTGGGGTGGATAGGTACGACCCCAAGGCATCCACCGGGTAAGGCTGGGCCTCGGCAGGAATAGCCACCAAGGGCAGGGGCTCATCAATCGCCAATCGCGCATTATCGCCAGCGGGTGGTGGGGTTACGGCGGCAGCGTGGCAGGCATCCAGCAACGTGCCTTGCGCGGCGTCCAATTCATCCGGGGAGAGAATACCGTTTAAGAGTTCGTACCCATCCCATGTGGTGTGCAACCGCTGCAACCAATCCACCACGTCACCCTTGGGCGGCAAGTCTGGCAGGCGCACCACTTTCAGGTTGGGGTTGTTTATTAGCGCCGCCACCGCCTCGGCATACTTTTCGCCGGGGGTGTCGTTATCGGCCAACAGGTAAAGTGGCCCATTGAGGGGGGTGATGGGTGCCCAATCCGTGAGGTGAGGTGCATTGCTGCCGCCGAGGCTGCACACTGCGGCAAAGCCAAGCCCGTGGAGGGCTTTTGCGCACTTTTCGCCTTCGGTTATGAAGATGGGTTTATCGCTGGCGCGTAATGCCCCCCAAAGGCCGTATAAAGGCCTGTTGGTAGGTGATGCGCCCTTGTTAAAGCCACCATACCCATCCGGGATAAAATGCGGCACGATAACCTTGCCGTCTTGGCCGTCGAACCGGAGTACGTAGCCTGCGGCGCTGCCATCACCATGTTGATAATCCCAGCGGTGCGTGGGGGTGTTCATTGCGCACCCCCCAACTCCACCAGCACCTCGCGCAAGCCCAAGCCTTTAAGTTTGCCGTGAAAGGCCAGCACGTCACCCGCCGAGGCCCCGCAGGCAAAGCACTTGAAGGCGCCGGTGGTGAGGTTGATGCTTACGCTACCGGGGTGAGTATCAACATGGAAAGGGCACAACCCTTGCCACAGGCACCAACCGCCATTGGTGAGTTTACCAAAGTGGCCTTGTAGCACACCGGGGTAATACCAGCGCGGCGGGTGAAGGGCCTTAACCTCACCAATCGTAAAGCTGGGGCGGCGATTATCTGCGGTAGCGCGATAGCCACCGGCTTGGCCGTGACGGCCATTTATGCTATTCATTTGAAGTAGTCCTATTTGTTTTCGGATGAATTGGATGCGTAGCCCTGCCTCGCCGTGCAAAAGTGAGGGCAGGGTTTTCGCTTAGGCGGCATCGGCCACCTCGCCACGCTTGCGGCTCAGTAAAAAAGCCTCAATATCCCGAATGTCATATGCCACTTTGCGGCCTACTTTTATGAAGGGGATGTTATAGACATTCCGCACACGCCAAGTTGCCAGCGTGGTGCGTTTTACCCCTATTAGATTGCTCACCTCTTCGGGTGAGAGATAGCGTTTA
>CAZROO010000003.1:1715-42058 GCA_964601735.1 uncultured Pseudomonadales bacterium
TAACATTACTCTCATTATCTATTCTTCTCTTGTAAGGTGTGTTGTTGGCTGATTTCTGGGGTCTTTTAATGGAGGTTGGTCATCAAGCTGCCAAACGGACGTAGTTTTGAGCATGGCTGGAATGCTTGATGGCGTGGGCAAAACGCAGAATTGAGGCGATGGTTTCTTTCGAAATTTCCGGGCTTACGTCCACCAAATTTCTTCCTCTCCCTGTCCATAACTCGGTTGTCTGGTGTGAGGCGCGCCTTTGGTATGTCACATGCCGTGGCTCAGGCCAGGAAAGGCCGCCGGATTTTCCTGGCGGCGATAAGGGCGGGGGCTTTGGCGGCGGGCCACTCCAGCGCGGCACGGTAAAGTTTGACGTAATCGTTGGCCATGCGGGTGGCGGAGAAGCGCTCCTCGAAGCGTTGGCGGATTTTGTGCCGGTCAAGGGCCAGCACTTCCGGCAAGGTGGCGACGGCTTCCTCCATGCTATGGACGATTCTGCCGGTGACGCCGTCTTCAATCACTTCCGGCACCGAGCCGTGGCCGAAAGCCAGCACGGGTGTACCGCAGGCCATAGACTCGATCATCACCAGGCCGAAAGCCTCGGGCCAGTCGATGGGAAAGAGCAGGGCAGCGGCATTGCCAAGGAAGTTGGGCTTGGCCCATTCGTTGATTTCACCGATGAACTCGACGCCTTCTGCCTTTAGTAGCGGCTTGATGGCGTCGTTGAAGTAGCGTTCATCCACCCGGTCGACCTTGGCGGCGATTTTGAGCGGCATGCCTACCGCCTGGGCGATTCCGATGGCCCGGTCGGGGCGTTTTTCCGGTGCGATACGGCCAAGGAAGGCGAGATAGCCGCCATTGGGCTGGCTTACCGGTGTTAGGAGGTTGGGCGGCATGCCGTGGGGCACTGTGGCGACGAAATTAGCCCTGGGCATGGGTGCGCGCTGTGCGTTGGAAATAGACACCAGCGGCATGTCATCGAAGCGACGATACAGGGCCATGTGATCGGGCAGATCGAGGCGGCCATGCAGTGTGGTGAGGGTTTTGCCGGCGATATCGCGGAACAGGGGGAAATGCAGGTATTCGATGTGGAAGTGCAGCACGTCGAACTCGGCGGCGCGCTCGTGGACCTTATCGAGCATCACCATATAATGCGGAATGGGGTCGCGGGCCTTCTCAAGGCGCAGGGCGCGCGGCGTGCAAGGGACAAGCTCGGCCATGGTGACGGAATCGGCGCTGGCGAACAGGGTGACCTCATGACCCTGCCGGACCAGTTCTTCGGTGAGATACGAAACCACCCGTTCGGTACCGCCGTACAGGCGCGGTGGGACACTTTCAAACAACGGGGCAATTTGAGCGATTCTCATCTCCTTGTACTCCTTGTTGTTCCGCACACCCGCAACAGGTAGCCGGAGCAAGAAGTATGAGCGGCGAAGCTCGGTTAAAAAAATAATTCATCGTATTGAAAGTTTCTGGAATCAGAAAGAATCCATCATAAAAGGCCGAATCAAATAAAAAAAGAGGTTTTGCGCTGTGGCCGGTGGGCCTTATTGCGATCAAGCTATTGTAATCCGCTTGGATTTACACGCCTAATACATTTCTCCATAAGAAGGCGTCATCATATTGACTTTTCCTTGGTCCGGGGCTACCACGGCGCCCGCTTATAACCAATCAAGTAGCCAAATGGTCCAAACATGAATAGGTCTCTTAACCTCAATAGCCCTGCCCAGGCCGCCCTGCAAAGCTGGTTCGATGCCGTCGCCAAGCGCGACCTTGAAGCTATCATTCCCCACTATGCGGCCGATGCCGTTCTCCTTCCCACCATGCTGCCCGGCGTCTACCAAGGGCACAATCGCATCCGTGAATATTTCACCTCCTTCCTGGCCAAGGACCCCACTGGCGAAATTACTGAGATGGAAGCCCTCCCGCAGGGCGACAATGCCGTTAACTTTGCCGGTCTCTACACCTTCCATCTCGATACCGGCCCGGTCAAAGCCCGCTTCACCTTCACCTACCAGAAGGGTGAGGATGGCCGCTGGCTCATCGTCCATCATCATTCTTCCGCCGAGCCCAAGTAATCGGGGCCCCGACAATCGGGGCCTGATTTTATTACGTTGACAAAGAAGTTAGCCGGCAGGTTTATAAATATGCCGCCTGCACTGGCGGTGGGCTTCAAATTTCGACTTGATACAGTTAGTATACGCGCATGAAGATTTTGTTGGCATTGGTGGTGATGGGCAGCCTGCTGGCGGCCTGCGCCCCGCCGCCCCAGGAGCAACTGCCCAGCCTGCCGCCGGTACCTATGCCCGGCACGTCGCAGCAGGATATCTGATTCATGGATGAGTTGCTGAACTGGTACCTGGCGCCGTGGCGCAAAATCGGTCGTGGGCCGTTCAATGCCATTTTGCTGGCGGTGTCGATTCCCGGGTTTCTGTTTTCGGTAATGGGCTGGGGCAGCGGCGTGGGTGGCTTGGCCGGAATGTTCGGGAGCCTCATGGACATGGGTCAGCAGTTCCAGCACGCTGACGGCAGTTTGACATCGAGCATGAACACCCTGCTGGGCATGACGAGCCCCGCACCGGCGGTGCCCGCGGCCAGCAGTGTGAACTGGGGTGGTATCGGCAACTGGGTGAATAACCTGCTCTTCCTGGCATGCATCCCGATTGCGCGGATGCGCCTGCGTGACCTGGGCTACGCCAATAGCGGCGTGGGCCAGTGGGTGTGGCTGGTTCTGCTGTTTGCCGGGACGGTGGTGGATATCCTTTACAGCGTGGGCGTGCCGGGGTTGGGTGGCCTGGATACCTGGACGTCGGTCATCGCCTTTGTGGTGTTGGCGGTGTTGTGCGCCAAGAGCGCGCCGCCCAAGGAACGGACCGAGGAGCATTTCATTTACACGCCGCCGCCGGGGGATGACCCGCATGGTCCGGCCAAGGGCACCGGGGAGCCCAAACAATGGTAGCTCCTTTGGGCGATGCCCAGCATCCATTGAAAGGTGAAGTGATCACCGTGGACGGCCCCACCGCCAGCGGCAAGGGCACGCTGGCCAAGCGGCTGGCCAAGCGTTTCAAGCTCAAATTTCTGGATACTGGGGGTTTATACCGGGCGGTGGCGTGGCTGGTGATTCATGAAGGTGGCGAACCGACGGATGCCGGAAAAGCCGTTGCGGCGGCCAAACGGTTGGCCGGGAAAGGCGTGTTCGACTTTCGCCATAAAGGCAACAACGTGTTCGGTGCGTGGATTGACGGGCGTGAGGTGACCGACGAGATTCGCACGCCGCAGGTGGGCGTGGGCGCCAGTGTGGTGGCGGCAATACCTGAGGTGCGGGCGGCATTGCTGGATGTGCAAAAGGGCTTTGTGGCGCAGTGGCAGAACGTGTACGGCGTGGTGCTGGACGGGCGCGATACGGGTGGGCGCATCGCCCCGCATGCCAGGCTAAAACTGTTTTTGCTGGCCGACCCCAAGATGCGGGCGCAGCGCCGGTTTGATGAATATACCGCTGCCGGTAAAAACGTGACCTTCGACAGCGTGCTGGCCGACATGATGGCGCGGGACGAGCGGGACAAGCCCAATACCATCCGCACGCCGGACGCACATGATATTGATGCTACCGCGCTGGATATCGTGGGTGTCGAGGCTGAGGCGCTGAAGCTGATTGAAGCGACGTTTAAGTCTTAATTTCGTTTGATTTTTTACGCTTTTGTGTCGTATACAACCTCTGTTTAACAGGGGGATTGGAGTATGGCTGCCGAACATATGGACTGCCAGTGGAGCCGCATGGCCGGGGAGATTCTGGCCGTAATGGCTGCTTTTTTGCTGTTGGTCGCATGCAGCGATTATTCGCCGGTGCGCAGCGAATTAACCGTCGGGTCTAGCCATAATTACGTTGCCGCAGCGCCGGGGAGTGGCCTGCCGTCGCGGGTGGAAGGCCCGCTATTACAGGCTTGCGTTGACCGGGCCAGCGCCCAGCAGAAGAAGGAACTGGGCAGCGATTTTAGCTACCTGCGCTTCGATTCGGACTATTTGCAGGTGCAAAAGGTAGGTCGTACCATCGGCAAGCAGTACATCGCCGCCCGTTTGGACGGCCAGGGCGCCTGGTGGGGTACCAACGACGACGGCGCAGGCGAGTACCATGAGGTGACGTTCAGCTGTCTGCTGAACAAGCGCGGCGCGGTTTATACGCTGGTGCAGGCGGAGTGATGCCGGTGCCCCGGCGAAGGCCGGAGCCCCGTTAAATCAGGATATCATCCTAAACAAGGCCCCGTTCTTCAACGGGGCGCCGAGGCTCTTTTTACTTGCGGACAGCCATTTGTTAGGCTAAAAGGCCGCGTTCTTGCTCGCAAAAGCCCCTCCCGCGCCTTTCAGGCTTCGGCGGGCAGGCTGAGCGACAGACGGCATTTCCCTAAAAGCCGGTAGGAAAATGACGCTAGAGAAACCCCGGCACCTGAAAGTTAAGTATCCCTATGGCTCACAAGCCCTCTCAATTTGACGAAAACGCCCCGCAATTCACCGTTGCGCCCGAACTGCTGAACGCAGCCGCCGACGTGGACTTCGCCAAGCGTCTGGAAGACACCTTTACCGATGCGCACCCGGTCGTGGGCAGCGTGGTCAAGGGTGTGGTGGTGAACGTGGACAGCGAAAACGTCACCATCGACATCGGCCTCAAGAGCGAAGGCCGCATTCCGCTGAAGGAATTTGAAGATTTTGAAACCGGTGCCGTGACCGTGAAGGTTGGCGACCTGGTGGAAGTGTTCGTCGAAAACCTCGACGACCGTCATGCCCAGGCGCGCCTGAGCCGCGAAAAGGCCCGCCGCGAAGAAGTGCTGACCCAACTGGAAGACACCCAAAAGGCCGGCCAAACGGTCAAGGGCGTGATTTTCGGCAAGGTCAAGGGCGGTTTCATGGTAGACGTGCAAGGCGTGCTCGGGTTCCTGCCCGGCAGCCAACTCGACGCCAAGCCGATCACCGATGTGAACCCGTTCATGTACATTCCGCTGGAATTCCAGGTGGTGAAGCTTGACCGCAAGCGCAACAATCTGATCGTTTCCCGCCGCGCGCTGACCGAAGGCGGCGAAGGCGTCGCGGGCCGCGAAGAACTGCTGGCCGGCATGAAGGAAGGCAGCGTGGTCAAGGGCACCGTCAAGAACATCACCGACTACGGTGCGTTCCTTGACCTTGGCGGCCTCGACGGTCTTCTCCACATCACCGACATCGCCTGGCACCGCATCAATCATCCCGGCGACGTGCTGAAGGTGGGCCAGACCATCGACGTGATGGTGGTACGCTTTGACGAAAAAACCCAACGCGTGAGCCTGGGCCTGAAGCAACTGCGCGATGACCCGTGGCTGTCGGTCGACCAGCAATTCCCGATTAGCGGCAAGGTGGAAGGCAAGGTGACCAACCTGACCGACTACGGCGCGTTCGTTGAACTCGCTCCCGGCGTTGAAGGCCTCATCCACGTGTCTGAAATGAGCTGGACCCGCAAGAATATCCACCCGAGCAAGGTGGTGCAACCCGGCCAGACCGTGACCGTTCAGGTTCTCGAAATCGACCGCGACAAGCGCCGCATCAGCCTTGGCCTCAAGCAGTGCCAGGACAACCCGTGGGAAGCCTTTGCCAAGAGCATCCACGTGGGCGACAAGGTTTCCGGCACCGTGCGCAGCACCACCGACTTTGGGGTGTTTGTGGCGCTGACCGACGAAATCGACGGTCTGGTACACGTCAGCGACCTGAGCTGGGAGCAATCCGGCGAAGAAGCGCTGCGTGGCTACAAAAAGGGCGACAAGGTGGAAGCCGTGGTGCTGGCCATCGATACCGCCAAGGAACGCGTGGCCCTGGGCATCAAGCAACTCTCCGGCGACCCGCTGGCGGGCGTGGCCGACAGCTACAAGAAGGGCGATGTGGTTGACGTGAAGGTGACCGAAGTCGACAACGACAGCATTACCGTCACCCTCGACGGCATGGAAGCGGTGATTAAGAGCCGCGACCTGGGTGCGAGCCGCGACGACCAGGACCCCAGCCGCTTCAAGGAAGGTGATACGGTGAAGGCCAAGGTGACCATGCTGTCGAAGAAAGACCGCAAGCTGTCTCTCAGCATCCGCGCCCTGGAACAGGACGAAGAACGCGCTACGGTGAAAAGCTACGCCAACCAGAGCGACGGCGGCAACGACGCCATGGCCGAAGCGCTGAAGAAGGCGACCGCCAAGGCGGCGGCCAAGCCGAAGGCCGAAAAGGCCCCGGCCAAGAAAGCCGCCAAGGCCGAAGCCGCCGAAGGGGAAGAAGCCCCCAAGGCGAAGAAGGCTCCTGCCAAAAAGGCCAAGAAAGCCGAGTAACCAAATATGGCCAAACTCAACGCGAATGTGACCTCTAATGACACCTTCGCGTTGATCTGGCTCGATCGCAGCAGGCGCCGTTGGCGCCTGTTGGCGGTTTTGCTGCTGATTGGGGTGATTTTATTCACCCTGGGCGGTTGCTGGTTCTCGGACTGGAAAGACGACCTTGAGGTTGGCCCGCATATTGCCGTCATCAAAATCGATGGGATTATTACCGACAGCGCTTACGCACTGAATGTGATTGACCAGTTGCGCGACGATGATGACGTGAAGGGCGTGCTGGTGAACATCAACAGCCCCGGTGGCACGATGGTCGGCGGCATTCGCCTGTTTGACGAGCTGCGCAAGGTGGCCGCGCAAAAGCCGGTGGCGACTGTGATGGGCACCGTGGCGGCGAGCGCCGGTTACATGGTGTCTCTCTCCGGCGACCGGATTTTTGCCAATCCCGCCACGCTCACCGGCAGTGTGGGCGTGCTGCTGCCGCTGGTGGACGCCACCGGCCTGGCCGACAAGATTGGGATTAAGGAAGCCTCGTTCACCAGCGGTGAGCTGAAGGAAGTGACCAGCCCGCTCTCGCGCCGCGATCCGCGCGCGAAAGCCTACCTGCAAGAGCTGGTGCAGCGCATGGACGGTGTGTTCATGGCGATGGTGAAAACCCGCCGCCCGCACCTGAGCGCCGCGACGCTGGCGACGATATCGGACGGCCGCGCGGTGGCCGGGGTGCAGGCGCTGGACATGAAACTTGTCGACCAACTGGGCGGTGAAGCCGACGCGCAGCATTGGCTTTCGGAACAGGCCCAAACTGAAAAAGGGGCCAAAAAAGACCTTGAATTGCGAGACTATGACCTGACCGAGCCCGCCAAGGGGCTTGGGGGTTGGCTGACCGGCAGCGCCGACGGCCAGTTGCACCTGCCGGGCTTGCTGGGTCAGTGGGTCGGGGCTTCTCCGGCGCGCGGCATCATGGCCATCGCCCGCTAAGGCCTGCCGTAAATATCCGGGAAATATCGCAGGTAAAATATTGCGTTAGCCGCTATTTTGGGGCAGGGTGGCTGCATTAATTCTGAATTCAAGGAGTGGGGATATGACCAAAAGCGAACTCATTAACCGTCTGGGCAGCAAGTACGTGCACCTGCACCAGCACGACCTGGAAAAGGTGGTGAATACGGTGTTTGAGGAAGTTATCGGCGCCCTGGCCGATGGCGGCCGCGTGGAACTGCGCGGTTTCGGCGCGTTCAGCGTGCGCCAGCGCCAAGCCCGCAAAGGTCGTAACCCGCGCACCGGTGCCACGGTGAGCGTTCCCGCCAAACGCGTGCCGTATTTCAAGTGCGGGAAGGAATTGAAGCAACGCGTCAACGGCCGTTAAATGGATATCAAGCCGGGTCAGGTTTACCGGCATTACAAAGGCACCCTTTACAGGGTGCTTTGTTTTGCCACGCATACCGAAACCGAAGAGCAGCTGGTAGTGTATCAGGCGGTGGAGAGCGGCAAAACTTTTTGCCGTCCGGTGGGAATGTTTGACGAGAACATGGACACCCCGGATTACCAAGGTCCCAGGTTTATTCTACAACAAGGGCAATGAAGTTTCCCCTTGCGGTGGTTTTGACGTTAGTGCCTTTTGGCGCTTACGCAGGCGTACACCGGCAGGCGCCGAGCCAACTGGTGGAGCCCGTCATCGCCAGCCCGACTTTCATCAATGCGCTGCCCGCGGCGGTGGACGTGACGCCCGTCATCCTGCATGGGCCGTCGGAAACCACGAGCGTGCCGCCCAGCCCCACTGTGGCGATTTCAGCCAGTGTTTCGGCGATGGCAGTAAGTGCCACCAGCCCCACGGCGCTGCCACTTTCGCTGGTGGCGCAGCAGCAGTGCGTGGCAGGGTTGCGGATTCTCACCCAGCTTTCGCTGGTGGGGTACGATGCCAACCCCAGCCGTGCTTTCATGCGCGTGGCCGCCGCCGCCGCCATTGCCGAGCCCTATGCCGCCAACGGCGTTCCCCCCAACATGAAAGGCCTGCAAAGCGCCCTCGACGACCTGCCGTTCAACGGCGCCGGGGTGAAGGAACTCCAGCAGGCATTCGGCATCACCAAAACCGCCTGCGCGGGGATTGTGAAGGCCAGGTAACAGGAAACAGGTATCGGGTAACAGGGAAGGCTCCTTACGGAGCCTTTTTTCCTGAAGCCTGTGACCTGAACCCTGTCCCCTATTTTGCGGCTTTGATGCCCTTCATGACGATGGCTTCGGCTGCCGAAGCATCGCCCCAGCCCGCCACCTTCACCCATTTACCGGGCTCGAGGTTCTTGTAGTGCATGTAGAATTGCTCGAGCTGGTTGCGGAACAATTCCGGCAGGTCGGTGTAATTCTTGATGCCTTCAAAGCGCGGGTCGAGCTTTTTGTGCGGTACACACACCAGCTTGGCGTCTTCGCCGGATTCATCGGTGGTGTTGAGCACACCCACCGGGCGGGCGCGGATGATGCAGCCGGGCGCCACGGGAATGTCGGTGTAGACAAACGCGTCCACCGGGTCGCCGTCGCCGCCCAGGGTGTTGTTGATGAAACCGTAATGGGCGGGGAAGACCATCGGCATCGGCGCAAAGCGGTCGACGAACAGCAGGCCGGTGTCCTTGTCGACCTCGTACTTGAGGTGCGCGACGTGCTTGGGGTTTTCCACCACCACGTAAATATCGTGAGGCGGTTCCTTGCCGGGGGTTAGGTCTTTCAGGCTCATGGGTGTTCTCCTTGGCATTTATGTATTTGTGGGGCGCACCCTAGCCTTTGGCCCTTATAAAAACAAGAGACCCCTGCTGCGGCAGGGGTCTAAGCGTTGATCTGGCCGATCAGGCGCCATTCCGGGTCGGGAAAGAACTTGTGGCCGGCTTGATTGGGAAAGAAAAGCACGTAAGCAAAGACAGGCATTTTGGGGCCAAGGGCCTTATGGATCAGCCAGGCGGAATCATAAACCTGTTTGAGGATCTTATCGCCTTTCTTTCCTCTGTCGCTGAGGCTGCCGGGAATCCAGGCCTTGATGTCGATAACGTACAGCCGCTCCTTATGAACCAGAATGATGTCGGGTGTTCTGCCATTGGGCGTGCGAGGTTCGATCCAGACGTTTTCTGCAAGAGCTATCACCTCAGCTACATACTGCCAGCAATATTTGATGTAGCTCGTTTGCTGGTCGGAGAACGATGGGATATCGTCGGTATGAACCTCCATGTACTGGGGTAAGGTCTTTTTCAGGGTGTGGTGTGTAATCGAGAGGGGGTCGCCGCCGTTTTTGATATAAGGCAACGCTGCATGCACGGCCTCGCCGAAGTGGGGAATGGTTGCCATGATGGTGCTCCGGTTGAAAGGACGGAACAGGTATAGCGTGGCTGCGCCAAAAGGCAAGTGGGTGGCGGGTTGGGCCGGTTTAGGGTAATAAGGCGCCAATGAACTGGCTTACCGACGCCGTCCGCCCGCGTATTTCCACCAAGTCCAAAAAGGGCGTGGCTGCAAACGTATGGGAAAAGTGCCCCGGCTGCGGCGAACTGATCTACGACAGCGACCTGCCCAAAACCCTTAACGTGTGCCCGCACTGCGGTTATCATCTCAAAATGGGTCTGACCGCGCGGCTGGCCGCGCTGCTGGATGAAGGGTTCAAGGAAGTGGCGCAGCCGGTGCTGAGCGACGACCCGCTCAAGTTCAAGGACAGAAAGAAGTACGTCGACCGGCTGAAAGATGCGCGCAAAAACACCGGCTACCCCGAAGGCGCCCGCGTGGTGAAGGGTGCCATCGACGGTACCAAACTGGTGGTGGGGGCGATGGATTTCGACTTCATGGCCGGCAGCATGGGCCGCGCTGTGGGCCAAGCGATGGTGATTGCCGCGCAAACCGCGCTGAAGGACAAGGTGCCGCTCTTGATTATTTCCGCCAGCGGTGGTGCACGGATGCAGGAAGGTGCGCTGAGCCTGATGCAGATGGTGCGCAGCACCGCCGCGATTGTGGAACTGAAAGCCGCCGGGCTGCCCTATTTGGTGCTGCTGACCAACCCCACCACCGGCGGCGTCACCGCCAGCTTTGCGATGGAAGGCGACGTGATGCTGGCCGAGCCGGGCGCGCTTATCGGCTTTGCCGGGCCGCGCGTCATCCAGCAAACCATCGGCCAGCAGTTGCCGGAAGGTTTCCAGAGTGCCGAATACCTGCTGGAGCACGGCATGATCGACGCCGTGGTGCCGCGTGGTGCCCAGCGTGACACCCTCTCCAGAATAATAAAAACCCTTACCGCAGCTAAGCGGTAAGGGTTTTTAACCTGAAACGATAACGGCTAGCGGCTAGGCCGCCATCGTGTCGGTACTCGAAGGTTCTTCGACAAATGGTTCCGACAATTCCAAACTGCCCAACTGAATAAATTCAGTCTTCGACATGCAGCCAATTATCAGCAAGCCAAGCCTGGTAGCCAGACATGGCCCGTCCTTGTGCGTCAGCGCCTCCGGCGCCATCCTTCGTAGCTCGGCCATCTGTTGTCGCTGAATAGGTTTATATTTCGCGACTTGTGGCTTTGAGCCTGGTTTTGACATGGTTTCCCCAAAAGGTAGGATTAAGTGAAGGGTGAGTCTGTACAGGCGCAAAGCGCAAATACCCCCTAACCCTGCCTGAATGAATTGTATTCTTCAAGTCCTTGACACATTTGGCCCAACCCCCTATATCGCCCGCACACCTGCGTGGGCCGGGTAAGCGTTTTTGGCTATCTTTGGCTGAAAACCGCCTGACGGAGGGTAATCAGCAGCCCCATTTTTTGGGAGCATAGAGGTCTAAAATGGCAGGTTCCAAGCTTAAAACCCGCAAAGCCGCCGCCAAGCGTTTCTGGAAGAGCACCGCTAAAGGTCAAATCCGGCGTTCCAAGGGCAGCCACGGGCACTTTCTGGCCAAGCGCGGCCAAAAGGCGCGTTTGCAAACGGGCACCACCCTTATTCACGAATCCAACTACGAACAGGCCAACCGCCTGGTGCCGGCGCTGGGCGCCAAGCGCAAGCGCAGCCAGGCACTGAAAAAGGCTATTGCCCGCCTGAGCCGCGCCGCCAAGGCCGCTGTGGCCAGCGTGAAGGCCGATAAGGCCGCTAAAACCAAGACCGCAAAGAAGGAGGGCTAACCGATGACCCGTGCAGCCAACGGCCCCGGCAACCGCCGCCGCCACAAAAAAATTCTCGCGATGGCCAAGGGCTATCGCGGCCGCGCCAGCACCAACTACCGTGTGGCGATTGAAAAGGTCGAAAAGGCGCTGCGTTACCAGTACCGCGACCGCCGCAACAAAAAGCGCGATTTCCGCGGCCTGTGGATCCAGCGCATCAACGCCGCCGTGCGTGAGCTGGGCCTGAGCTACAGCGTGTTCATGAACGGCCTGAAGAAAGCCAACGTCCAGGTCGACCGCAAGATCCTGGCCGACATGGCCGCGGCTGATAACGCCAGCTTTAAGAGCATTGTTGAAACCGCCAAGAAGGCTTTGGGCAAGTAGACACTGCCTGAAACAAAAACCGCCCCGGCACAAACCGGGGCGATTTTCGTTAGGTAGCGAGTTTGGTGCGAAGTGCGTTGTATTGGTCTTTTTCCATCACGTAGGCAATAGGCTTTCCATCTTTGTCGTTGATGCGCAGCGCCTGTTGGGGAAACACGTTGAACAAGCTGTCGGGGTCGCGTTTGCGTACCTCTTCGTATTGATCCAAAGACCAGCTTTTAACCGAGCCGCGTAGTTTGGGGGGTAACCGGCTCCATAAAGCAGGCGGGATAGCCATTGCGATGCATCGGGAATTCCGCATGATTCGCCTTGTTGACTTGAAGGGGGCATTCTTGTGGTGGCCGGTGAGGGAAAAGATATCGTGGATATCTGTTTGGATGGAACCAAAAGCAGGTAGGGTAGGCATGGCAATTCTCCTTGCCGTTTGAAGCGGATGGGGTAGATTGCGCGAGAACGTAAGGCCTTGATTACACAAATGATGAATATTTCACAAGCCCTCAATAGCATTACCGCCGCGCCTGACCTGCGTGCGCTCGACGACCTCCGCGTCAAATACCTCGGCCAGAACGGCGAGCTGACGTTGCAACTGCGCGAACTGGGCAAGCTGGCGCCGGAAGAACGCAAAATGCGCGGGCAGGAACTGCATAAGTTGAAGACCGCGCTGGAAGCCGCCCTGGCCGAGCGCAAGAATACATTGGAAGAAGCCGAGCTTTCGCAAAAACTGAATGCGGATAAGGTGGACGTGACGCTGCCGGGCCTGACGGTGCCGAGCGGCAAAATCCATCCCATCACCGCCGCGATGGAGGAGATCGCCGACAGCCTCAAACGCCTGGGCTTCGTTCACGCCTACGGGCCGGAAGTCGAAACCGACGAGTACAATTTCACCAAGCTCAACCTGCCGCCGCACCACCCGGCGCGGCAGGACCAGGACACGTTCTATCTGGAAAAATTCAACGATGATGCGCATAAGTACGTGTTGCGCACCCAAACCAGCAACGTGCAAATCCGCACGCTGGAAGCCCACAAGCCGCCGTTCCGCGTCATGGGCATCGGCCGGGTGTACCGCCGCGATTACGATATCACCCACACGCCGCAGTTCCACCAGGTGGAAGGCATGATGGTCGATAAAGGCGTGACCTTCGCCAACATGCGCGCGGTGCTGGACGAATTCATCCGCGGCTTTTTCGGCCAAAGCCTCAAAACCCGCTTCCGCCCGCATTATTTTCCGTTCACCGAGCCCAGTGCCGAAATGGACATGGAGTGTCTGTTTTGCAAACAGGCGGGTTGCCGGGTGTGCAAACAGTCCGGTTGGCTTGAAATTTTGGGCTGCGGCATGGTTCACCGCAACGTGCTGGCGGTGGGGGGGCTTGATATTGCTGAGTGGCAGGGCTTTGCCTTCGGTGCGGGGGTTGAACGTCTCGCTATGCTCAAGTATGGTATCGGCGACCTGAGACTGTTCTTTGAAAGTCATGGGGCCTTCGTCCGTCACTTTGGACAAAGCCCGGTGGCAGCGGCTTAGGACACACAAAAATAGACTTGCGGTTTCAAGGAAAACCGTTGGCCACAAAGCAAAACAAGAGGGATAAGAATATGAAGATTCTGTTCGCCACCGCCGCCGCCGCCCTGCTGCTCGGCGCCTGCTCGAGCTACAACCAATGCGTCCAACCGGACCCGGTTGAGCCCAGCCACAGCTCTTGCTGGGACAAAGGCGTCGACTGCGGCACCGGTATCCAACAAGCCAAGTAATTTGGCTTGAATGCAAACGGAGGCTTTGGCCTCCGTTTTTTGTGAAGTCTCCGTTTCCCCGCGTTTGGCCTGCCCCTTTGCAGGCCGAATGTCGGGGTTATGGGTAGGGGTGGCGTGGATTCAAACCGTAACCCCGTCATGCCTCGCGCGAAGGGGCGCGAGCCACGCGGGGAAACGGAGGTATTTGCTCACGGCTTTTTATTGCCCATATGCTGCTAAAGCGTTAGAAATACGCCATGAAAATTTCCCTCGACTGGCTCTCCGATTTCATCACCCTCAAGGCGGGTTTGACACCCGAACAACTGGCCGCCGGGCTGGTGCAGCTGGGGCATGAGGTCGATGCCATCCATGATGCCGGCAAGGCCTTCGACAAGGTCGTCATCGGCCACATCGTGTCGCGCGAGCAGCACCCCAACGCCGACCGCCTGGGCGTGTGCCAGGTGGATGTGGGCGAGAGTAAATTGAGGCAAATCGTCTGCGGCGCGCCCAACGCGCGGGCGGGGCTGACCGTGGCTGTGTCGCTGCCGGGAGCCATCCTGCCGGGCGATTTCAAGATCGGCGAGAGCGTGATTCGCGGCGTCGAGAGCAAGGGCATGATTTGTGCCGAGGACGAGCTCGGCTTGGGGAATGACCATGACGGCATCATGGAACTGACCACCAAAGCTAAACCCGGCACGCCGTTCGCCGAGGCCACCGGTCGTGGCGGCGTGGTGCTTGAAGTCGCGGTGACGCCCAACCGCGGTGACTGCCTCAGCCACTACGGTTTGGCGCGGGATATCGCCGCGCTCGGCCTGGGCAAGCTCAAGCCGCTGGCCAAGGTACGCTTAGTAAATGGGGCCGGGAAAGGGGTGCCGAAACTCAAAGTGGCGACGCATACGCCGGGTTGCCCGCAATTCAACTTGGTCGAACTCGACGACGTGAAAAACGCGCCGAGCCCGGCACAAGTGCAAGCGCGTTTGCAGGCCTGCGGCTTACGCCCACGCAGCGCAGTGGTCGATGCCACCAACTACGTGATGCTGGCGCTAGGCCAACCCCTGCACGCCTACGATGCCGACAAGGTGAGCGGCCACCTGAGCGCCGAGGCGGCTAAGGGCGGCGAACCATTCTCCGGCATCGGCGATCGCGAACTGAAGCTGCAAAAAGGTGATGTGGTGATTTGCGACGACAGCGGCATTCTGGGTTTAGGCGGGATTCTCGGCGGTACTGGTAGCGCGGTGGGCGACGACACAACCCGCGTGGCGCTGGAAGCTGCCGTTTTCGACCGTGTGAACATCTCTCTCACCGGCCAGGCGCACCAACTGGTGACCGACGCGCGCCAGCGCTTCGAACGCGGCATCGACCCGGCAATGACGCAATACGCGCTGCAATACGCCGCCGGCCTGATTGCCGAATGGACGGGTGCCGGTGTGAGCAGTATGGCCACCGCGGGCAAAGGCGTGCCCGCGTTCAAGGCCATCAGTTACGAGCCTGCGTTCTTCGAGAAATTTGTCGGCCTCGATGTGGTCGCTGCCGAACAGAAAAAAATTCTCACCGCGCTGGGCTTCAGCGTGACCGGTACCGGCAAAACCTGGAAGGTCATTCCGCCCTCGTTCCGCACCCATATGGATAATCCCGAAGATATCGTTGAGGAAATCCTTCGGGTCGTCGGTTACGAGAACGTCCCGCCGCAACTGCCGCCTGCCAGCCCGGCCCAAGTGCAAATCAACGGCCGCGCCGTGATACTCGACCGCCAGGCCCGCCGCGCCATTGCTGCGCTGGGCGCGTTAGAAATCGTCACCTACAGCTTCATTGGCCGCGACACGGCGGAGAAATTCTCCAATGGCGAAAAATTGATTCAACTGGCTAACCCGTTGGCTGAAACCGATATGACGACCCTGCGCCCGAGCCTGCTGCCGGGGTTGCTCAAAGCGTTGCAAGGCAACCTGAGCCGCCACGAAAACACCCCGCTGCTGGGCGAAGTCGGCAAGGTTTTCACCGCCAAGGGCGAGCGCCTGAATGCCGCCGTATTGCTGGCGGGTGTACAGGCTAAACACTGGCAGCACAACGCGCCCAAGCCTGATGTCTTTGCCGCCAAAGGTATCGCCTTGAGCTTGCTTGAAACCCTCGGCGCGCCGGTGGGCAGCCTGCAAACCGCGAGCAAGGCGACAAGTATTTACCACCCCGGCCGCAGCGGCACGCTCAGTGTCGGCCCGTTCGGTTTGGCGCGTTTTGGCGAGCTGCACCCCAGCATCCTGAAAATGTTTGATATCACAGTGCCCATCGCGGTGCTGGAACTTGAACTCGACCCGCTGCTCAAAATGAAGGGCAAGGCCGGCACCTGGCAGCCCATGCCCTACCCGCCGGTGTTGCGCGATCTTGCCTTCGTTCTCGACGCCACCGTGCCTGCCGCCGCCGTGGCCGCGACCATCGCAGGTGCTAGCAAGGAGCTGATTCGCAGCGTCGATATTTTCGATATGTACCAGGGTGACCCCCGATCGGAGTCGGGGGCAGGCAAAATTCCTGCCGGTAAAAAATCGCTGGCGCTGGCGCTCACCCTGCAATCGCCCGAGCGTACGCTGACCGAGGCCGACATTACCACCGTGCTCAAGAGCGCCGTCGACGCGGTTCAACAGAAACATGGAGGCCAGCTGCGTGCGTAGCTTCTTCACACTGTTTCCCGAGCAGATGTTTGAGCAACCCAAATACTGGCTCACCATTCTGCTGGTGTTCGCGCTGGCGCTACTGGCCTGCGGGTTCATCCTGCAATACGGCTTTGGCGTGCTGCCGTGCGAAATGTGCTGGTGGCAGCGTTACGGCCACATGGGCATCGCGGGTTTCGCCGCCCTCGGCCTGCTGTGCCACCGCCGCGTGGCCTGGCAAAAACTCAGCGGCTGGGGCATCGCCGCCGCCGCGCTGGCGGGCCTGGGCGTGGCCTGCTGGCAGTTCGCGGCGCAGCACGGCTGGCTGCCGTTCCCGGCGCAGTGCACCAGCGCCCACGCGCAGCCGCTTTCCGACCCCGCGCACATCCTCGAGAATCTCCAGCACATCCGTATCGTGCCGTGCGACCGGGAAACTTTCCGCTTGTTGGGCCTTTCGTTGGCGGGGTGGAATATTCCGGCGATGGTGGTAGCGATTTACGTCGCCATCAAAGGCACTCTACATCGTTAAGCATGCTTGCCCATCGCTGCGGTATTTTGCATACTATGTTCATACAAAAGGAGAAACAAACAATGGTATTCGTGATTATTGCAGCGGTTCTGGTCGGCGGCGTGGTGCTGGTCGGCGGCGGCCACACGGTTCAAGGCTTTGGCCAGGACATTCAACAAACCGGCGACCGCATTCAGAATAGCGGTAAGTAAACCATACGTTTTAAAAAACGCCCCGTCGGGGCGTTTTATTTGGCGCGGTTGGCGCCGACCAGCTTGGCCAGTTCGTTCAACGCCTCCTGTATGCCGTCGCCGCTTTGCGAGCTGATGACGAGGGGCGTCTTCCTGATTTTGGTTTTGAACTTCTTGGCCACGGCGGCAGCTTCGTCTTCGGGGAGGGCGTCGGCTTTGCTCAGCGCGATGATTTCCGGCAGGTCGGAGAGCTTCGAACCGAATTCCTCATCATAAGCTTTCAGTTCGGCGCGGATGGTCTTGTAGGCCGTCCACGGCTCTTCCTGCGTAATATCAATCAGGTGCAGCACGGCGGCGCAGCGGGACACGTGCTTGAGGAAGTCGTGCCCCAGCCCGGCGCCCCGGGCGGCGCCTTCAATCAGGCCGGGCAGGTCGGCCACCACGAAATCGGTAGGGTTCTTGGCGGTGCCCCCGTGGCGCACCATGCCCAGTGCGGGCTTGGTGGTGGTGAAGGGGTAGTCGGCAATCTTGGGCCTGGCGCGGCTGACTGTGGAAACGAACGTGCTCTTCCCGGCGTTGGGCAGGCCCAGCAGGCCCACATCGGCCATCAGCTTGAGACGCAAAATCACTTCCACCACCTCGGCGTCGCCGCCCGGCGTGCTCTGGCGCGGCGCCTGGTTGGTGCTGGTTTTGTAGCTGGCGTTGCCGCGGCCGCCCTGGCCGCCGCGGAGGAAACGGATGCGCTGGCCTTCCTTGGTCAAATCGGCCAACCGCACGCCGCTGGCGGCATCAATTACTTCGGTACCCGGTGGCAGCAGCAGTTCCAAATCCTTGCCGCCCGCGCCGGTGCGCTCGGCGCCCTCGCCGGGGCGGCCGTTCTCGGCCTTGAATTCCTTCCGGTAGCGGTAATCAATCAACGTGTTGAGGTTATTGGTGGCCTTTAAATACACGTCGCCGCCGTCGCCGCCGTTGCCGCCGCTGGGCCCGCCCTCGGGAATGAACTTTTCGCGCCGGAACGCCACGCAGCCGGGCCCGCCCTTGCCGGACATGATGGTGATACTGACTTCGTCGAGGAACTTCATAGGCTCCATATAGGGAAGCTTGGGGCAAAAAGAAAGCCGCCAAGTGGCGGCTTTTGAAGTTCTTTTGGCTTAAGCCACGACGTCGACGTGAACGTAACGGCGGTTGCGGTAACCACCGGAGAAGCTCACCACGCCGTCGATGCCGGCGTGCAGGGTGTGGTCGGTGCCCATGTGCACATTGCGGCCCGGGTAGTACTCGGTGCCGCGCTGGCGCACCAGCACGTTGCCGGAAACCACGGCTTCGCCGCCGTACTTTTTGATGCCGAGGCGGCGGCCTTCGCTGTCGCGGCCGTTACGGCTGGAACCACCGGCTTTTTTGTGTGCCATGTTGCTTTACCCTTTGTTATCTAAACTTATTAAGCCTTGATGCCGGTGATCTTCAGCACGGTGTGGTGCTGGCGATGACCCTTTTTGCGGCGGTAGTTCTGACGGCGCTTTTTCTTGAAGATGATGACCTTGTCGTTGCGGCCGTGTTCGGCGATTTCGGCCTGCACGGTGGCGCCCGAGAGGAAAGGGGTACCCACGCTCAGCTTGGAACCATCGGCCACCAGCAGAACCTTATCCAAGGTGACCTTGGCGCCCTTGTCGCCAACCAGTTTTTCCACGGCCACGGTGTCGCCCACGCTCACCTTGAGCTGCTTGCCACCGCTTTGCACAATCGCGTACATCGTTGTTTTACCTCATAATTCCATCGTTTTGGCTAATTTGTTAGCCAATATCGTGGGGGTAGTGCCACTATGGGTGTCCCCTGTCAACCCTTTTTTGCCGCTTTTGCTGGCCACCGGCGCCCCGGCGGCGCAGGCTGCGGCCATGAAAGAGATAAAAACGGCATTTTTTGCCCTGGCACTTGCGCTTCCTCTGGCTGCTTATTCTACCGATATGACCCAGGAAGCCTTTGCCCGCTTGGGTTATGCCCGCCAGGCGGTGGCGCAAGACCCGCCCCGCAACGCCCTGCTCAACTCGCCGCTGGCCAGCCACCCGATGTTCAACCAGGTTTTCGCCAGCCTCGACGAAAAAAAACTCAACGAAGCCGCCGCGCAACTGATGGCCGAACAGTTCACCAGCCGCGAACTCAAGGCGCTGGTCGATTTCCAGAGCTCGCCGGAAGGCAAGTCCATCCACCAGAAAATGCCCGGCTACCAGCAAATGCTGGGTGCCACCATGCAGGGTTACCTGAGCGTGGCCTTCCAGCAGATGATGGCCAAACAAGGCAACCAGGGCGCCAGCAACATTCCGGTGAATGCCAACCTGGCCAGCAGCACACTGCCGCCGATGCAGGTTCCCGCTCCCTCAGCCACCCCCCAGAGTACCCCCCTCAATACCCCGTCCGGCCTTCCCAGTGGCGGCGGTACCCCGCTTAAACATTAACAAACAGAGGGTCTAACCATGTTTCATATTCTCATCATCATCGCCATCGCCTTCGGCATCATTTACTACGGTGAAAACCACGGCCTGATCAACCCCGGCGGCATCATCCCCGACCTCCGCGGCATCCACCTGCCCAGCCTGAATGGTGGCAGCGAACATTTCGATTACTGGAAGAAAGGCTAACAGGTATCGGGTGTCAGGTAACAGGAAACCGGCTTTGGCCGGTTTTCTCTTCCTGTTACCTGTAGCCTGAAACCTGCTCCCTATTTGGTGGTGTAAAGCTTGCGCCCCTCGGGCTCGTGATAGATGCGCACCAGCAGCTCGCCGAGCACGCCCATGCCAATCAGCTGCACGCCCATTAGCACCAGCACCACGCTCAGCAGCAGCAGCGGCCGGGTGCCGATGCTCTCGCCGAACAGTTTAAGCGCCAGCATGTAGGCGCCAATCAGCACACCCGGCACCAGGCAGCACAGGCCCAGGTAGCCGAAGGCGTGCAGCGGGCGGCGCAGGTATTTCATGAAAAAGTAAACCTGAATCAAATCCAGCACCACGCGGAAGGTGCGGTCGATGCCGTACTTGCTCTGGCCGAATTCGCGGGCGTAGTGGTTGACCTGCAGTTCCACCACCCGCGCGCCATACTGCGCGGCCAGTGCGGGGATGAAACGGTGCAGTTCGCCGTACAAACGGACTTCGGCCACCGCCTCGCGCTTGTAGGCTTTAAGCGAGCAGCCGTAATCGTGCAGGTACACGCCGGTGACCTTGGAAATGAGGCGGTTGGCGATGCGGCTGGGGAAGGTGCGCCACAGCGCGTTGTCCTTGCGCTTGTGTCGCCAGCCACTCACCACGTCGGTGCCGGTTTCTTCCAGATGCGTGAGCAGGCGTGGAATGTCGTTGGGGTCGTTCTGCAAATCACCGTCGATGGTGACGATGATGTCGCCCTGGGCATGGTCGAACCCGGCCTGCATCGCAGCGGTCTGGCCGTAGTTGCGGCGGAAGTAAACCGGTTGCAGTTCATCGTGTTCCTTGGCCAGCTTTTTTAGTAACGCCGCGGTCCTGTCGCGGCTGCCGTCGTCCACGGCCACCAGTTCCCAGCGCATCTTCAGCGGCTTTACCGCGGCGGCAATGCTCTCCACCAGGCGCTGCACATTGTCCTCTTCGTTATAGAGGGGAACGACGATGCTTAACTCAATCTTATCCTTGGGCATACGCTCTTTTCTCACAAATGTAGAGGTTGCGTCTATAGCCGCTGTCATCCCGACGAAGGTTGGGAGCCACGATAATGTTATGTGCCCGAGCGCATTCAAATCAACGTTGTTTTTGTGTGCCTTTGGCACGCATGATCGTGGATGCTGACGTTGCCTCCCCCTCGGTCGGCGGCTTCGCTCATCAGCATGACAGAGAGCTAATTGACAACGCTCGGCGATGCCGCACCTGCCACCGGCAAGCGCTCCACCATCAGCAGGCAATAGCCGCCCACGCAGCGCGCGGGCACTACGCTGGTACCGGTCATTTCGTGCCTGATGAGGTCGACGGTGGGTTGCTCGGTCAGCACCGCCACGGCGCTGGCCACCGAGCCGGCGGGCGGTACAAAGGCGGGCAGTTGCAACGGCTTTTCCAGTTTGCGGAAAGGCCGGTCGCTCAAATACAGCACGCTGGGCTTATGCAGCCCCAGGTGAATGACCGGCATGTCGCGCGGCAGGGCCTGGATGTCCTTGGCCAGAATCTGCAACGGCTTTTGGGTGTACTGCCAAATCACCGGCACCACGCCATATACAATCAGCCCCAGCACCACGCCCCAGGCGGTGGCCAACCCCAGCAGCGCCTTGCGGCCGCTCAGGCATACACGCCACCAGGCGGGAATCACGCCCAAAAACACCACCAGCCCGGCAATCAGCGCAAATGGGCCCACGTTCACATCCTGTTGCAGTGCCAATACCGCCAGCGGGTCCTTGGGCGGCCACTTGAAGCCGATGAGGCTTTGCACCGCGGCCAGCCAGCCGTGCAGCACCGGGCCCTTCAGGCCGTGCAACGCGGGAGCCAGTATCATCAGCAAGCCACCGAACAAGGCCAGCACCGCCACGCCGAACACGCCCCAAATCACCAGTTCGCGGTTGGCCTCGCGGCGGCTGGTGGTGAGCCACCCCGCCACCATGATGCTGAACGCGGGCCATGCAGGCACCACGTAATGGGCGAGCTTGGTCTGGCTTAAACTGAACAGGACGACGACCGAAACGGCCCACACAAAACTCAGCATCGGCAGGGCGCGGGCGGCCTCGGGGCTGGCGGCGGTGTAGTGGCCGCGGTGCTGGGCCCACCACAGCGCGCGCGGCAGCAGCAGGCTCCACGGCAAAAAGCCGAACAGGATGACGGGGAGGTAGAACAGTAAACTGTGGCTCTGGCTGTTTTTAAAGCCGCCCAAAAAGCGCTGGCCGTTTTCGGTCAGCAGAAAATCGGCGGCATAGGTGCTGAGCGCGGCAAGGTTCGACTTGATGCCCTGCGAGCTGGCCACCACGGCAATCACCGGCAGCAGCATCAGCAGTGCAAAGCCGCCGATGTGCAGCGGCTTGAGGCGCTTCCACAGGCGGGCGCGGTCGGGCCGGACGGCTAAGATGGTGAGGCCGACCACCCCGGCGGAAAGCCACGCCACCGGCCCCTTGGCCAGCAGCCCGACGCAGGCCACCACGCTGGTCAGCACCCACTGCCAGTTCTTCCAGGGTCCACGCCACGGGCGGTAGGTCTGGAACAGCACGCACATGACCAGCGCCAGGCTTAAAAAGTTGAGCACACCGTCGGCGGTGGCGGCGCGGCCGACAACGAGAAAGCTGATGTTGAGCGCCATCGCCCCGGCAGCGTAAAACGCCCAGCGGCGGTTATGGGTCAGGCGCCACACGCCCCAGCCCAGCAGTGCCACGCTGGCCAGCGCGCTGATAATGCTGGGCAGCCGCGCCGCCAGCAGGCTATGGTTGCCCAGCTCGTGCATGGCGCCGCTTTGCAGCCAGTAAATCAGCGGCGGCTTGGCGTAGCGCGGTTCGCCGTTGTAGGTGGGAATGGCGTAGTTGCCGCTCGCCAGCATTTCTCGGCTGGCCTGGGTGAAGATCGCCTCATCCACGTCGAACAAGCCGTAGGCGCGCTGGCCGCCCACGTAGAGCACCAGCATCACCAGCGCTAAACATGCGGCCTGCCAGAGGCCCTTGCGCTTGGAAGGGATGTCCTTGGGCAACTCGGGGAGCGGGGGCAACTGCATGAGCTATGTGTATCCGAAAACCGTTGCGGTTGCTACGGTTTGGTTGCGTGGGGTCTTACTTTTGCTTTGGCTTGAGGCCGAACCACGGCGCCATGGCCAGCGCCACCACGGTGCCCAGCGTGGCGCCTGCCACCACGTCGCCAAGGTAGTGTGGGGTGAGGGCGAGGAAGCGCGAGGCCGCCAGCAGCACCATAACGATGATGATGAGCCCCTTGCGCTCGGGGTAGGCCAGCAGCAGCAGGGTGCCGATGGCAAAGGTACTGGCGCTGTGCCCGCTGGGCCAGCTCATCAGGCTGGCCTTGAAGTGGCCGTGCTGCCAGATGGGATGCAGCTCGCCGTAAGGCATGTGGTTGAAGAGCATTTCCTTGGGGCGAGGCCGGCCGACGGCGAGCTTGAGAACAATCGAGAGCAGCCCCGCCACCGCGAACACCGGCAGTGTCCATAACCAGACATTGGTGCGACGGTCGAGCGACATCAGCGCAGCAAAAAGGCCCTCTTTATGACAGGTTTGTACCAACTTTGTGTCACTTCCGCATCGTTTCAGCACCATGAGAATCCAAACACTTAGCGTCAGGATGATCTGCGTCCGGCCCAGTCCGAGCCATCCTAACCACCTGAAAATGTTATTAAATCCCTGATCGTAATGGTCGGCCAGCCACAATTGCACGGCCAAATCGGCCCCACTACCCCACAAAATGAGGGAAAATCCTAAACCAAACAACAAGATAAGCGTTTTTTGCGGCCACACACCCATGCTTCTTTATAGCGCTACCCTTGCCCCCGCGCCACCACCCTGCTACACCGCCGCCTATGGTAAGCAAAACCTACCAATCGTGGCCGTTGATGAAGCGCGTGGCGACGAATTATCTATGGGTTTACAAGCGTGACCTGGCATGGGCTATGGCCGCTATGCTGGTAGTGGCGGGGGCGCTGTCACTCACTGCGCACCTGATACAGCCGTTGCTCGATAAAGGGTTGATTGACCGCAAAATCGGTGTGGTGAATACCATTGTGCTGTATGTGGTAGGGCTTACCATCATTCGCGGCATCGCCAGCTATTACCAGGCCTATTACATGGAAAGCATCGGCCAGCGCATCGTGGCCACCCTGCAGGAGCAGATGTATGCCCGCACCCTGCAACAAAGCCTGCAGTTTTTTGCCAAACACCCCACCGGCACGCTCACCAGCCGGTTTGTGTCCGACCTGCAGCGCCTCAAATATGCGGTAACGCAGATTTTCAGCACGGGCTTGCGTGATAGCGGTACCATCATCGGCCTGATTGCCAACATGATGATGCAGGACGTGAAGCTGACATTGCTGTCGATGATGATTTTTCCGCTGTCGATCATTCCCATCAGCAAGTTTGGCCGGCTTACCCGCAAGTATTCGCGGGTGAACCAGGAAAGTACCGCGAGCCTGAGCCATCACCTGGCGCAGACGATGCAGCACATCCGCCAGGTGCAGGGCTACACCATGGAGGCCGCCGAACGCCGCCGCATCAATGAGCGCATCCACGACGTGCTGGGCAGCACGCTCAAAGGCGTGCGGGTGCGCGCCCTGGGCAGCCCGGTGGTGGAGTTGGTGGGTATTGTGGCAATTGCCCTGTTGATTCTCTATGCTGGCCGACGCATTACCGACGCCACGCTGAGCCCGGGGGCGTTTTTGAGTTTTGTGGCGTCGTTGCTGTTTGTGACGCGGCCCATCAAGGGGCTGACTAACCTCAACAATAATTTGCAGGACGGTCTCGCCGCGGCGCAGCGCGCATTTGAACTGATTGATGCGCCGGCGACGCTCACTGACAAGCCAGGTGCCAAGGCCATCAAGGTCAGCAAGGGGGCTATCGCCTTTAAAAACGTAACGCTGGCCTACCCCGACGGTAGCGAGGCGTTACGCGATGTGAGCTTCAGCATTCCTGCCGGCAAGACTGCCGCCTTTGTGGGGCCAAGCGGCGCGGGCAAAACCAGCCTGCTTAACCTGTTGCCGCGATTTTACGATGTGAGCATGGGCAGCGTGAGTATTGACGGACAGGAAATTGCCGATGTTACGTTGCAAAGCCTGCGCAGCCAGATGGCGCTGGTAACGCAGGATGTGGCGATTTTTGACGACACGATAGCCGCCAATATCGCCTATGGCAGCGTCCATGCCACGACGCAGCAAATCGAAGCCGCGGCCCGGGCCGCGGCGGCGCACGAGTTCATCGTCAGGCAGCCGCAGGGCTATAAAACCATGCTGGGCGAAAACGGCTTCAAGCTTTCCGGCGGACAAAAGCAGCGCATCGCGCTGGCGCGGGCCCTGCTGAAGGATGCGCCGATTCTGCTGCTGGATGAAGCCACCGCCAGCCTCGATACCGCGTCGGAAAAGGCCATTCAGCAGACATTGGAAAAAGTGATGAAAGGCCGCACCACGCTGATGGTGGCGCACCGGCTTTCCACCATTGTAAATGCTGATACGATTTACGTGCTGGAGCATGGGCAGATTGCCGAACACGGCACGCACAAGCAGCTACTGGCCAAAAAGGGCCTTTATGCCAAGCTCTGGCGCTTACAGGCTCATGAGGGCTAGCCTCCTGAAAGAGTGCCTGCGGCGCAGGCCTTGCCCCCTTGCCGGGGATTTTTTCTGTTATATTTCAATACCCAATGAAAGGATAAGACTTATGGCTTCACGTAAATCGGTTAAGTTGAAAAGCCTGAAACAATCTGCTGCCAAGGCTGGCGGTAATGCGCCGATGCACCTACACGGCGAAAATTGCACGGCGTGCGGTCCCACCTTGTACGGTTGCCATATCGCCGGGTTGTTCCGTGACAAAAAAATGTGGCTGATGGTGATTGCCGCGATTGTGGTGGTGAACGTGTTCCAGGTGCTCTGGAACAGCCAGGTGATGATGGCCGACTATGTGGCTACCGCCAATCTGTGGCGCCCGTTCGACCAGATGGATTTTAACCTGATTTACGGCGCCAATACGTTGGTCGGGTTCTTCTATGCCATCCTCTTCAGGCTTATGTACCGGGGCAGTGGCGTTGTCGAAGGTCTTAAAGACGGTATGGTGATGGCCGCGCCGCTGGCGGTGTACAGTGGCATGATTACCCATGCCACCCAGCCGTTGCCCGCACACCTTAGCCAGATGTGGGCTGCCGGACATTTGCTGCAAGGCGCGCTGGTGGGCCTGGTGCTCAGCTTTGTTGCCCGCTGTGGCTGTAAAAAGTAGCCGCTTAACAAACCGGCGCCTTATTTTACGGGGGGTGGACAACACGATTTCCACCCCCTAGGTTGCCTTTATTCTCATGCTTACTGTTTATCGCGCACTTCATTACGTCTTGGCTCCGTTTCTGGCGGTATGGATGGGTATGCGCCGCCTGCGCGGTCGTGAAGACCCCGCGCGGTTCGATGAACGCCGCGGCATTCCCAGCGCGGCGCGGCCGGAAGGCAAACTATTGTGGGTGCATGGCGCCAGCGCGGGGGAAAGCCTGAGCACCCTCAGCGTCCTTCACCATTTGCGTGCACTGCGGCCGGACATCAACGTGTTGTTCACCACCGGCACGCGCTCCGGCATGCAGGTGCTCACCGCGCGTGCGCCCTCGCTCCCCGGCACCGGCAAAACGCTGGTGCAATACGTGCCGATTGATACACCGTGGGCCACCAGCCGCTTCATGGCGCACTGGAAGCCGGATATCAGCGTGTTCACAGAATCTGATTTCTGGCCGGAACTGCTCTCGAAGGCGCCCAACCCGATTCTGCTCAACGGCCGCATCTCCAACCGTTCGTGGCCCAAGTACAAGCGTTATCGCTGGTTCTTCAAGCCGCTTATCTCGCGCTTTGTACATATTTTGGCGCAACGCCCGGTGGACGTGGAACGGCTTAAGTACCTGGGTGCCAAAAACGTGAGTATCGGCGGCAACCTCAAGTTCGATGCCGAGCCGCTGCCGGTAGACAATCACCAGTTGGCCAAGCTGCAGGCGGCGATTGGCGGCCGCCCCACATTGGTAGTAGCCAGTACCCACCCGGGTGAAGAGGAAGAGGCGGCTAAAATCCACCTGCAACTGCGCACGACGGTGCCGGATTTGCTGACCATTATTGTGCCGCGCCACCCTCACCGTGGTACGCAGGCTACCAACGATTTGCACCGCCATGTGCGTTTCATCCACCGCCGCGGCATTGGCCAGATGCCCAAAAAATCGGGCCCGACGCCGACCGATATTTACGTGGCGGATACGATGGGCGAGCTAGGCATGTGGTACCGGCTCGCCCATGTGGCGGTGATTGGCGGCACGCTGCTGAAGTATGGTGGTCATAACCCCATCGAGCCGCTCAAGCTGCAGGCACCGACAATTGCCGGGCCGCATTTTTACAACTTTGACGACATGGTGCCGGGGCTGGTGGATGCCGGTGTTCTGGCGGTTGCCCCCAGCCTGGCGCAAATGGCGCAAATGCTGAAGCTGTGGCTGACCAACCCCGACCTGCTCAACCAGGTGCGCGGCAAAATCGCCGGCACCATGCCCGCCATCGGCGGGGCGTCTTATACCGCGGCCACGCTGCTTTCGGGGTATCTGGAGAAGCTTTAATGCCGCAGGCGCCAGGCTTTTGGTACCAATCCGCCGGTTTGGCTTCCTGGTTACTTTCGCCTCTGGCGCTGGCCTATCGCGGTGCCAGCCTGGCGCAGGCCTGGTTGCGGGGGCAAGGCGTTTATTATGCCGGGGTGCCGGTCATCAGTGTCGGCAATATTACCGTCGGCGGCAGTGGCAAAACGCCGCTGGTGGAAGCATTGGCCAAACATTATGCCGCCAAGGGGTATGCAGTGGCGGTTGTCGGCAGCGGTTACGGTGCGCATGAAAAGCAATGGCCGGTGCGGGTAGAGCCTTTCAACCACAGCGCCTGGCAGGTAGGGGATGAAGCCCTGATGCTGGCCAGAAACCTACGCCATGCCAGTGTGGTGGTGTGGATAGCCGCCAATCGGCAGGTTGCCGTCCGGCGTGCGGAAGAGGCGGGTGCGACGTTGATTATTCTGGACGACGGCTTCCACCGCCGCGATATTGCCCGCACCGCCGATGTGGTAGTGGTGGATGGCCCGCGTGGTTTCGGCAATGGCTTCATGCTACCTGCTGGGCCTCTGCGTGAGCCGGTGCGCGGGCTCAAGCGCGCCAGTTTTGCGGTCGTGATGGATGAACCCGCCGGGCAGTTGAACCAATGGTACGGCGTGAGCGCCTACCGGCTGACGCTGACGCCGGAGAAATGGCAGATTGAAGCGTTGCGCGGTAAGCGATTGGTGGCGTTTGCGGGCCTGGGTAACCCGGACAAGTTTTTTGCCATGCTGCGGCATTACGGTTTGAACGTGGTGGAAGAGGTACCGTTTGCCGACCACTATGAATATGGGGCACGGGATATCACTGACCTGAACGAACTGGCGCAGCGGCTTAATGCTACGCTGGTGACGACGGCGAAAGATGCCGCCAAGCTGCCGCAGGGCTTTGCCGAGGTTGTTACCGTGAGTGCCAGGGGTGCCGACTGGACGGCGATTATCGCCGACCTGGATGCGCGGATGGAGAAAGAATAATTCTATTTGGCGCCAAGGCCAGAGTGCCCGCGCTCTGTCGATTTCCAGAAGTACACCAGGGCGCGGTCGATGCCGAACAGCAGAAGGCCGATGATGATGCCACCGATGGTGTAAACCAGCGGGCCGTGACCCACGTAACACCCGATGGCGGCGGCAAAGAAATACGGCCAGAGTTTTGAGACCGCCATGCCCAGGCCCAGCAGTAGCCCCAGCTTCAGGCCATCCACCAGGCCGCCCGCGGCAATGCCAATAAGGATGCCGCCGCACAGGTGCATGCTGCACCAGAAGGCCGGAACAACCAGCACGGCGGCGGCCACGGCGTAATAAATATAAGGATGAATACCGTAGCCGTACCCAGCGCCATTGTTGGCGTACATGTTGGCCACAAGCGCCGCCACCAGCAGGGCTACCGTGGCGCGAAACGTCCAGTAAATGCCTTTCAAGGTGTTGTGCTTTCGTCTTGGTTCACCAGTAGAATAGGATCAATCGCCATATTTTGCCAGTAGGCGCCCCAATGCAGGTGCGGCCCCGTGCTGCGGCCGGTGGTGCCGACCTTGCCGATGAGCCGGCCGCGTTTGACCTTGTCGCCGGGCTTTACGTTCATGGCCGAGAGGTGGGCGTAAATGGTGAACAGTCGGTCGCCATGGTCGATGATGACAAGGTTGCCGTTGAAGAAGGTCATCTCGGCCAGCGTCACCACCCCGGCGGCGGGGGCATAAATGGGCGTGCCGCGCGGCACGGCAAAATCATGGCCCTTGTGCCAGCTGCGTTCTTCGCCGCCGTAGAGGCGGCGGCTGCCGTACACGCCGGTGGTGGGTGTGGGCTGGTGAATGGGGCGTTCAAAGGGTTTTTCAAAGGCGGTAAGGCTGGATGCCATGCTGCGGGCCGCGATAATGTGCGCGGTATCAATTTTAGCCTGCTTCAGTTCTTCCGGGCCGGGGTTGACGGTTTTGGGCGGTACACCGACGACGTTCTGTACTTTGTAGGTGCGTTCGGTCAGCGTCAGCGGCAGCGTGTCGCAGGTCTTTCCTTCACAAGCTTTAAGTATGGCATTGGCGGGTTCAAAGCGGTCGAAGCCAATGAAGAAACGGCCGTCGGGGTTCACATTCACTTCCTTGCCGTGGAAGTACACTTTGGTGCCGTCTGCCACTTGGCCGATAAAAAAGCCGCCTTGCTGCAAGGCGCTGCGCACCTGTTTGACCACTGGTTTAATTTGGGGCGCGGCCCAGGCCGATGCCGCGAACATAATGGCCAGCGCCAGCGATTGCGCCACCACGCGGCGGGTGCCGTCGGCAAAGCGCAGGTTCAGTTCACCCACCGCCTCGGCCACGTGTTTGACCGTATGGCCGTAGATGGTCGACACATGGGCATAGCCGCGGGCCAGCGGCGTTTCGGGGTTACTGGCGAGCAGGAGGCGGTGCATGGCGTCGAGTCTTTCGTTAGCGAAACGCAGCAGGGTGGGGCCGAGTGGAGTGAGGCGTTGCTGGAACATATGGAGCTGCTCATGCGCGGCGCGGAGCTGCTTTTGCGGCGCGGGTAACAGGCGTTGCAGGCCGCCGAGTTTTTCCCATGAGAATTGCAGGCGGTTGCGGGTGTCGCGCAGCAGCCAGGCGGCGTAGCCGTTGAGTTCGGCCAGCAGGTCGCTGCGCACCGGCACGGCCAGCTCGGCGGCGGCGCTGGGCGTGGGGGCGCGCAGGTCGGCGGCGAAGTCGCATAGCGTAACGTCGGGTTCGTGGCCAACGCCACTGATAACCGGGATGGTGCTGGCGGCTACAGCGCGTACCAGGCGCTCATCATTGAAGGCCATCAGATCTTCGAGGCTGCCGCCGCCACGCGCGACGATGAGAACGTCGGGTCGTCGGCTTTCCGGTAGCGCATTGAAACCCTGCACGGCGGCGGCAATTTCGGCTGCTGCGGGCATGCCTTGCACCGCCACTGGCCATAGCACCACATGGCGCGGGCAGCGATCGGCAATGCGGTGGAGCATGTCGCGGATAACGGCGCCGGTGGGCGAGGTGACGATGCCGATACGGCGCGGCAGGCGCGGAATCGGTTTTTTCCTTGCCGTATCGAACAATCCTTCGGCAATGAGTTTCTGTTTCAGTTCCTCGAGTTTGGCAAGCAGGGCACCGACGCCCGCGACCTCGATTTTATCCAGCACCAAACTGTATTTGCTGTTGTAAGCGTTGAATCGGCCGTAAGCAACCACCTGCGTACCGGGTTCGGGTGGCACCACGCCGCGCGCCAGGTTACCGCGCCAGATGATGAGGTCGAGGGTGCTCTTGCCGTCGCGCAAGCTGCCATACCAGTGGCCGCTGGTATGGAGCTTGCCTTGAAGTTCGCCGGTTACCGCCACGCGCTCGATGGCGTCGAAATGTGCCTGGATGAGCGTGGTGGCCTCGCTGACGCTGAGCGTGGGTTGCTCGACGACGCGTCGCCCTTCAGGCATTATTTGGCCTTAAGGGCAGCGCCGTCGCCAACGACGACCAACGCCATATTATCCGGATGAATATAAGTTTTTGCGACGCGTTGAAGGTCTTGCGGCTTGACCGCGCGGACGCGGGCGACCCAGTTCTTCATATAATCGGCACCGAGGTTTTCCATCTGCATCAGGCTCAGGTAGCTGAGGATCTTCTGGTTGGTGTCGGTGCGCAGCGGGAATGAGCCGGTGAGATAATCGACCACGTCGTTGAACTCATGTTGCCCGGGCACGGTGGTACGCATGCGTTCGACTTCGGTGCGAATGAGGTCGAGCGCCTGCTGAACGGTGGCATTGCCGGTTTCCACGCTAATCAGCCACTCGCCGCTGCCGGGCAGCGGGTAGTTGGCGCTGCGCACGCCGTAGGCCAGGCCGTGTTCTTCGCGCACGCTTTTGTATAGGCGGCTGGTGAGTACGCCGCCGCCGAGCAGTTCATTCATCACCAACATGTTCCAGAAATCCGGGTGCTGGCGTGGAATACCGAGGTGGCCGAGCATGACGCTCGCCTGCGGGGTGTCTTTTTGAATATGCACCGGCACGGTATTCGCAATTTTTGTTACGGTGGCCTGGTCGGCGTTTTTACCCGTGCCCGCCGGTAGGCCTGCGAGGGCGGTATCGACCAGCTTCTCAATTTCTGCCGGGGTGGTATCGCCCACCACGCTCACCACCATGTTGGCGCGGCTAAAATTCTTTTGCCAGTAGGCTCGGGTCATAGCCTCATCCAGCTTGGCCACGCTGGCGAGCGTACCGTTGGAAGGATGTGCGTATGGGTGGGTGCCGAAAATAGCTTTGTCAAACGCGCGGTTGGCGACCACGCCGGGATTTTCCTCGCCACGTTTGATGCCTGAAAGGATGGCGGTGCGGACGCGGATGAGGGCATCGGCATCAAACCGTGGGTTTTGCAGCGCCTGACCGAGCAGGTCGAAAGCTTTTTGCTTGTTGTCCACCAGTGTGTCCATAGTCACGTTGATGTCGGTGGTATCGGCGGTGGCACCAAAGCGTGCGCCGATGTCGTCCAGCGCCTCTTTAAACGCCGTGGCGTCGAGCTTGCCTGCACCCTCGTCCAGCAGGCTGGCGGTGAGGTTGGCTAGGCCTTCCTGCCCGGCGGGATCGTAGGCGCTGCCGGCGCGGAAGTCGATTTCGACCGAGATGATGGGGATTTGGTGGCTCTCGACCAGCCACACGGTGATGCCCGCCGGCGTTTTGAGTTGCTGGATGTTGGGTTGCGCCATGATGTTTCCTATCGTCAATACGGTGAGAGCCAGGGTGAGGCTAAGGTGGTGAATGATTTTCATGCTTTTTATCCCCATGCCTTTATATCAAAAAGCCGTGGCCCAGGCTACCATGCTGCCGGCAAAAACCAGCAGCAGTCCGGCCCACAGGTTGTTTTTTTCGCGGTGGAAAACGTGGGCGTAGAGCGCCAGCCAAACCGCGCTCAGCACGGTGATGCTGCCCACGTAACCGGGGTTAGGTGCCAGGCTTAGCGCCAGCAGTAGCACGGTCAAACCGCCCAGGTGAATGAGGCCAAGGCCGAGGCTTTTTAAAGCCTGTTTCTTATCCGGCAAGCCGGGGCGGTAGCGCCAGGCCACCACGGCGGCGCTGCTGAGGCCACCGACGGTAAGCACGGCCACGGCACGGCCGATGAGCGGCAGCAGCGTGGTTTCGGTGGTTAGCGGCAGGCAGAGTTTGGCGACGATATCGGCGGTAGCCAGTCCGGCGGCCACCGGCAGCAGCGCCTTGGTGGCGCGGGCGGAAATGTCGTTGCGGCGGATGGAAAGCAGCGCCACCCAACCGAGGATGAAGGCGCCGAGAAGCATCAAGGCACGGCCGGGTGAAGAGGTAAGCGGTTGCAGGCTGGAGGGCGCGATGGCGGCCCACAGACCAAAGCTGAGGGCGATTTTGAGTGGAATATAAAGCGCAGCCAGGCGGGCGCCGAAGACGGCGGAAACGCGGTAGAGGCGGACGTCAGAAAAGGCGAGAATTACGCCGAGCAACGCGGCGCCGGCATAAACGTCCCAGGCGTGCGGCCAAGGCAGGAAGAGAAAACTGGCGAATGCCAGCGGCAAAATGCCTAGCAGTCGCCAGACCACGGCTGAATGTCCGGGCAACTGGGCGGCTTGGTTGAAGCCGATGATGAGCGCGCCGAAGAATGAAAACCCCAGCGCCAGGTATGGCCACAGCGAGGCGCTGAGCTCTGCACTCATAATGCCACGGCCATCAGCATTAGCGCCGCCAGCGCCATGACTAGCCCGGCGACGGGATTGGAGTGGTCGGGAATGCCGCGGACACGGTGATAGAGCACAAGCCACAGTGGTGCGAGCATGATGATCATACTGACGTAAGACGGATTGGGCCCGGTGATAAGGGCGATGAAAAAGCAGGTTTGGTTGATGGTGCTTTGTACTGCGGCCAGTGCTCCGGCCCTGAGCAGTGCCGGGGTATACCACGGATGCTCGCGTTGCGGGCGGAACGGGAACAGCAGCAAACTGAATCCGACGCTGACCAACGTAGCGACGCAGAAATAAACTTCGAGGCGGGTTGCGAGTTGGTCCGGCGTGATGACGAGGCGGGAGAAAATGTCGGAAAAACTGTAGAGCACCGCTACCGGCGTTACCATTTTGATTACTTTCCAGCTAGCATCGCTGGAACGCATGGAGTTGAGCGCCATGACCATGATGCCGAAGCAACCGAGAATCGCTAGCATGTTCAGCGGGTTTTGAATCAGGTTGTCGCGGGCGGTGCTGTCAATGATTGCCCACAGCACAAACACCAGCAAGGCCTTGCCTGGCATCCATAAAATGGCCACCCGGCCGTTGTGGTTGGCGGAAAGATGGTTCTGGATGACGTTGCCGACAATCATGCCCAGGCCGCCAAACACGGCGGCAGCATAAAAACTCACCTCGTGCGGCCAGGGCTTCACGATGGCAAGCGGGAACCAGAGAATGGCGGCAATCAGCGTGCGCCAGAAGTTGAGGCGGAAGCCTTCCTGCTGGTGGCGGCGGTTGAGCTCGGCGTTGGCCGAGGTCATGATGCTACTGCCGAGGGCGCCAAGCAGCCAGAGCATCGGGATTACCGTTTAATGGCCAAAAGCCTTGAGCATTTCCGGCGAAGGAGGCGCAACCTTGCGCTTGCGCGCTTCGGCGGCTGCGGCTTCCATCGGTTTGACCACGGCGGGGACTTCAGGCTTGAAGGTGCCGAGGAGTTTTTTATTGCCGACCAGGATACCGAGCGTGGACTGGCTGTTGTCGAGATACTTTTGCGCGGCGGCGTTGACATCGGCCACTGTCAGGCTCTTGAGCACCGGCTGCCAGCTGTCAAAGTCCTTGGCATTGCCACCGGCAATAATCCAGCTGCCGAGGCGGTACATGATGTTATCGGCGTCGTCGCGGCTGTAAATCTCGTTGGCCAGCAAGTTGGTTTTGGCGCGCTTGAGTTCGGCTTCGGTTACGCCGTTTTTCTTCAGCTCTTCCACTACCTTGGTTACGGCGGCGTCGATTTTATCGAGTGTCACGCCCGTGCGCGGCGATACGCCCACATTGATGTCGCTCTCGGAGGCGCCAACCGGGTCGTAGCTGGCGCTGGCACCGTCGGCGATACCTTGTTTGAGAACCAGTTCCTGATACAGGCGGGCGACGTCGCTGCCGCCGAGCACTTCGCTCAAGGCCCATAGCGCCATGGCCTCTTTCATGCTGCCGGGTTGCCCGGCCACGCCCACAAATATACTCGGGGTGCGGAACCAGCGGGCGTATACCGGCACCTGCACGTCCTTGTTCACTTCAATCAGACGCACTTCGCCCTTGTGCAGCGGTTCAATCGCCACATGGCGGGCGGGAACGTCGTGCGGCTTGTCAGCGCCGTAATATTTTTCCGCCAGCGGCATCACCTGCTTCAGGTCGGTGTCGCCGACAATCAGCAGCGTGGCGTTGTTGGGGGCGTAATGCCGCTTGTACCAGTCGAGCGCGGCGCCAAAGGTGTAGGCTTCGATGTCCTTACGGTAACCGATGACCGGACGGCCGAACGGTGAGGCCTGGAAGCGCGCGCGCTGCAACCGTTCATAAAAACCAGGTGCGGGCTGGCTTTCCAGCCGCCATTTGCGCTCTTCGCTCACCACTTTGCGTTCGGGCTGGAACACAGCATCGCTCAGCACCAGGCCTTCCATGCGGTCGGCTTCGATCTCCATCATCAGCGGCAGTTTTTCAGCGGCGATGGTCTGGTGGTAGGCGGTCATCTCGTAACTGGTGAAGGCATTCTGCTGGCCGCCATTACGCTGGACGATCTTGTCCATTTCGCCAGCCGGAAACTTATTGGTGCCCTTGAACATCAGGTGCTCCAGCATGTGGCTGAGGCCGGTGTGGCCCTCGGCTTCGTCAATGGCGCCGACTTTGTACCACACGCTGTGGGTCACCACGGGGCTGCGGTGGTCTGGTACCACCACCACGGTCATGCCGTTGTCGAGCTTGGCTTCCTGGATCTCCATGGTATTTCCTTTGTTAGCGCAAAAAACCGCCAATAGAACTGGCAGCAGCAGGCCTAAAAACGCAGTGCGGTCAGCCTTGCCCGCCACGGTCATTACTCGTCTGTATTGTCGTCGTCGCTGCTGCCGAACCAGCGTTTGAGCAGGCCGTCGTCCTTGTGGGCGTCGGCTTTGGCCTTGGCCTTATCGGCCTGTACTTCGCCGCTGAGCTTGTTACGGATGCCCGGCTGTGCGGTGCCGCCGGCCTGTTTGAGCAGCCATTGGTCGCCGGCGGGTACGGCGCTGCCGCCCTCATTCGCCACGGTGCCGCTGACGCCGGTAATGAGACCCTGGGCTTCGGCGTTTTTCTGCTGGCGCAGCACGCTTTCATAATCTTGCGCTTCGCGCGGTGGGCGTAGGTCAAAATCGGGCGGCAAAACCAGGCCGGGGCCGTCGATGACCTGGGTTTCGTCCGGCGGCGCCTTGTTGCCGATGAGTTTGGTACTGCCGCAGGCGGTCAAAAGACTCACGCCCGCCAAGGCCAGAATGATTTTTTTATCCATATTCAGCTCTTATTTCTGTTGGCGCTCTTCGTGGCGCAGGTTATCCCATAAAAGGGCGATGACGCCAAGCGTGATGGCGGCGTCGGCGACGTTAAAAGCGTAAAAGCACCAGACATTGGGCAGGCAGAGCAGCACAAAATCGACCACCGCGCCGTGCACCAGGCGGTCAATCAGATTACCGACCGCGCCGCCCAGCAGCAGCCCCAGGCCGATTTGCTGCCAGCGGCGTGGCGCATGGCCCAGCCAGTGAATGAACGCAGCGCAGGCCGCCACGGCGAGGACACTGAGGAACACCGGGCCCCATACGGCGTCGTCGAGCAGGCTGAAGCTCATGCCGCGGTTGTTCCAGTGCACCAGCGCAAACCAGTCGCGCAGTACCCATTTGGGCAGGCTGCCGCTGTTGGTGAGGATGAGCAGTTTGGTGAGCCAGTCGGTTGCCAGCACGCCCAGCCCCAGCAGTAGGCCGGGCAGGCGGGGCTGGAAATAGGCTTTGACGGCGATGGGTGAGAAAACAATGGGCATGAATGCCTTGTACCTAACCTTCGTCGTCTTCGTCAAAGCCTTCTTCGCCGTCTTTTGTGGCTGTGCTGCCCATGCCGGTCATGCCCATGCTGGCGGGTTGGTAAACAACCGGCACGTTTTCAGGTACTTCGCCGTTTTCGTTCTCGGTGTAAATCTGGTTCATGGTTGTGGTGGCGCGAGTGTCGATGATTTGCATGGTGTCGTTGCTCCAGCGGCCGTCGGGGCTGTCGAGAAGGCGGTCGAGGTTGCGCTCGATGCCTCGGGTGGCGATGTAAAAATCGTCGCCGAGTTCCTCGACGTATTTATCGTGCGCTTCGTCGAGCAGCAGCATGGCGGAAATCACTACGTCGAGCACGCCTTCATCGCTGTCCACGCCCAGCTTGGCGCCGAGTTTCTCGAGTTCGGCCACCAGGTCGGCCTCGAGCGGCAGGTCAAAGCTCAGGCCGTCGCCGCTGCTGGCGAGCAGCACCTGTGCGTCGGCCACGGCGCGTTCGGGGTGCCACTGGCTGAGGGTGAACATGTCGCCAATCTGGTAGTGTGGGTAAAGCTCGTGGCCCTGGCCGTCGCGCAGTTGGACGACGACGAGGCGGCATTTGTGCTCGCGGATGGCCAGCAGCCAGCGCCAGTGCCACCAGGCGTGCTCCAGCGCGTCGCCCACGGCCTGGCTTAAATCGGTGTCGTCGGCGCTGTCCCAGTCCGGCATGCAGGCGGCCAGCACTCGCGCGGGCATGTAGATTTCGCGCACTTCGCGTTCCAGCATGGGGCGGGCGGGGTTGGGCTTCTTGCTCACACCCGGTTCGTAACCCAATTTATAAAGGCCGTCTGCCGCCATGTTCGGGTCGGCGGCAACTTTTTTACAAATCCGCCGTTCTCCTTTATAGAGGCCTGCATGCTTTCGTATCAGCACATCTACCATGCCGGGCACATGGCCGACGTCTTCAAACACACCGTGCTGGCGGCGCTGCTGGCGCGGCTGGCGCAAAAGGAGACCGGCTTTACTTATTATGATACCCACGGCGGGCGCGGCCTGTACCCGGTGGATGCGCCGGAAATGCACAAAACCGGCGAATGGCGCATGGGCATTGCCCGCATGTGGCCGCGCCGTGGCGAGGCCGGCGTGCCCGCCGCCGTGGCGCGTTACCTGGAGGTGATTGCCCACTATAACCGCAGCGTGGGGCTGGTGCAGGTGCCGGGCAGCCCGGCAGTGGCACAGGCGCTGCTGCGGCCGCAGGACAAGATCATTGCCGTGGAAGCCCACCCGCAGGAAGTGGTGAGCCTGATGCACGTGTTGCAGGCCGACGCGCGCGCCGATTTGTACGAAGGCGACGGGCATGTGGTGGTGCCGACGCTGCTGCCGCCGCCGGGTGGGCGCGGGATGGTGCTGATTGACCCCAGCTTTGAGGAAAAGGACGAGTACCTGACCACCGTGGCGACGGTGGACGACATTTACGGCATCTGGAGCAAGGGCACGGTGGCGGTGTGGTACCCGCTGCTAGAGGCCGGACGCCACACCGCCATGCTGGAAGGGCTGGCGAAACTGGATATTCCCGCCACCTGGGTGGCTGAGATGGAATGGCCCACTGAAGGTGAGCGAAAAGGCATGTACGGTTGCGGGCTGGCGATTCTGCGGCTGCCGTTTGAGCTGGAGCAGGAGCTTGAGCCTGCGCTGACATGGCTGGCCGAGCAGTTCGACGGCAAGGCGGCTTTCCGCTGGCTGCGCCAGCCGGTTTAGGGAATATTGAATACAACTTAAAGTTGTTGTTCGGATTAAATCGTGTCGAATGTGAGAATTGTATTAAGTATACAATTTGTTCAGGGATAAAAACCGGAAGATGATGAAGAGCTGAACCTCTGGGCTACGTTGTAAGGCCTGGCACAGACCGTCTGGTTGCTCCTGACAGGGGGTGCGGCAATGCCACTATTGGTTGCATATGGCGATGGTTTTAAACCGGGCGGAAAGGGGCCTTTTTCCTTCTTGAATTGGATACAATTTATCGGCTGTTACAAACAGCACCGTGTCCCCGCGTTGGACTTGCGCCAAGAGGCCTGAAAAAGAAAACGACTGTCAGCCGCAAGGCCAATGACGGGGTTGCGGTTTGAGGAGACGGGCTCCGTCGGTTAAAGACCGAGAGGCCGAACCATAGCCCCGTCATTGGCCCTGCGGTTTGATTTGGTTTTCTCTCCAGCGATAATACGCCGGGTCAACGCGGGGCAGGCGGAGAAAAAATCAGGCGGTAGTGGGCCCTGCCCTCTGGATGCCCGCCTGCGCGGGCATGACGGCTTGGTTAGAGCATAGCGCAAGGTTGATGCTTCTTGCATTGATAGCCGTGCGCTCGTAGAAGAGGGCATGCCTGCTTTATTCACTTACCGGCGCGTTGTGAACGTTACCTTGTTTCTGGTTTACCTGCTGGTGCTGCTGGGCGGCGCCACGCGGGTGTTTGATGCAGGCACCAGCTGCCCCGACTGGCCGCACTGCTACGGCGTGTGGTGGCCGTGGCCGGAAAGCGTCGTGCCGGGTGGCTATATATATGAGGGGCGGCATTTCATCTGGTTCCAGGTGGCGCTGGAGTGGGTGCACCGCCTGACCGCGATGATTGTGGGTGTGAGTGTATTGGGGATGATCGGCTACAGTTTCCACCGCCCCAAAGGCGAGTGGTTGCCATTGGGTGCCATGACCGTGTTGCTGGCGGTGCAAGGATTGCTGGGCGGACTGACCGTGCTCAAGGCCAACGCGCCGTGGAGCGTGGCGGTGCATCTGGCTACCGCGATGCTGTTTTTTGCCAGCATGCTGTGGCTGCGGCGCGAAGTGGCTTCGAAAGGGGTGAAAACGCCGCCGCGGGCGCCGGATTTCGTAAAGTTTTATGTGGGCGCTTTGGTGGCGCTGGTGTGGGTGCTGATGACCGTGGGCGCGTTTGTGAGCAGCAGCCACGCCGGTGGGGTTTGCGGCGGGTTGTTCAGCTGCGGGGGGCAGTGGTTTCCTGAAGATTTACAACAGCATAGTCATATGCTGCACCGCTACCTGGCGCTGGCGGTGGTGGTGCTGAGCGGGGTTTATATCGGATTGGCGAAACGCAAGGCGCCGGCACTGAGACGGGGTGCGGTGGCGCTGCACCTGATGGTGTGGGGGCAGGTGTGCCTTGGTATTCTAACCCTTTACAGCTTTAGCGATTATCCGACGTTTTACGAGGCGCTGAGCATTGCCCATTTGGGCTGGGGGACGCTGGTGTTCATGATTGCGGTGGGGAACGTTTTATACCTGGTTTACGGGGAGTCGGGGCGGGCGCATGGGGCCTCTTACGCGATGGCACAAAGTGATGCAGAGATGTCGCTCCGGCGTCGCAAGAACGTGCGCAAGCGTCGCAAATAGGGCGGTTTTGATGCGCGGTTGGCTCACTGATGTCGCTGTTCTGTCAAAGCCGAAGATCATTCTGCTGCTGGCCATCACTTGCCTGTGCGGCAGCCTGGTGGCGGCCAAGGGCAACCTGGATTTGCTGGTGTGGAAGCAGGTACTGGCTGGGCTGGCCGGGCTGGTGGTTTCGGCCGCCGGGGGCAATACCATCAACATGTGGTGGGACCGCGATATTGATGTGGTGATGAAGCGCACCCAGCGGCGGCCTTTGCCGATGGGCCGACGCACGCCGGGGTTTGTGCTGGCGCTGGGCATAGCAGAAATTGTGCTGGGGTTTGCGGTGGCGTGGGCCGGGGCCAATTTTCTGACGGGTTTGATGGCGCTCTCCGGCGCGCTGTTTTATGTGCTGATTTACACCATGCTGCTGAAGCGGAATACGGTGCAAAATATCGTCATCGGCGGCGCAGCGGGGGCCTTCCCGCCGCTGGTGGGCTGGGCGGCGGTGCAGGGACAGTTGCACGACCCGCTGCCGTGGCTGATGTTCGCCATCATATTCCTTTGGACGCCGCCGCACTTCTGGGCGCTGGCCCTTTTGAGCAACGCCGACTACACCCGCGCCAAGGTGCCGATGTACCCGGTGGTGCACGGCGAGGCGCTGACGCGCGTCGCCATTTTACGCTACCTGCTGGTGCTGCTGCCGGTGACGCTGATGCCCGCGCTGTTCACGCCGCTGGGCTGGCTGTACCTCATTATGGCCACGGCGCTGGGCGCGTGGTGGACGGTGAGCGCGTGGCACCTGTTCAAGCAAAAAGAACTGACGGCGGCGCAGCCGCTGGGTGCGCGGGTGGTGTTCACGCGCTCGCTGTATTA
>CAZROO010000003.1:42158-78235 GCA_964601735.1 uncultured Pseudomonadales bacterium
AGGACGGCGACATCGCCGACTATATCGACTTGCGCCAGTGCTTTTGTTTTGAGTTGCAGCACTACCCGGCGGGCGAGGAGAAAATGCTGCCGCTGAACTTCATCATCACGCCGGACCTTCCGGCGGGGGTTCATACGATTACGTTTGCTTATACGTTGTTCAAGGCTTTGCCGAACGACCCGCGGATTCGGAAGAAATAACCGCCCCATTCCCGCGAGCACGGCCCGCAGCCGGTAATAAAATCTCCGGTCTTGCGCCCCGCGCAGGCGGGAAACCAGTGCAAGCCTTGAACGAAACCACTCTTTGAGGCGATGCCTGGATTCCCGCCTGCGCGGGAATGGGGCCGGTGGCGGCAAGGGGCTTTATCCCTTGCATCCCCTGCTGCGCACGACCTGAATATGAAATCGCTGCGCGATAGGAAGCAGATGTATGGTTTTGGCGTTGGTGGCGGCGTAGAGTGCCTCAACAAGAAAGCAGACTCATGGAGCCTCAAACGCCTCCTTCCCCGCCGGTTGCCGTGCCGTTGCGCGGGCCGTGGTTGAGTTTGAAGGCCAAGCTGATTGTGGCGGCGGTTCTGGTAGTGGTTCTTGCGATTGGCGGGTATGCCGGAGTGACATGGTATGTGTATTCGCGGCAGGATGTGCTGGTTTTCCCGCGCGCGGTGAAGGCAGTGAAGCCCGTGACCAAAGTGCAGAACCCCAACATGCAGGTGCAAACGCTGATTACCGGCGACGGGATTGCATTGCGCGGCTTGCTGTTGCCGCCGCTCCCCGATGCCAACGGGCCGCAGCCTTCGATGACCTTGGTGATGGCGTTTGCCGGCAACGCCGACGACGTGACCGGCATGGTGGATTTTTTGAAGAACCGGGTGTTCCGTAACGACAATGTGGCGGTGGCGGGGTTCAGTTACCGGGGTTATTCCAATGCGTTGCACCAGCCCAGCGACGGCGCGCCGACCGAGGCCAATGTGGAAGGCGACGCGGTGCTTGAATATGACAATCTGGTGGCCAGGCTTCACCCCGCGCGGGTGCAGGTGGTGGGTTACAGTTTGGGGACGGCGGTGGGGACTTACCTGGCGATGAACCGCAAAGTAGACTCACTGGTATTGATTGCGCCGTTTTCCAGCATGACCGCGGTGGCCAAGGCGCAATACCCGTGGCTGCCGGTGGATGCGCTGTTGCACTATCGTTTTAAGACCGACCAACGGCTGGGTGTGCTGGCGGCGCGCAAGGTGCGGCCTGAGGTGGCGGTTTTTTACAGCGAGAGCGACGGGTTGATTCCGGCGGTACAGCCAAAGTTGCTGGCCAGCCTTTACCCGAGTGCCACGCTGGTGGAGTTGCCGGGTGCAGCGCACGGAGCGATGCTGGGGCACCCGGATTTGCCGGGCGGGTTGCGGGAAGTGATGAAATAACGCCGCTGTCATGCCGATGCAGGTCAGCACCCACGATCATGCGTGTCAAAGACACTCAAAAAACAGCGCCGGTTTGAGCGCGCAAGGGCGCAGAATATTATCGTGGATTCCGGCCTTCGCCGGAATGACAGCGGCGAGGAATGGCCGGTGCGGTGAGGAAATAGGCTTTTTAATAGGTGACGCTGCATTGGCGGCGGCGTTGCGGGGTGCTATAAGCAGGCGCAGATAAGGAAATAAAATTCGTCATGGCCGCCGCCCAACCCACCAAGCCCAAAGCTTCCAAGCATTCCGCCAAAAACCACGCCCGTTATTCGGGCTTTCTTGAGTGGTTCACCACCGTTGACCATAAGAAAATCGGCATTCTGTACATGATGAACGCGCTGACGTTCCTGTTCATTGGCGGGCTGTTTGCGCTGGTTATCCGCAGCGAGCTGGCGCAGCCGGGCTTGCAACTGGTGAGCGGCCAGTTTTTCAACGAAATGACTGCGATGCATGCGACCATCATGATCTTTTTTGTGCTGATTCCAGCGCTGACCGGTTTTGGCAATTACTTTGTGCCGCTGATGATCGGCGCGCCCGACATGGCCTTCCCGCGCCTCAACAACTGGGCGTTCTGGTTGATGCCGTTTAGCGGTATGTTGATGCTGGCGAGCTTTTTTGTGCCGGGCGGCTCGGATGCCGCCGGGTGGACGGTGTACCCGCCGCTGACGAGTGCGCAGTTCAGCCCCGGTGCCGGGATGGACATGTGGATTCTGGGTGTTCACCTTGCGGGCGCGAGCAGCATCATGGGTTCCATCAACTTCATCACCACCATTGTGAACATGCGCTGCCCCGGCATGAGCATGTTCAAGATGCCGATGTTCAGCTGGGCCATGCTGATTACCGCCTGGCTGCAACTGGTGGCTACCCCCGTGCTGGCCGGCTCTGTAACCATGCTGCTGATGGACCGTAACTTCGGCACCAGCTTTTTCAACCCCGCGGGCGGCGGCGACCCGGTGCTGTTCCAGCATATTTTCTGGTTCTACTCCCACCCGGCGGTTTACATTATGATTCTGCCCGCGTTCGGCATTATTTCGGACGTGATTGCCACCCACAGCCACAAGCCGCTGTTCGGCTACACCAGCATGGTGTGGGCCACTACCGCCATTGCCGTGCTGGGCCAGATGGTGTGGGCCCACCACATGTACACCGTGGGCATGGACGTGACCGCTCAGATGATTTTCATGAGCATGACCATGCTGATTGCCGTGCCGACCGGGGTGAAGATTTTCAACTGGATTGCGACGATGTGGGGTGGGGCCATTGAATTCACCACCGCGATGAAGTTTGCGATTGGCTTTGTGGTGCTGTTCACCATCGGCGGGTTCAGCGGCGTGGTGCTGGCCAGCGCGCCGGTGGATTACATGATGCAGGACACCTACTACGTGGTCGCGCACATCCACTACGTGTTCGTGGCGGGCACGTTCATGGGCCTGATGGCCGGGCTGTACCACTGGTTCCCCAAAATGACCGGGCGCTTCCTTTCGGAAAAAATCGGCTGGTGGCATTTCTGGATTTCGTTTGTGAGCCTGAACGTGACGTTCTTCCCCATGCACTTTTTGGGCATGATGGGCATGCCGCGCCGCATTGCCGACTACAACCCGATTTATACCGATTTGAATTTGCTGTGCAGCATCGGGGCGTTTGTGTTCGGGATGACGCAGCTGCTGATTCTGGTGAACGTTTTTTACAGCCGCAAGCACGGCAAGCCGGCGTCCACCAACCCCTGGAACGCCGTGACGCTGGACTGGACCGCGACCAGCAGCCCGCCCAGCCCGCACAACTTTGAAAAGCTGCCGGTGTGGAAGCACAAGACGGCGTACCCATACGGAGGTCACCACTGATGGCGCACGGCAAGCGTAAGAGCATTCACGAGGGCGCCGGGGTGCACGATGTGCACTACAACAAGGGCGAACTGCTGAAGGATTACCAGCTGACGTTTCGGATTTTCGTGACCGGGCTGATGTGTGCGGTGCTGACGGCGTTGGTGTACTTTTTTGGCCTGGCGGTTTACCTGGGCGGCTGGGGCCAGACCAAGGCGGCACCGTTCGTCAAGGAATTCGGCGACCGCGCCATGCCCACTTACAAGGGGTTGAAGTTGCCGGAATTTGGTGGCCCCCAAACACCACAAGTGGCGCCCCCGCAAGAGCATCCGACAGAGGAGAAGAAGTAAATGGGGTTCACCGAGAAGCGTTTTGGCGTTGAGCGTTTCAACCGCCTGCCGGAAGAGGCGCTGGGCGAGATTGTGAAGGCCAGTTTTGAACACTGGAACGAACTGGGCGTGTGCCCGGGCAAGACGGTGGAAGCGTGGCGCGAGTACCTGCGCGAGGAAGACCGCGAGGCGCCGCGCCTGCACTTTGGCGTGACCACCAGCGGCCGCGTGGTGGCGATGGGCAGCGTGATTGAGCTGGAAACCGGCGCCGACAAGGAACTGACGCCGTGGTTGTCCTTTCTGTTCGTGCTGCCGGAATTCCGCGGCAAGGGTTTGCCCGAGCTGCTGCTGGGCCAACGCATGATGGCGCTGAAGCAACTGGGTTACAACGAAGTTTACGTGAAGGCCGCGCGCGACAATGACGGCCTGCATGCCCGCGCCGGTTTTACCGTGGTGGATGCGGCGCAGAAGATTATGAAGAGGAACCTTCGCAAATGAGCGACCACCAGCAAGACCACGACTTTTTTGTGCCGCAGCCGAGCCTGTGGCCGCCGCTCTCGTGCTTTGGCGCGGGCTTGATGGCGGCGGGGTTCATCATGCTGCTGCACGTCCGGCCGCTGATTGTGGGCGAAGGCGTGCTGGCCGCCGGTTTGCTGACCGTGCTGACCGCCGCCGCAGGCTGGTTCAAGAGCCTGATTATCGAAAGCCGTGAGCGCGGCTATGGCGCCATTCCGCTGGTGCTGGACCTGGCCAACCGCTACGGGATGATTTTTTTCATCGCGTCGGAAGTGATGTTCTTTTCGGCGTTTTTTGCGGCGTACTTTTACCTACGCATGCACAATATGGCCTGGCCGCCTGCCAACATCGCGACGCTGAGCCTGGACCTGCCGATTGTGAACACCCTGCTGCTGCTGAGCAGCGGCGCGACCATCACCTGGGCGCACCACAGCGTGCTGCACGGACGGCGCAGCGATGCAATTCTGGCGACGTTCCTCACCTGGCAACTGGGCGTGCTGTTTTTGGCCTGCCAGGCCACCGAATACCACCATGCGGCCTACACCCTTTCTTCCGGCGTGTACGGCACCACGTTTTTCATGCTTACCGGCTTCCACGGCTTCCACGTGCTCGTCGGCACCCTTCTGTTGATGATGACGCATTGGCGGCTGGCGCGCGGCGACTTTACCCGTCACCAGCACTTCTTTTTTGAAGCGACGGCCTGGTACTGGCACTTTGTGGACGTCGTCTGGATTGGGCTATTCCTGTTTGTTTATGTTCTTTAAAACTTTACCGGACGGGCGATAAAACCATTTTTCCTCGTCCTGCGCTCCTCACGTACTAAGGGTGTACGCTGCGGTGCTCGGCCGTCGGAGAAAATGGTTTTCTCATCCCGCCGGATAAAGTTTTTTAAGCCCCGCTTCGCGGGGCTTTGTTTTAAAAGAATGCGGGCGTATGCTGGGGTTGTGAAAACCACCTTTGTCAATGAGTTGGGGAATACCGTCACCATTGAGGTGGAGGCGGTGGAAACCGACCGCAACTGCGAGCAGGTGGTGGTGAGGATGAGCGGGCCGCATGCGGCAGTGGAAAACATCATTACGCGGAACGAGGCGGAGTGCCTTTTAGGACTTCTTGAGCAGGCATTGAAAAACGAGCGTTAATCTCGCTCTGGAGAGGGTTCTGTGGTAGATATCAGCCCCATGAGCGAGCCTAAAATTACTTTGATTCATGACGATTTACCCAGTGGCCTGACTTTCCCCGACGGGCTGGCGGCGATTGATACTGAAACCACGGGCCTCTCCGTGACCAAGGACAAGCTGTGCCTGGTGCAGGTGGGCGACAGCCAGGGCAACGTGTGGCTGGTGAAGTTAGGCGACGACTACAGCGCGCCGAACCTGAAGGCACTGCTGGCCGACCCCAAGGTGCTGAAGATTTTCCACTTTGCGCGGTTTGATCTGGCGCAGTTGCAGCGGCATTTGGGCGTGCGCACCGCGCCGATGTTCTGCACCAAGATTGGCCACAAGCTGCTTTACCCGGAAGGCAAAAAACACAACCTGCGCGCGCTGGTGCTGGAATACTGCGGCGACGAGCTTGATAAGGCCGAACAATTGAGTAATTGGGCGGCGCCGGAGCTGACGGCGAGCCAGCAGAAGTATGCCGCGCTGGACGTGTTTTACCTGACGCGTATCTGGACCGCGATGCGCGAGGAACTGCAGGCCGCGAACCGGAACGAATGGATGCTGGCGGCGCTGGACTACCTGCCGGTGCGGGTGGATATGGACCTGGCCGGTTTCAACGAAGACGATTTGTTTGCGCATTAGGAGTGGGAATGAAAAACCAGTTTGTTAAGGAAGCCGCGCGGGTATTGCAGGAAGAAGGCGCCGCGCTGGCGGCGCTGGCCAAGGCGGTGGAGAAGGACGCCGGTTTTGCCGCGGGCGTGGAGCTGGTTTTGAACCTGAAAGGCCGGTTGATTGTGACCGGCGTGGGCAAGAGCGGGCACATCGGCGGCAAGATTGCCGCGACGCTGGCGAGCACCGGAACGCCGGCGTTTTTTGTCCACCCCACCGAGGCGCTGCACGGCGATTTGGGCATGATCGGCAGAGATGACGCGGTGCTGGCGCTCTCCCACAGCGGCGAAAGCAAGGAGCTGGCGGCCATCATTGGGTATTGCACGCGGTTTTCGATTCCGCTGATTGCCTTGACCGGCAAGCCTGATGGCACGCTGGGCAAGGCCGCCACGCAGGTATTATGCACGCGGGTGGAAAAGGAAGCCTGCCCCCTGAACCTGGCGCCCACCACCAGCACCACCGCGGCGCTGGCGCTGGCCGACGCGCTGGCGGTGGCATTGATGGCGGCGCGCGGCTTCACGCAGAACGATTTTGCGCAGTTCCATCCCGGCGGCAAGCTGGGCGCGCAGCTGTTGCGCGTGCACGAGGTGATGGTGAAGGACGATTTGCCGCTGCTGCCGGAGAGTGCCAAGATGGATGAAGTGCTGATTGCGCTGACCGAGAAAAACCTGGGCTGTGTCGGGTTCACCGACAAGGCGGGCAGGCTGGTGGGGATGTTTACCGACGGCGATTTGAAGCGCCGCCTGACGCCCGACCTGTTAAGCAAGAACGCGAAAGAAGTGTTTACCGCCCACCCCAAAAGCACCACGGCAAACGAGCTGTGCACCAGCGCGGTGGCGGTGATGAGCGACAAGCGCATCACCAGCCTCTGGGTGATTGATGGGGGTGATGAAAACGGCAGGCCGGTGGGGCTGTTGCGGCTTAGCGACTGTTTGGCCAAAGGTGTGGTTTGATGCGGCAACGACTGGCCCTGATTCTGGCGGTGATGGCGGTGGTGATTACCGTCGTGCTGCTGCTGGGCGTGCAGAATAATCGCATGCTGCGGCTGGAAGCGCCGGTGCAGCAACCGAATTTGAAAACGGTTTCGGCCAGCACGATTGATACCGCGACGGTGACGCAGAATCCGCAGTTCACCGGCGAGGACAACAAGGGCCGCAAGTGGCAACTGAACGGCGTGCGCGCCACGCAAAGCGGCACGGTAAGCGACAGCGTGGTGGGGTTGGATGAGGCCCGGGGCTGGTGGCAGAATCTTTCCAGCACCACGGCGGGGATGCTGACCGGCAGCGCCGACCACGGTGATTATTACCCCAACGACGCCAAGCTGAGCTTGAAGGGTAATGTAGTGCTCCAGAATTCGGATACCATTATCCACGCCCCGGCGATGAAGGCCGATTTGCAGACGCAGGAGATCTCCGGCACCAGTGGCGTGAGCCTGACGCACACGCTCTCCAACCAGACATTGCAGGTGCAGGCCCAGCAGTTCAAGGTAGACCCGCAGACACAGAAGGCGACGCTGTGGGGGAGAGTTCACGCAAGGTTACAACCGAAGGAATAAATCATGCGGTATCTGTTGCTGGTTTTGGGGATGATGGCGGTTCTGGCACCGGCGTTCGCCGCCAACCTGCCTTTGGATGTGGATGCCGACCGTTTGGAGGTTGACCAGGGCGGTGGGCATGCGGTGTTCACCGGCAACGTGAAGGCCGTGCGCGGCGACTGGACGATGACCGCGGCACGGGCGGATATTGATTACAGCACCGATTCCAAAGGCAAGAAAAGTGGCGGCGATATTAAAGAAGTGGTGGCGACGGGGAATGTGGTGATTACCCGGCACAACTCCCTGAGCCCCAACGATGTGGCCACCGGCGACAAGGCGGTTTACACCCCTGCCACCAACAAGCTGGTGATGACCGGCGGGGTGGTGAAGCTGACGCGCGGCGGCCATACGCTGACCGGCACGCGGCTGGATTACGACACCGCCAACGGCCAGGCGGTGATGCAGAACCAGGGTGGGGGGAACGGTGGCCGGGTGCACGCGCACTTCCAAAATGAGGGAAATGAGAGTAAATAGAGGGCCTTCATGAACGCCCAGCATCCCAACGTTACCGCCTTGCCCAACAGCGGCCTCAAGGCCGATGGGCTGATGCGCAAGGTGGGCGCGCGCACGCTGCTGCGCCAGGTGAGCCTGGTGGTGCGGCGTGGCGAGATTGTGGCGCTGCTGGGGCCCAACGGCGCGGGGAAAACCACGTGTTTTCAGGCCATCATGGGCATGGTACCGGTGGATGGCGGGCATATCTGGCTCGATGGTGCCGACCTGACGCCGTGGCCGATGTACCGCCGTGCCCGCGCCGGGCTGGGCTATCTGCCGCAGGAGGCGAGTATTTTCCGTGGCCTCAACGTGGAAGACAACTTGCGCGCGGTGTTGGAACTGGTGTGCAAGACGCACGCGGAATTGCAGCAGCGGCTGGACGAGTTGCTGGCGGAATTCGGGCTGGAGCGGGTGCGGTTCTCGCCCGCGCCCGCGCTTTCTGGCGGTGAGCGCCGCCGGGTGGAGATTGCCCGTGCGCTGGCCACCAACCCCGCCTACCTGCTGCTGGACGAGCCGTTCGCGGGGGTTGACCCGATTGCGGTGCGCGACATTAAAGGGCTGGTGCATCACCTGAAAAACCGGGGCCTGGGCGTGCTGATTACCGACCACAACGTGCGCGACACGCTGAGCCTGGTGGATCGTGCCTACATCATGGCCGAGGGTCAGGTGCTGGCCAGCGGCACGCCCGCCGAGGTGGCCGCCAACGCCGACGTCAAGCGCGTGTACCTGGGCGACGATTTCCATTTTGCCACACCGCAAAATTAAGTGGCGGTTTTGACCCTGCGCGGGGTTGACGGTATGACTGATTGTTCCCATGTTACGGACTTAAGGGAGTAATCCTGACCTCGCATTTTGCCGCCCGCGCCGCGGGTGTTTTTGTGGAGCGACTCCATGAAACCTGATACGCCTCCTGCAGTGAAACATCCCTCGGATAAAGCCGCGCTTGAACGCTACAAACGGGAGACCGCCAAGATAGCTTTTGGCGACGATGTGAAGCTGAACAAGAAAGGCGAAGTGAACGACTTTGATGCGATGGAAGCCCATCGTTGAGCGTGAGAATGCCCCCGTGAGGGGGCATTTCTGTTTTTAAAAGCCCGCAGAGAGCAGGGCGAGGCCGAGGGCACCGAGCGCGATGCGGTAGTAGGCGAAGGCGCTAAAGTTGTGCTTTTGCACGTAGCCGATGAACCACTTGACCACCGCCAGCGCACCGGCGAACGACACCGCGAAGCCCACGGCGATGAGTGCGGCGTCGTGGGAGGTGAGACTCTCGTGCGTTTTGTACAAATCGAACACCGTGGCACCGAACATGGTGGGGATGGCAAGGAAAAACGAGAACTCGGTGGCGGCCTTGCGTTCGACGCCGAGCATCAGCGCGCCCATGATGCTGGCACCGCTGCGGCTGACGCCGGGTATCATGGCCAGGCATTGCAAAAAGCCGATACCCAGTGCGGTGCGCCAGCTCATTTTTTCGTTATTGGTGAGGCGGGGTTTGGGGGCTATTTTTTCGATCACCAGAATGGCGGCGCCGCCTGCCACCAGCATGGCGCACACTACCCAGGGGTTGAACAGCACCTCGGTGATGACTTTATGCAAGGCTGCGCCGAGCACGGCGGCGGGCAGGAAGGCGAGGATGACGGCGAGGGCGTAATTACGCTTGCCACCCGGCTTGAGGGCGCCGAAGGCGAGGCCCCAGAGTTTGTTCCAGTAGAGAGCCACGATTGCCAGGATGGCGCCGAGCTGGATGACGATGTCGAAGGTCGCTGATGAATTTTGGCCGCCGGGATTGTCGAAGCCGAGGAAATGCCCGGCCAGCAGCAGGTGGCCGGTGGAGGACACAGGGAGGAATTCGGTGGCGGCCTCGATAAGGCCCAGGAGGGTGGCGAGGAAGAGGCTGTGGGCGTCCATCAGGTTTTTCCGGCTTGTTTTGGTTTGAGCGCCTTCGGCGCACGCTTATCGTGGATGCCGACCTTCGTCGGCATGATACCTCTTACAGGTTGCCCAGCCAGCTTTCGAGTTCGGCTTGCGGGCGCAGGCCTACCAGCGTGCCCGCGAGCTCGCCGTTTTTGAAGGCCATGAGCGTGGGAATGCTGCGGATGCCGAATTTGGTCGGGGTTTCGAGGTTTTCCTCGATGTTCATTTTGACCACGCGCACGTTTTTGGCATTGGCCGCGGCGGCCTCGAGCAACAGGCTTAGCGCCTTGCAGGGGCCGCACCATTCGGCCCAGAAATCGACCACCACGGGGGTGCTGCTGCCTAACACTTCCTTATCGAAATCGGTGTCGGTGACGCTGGCGACATTGGCCATGAGAACTCTCCTGTCTTTGTGATGGCATACTTGCTTACGGGGGCACTGTAGCACCGCCGTCAAGGCGCGGCTAGTCGAGCCAGGCGAGCTGATTACCAGCCAGCCATAAAAGGCCGGTTTTGATGGTTTTGCCGGGGTAGGCCGGAGCCAGGGCCTGTTTGTAGGCGGTGAGTTGCTGCCGGTAGCTTTCCGGCACGGTGGCGGGCGGGGTGGATTCGGTCTTGAAGTCGATGATGTGGATTTCGTTTCCGGTGTCGATGAGGCGGTCGATGCGGCCTTCGGCATTGTTCACGACGATGGGGACCTCGCCTTCGCTTTGCGGGGTGAAAAGGTAGGGGTGCTTTTCAAAGACGTTGAGGACAGGTTGCAGGAGTTTTACGTCGGATTGCCAGAGGGTGAGGAGGCGCTCGCCTTCGGTCGCGCGGTTCTGCGGCGGCAGCGGCGCGAGAGCGTGCAGCAGGCGGTGCTGGAGCGTGCCGCGTTGCAGGGCGGCTTCGCGGGTGGGGATGTAGGGTTCTTCCTGCGGCCAGGGGAAGGGTTGCAGCGGGGCAGGAGAAGGCAAGAGGGTGAGAGGGTGAGAGGATGAGAGGGCAGCGGGGTGCGGTTGTTTTTCGAGGGTGCCGGATTCGCGGATTTTGATGCCGTTGTCGTCTTTCCAGTTGGCCGCGGCTTTGGCGACCTGGGCGTACCAGTGGTTTTTCTCCGTCTGGTTCTCGGCGGCGTTTTTTTCGCTGCTCCAGCCGCCGATAACCAGCCAGTCCTTGGCGCGGGTGAGTGCGACGTAGAGGCCGCTGGCCTGGTCGGCGTCGAGGCGGTTGTTTTCCTCCTCTTCGAGTTGGGTTTGGAACTGGGGCGCGAGGGCTTTTTTGCGGGCGAGCAGCATGAGGGTGGCCTGACCGTGTTCGTTGCGTTGCCAGAGAATGTGGTCATCGGCTTTTTTGCTGCGGGTGGTTTCGGCCACCACCACCAGCGGTGCGCCAAGGCCCTTGGCTTTGTGCACGGTCATGACGCGGACGACGTCGCCGCTTTCACCCAGCGGGCGGGGCGGGGTGGTTTCCCACGACGCGAGGAGATCGGCCATAGTGGCGTGGGGTTCGGCCGCGGCGAGGAGGCCGGCGAGTTCGGCGCGCAGCGCGTCGGGCGGCAGGGGGCCGCGTTGCGCATAGGCGGAGAAGACGTCGGGGCGTTGCAATAGTTCGGCCAGCCAGGTGGGGGGCGGGACGGCGGCGGCGCGGGCTTGCCAGTGGGTGAGCCATTCGGCGGCCCCTTTAGCGGGTTGGCCGGTGAGTTGCCAGTCGTTTTGCGCGAGTTGCAAAAGCTGGGTGTCGCTCCAACTGCACAGCGGGCTTTTCAATACTTGCGCGAGGGCGAGGGTATCGGTGGGGCCGTTCAGGTAGCGGATGAGGGCGGTGATGTCGGAAACGACTGGTGGTGGCGCGCCCTTGCCGCTGACCGCGACGGCGGGAATGTGCGCGGCGCTGAGCGCACCCGCGATGGCCATAGCGGTACTGTTGCGCTGGACGAGAACGAGGATATCGCCCCAGGCGAGTGGTTTGCCGGTGCTGGGCATGACGCAGCCTTCGGCCTTGCGGGCATGCAGCCAAGCTGCCAGTTGGGTGCCGAAGAGGTTGGCGCCGTCGGCTTTGTATTGCGGGGTTGCTTCGATGCGGAATGGTTCGGGTTTTACGGCTTCGGGTTCGATGGTGAGCGGCCAGAGTTCGGCGCGGCCCCACGCGTGCGGATAGACGGTGCTGTGAGGCGTCCAGCTGCCGAGGCTGGCGCGGAGATCTTCGTTTGCAAAGACATCTTCGACCGCCTGGATGAGCGGGGCGCTGGAACGGAAGCTGTGCTTGCTGGTGACGTTGACGAGGCGTTGGCCGCTCCAGGTGTGGAGGAAGGTTTCGAGTTCGGAAAAGAGCTGCTGCCGCGCGCCCTGGAAGCGGTAGATGCTTTGCTTGGGGTCGCCCACCGCCAGTACGGTACGCTCGCCGGTGCCGACGTCGCCGCTGAGGAACACTTGCGCGAGCATGTGGACGAGGCGGGCTTGTTGCGGTGAGTTGTCCTGTGCTTCGTCAACGAGGAGATGGGCGTAGCGGCGCTCGAGCCGCTGGGCGAGCCACTGGCCACGGCCTTCGTTATTCATGGCCTGTTGCAGCAGGTGTTCGAGGTCGCCCAGGAAATCACCGTGGGTTTTAAGGCGGCGTTGTTCCTTTAAAATATCGAGTTCGTGGCGCACGGCGCTCCACCACACCATGAGCGCGAGAGTGAGATGATAGCTTTGCCAGCCGCGCAACTGGTTGCGGATTTGTTCGACGCGGGTTTGGGCGTCGCGCAGGGTTTGCGCGGCGGCGGGGTGGGCATCGACCTCTTTTTTGAGTGCGGGGAAGCTACGGATGGCAGGGGTACCTTCGCCTTCTTTGATGAAAAGATAACTCATCCAGGTGGCGAAGCTGCCGTTGAACACGCCGGGTGCGAGAAGGCGCAGGGCTTGCTGTTCTTCAGGCGTGGGCAGCAGTTGTTTCTCGAGTTCGCTTTCGGGTATGGTGAGGCCGAGGACTTGTTGCAGATGTTCTGTGAAGTTGCCCTGCTGGACAACCTCGATGAAGGCTTGCCAGTTATGCTCGAACAGGCCGGAGAGTTCGCGCCAGCCGTTGTCGCCGAGTTCTTCGAGCAGCAGGTCGAGGGATTGCTGTTCGCTTTCGTTGGCGTGGTGTACGGCGCGGGCGAGCGCGGCTGGGAGCAGGCCGAGTTGCGCGGCGTCTTCGACCAATTCGAAAGGTTGCGGCAGGGCGTCGCCCTCGCTTAAGCGGCTCAGCAGTTGCTGGGCGAAACCGTGGATGGTGGTGAGGGTGGGCGGGGCGTCGGCCACCAGCGCGGGGAGTTGGCGGAAGCGTTTGAGCAGTTGCGGCGTGATATCGAGGCCGAAGACGTCTTGCAGTTTGGTTTGCAGCGATCTGTCGTCTTTGCCGTTCCATTCGTGCAGCAGTTCGGTGAGGCGCGCGGCCATTTCGGCCGCCGCGGCCTTGGTGAAGGTGAGGCCGAGGATGTTTGATGGCGAGAGCTCAAAGTTGGCGAGCAGCAGTGCGATGATGCGGTAGGTGAGGACTTCGGTTTTGCCTGTGCCCGCGTTGGCGGCGATGTAGACGCTGGCGCGGGCGTCGAGCGCGGCGCGCTGGAGTTGGGTGGCGGTTAGTTTTGCCGCCTCATTCATTTCGCGCCTACTCATGGGAGGCCTCCTGCCAGCGGCAGATGCCGCCGAAGGCGCAGCGTTCGCAATGGCCGCGCGGTTGCAGCCCGCCGCCGTAGACCGGCGCGGCGGGAAAAGTTTGTTGCGGGGCGTAGCGAGTGGCCAGGGCTTGGAGCCACGGGCCGGTTTGGTCGAGGGCCTCCTGCAAATTGCCGAGCGGCTGCGGTTTGCTCTCGACCAGCTTTTTGCCGTGGTTGTTGAGCTTGACGTACTCGACGCCTTCGACCCTGTGATTGTTTTGGGCGGCTAAAACCGCTTCGATGAGGAGTTGGGGTTTTTCGCCGCGTTTCACTTCGCCCCAGCCGGGCACGCCGCCGGTTTTGTAATCGATCAGGCGCCAGCCATTTGGCGTGCTGTCGATGCGGTCGGCGCGGGCGTTGAGTTTTTTATCACCGGCGTGGCCTTCGAGTTTGATTTCGGTGTGAATGACTTTGCGGCCCTGCCAATGCGCGACGAGTTGCGCGGCGAGTTGCGGCAGGCGGTTTTGCCAGAGGCGGCGGATGATATCGGATTGGCGATTCAACTCGCGCTGGCCGAGTTTGAGTAGCAATGCTTCGGCGGCGGGGACGTCGTCGATGGTTGGCTTTTGCCAGGCGGGCCAGAAATCGCCGAGCCAGCGGTGCACCCAGAGGCCGTGGTGCTCGGATGTGGGGTCGGCGTGGTAGCTGCTGCTCTCTTTTAAATGCAGGCGGCGTTTGGACAACGCGCGGTAGGGGCATTGGGCGAGATCTTCGACGAAGCTGGCCGACCAGGCGGGGTGGAGGAGGGCGTCTCCCGGCGTGAAGGTGCCCGCGCGTTGAAGGGATTGCGGCGTGATGGTTTGGGTTTGCGCTTGGTTAATGAAAGTGGTGTCGGGGTCGGTTTTGGTAGTTTGCAGGAAGCGGCTGGGTTGGGTGGGGCCCTGGGCATTGGTGGCGCTGCGGGTGACGAAAACGTGGGGTGCGGCGTGCAACGCGAGGTGCCATTCGGCGGCGGTGAGGCGCAGTTGCTGGCGTGCGGTTGGTAGGCCGAGGCGGTCGCAGTCGGCGTCGCCCAAGAGCGGTGTGGAGGTGCCCGGCCAAACCCCTTCGTTGGCGCCGGCGATGATGACGGTGCCGGCGTTGAGCAGGCGGGTTTCGAGTAGTCCCGTTAATAAAACATCACCTTCGGCGGAGGCGGGCAGGTGGCAGAAGTTGAGTTGCTGGGCGACGAAGGCGGCGAACTGGCTGGTGCTCCAGTCGTGCGTGAGGGGGGCGTCGGCGGCCTGGGCGAGCCAGCGTTGCAGCGTGGCGCCGCCGGGGAGTTGTTGCCAGTTTTCGGGCAGGGCGTTTTGTGAATCGGTTATCCAACTGGCGAGCGGGCGCGGGCGGTGCAACGGTTGGAGCAGGTCGCGGAGCTTCACGAAGTCGGCGGTGACGGAGGGGCGGAGGTCGGGGGCGAGTTCGTCGCTTTCCAGCGTTGAGAGTTTTTTCTCCCAGTCGTCCCAGCCTTCGGCGGGAATGCCGCGCCAGAGGCTGCTATCAAGTGCGGGGTGGAAGTTGAGCAGGCGAGAGAGCGTGGCGAGGGGAGTGGCTTCGGGCGATGCGGCGGCTTGTGCCAGCGCGATGAAGAGTTGGCCCGCGGGGGTGTGGGCAAGGCGTGGGCCTTTACCCGTAAAGGCGATGCCGTAGGTGCGGAGGGTGGCGGCGATGAGGTCGCGGAGCGCTGTATCCGGGCAGATGATGTGGATGGGGGTTTGTTGCTGCTGGAGAGCGTGGTGGGTGCGGTGGGCGATGGTGGTGGCTTCGGCGAGGGGGTGCGGGGCCACTGCGAGGGTGAGAGGATGAGAGGGTGAGAGGGTGAGAGGGTCAGAGGAGGGGAGAGGTTGGAGGGTGAGAGGATCGATAGCGAGTTTGCCGAGGAGGTAGGACAATGCGGCGCCGGGGTGGCTGGCGAGGGTGGGATTCTCCAGCGGCAGGTCGGGGAAGAAGAAAACGGTATCGTCGCGGGTGGTGAGATTTTGCAGCAGGTTGAGGGCGGGGCCGTGAGCATCGAACAGGCCGACGACGAGGTGCGGGCCGGGTGTTTGTGACGCGCGGTGGAGGGCGTCGGCGCTGGCGGCGGCGAGGGTGCTGCGGCCGGTTTGGGCGAGGGTGGTGTCGAGGGTGTCGAAGATTTTTTTGAGCGTGCGGGCGGTGGGGCTGGTGCCGGACCAATCGGCGTGCGTGCCGACTTGCTGGTTGTAGAGCGGCGCGAGAGGAAGGTTGGTTTGCGAGCGTTCCGTCAACATCGCGGCGAGGGCCGGTTGGCTGAGGATATGCGGGGCGGGGGCGGCGGTGTCGGGGTCTTCGGCACGCAACAGGCGGAGGTGGGGCAGGCGGGCGATGCCGAGGGCGGCGAGGTGTTTGGTTAAGGAGGCGCGGGCGCTCTGGTTGGGCAGCCAGACGGTGGCGGTATGCAGGGGCCTGATGTTTTCGGCCAGCCACGCCGCGACGGCGGCCGTGAACGGTATGTTCAGTGGAACCAGAAAACCCCTCATGTGGAGAGGTTATAGCAGCATTGCCCTTTACGATACATGGGGGCACACACCTGCAAGGGTTTTTCGCAGTGGAGATGACATGGGGCCTGCACAAGCTTATGGTGCCGCCATGCCTGTCGAGAAGAAAAAAGCCGTTGCTGCCTCAACTACCAAGAAAGCTGCGCCTGCCGAAAAGGTGGTGCAGAAGACCGTGACTTTCCGCGTGATGCGCGGGACGCCGGTGGGCGATACGGTGATTCAGAAAACCCAGGATTTTGAAGTGCCTTACACGCCTGCGACGACGGTGTTGCAGGGGCTGGAATGGATTAAGGGCGAGCTGGATGGGACGTTGACTTTCCGCCGCAGTTGCCGCGCCAGCATTTGCGGCAGTTGCGGCATGTACATCGCCAACCGCAGCCGCCTGGCCTGCAAGACCAAAGTGACCGACGTGCTGGCGGGGAATGAGCACAAGAATATTGCGCCGGCGAAGGACGGCATCATCGAGATTGGCCCGCAGAAGAACCAGCCGGTGCTGAAGGATTTGGTGGTTGATATCCAGCCGTTCTACGACAAGGTGAAACACATCGACCCCTATGTGCAGGACGGGCCGCAAAAAGAAGCGCACGTGAACAAGGATTCGTTCAGCCAGGTGAACATGGTGAGCAACTGCATCATGTGCGGCGCCTGCTACAGCGACTGCACCGCGATGGTGGAGAACCCGGCGTTCATCGGGCCCGCCGCGCTGGCCAAGGCCTACCGTTTTGTGGCTGACCCGCGCGAAGGCCAGAAGACCGAGCGTTTGAAGGAGCTTTCCGGCGAGAACGGCATTTGGGACTGCACCCGCTGTGGCATGTGCATTGACGCCTGCCCCAAGGGCGTTGCGCCGATGGAAGCGATTGTGAAGCTGCGCACGCTGGCGATGGAAGCGGGCATCACCAACAACGTTGGTGCGCGCAAGGCCCGCGCGCTGAAAGGCGAAATTGAAACTTGGGGTGTGGTGAACGAGCCCTTTATGATGTTGCAGGCGCTGGGCCCGGTGGGTGTGCTGGGGCAGATTGGCAATGCGGTGAATCTGGCCAAGGTGGGTAAGATTCCGAACCCACTGCCATTTGAACACCGGCCTGAAAAGCTTGAGGAAGTGAAGGCGATTTACAAGGAGCTCAAGGAAAATCCCATCGACGTTAAGACCAAGTCGTTGGACTCCGGCCCGGGGGCAGGCTGAGATTCTACTGGCGCGGCCGCTTTTTCATTTTTTTCCTAGCCCTGCGCTCCTCACGTACTAGATTTGTACGCTGCGGTGCTCGGGCGTCGGAGAAAATGAAAAATCGTCTCCCGCCAGCGAATCTCTTTCTTTTCCACAAGAATCGGGTGGTAAAATAAGCACAATAGATTGCCTATTTAGCGGGCAATCAACCTCTTTTTAGGTAGTTCTGGTATGGTTTGTGCATGGCCATTGGCACCAATCTCGCTCTTCAACAGCGCACCGACGTCAAACTTACCGCCGAGCTGCGTGAAGCCATTGAGTTACTTCAGCTTTCGGCCTTTGATGTACAGGATCTGATTACCCGCGAACTGGCCGATAACCCTTGCTTGGATGTGGACAACAGTGATGCGGAAATGGCGCCAGAACGTCGCAGCGAGGTCGCAAAAGGCGAGGTTTCTGTCACCGAAGGGCGCATCGAGGGCGCGGAAGCGGATATGGTCGGGCGCTGGGAGGAAGTTTCTCACGAAGGGGCTTCGGGTCCGTTGGGGATGGGCGGTAGTGGAGGCGGAAGCTTTGACGAAGAGAGTGGGGGCTGGGAAGCCACCGCGCACAGGGCGGCGACGCTGGGCGAGCACTTGCTTAACCAGTTTGACGCCGTGGTGCCGCCGACCAGCCGGGTGCTGCGCGTGGCGGGGCATTACCTGATTGATAGCCTGGATGATGCCGGTTACCTGCGGGCCGATATGAGTGAGGCTGCCGCACGGTTGGGCCTGCCGGAAGAGGTGCTGGACGACGCGCGGGCGATTATCCAGACGCTGGAGCCGGTGGGTGTGGGCGCGCGTGATGTGGGCGAGTGCCTGCGTCTGCAACTGCATGCCGCGCGGCTGCTGGATGAGCCGACCGAGGTTTGCCTGAAGCATCTGGATAAGGTGGCGAGCAAGGACTGGGTTTGGCTGGCCAAGCTGGCGCGGTGCGACGAGGAGTTGATTCATGATGCGGTGGCCAACATTAAAAGCTGCACGCCCAAGCCGGGGCTGACCTTTGCGGTGGCGAAGGTGGATGCGGTGCTGCCGGATGTGATTGTGGAGCATGACCCGCTTATGAAAGATGGTGGCGGCTGGAAAGTGAGCTTGAACGGGGCGGCGTTTCCGCGGTTGCTGGTGAACGCCATGCCGCTGCCGATGGGCAAGACCTCTGCCGCGCAGGCGGGCCGGACCTGGGCACGGGAGCGCACCCAGCGGGCGCGCTGGCTGGTGGGGGCGCTGGAGCAGCGGGCGCAGACGATATTACTGGTGGCGCGGGCGATGGTGGCGAAGCAGGCCGGGTTTTTTGACGCGGGGGCGGAATTTCTGGTGCCGCTGAGCCTGCGCGATATTGCGCGCGAGATTGGTATGCACGAGAGCACCGTGAGCCGCGTGACCACAGGTACCTACATGCAGACGCCGCGCGGCGTGCTGCCGTTCCGCGCGTTCTGCGCCAGCGGGGTGAGCAGCATTGGCGGCCAGGTGGGCGTGGCGGCGGGCAGCGTGCAGGCGATGATCAAGCGCTTGGTTGATGCGGAGAGCCCGACGGCGCCGCTGAGCGATGAGCAACTGGTGAAATTGCTGAATGCCGAGGGTGTTCAGGTGGCCCGCAGGACGGTGGCGAAGTACCGCGAGGCGGCGGGAATACCGGGCAGCAGCGCGCGGAAGGTGCGGCGGTAGATAACCGTATATAACTTTCTGTATGGTATTGATTTTTATGGATTGGAGGCCCATGTGGAGGGTCTGTTAAGATATCTGTAGCGTTTTTGTGGCGTTGTAGGGCGTTTGAACTCAACCCCTAACCGATGAGGCAGACATGATGATTGAACCGACGCGTGGCGGACTTTCGAAACTGGGGGCGGCACTGGATTACCTGACCCACGGCAACGTGGAAGTGCTGACCAGGATGATGGTGAGCGCCGATGTGTTCCATGACAAAAAATTCCACGATGGCCGCCAAATCCATGGGGCCCGCGATACACGGAACATCATGCGTTCGGGACGGATTGACCCGGAGCGGTTGCATACTGTGGAACAACAGTTGATGCCGCGTATCCGCCATGCGGGCTACGACAGCCTGGAAAAGCTGATGGCGGGCATGAACGATGCCGGCGAGGTGGTGCCCCGGCGGGCCAAGCCGCCGAAGCCCGGGAAACCGGCGAAAAACTGATAGCGGAAACTGATGGACGGGCGGCGGAGAAAATTCTCCACTGCCCGTTTTTTTTGTAAAAAACAAGGTGGCGCAAAGGCTTGACGTTGAGGGGGCGGCAGCCCATCTAGGGGGTGCAGACATATGTCTGGAGCATCTTTTTCTTTTTTAGAGGAAATTAAAATGGCCGATGCAATGGATATCGCTCAACGCAGCTTGCCGGTAAACCGTGCCGGATTTGGAGGCTATGGTATGTGGTATGATGAGGTGGCGAGCAGAGAAACGGCATTGTGTGTTGCCCTCCACCTGCTCTATCCGGAGGAAAAAGAGCGGGAGGCGCTTGTTTTGGGCCTTGAGGTCAAACTGGCGATGGGCCCGAATTTCCAGCCGGAGGTTAGGGGCCAAAATCTTGAAAAGATGGAGATCCTTAAGCGGGAGGTCCGGCGACGCCCGCAAATGCTCAAGCGTGGTCGTGATGTCGACCTCTGGGCCAAGGGTGAAATTGTGGCCCCAGGCCTGCGCGAGGCGGTGGAAGCGGCTTCGGCCGACAAGCTCAAGGTGTTCGGCTTTACCAGGCTGGCCCAGATGGAGCAGATGGTGATGAAGATGAAGCCGTCCGAAATTGACAAAAAGAGGCTGAAAAAGGGCAAATCGGGCTGATAGCGAAAAAATAAAGAGGGAGGGGTTTCGCCCCCTCCTTTTTTGCGGCTGTCAACCTTGTTAGGAGCGGTTTGAGAGGCGTATCATAGGCCTAGGTTGATAAGCGAGTTAAACAAGGGAGGGCAGTGACATGCGTGTCAGCATCAGCGGTCATCAAATGGAAATTGGCGAAGCCTTGCAGAGCCATGCCGAGGAACGGCTGCAGGGGTTGCAGCATTATGTGGAGAATTTGAAGGACGCCCACATCGTTTTCAGCCAGCAGAGCCATCACCACAACTTGCACCACGCGGTAGTGACCGCGAAAGCCGGTACCGGCGGTCATGGGCTGGTTTTGCATGCCGAAGGCAGCGGGATTGACGTTTACGCCAGCCTGGACGATGCCGTAGGCAAGATTGCCCGCCAACTGGAAAAATATAAAGGCCGTTTGGCAAAACACCGCGAGCGCCGCAAGAAGTTCAAGGAAAAGCTGCGCGACATGGGGCCGATGAGCCTGCAAAGCATGAGCATGGCCGATGAACACCTGGAGGAGATTCCGCTGGAAATGCTGGACGGCCAGTTTGACGGCCTGGCCGAGGTGCTGGAAAAGAGCGCCGACGCGGTGGTGACCAAAAGGGAAGTGGACGGGATTGCGCCCATGACCGTGGACGAAGCCGTGATGCAGATGGATTTACTGCACAAGCCCGCGTTCCTGTTTTTGAACGCCGGGAGCGGGCAGTGGAACATGGTTTACCGCGAGGGGGACAGCCGCGTGCGGTGGGTGGCTCCCAAGTAGGATAAGAGGCGGGAGGATAAGAAGGTAAGAGGAAAAAAGAGGGCCGGTGGCCCTCTTTTTTAGGCGGCGCGGCGGGATGCCAGCGAGACGACGTTACCGCCGTAGGATTCGGCGGGGGTCAGGTTTTCGAGGATCGGGTCGAGGATGAGGGCGGCGCCACGTTCCCAGCCGGAAGTGTAGCCTGCGCGGATATCGACCTCGTACGCCCCGGTGAGGCGGGCGGTGAAGAGGTCGGACACCTGCTGGATGAGTAAATCCTCCACCATGCCGTCGGCATCGTGCTCGCGCTTGAGGCTCCAGCCCAGCGAGATGACCGCGGCGGGCAGGTGGGTTTGGCAGAGACGGATGAACTGTTCGGGCTCCATCGCGTCGGTGGGTTCGTCGTCGCCCAGCAGGCTGAAGATATTGGCGTGGATAACCACCGGCACGGTGAGCTTGAGGCGTGCGGCGAGTTCGAGCGTGGGCGCGATGGCGGCGGGGCTGGAGAAATCGAGTTTAATAGCCTTGTTGGCGGCGTTGAGGCTGGTGAGGAAAGTGTGGATGTCGAGGTCGAGGATGTCTTGCCACGGGTGGGCGAGGGCGGGGAGGGCGTCGGCTTCGGTATACGTCACATCGCCTTCGGCGACGTGGAGGGAGGCGTCTTCGCAGGCGGCTTCGAGCTCTTTTTTGGTGTTGACCGCGTGGGCGTAGGTGAGATCGGTTGCGGTTTTGAGGCCAAAATAATCGGCGATGCTTTGCATTTTTTGAGGGTAGGCGAGGCGGGTGAAGTTGGCGAGAACGAAGGGTGAGGCGGCGGTGAGGCCTGTGCTTTTGCTCCAACAAGGCCCGGCTTGCGCCGGGGCAGGTCTTGTTATTTGCTGAAGGTGTTGGGGCATCGCGCCAAATGCGCGTTTCATAAGGATTTGCCCAGGGGCCCCGGCCAAACGCTTTTTTATTTACCGAAAGCGTTGGGGCGGGTGGCGCCGTGGGCCAGCAGCAGGTTGGCGATGGCGACGTTCTGCTTGCCGAGCGCCATGCTCATGGGTGTGGCGCCGCCGCCGTTGGTTTGGGTGGCACTGGCGCCGTTTTCGAGCAGCAGTTTGGCGAGCTGGTAATTGCCGTTGTCGATGGCGATGTGCAGCGGCGTGGAGCCGTTGGTGTCGGCGGTGTTGGCCTGGGCACCGGCAGCGATGAGGAGCTTGCTCATTTCGGCCAGGTTTTTGCGCGCGGCGATGTGCAGCGGGGTTTGGCGGTAGCGGTCTTGCGTGGTGGCCTTGGCGCCCGCCTTGAGCAGGGTACCCACGATGTCGGCATTGTTGTTGTCGATGGCGAAGAACAGCGGCGTGCGGCCGTCGAAGGCCGCGGCATCGACGTGGGCGCCGGCCGCCAGCAGCAGCTGCACCATGTTGGGCAGGTTGGCATTGGCGGCGGCGTGCAGCGGCGTCATGCCCCGGCTGTTGGGAGTGTTGACGTCGAGCCCCGCGGCCAGCAGCAGCTTGACGGCGTCCGGCTGGTTGGCCTCGGCTGCCGCATAGAGCGCGGTGCTGCCGAAGGCGTTGGTGGCTTTGATGTTGAACCCGCCCCTGATGAACAGGATGAGGCTGGCGATGTCGCCCTGGCGGGCGGCGCCGATGAAGCTTTCGGGGCTCCAGGTGTAGCCCTTGGCGGCCAGTTGCTGGCCGATGGCGACGTTTTGGCTGTTGGTATCGCTGACCACGGCGGCCACCTTGCCGCCCCCGCTTGGGTTTTTGCCGGCGGTGATTTCGAAGCTCTGGAATATCGCGCTGCCGGTGGGGCCGTCGGCGCTGCTGTAGACCACCTGGCGGGTGGTGGGGTGGGTGATGAACGGCGTGTTGGGGTAAAGCCGGGGGTTGGCATAAGCCACGGTCAGCTCGCGGTGCGAAGGGCCGCGAGGGCCGCCGAACCAGGTCCAGACCGCCATAGCCACCGCCACGCCACTGCCCAGCGTGACCAGCGCGGCCAGCGGCGAGCCGCCGAACAGCCAGGGTTGGTCTTCGACAAAACGGGGCAGGCGCATGGATGGCGTTTTTTATTCCTTGGGAGGATGATGGCCGGAGAGCTTGACAGGTCAAGGAAATACAGGTGAAAAGGCACGGATTGATATGGAGAATGTGATGATTTCGCCCACCCAGAGTTTAGGTTTGCCCTACGCCACCCACAAGGGGGGTGACTTGCGTGCCGATGATGTAGGTACGACCGTGCGGCTGGTGGGATGGATGTTCCGCCGCCGAGACCACGGCGGCGTGGCGTTTGTTGACCTGCGCGGCGTGGACGGCACCGGCAACAACGGGCTGGTGCAACTGGTGTTCCGCCCGGAAAGCTGCGGCGCCGAACTGGTAGAGCGGATTACCCATACCGGCCTTGAAAGTGTGATTCAGATTGAAGGCCAAGTGATTGCACGTGGCGAAGGGCTGGCCAACCCCAACCTGCCGACCGGCGAGATTGAAATCGACGTGAAGCAGGCCGCCGTACTGGGCCTGGCCGAGCCGCTGCCGTATGCGCTGGAAGACATGACGATTCCGGAAGAGCTGCGGCTGACTTACCGCTTTTTAGACCTGCGCCGCGACGATGTGCGGGCGATGATTCTGCTGCGCAATGCGGTGATTGCGAGTATCCGCAAGCGGATGTGGGGCAAGGGCTTTACCGAATTCCAGACGCCGATTCTGACCGCCAGCAGCCCCGAAGGCGCGCGCGATTTTCTGGTGCCGAGCCGTATCCACCCCGGCAAGTTTTACGCGTTGCCGCAGGCGCCGCAGCAGTTCAAGCAATTGCTGATGGTGAGCGGGTTTGACCGCTACTTCCAGGTTGCGCCGTGCTTCCGCGACGAGGATGCCCGCGCCGACCGTTGCCCGACCGATTTTTACCAGCTTGACCTGGAAATGGCCTTTCCGACCCAGGATGGCATTTTTGCCGTGATTGAGGACGTGATTGGCGGTGTGTTCGAGGAGTTCAAGGACTGGAACGGCAACGCCCGTAACCCCAACGGCCGTAGCGTGGAAAAGCAGGCCGACGGCACCTGGCAACGCCTGCCCTACGCCGAGGCGATGGAGAAGTACGCCAGCGACAAGCCTGACCTGCGTTGCCCGCTGGTGATTGAGGATGTGAGTTCGCTTTGGACGGGCTTCAAAGTATTCGAAGACATCGTGAACAAAGGCGGTTATGTGCGTGCTATTAAAGCGCCCGCCGCCGCTCAGCCGCGCAGTTGGTTTGACGATGTGGGCAAGTGGGCGATGGGTGAGTTTGGTGCTCCTGCGGCGCCGGGGTACATCACCTGGAAAGACGGCGAGGTGAAGGGGCCGTTGCTGAAGTTTTTGACGCCGGAAAACCTGGAGAAGCTCACCGCGCAAATGCGGCCGAAAGACGGGGATGTGATCTTCTTCATCGCCGGGGCGCGTACCGGTGCCAATGACAAGTTGCTTTCGGCGCTGCGGGTGCGCTTGGGCAACGACCTGGGCATTTCGGAAAAGAACGTGTTCAAGTTTGCGTGGATTGTCGACTTTCCGATGTTCGAGAAGGATGATGAGTCGGGCAAGATCGACTTTTCCCACAACCCGTTCAGCATGCCGCAAGGTGGCATGGAAGCGCTGAATGGCGACCCGCTGGATGTGAAGGCCTTCCAGTACGATTTGGTGTGCAATGGTTATGAGCTGATTTCGGGTGGTATCCGCAACCACCTGCCCGAGGTGATGCTGAAAGCCTTTGAAATTGCCGGGCGTCCGGCGGAGGAAGTGAAGGACAAGTTCCGCGGCCTGTGGAAGGCTTTCCACCTTGGTACGCCGCCGCACGGCGGCTGTGCCGCGGGCCTTGAGCGCGTGGTGATGCTGCTGGCCGAAAGCAACCTGGTGCGCGAAGTGGTGGCCTTCCCCATGACCCAGCGCGGCGAGGATCTGCTGATGGGGGCGCCTTCTGCCGTGAGCGAGGCGCAGTTAAAGGAACTTCACATCAAGTCACGTTAAAATAAAAACCCCGCCTTAGCGGGGTTTGATTCTTCTGCGGGTCAGTATTGCCCAGATGGAGGTAGCAACGGAAGATATGATGGCTGAGGCAATAAGGGCCTTATCTGTCGAATAGTGGAAATAGAGCAGACCTTTACCGGCAACGAATCCGGAGCCGACGACGATAAGGAGCCTAAATAGCGTTTCGACTAAGAGCATATTGATTCTCCGCGATGGGAAAAAGGGAGATTGATAGGCTGGTTATGGGCTAGGCGAAGGCCGTATGCAACCCCCTTGATTTCGCTTATTCTGGGGCCGTGAAAAGCCCCTATTTGAAGCCGAAACTGACGTTTAAAATCAAGGACGAGGCCGGGATGGCCCGGTTGGCCGCGATTGTGGCGCGGTTTGCCGTTGTTGCGGATGTGATTCGGCTGGAAGGCGGCCTCGGTGCAGGCAAGACGACCTTCACCCGGTATTTTTTGCATGCGCTGGGCTGGAAGGGCGATGTGCCGAGCCCGACGTTCACGCTGGTGCAGACCTATGCGACGCCGCGCATCAACGTGGCGCATGTGGATTGCTACCGCTTGAAAAACCCCGCCGAGCTTGAGGCGCTGGATTTGGCCGAGTACCGCAAGCATGGGTTGATTATCGCCGAATGGCCGAGCAAGGGCGGGGCGTTGCTAAGTGCGAAACAGCCGGACTTTTTGAGCTATCACATCAATAACCCGGATAACGGCGGGGTGCTGACCATCAAGATTGTGCCGGGCCGCGGGACGGCGCGGGTGGTGACGCTGGCGGGGAGCAAGAGCTGGCAGCATCGGTTTGGCCTCATGTGGCCGGACGGCAAGGGTGCGGTGCGGCGTCAGGTGAGCGAGAAGGCGCGGCGGGCGATTCTTAAAAAATTCAAAGTGCCTGCCGGTTACAAGATGCAGGCGCTGCCGGGTGACTGGAGCGGGCGGAGCTATGCGCGGATTACGCTCAAGAACGGCGACAAGCGCATGCTGATGGATTCGCCGCCGCCGTGGGAAGGGACGCAGGATACGGTTGAGGTGTCGAAGTACTATCGCGGCATTGGCGTGAGTGCGGCGAAGTGCTTTAAGCAGGACGCGCGTGAAGGCTATTTGTTGACCGAGGATTTGGGCGACGACAAGCTGATTGTGCGGGTGGAGAAGAAGGCGAGGGACATCACCGAGTGGTACAAGGCGGCGGTGGATTTGCTGGTGAAACTTCACAAGGCCAAGCCGATGAAAACTGCGCGCAAATACGCGCCGCGCGACTGGTGGGCCGAGGTGGCGCGGTTCATCGACTGGTACTTCCCCCTTGCCACCGGGCGGGCGGCGACGCTGGCCGAGCGGGCCGAGTTCATGGCGCTATGGCAGCCGCTGTACGAGCACCTGATGCAGGGGCCTCTGGGGACGGTGATGTGGGATTACCAGAGCACCAACATCATGATTCTGGGTGACGAGCCGTGTGTGGAGAACATTGGGTTGGTGGACATTCAGGATGCGCGGACGGCGCCGGTGGTTCAGGATTTGGCGATTCTGCTGCGGGATATCCGCCGTGTGCCGGACGGGAAGCTGGAGCGTGAGATGGTTGCTTATGCCGCAGCACGGTTGAAGGTGAAGCCTGCCGATGTCCAACTATGGCTGGACATTGCCGGGTTGCAGCATGGGTGCCGGATTATCGGCGGGTTGGCGCGAAGCATTCTGCGCGACAACAAGCCCGAGGGTGCCAAGCGGTTTTTGGCGCGGACGTGGGAAACCACGCGGCAAAGTTACGGCTGCAAGGCTGTGCAGGATGTGGTGAAGTTCATCGACAAGCTGCAAAAGCCCGGTTTGGCGGCGGTGGAAAAAAGAAGGCTGCATGAGGGCGTTTAATGAGTAAAGCGGCGATTAACACGGCGATGTTGCTGGCCGCCGGGCTGGGAACGCGGTTGCGTCCGCTGACCGACAACACGCCCAAGCCGCTGATTAACGTGGGCGGCACGCCGATGCTGATTCGCAGTTTGAGGCTGATGAAGCAGGCGGGGATCCAGCGGGTGGTGATCAACACCCATTACCTGCCGAGGCTGATTGAGCAGGCGCTGAAGACGTTTGAGGTGCCGGGGGTGCAGATTCATTTGAGTTACGAGCCGGAGTTGCTGGAGACTGGCGGAGGCATCAAGAAGGCGCTGCCGTTGCTGGGCAGCGGGCCTTTTTTGGTGGTGAACAGCGATGCGGTTTGGCTGGAGGACGCGCACCCGTTGCTGCGGCCGCTGATGGCGGGGTTCAATTTAAAAAAGCACGACGTGCTGATGGCGGTGGTGCCGACCGAGCGTACCAAGGAATTCCGGCTTGAGGGCGGCGATTATATTTTTGACCGCAAGACCAAGAAACTGAAGCGTCCGGTGCCGAAGAAGCGCAATGCGGCGGATGTGGTCTATTCGGGGATTCACATTACCCACCCGGATTTTATTGCGTTTGAGACGGCGGAGAGATTTTCCCTCGTTCGCCCGTGGCAGGCGGCGGAGGCTGAAGGGCGCTTGCAGGGGATGCTGTATGATGCGCCGTGGGTGGATATGGGGAGCCATACGGGATTGCATTATGCCCGCGAGCTAGCTTCGCTTCAAAAAGCTTAAAGTTATGAAAGTTGAGAAGTCATCAAACCAACTGCCTAAAATATGGCAGTGGATGTATGTCTACTTGATGGTTTTCCCAATGCTATACGCAATTTTCATTATGGACTGTTATAGTAGAATTGGTGGGTGTGAAAGTCCGAAACGTGCAGCGCTGATATTGGTGTGGGTATTTCTTATAGGTGGATTAGCTAGATTCCATACCTATTTGTTAAATCGTAATAGGAAATAACTATTAGTTAAGAGTTTTGTCGTCTTGGGAGACCGCGCCGAGGAGGGTGGTGGGTTGCTCGTTGCTCTCATCGCCGGTGGGGAGGAGTTTGTCGAAGGCGCGTTCGAGCATGTTGGTGCGGGTGCCGACGAGGGTGCTGAAGCGCTTGGCGACGGCATCGAAGGCCTTGGCGACGTCGTCGTGCGCCTCGATGAAATTCTGCCACTGCTTGTGGAAGGTATCGAGGTGGCGTTTGAGCTCGACGGTCTGGCTTTGGAGGAGGAACGTCTGCTCGGCCTGGCGCACCACGGCGAGCACCGCCAGCAGTGTGGTGGGCGAGCAGAGGATGATGTTCTGGCGGATGGCATCGCGCAATAAATCTTCATCGTTTTCAAACAGAAACGCGTAGATCTGCTCGTTGGGGATGAAGACGAGAAGGTAGGGCAGCGAGGTTTTGTTATCGACGGTTGTGCTGCCGGTGTAGTTGCGTTGGTGGGCTTCCTTCACCCGCGCACGCGCGGCGCGGAGGAAAGAAGTTTTGTCCGCTTCATTTGGATTTGACTGGTAGGTGAAATAGCCTTCGGTCGGGAACTTCACATCCATGTGCAGGACGTGGCCGCCGGGCAGCGGGAAGGTGAAATCGGGGCGCGGTTTGGTACCGTCTTCTCCTTTAAGCTGTACCTGGCGGAAGTAGCTGACGTTCTCCTTGAGCCCTGCGTAGGTAAGGATGTCTTCGGCGATGCGTTCGCCCCACTGGCCGCGCACCTGGTTGTTGCTGAGCGCGTTGGCGAGCGTACCGGTGGCGGTGCGCAACGTGGTGAGCTGCTCGGCGGTTTGGGCCAGTTGCTGGCCGAGGCTGGCGTATTGGGTGGCGCGGTCTTTTTCCAGCGTTTCGATCCGGGCGCTGATTCTGCCGAGGTTTTCGCCGAGTTGCTTTTTGAGGTCGTCGAGGTTGGTGCTGATGACCTGTTGCTTGCTGTTGAGCTGTTCGGTGGCGAGGGTGGTGTGCTCTCCGAGTTTTTCGCGGGCCAAGTTGATGACGCTGGAAATGAGGTCGGATGCGCTTTGCGGCTGGGCCAGCTTGGGCTGGAGGTAGAACCACATCACCGCGGCGCCTGCGGCAAAACCGAAAAGGAGGAAGAGGGCGGCGGCAAGGAGGATCATGTTGTTCCCGGTGTTGTGTTCAAAGAGGCGTGGATGCCAGCCTGCGCTGGCATGAAGCCAGGTTTTAGTATTTCACCGAGCAGCCGTAGGGTTTGCTGGTGGCCACGGCCACCGGTTTGCCCGCCAGCGTGGCGTCGAGCGCGTCGGCGACGTAGTTGTCGGCGCGGGCGATGTCGTCCTGGCTGAAGCTGGGGATGCTATCGATGGCGCCGCGGTAGACGATTTTGCCGTTACCATCGATGACTACCATCGTGGGCGTGTTGGTGGCGTCGAAGGCCTTGCCGAGGGTGCCGGAGCTATCGAGCAGCACGGCGGTGCCCTTGAAGCCCATACGGGCGACGGCGGCGGGAGCGTCTTTTTGCTCGAGATAACCTTCCTTACCCTTGGCCGAGGAGATGACGCTGAACCAGGTGACGCCCTTGGCGGTGTATTTGGTTTGCAGCTTTTGCATGTTGCCGCTGTCGTAGTGCTTGTGGACGAAGGGGCAGGCGTAGTTGGTCCATTCCAGCACCAGCGGGTGGCCGCGGGCCTCGCCGAAGGTGCGGGCCTTGCCGTTCTGGTCGACCGTGCCCATTGTGGCCGGGACGGTATCGCCGACTTTGAAAACATCGGCGGCGTAGACGTTAAAAGACAGCAGCGCGGCGGCGGCCAGCAGGATTTTTTTCATTGTGGAACCCCTTGTTGTTCGGGTTAATTCTAACCTGAGAGGAATAAAGGGCAAGATGCTTTAGAATTAGAATTGGTGGGCGGCGCAGTCCTGCCAGTACCTTTCTTCCCTGCTAACAGGGAATTAACAGCGATTAAATCCCCTTCAAGCCTCAGCTTTCTCCAAGTTTCCTAGGAATTGATGGGGATTCCCTCTTTCCAGAACAGGGAATTCCTTATTGCTTAACAGGCTACCGCTTCGCCTTATCAAGGTGGAAATATGCACCGCCGCCGAGGGCCTTGTAGAGAGCGGCGTAACTTTGGCCGACGTTGGCGCGGGCAGTGAGGAGGGTGGTTTCGGTTTCGAGGCGCTGGCGTTGGGCATCGAGGACGTCCAACAGGCTGGCAATACCCTCTTTGTACTGGACGCGGGCCATTTCTTCGGCCTGGCGGCTGGCTTTAGCGGCCTTTTCAAGGATGGCCTCCCGCTCGCGGGCCTTGGTGTAAGCCGTCAGGCTGGATTCCACATCGGCCAGCGCGGCTTTGATGGTTTGCTCGTATGTTGCCAAGGCTTCCTGCTGGCGGGCATCGGCCTGCCGGACCATCGCCCGCACCCGTCCGAAATCGATAATCGGCAACTGGATGGTGCCGCCCGCATTCCAGGTGTGGAAGCTGGGGATGCCCACCAGATGCTGTAAACCGAAGAGGCCTGCCAGATCGACCTTGGGGAACCAGTTGGACAGCGCGACGCCCTGGTTGGCGGTAGCAGCGGCTAAATCCCGCTCCGCAATTTGTACGTCCGGTCGGTTGGCAATCACATTCGCTGGCGTGGAAAGCATTACGCCTGGCGTTACCGTCGGCAAAGGCGCTGGATGGATATAGGAAAGAACCTCTTCGGGAGTCAGGCCCGCCAAGACCGCGAGGTTATTGCGCGAGGTCACCATCTGGCTGGTGAGGTCGGGGAGGTCTGCTTCGGTGGTGCCGGCCTGGGTTTCGATGCGGGAGAGGTCGAGCAGACTGGCGACGCCTTCCTTTACCTGTTCGCGGACGGCGGTCAGCGTACTTTGCTGGGCTTCCAGGTTTTCCTGGGTAAGTTTGGTCTGTTGCTCCAGGCGCCGATAATCGATGTAGTTACGGACGACTTCGGCGAGTAGAGACACTTGCACCTGACGGGCGGAGGCACGGCGGCTGTCGAGCGTTGCCCGCGCTGCTTCTGCGGCCCGTCGGCCGCCGCCGAAGATATCCAGTTCCCACGAGGCATCGAATTCACTTTCGAACAGGTTCGCGGTACGGTCGATGGTATTGGTGCCGGTATTCCCCCGCACCGCGTTGACCTTACCACTAACGTTAGGGAGAAGTGCCGCTTGGGCAGAGAGGCGATCGGCCCGTGCTTCCTCGACCCGGGCGATGGCGACCTTGAGATCGCCATTATTCGCGAGTGATGTATCGATAAGCTTGTTCAAAACGGGGTCGTGCAAGGAGCGCCACCACGGCAGGTTTATAGCTGAGACATCAGGTAAGGAGATATTCTCAAGCCATTGGTCGGGCATGGCTTTGAAGTCCGGCTTTTTGTAATTGGGGCCTACGGCACAGGCCGTCAGCATCATTGCAACCAGGACAATAGCTTGCCGCATTAGCGTTCCCGGATCGACTCGCTGCTGTACTCCTCCAGCGGCGAAAGGAAGTAATCGATGATGCGGCGCTTGCCGGTTTTGATCTCAGCCGTGAGGGAAAGGCCTGAGGTGAGGGGGATTTGTTTATCTTCTACCTGCAGGGTGGTTTTGTTAAGGCCGATGCGGGCCACATAGAGCAGACCAAGCTTTTCATCCTGCACGGCATCGAGCGAAAGCTTTTTAACGACGCCTTCAATCACACCGTATTTAGTAAAAGGATAGGCTTCGAATTTGACCCGTACCGGCTGGCCTTCATGGACGAAACCGATATCGCGGTTTGGAATCATCACTTCAGCTTCCAGCGCATCCTCATGCGGGACGACTTTCATCAACTCCTGGGCGGGAGTGACCACACCACCAATCGTATGGACCTTCAGTTCCTGCACTGTGCCGTCGATAGGAGACGTGAGATTTTGAAGGCGGTTAAGGGCGTCGGCCTTGGCCAGATCCTGCACCAGTCCAGCACGTTTTTGGGATTTGTCGTTCAATTCGTTGAGGGTATCGCGCTGGAAGGCCGCTTCCGTGGCACTGATTTGCTGCCCGATAGCGGCAATGGCGGCAGTGGTCTCTTGGACTTTGGCACGTTGGCTTTGCAGGTTATATTGGTTTTGCAGGCGCTGTTCCTCGATGGAAACGTACTGATTTTTAGCGACGTAGCCTTTGGCGGCAAGGCGGGAGTAGCTGGCCGCACGCTCTGATACCAACGGTAGGGTTTTAGCCAAGTGAGTGGCTTCGGCCTGGGCATCTTCGCGTTCGTGTTTTTTCTGGATGAGCTGCTGCTTGAGGTTGGCGATTTCGGCTTCGTGTTTTTCCTGGGCTTGCTTGAACAGATTTTGCTCGGTGCTGCGGTCAATCGTGGTGAGGCTAACGCCAAATACTGGCAGTTTGCCGTCATGTAGCGCTTGCAGCCGGGCGATATCGGCTTCGGTCAGCAGCAAGTCTTGCCGGGCACGCTCAGCATCCGCGCCGGTCATGGTGACATCCAGATCGATCAGCCGCTCACCGGCTTTCACCTCCTGGCCGTCCTGGACGTGAATCGCTTTGACTACCGCCGTCTGCAGCGGCTGGATGACTTTGACCCGGCTGGTGGGAACGGTTTTGCCCTGGCCGGTGGCGATGATGTCGATATGGCCGAGTGTCCCCCATACCAGGGCAATGCCAATGAAGCTGAATGTGCCCCACAGCAGGTAACGGGAGGTTGGTGACGGCGGGGAATCCTGAATTTCGATGACGGCGGGCAGATAGGTGCGATCGAGCCGGAAATGCTCGTTATCCTCAACATACTTGCGATAATCACGCCATTGCAGGCGCAGCCACTCCTGAGTTCCTTTCAGAGCCGCTTTAGCCCGGCTATAGAACTCGGGTGAAAGCTTTCTAAGCTGCTGCAGACTGGAGCTTATGGAGGCGATGGTAGATACCCTTTGCCTTGACGAGTTCATCGTGAGTTCCTTCTTCGGTCAGTTTGCCTTTGTCCATGACGATGATCTTGTCGGTACCGCGCACCGTGCTGAGACGGTGGGCGATGATGATGACCGTCCGGCCTTTGGAAATTCTGGCCATGTTGGCTTGGATAATGCTCTCGGATTCGTAATCGAGGGCGCTGGTGGCTTCGTCGAAGATCAACAGCCTGGGGTTCATCAGCAAGGCCCGGGCAATCGCCAGCCGTTGTTTTTGCCCGCCGGACAGCGTGCAGCCCCGTTCCCCCACCATTGTGTCGTAACCGTCCGGCAGGCGGATGATAAACTCATGCGCCCCCGCAAGTTCAGCCACATGCTGGATCCACTCAAAATCAATCGCCGGGTTGGCCAGTGCGATGTTTTCGCGGATGGTACGGTTGAAGAGGAAATTCTCCTGCAGCACCACGCCGGTTTGGCGGCGCAGCCAACTGGGTTCAAGACGGGCGATATCGACGCCATCCACCAGCACGCGACCGCGTTCCGGCACGTAGAGGCGTTGCATGAGTTTGGTGATGGTGCTTTTGCCCGAGCCGGAAGGTCCGACCAAGCCAATGACTTGACCGGGGTTCACCGAAAACGACACGTTATCTAGAACTGCCGCTGTGTCTGGCTGATAGCGGAAGGTGATGTGCTCGAAGCTGATGCCACCCTTCATCTCGGGCAAATGCGACTGGCTACCGGAGGCCAGGGTTTCCGGGCGGGTGTTCAGTACGTCGCCCAAACGCTCGATGGAGACGCCGGTCTGCTGGAAATCCTGCCAGAGTTGGGCGAGGCGCAAAATGGGGCTGGTGACCTGGTTGCTGAGCATGTTGAAGGCCACCAGCATCCCGACGGTCATATCGTTGCTCATTACCGCCTTGGCGCCAAACCACAGAATCAGCGCCGAGGTCAGCTTGTTGATGAGGCTCACCACCTGGCTGGCATTGGCCCCCAGTTGGCTGGCGCGGAAGCCTGTTTGCACGTAGGCCGCCAGTTGCTCTTCCCAACGGCGGCGCATTTGCGGCTCGATGGCTGAGGCTTTGATTGTCTCGATGCCGTTGATCGATTCCACCAGGAAAGACTGGTTGTCGGCATTGCGCCGGAACTTTTCTTCCACCCGGGCCTTGAGGATGGGCGATACCAGCACGCACAGAATGACGTAAAGCGGGATGGACAGGACGACAATGAAGGTCAGCAGCTTGGAGTACCAGAACATTACCGCCAGAAACACCACTACAAAGACCGCATCGAGCATGGCGGTGAGGGTTGAACCGGTGAGGAAACTGCGGATGGTCTCCAGCTCGCGGACACGGGCCACGGTGTCGCCGATGCGGCGCGACTGGAAATAGGCCATCGGCAGGTTGAGCAGATGCTGGAACAACCGTGCACCCAGCGTCACGTCGATGCGTGTGGTGGTGTGTGACAGCACATAGCTGCGCAGCATGGTGATGGCGCTGTCGAACAACCCTACCACAATCAGGCCGAACACCAGCACATCCAGCGTCCGCCAGCTTTGGTGAACCAGGACTTTATCGACCACCACCTGGAAGAAGATGGGGGTGATGAGCGCGAGGATCTGGATGAAGAGAGAGGAGAGCAGCACCTCGCCGAAGAGTTTGCGGTATTTCCAGATTTCCGGGATGAACCAGCGGACGTCGAAGTGGTCGGCCAGGGCCTGAACACCGGCACGGCGGGCCACCAGCACCATGTTGCCGCTGAAGTGCTTGAGGAAGTCTTGCTTGGATTCGACCTCAGGGCTTTTGGCACCGGGTTTTTGCACCAGGATCTTATCCGGCGCGGTTTGGCCCACCACTACCCACTGGCCATTTTTGCGCTGAACCAGGGCGGGGGATTTTAATGCCGCCAGCCGTTCCCAGATGGCGTTTTGTACATAGCGGGCTTTGAGGTTGAGGAACTTGAAAGCGCGGAGGATTTCTTCCGGGCCGAAGGTGTCGACGCCGAGTTCGTGAATCAGATGTTGGGGGTTGAGCGGGCGTTCGTAAAACTGGGCGAGGAGCCAGATGCAGGCAAGGGCGGAATCGTTGCTGGGATTGGCTTTGGTTGGCGGCACGGGCGATTTGTATACTTACAGACTTGTGAAACGCAAGGTATTTGTGAAACTTACAATGAATACGGGTATGCCTCATTTTTAGGCAGACAAGACAGAATAAGTTGGTTCGGGAGGAGGGCTGTGCATGATTAAAGGGAGAATTAGCTTATGAAAAAGTTTTTTATTTGGTACCTTTAACTTTTAATGGCTTTTTGGAGAGATGGAATTACTTGGCAGCACAGACGAATGGAGGATGGTAGCGTGAATTATTTAGGTAAGCTGTGGAAATGGTATTGGAAATACTATTGCCACTTAATAGAAACTAGGCAGGGATTAGCTTCTCAGGCTGCTGATAAGTTTTTATTTTTAATTATATACTTATTTGTTATTGGAGTTATTTGGGTTTTTATAAAATTCATTCTTTAATAATAAATTAATTGAAAGAAAAAGCCTGTGTCTTACATCGATCCTCAATCTATCCCTGGCCTTATTTTTCCAATTGCAGCTGAAGGTATGGAGTATGTTGCAGATAACTACCAACCAGAGTTGGTTGTTTCAGTTGGTTCCGTAACGGCTGTTTACCCGGATAATTTGACTGAAAAGAACAACTCAACACCTGGGCCAAATTTTGAATTTAATGCGGAAATTCCTGGAAAGATGAGCGGTAGTCCTGTTTTAGTAGGCGGAGGAGTTATAACGAAGGGAGTTGTTAGTAGGAGTCTTGGATTAGGTGAAAAACACGCTAGCGGATGTTTAATAGCGCCAATGTTGGACTTAAAATTAGTTCACGGCAAAAGCCTACTCGATATGATGAATAATGGAGAGGAGGGAATAGCTCAAATGATTGGAGCCGGTCTTTAACATTTTGCCAATTCTCTTAGAATAACTGGGCTTAGTTGACTTCCATTTGAAGAATGACCTCCTTTGTCTCGAAGGAGCTAGTCATAGAAAATGGTAACGCGACAGCGCTACGAACCCTCAAAATCTGCCAATATTGTTCAAATAATTCAACCGCTTTCGAGAAAAATCTGGGGATGATCGACACGATTCTACTGCAAAGCGGACATCTAGATCGCCTCTTAGAGAAAGTAGGGCTTAAAGCAATCACAAATTCTATCATCGGTGAGTCTCTTTAAGTCCGCGGCCTAAAAAATCCCGCCGAAGCGGCCAAAATGGCTAGAGAATTGAGTAAATATGGAGAAATATAGACTTACTGGTGGTGTGCGCAGTGCTCACAGCACCTCTCTTCCCTGTTTATAGGGATTTAACAGGGAACACAACTGCTTCGGGCCACTTTGGGCACGTGGGAACGCCCGTCTAACAAGGAGTTACAGGAATAATTCCCTAAAATCAGAACAGGGATTTTTCTCGGCTGAACAGGTCGAAAAACCGACAAAACAGCGACTCTGCTTTCAACATCAGGTGACCAACAGGATTTGGGCCTTCGGCCCTTTTAACGTCCGGCGGCGCGACTGCGCTTGAA
>CAZROO010000004.1:0-77823 GCA_964601735.1 uncultured Pseudomonadales bacterium
GCACGTATTATCGTGGATCCCGACCTTCGTCGGGATGACAGAGAACTATTTACCGTTGGCATCCGTTTTTGATGGGTGTAGGGAATGGGCATGGAAGATGTGCTGACCATTAGGACCGAGAGGACGCCGAACCCGAATAGTTTGAAGTACATTCTGGGGCGGGCTTTGGTGCCGGGCGGCAGCGCGAATTTCCCCACGCCGGACAGTGCCAAGGGTAGGAGCCCGCTGGCCGAAAAGATTTATGAGGTGCCGGGGGTTTTGGGTGTGTTCATCGGCCCGGACTTTTTCACCCTGACGCGCGATGACGGCGTGCAGTGGAGCGACGTGAACGAAAAGCTCGCTCCCGCGCTGGAAGCGTTTTTTGCCAGCGGCGCCCCGGTACTGGAAGGCAAGGCCGAAGTGCGCGCGCCGATGATGCCGAAGAACGAGGCCGACGCCACGCTGGTGGCCAGGATTGAGGAGTTGCTCGAAACGAAGATCCGGCCCGCCGTGAGCCAGGACGGCGGCGACATCGTGTTCCGCGGTTTTGCGAAAGGGATTGTTTACCTGGAGCTGCATGGGTCTTGCAGTGGGTGCCCGTCGAGCAGTGCGACGCTGAAGGCCGGGATTGAGAGTATGCTGAAAATGCATTTGGAAGAAGTGACCGAAGTGCAGGCCATTTAGGCTTGCCTTGTGGCTTAAAAGTTACAGATAAATATTGTTATAGCCCGGATTTCCGGGCTTTTTTACGATTGCCCGATGAATTGTGCGCTGCACGGCTTGGCTTTGCCCTAGGCGCCGCTTTGCTTCAAGATGCCTGCAAGAACGAAAGCCGGAATCAACCGGTAATGATGAAGGACTAAGAACATGCCGGGTACGCTTGCTGACCGATTGCTGGACCTTGCCGCCGGGTGTCCGGTGGATAGTACTGCCTACCACCGCTACCCGCTGAACATTCCGCGCCTGACCGCAATGGGCAAGGCCTACCGTGCCGGTTGGCTGGACAATGTGCTGGGGCGGATTACGCCGCTGACGACCTATAGCATCGAGGATTACGTAGCGATGGCCGACCTGTTTGTGCCGGACGCCTTTACCGCCAACACCATGCTCCATAAAATGAGCGCCGATCTGAACGCCTTTGCCGCCGCCGCAGGCGTGAACCCGTGTACTGACGACTGCCCGGCGCTGCGCGTGCACAAGGCGCTGTACGAGGCGATTTCGCGCTTGCTGGCCGGGAAGTTCGGCATTACCCCGCCTGCGGCGTTTTTGTGCACCACGCTGGGGCAGGATGAGCAGCGCGGGTTGGACTTCACCCGTCGCTTTATTGATACCGGCGAAGCGCGGCTGCCGCGCTGGCTGAGCTCGGATACCGAGTTCTAGTAAGAAATATAAAGATGGTTTTTTTATCGCGGGGCGCGTACGCTTCGCTTTATGAAAAACCCTAACAAATATTCCCTATGGTTCCTGATTCCGGTGGCTGCGGCCGCCGGGTATGCGTTGCTCACCCTTGCGGCTTGCGCGCCGCAGCGGGAAATTCAGCACAGTTATACCTTTACGCCGCCCGCTGACGACCAGGGCATGGCCTGCGCCGGCAGTTGCGTGGATGCGCACAAGGCCTGTCTGGAGCACTGTGAAAAGCGTGAATGGCGCTGCAATAAGTTTGAACGCAAGGCAGTACGCGGCGATGATATTGTGGAGGCCGGCGACGACCCCGAGTGCAGCAAGGTGGTGTGTGAAAACCGCTGCGCCGATACGCTCAGCAGCTGCTATACCGGGTGCGGGGGACAGGTGGTGAAGGATACGACGGTGAGCAGGAAAGACCCAACCGCACCGACCGAATAACGACTGAAGGCCCTGTGGGGCCTTTTGGCTTTAAAGGAGGAGAAGCGAGATGAACATTCAACCATACCTTTTTTTTGAAGGCCGCTGCCAGGAGGCTTTAGATTTTTACACCAAGGCGCTGGAGGCGAAGGTGGAAATGGTGATGCGCTTTAAGGAAAAGCCCGAGATGATGGAGGACTGTGGGTTGAGCCCCGAGATGGGCGAAAAGGTGATGCATAGCGCGTTTAAGGTAGGCGGGGCCACCCTGCTGGCGGCGGACGGAATGATGAAGGAGCAGATGGTGTTCAAAGGCTTTAGCCTGACCCTTTACGTGAAGGATGAGGCCGAGGCCAGGCAGCGGTTTGATGCGTTGGCCGATGGTGGCGAGGTGGCCATGCCGCTGGCACCGACGTTCTACTCTCCCTGCTTTGGCATGCTGAAGGACAAATTTGGCGTACATTGGATGGTGATTGTGCCGGGAGAGAAGTAAGGCGTTCCCAGCTTTAAAAATCCCACTCGGCCTCCGGCTCGTGGGTGCGGCCCTAGAGGGCCGTTTTCTACCCTTATGAAATTCGCTTTCGGCGAATGGCGCTCGCGCGTCTAAAGCCGCAAAAGGGGGCGAAGAAGCCCCCTTTTGCTTAAACTGGCGCGCCCGGAAGGATTCGAACCCTCAACCTTCAGATCCGTAGTCTAACGCTCTATCCAGTTGAGCTACGGGCGCAGTGGTAAACAGCGTTCTACTGGCTGGGCCGCTTTTTAGCTTTTCCTAGATCTGCGCTCCTCACGTACTAAGAGTGTACGCTGCGGTGCCCGATCGTCGGATAAAGGCAAAAATCGGCTCCATCCAGCGAACGTTAACGACGGTGTTAACGCTGCTTACGGGTGCGGCTATGCCTTGTAGGGTTTGCGCTGTCAAGGCCGAGTTGTTAAGGTGGGGGGGTGAAACGCAATTTTGTTTTGGGTTTTGTCACCCTTTTGCTGGCCCTGTGGGGCTTTGCCGTGGCCGGGTGGCCTGCCGCCGCGGGGCTGTCTATCATGGCGGCTTTGCTGGTATTACTGGCTGACGAGGATGTCCGCAGTGGCGAGCTTCCCAACATGTTTACCCTGGCGTTGTTTGTGACGGGGATTGGTCTGGCGCCATTTTTGACCGGGATTTTGTTTGAGGACAGCGTCGAAGGCGCTGTGCTGGGGGCCGGGCTGGCGGCGGCGGTGATGGCCAGTTCGGCTAAAATCACCGGCCGGGCCGGGTGGGGCATGGGCGACCTGAAAATGCTGGCCGGGCTGGGCGCCTGGGTGGGCTGGCAGGGGATTCTGCCGCTGATTTTAGTGGCCAGTTGCAGTGCCGTGGCGTGGATTTACGGCTATGGAGCTTATAAGGGACGGCGGATTAAAAAGATTCCGTTTGGGCCGTTTTTGGCGGTAGGCGGCTGGCTGGCGGTGCTTTACCAGCACTGGTTCTGGCAGATGCTAATGAGGACTTCGGCATGGTAATGATTTGGCCTGCCGCTGCGCAGGAGGTGGCGCGCGCCCTGAAAGGGTATGAAACCCGTGCGGTGGGCGGCTGGGTGCGCAGCCTGCTGCGGGGTGAAAACATGGCGGGGGTGGAATGCGACTTGGCGACCACGGCGACGCCGGCGCAGATGGAGGCGGCTTTTATCGAGGCCGGGTTGGCCTTTAGCGATGAGGGGCGGCGCTGGGGGACTTTGAAGGTGATTGGGCTGGGCGAGGGGGCCGGAGAGATTGAGGTGACGACCCTGCGCGAGGACACTTATACGGCGGGCAGCCGCTACCCGAACGTGAAGTTCGTGGACGACTGGACGCTGGATGCGGCGCGGCGGGATTTTACCTTCAATGCGATTTACATGAGTGCCGACGGCAGCGCGTTTGACCCCTACAACGGCCAGAACGATCTGGCGGGCGGCGTGGTGCGGTTTATCGGCGACCCCGTTGTGCGGTTGCGTGAAGACCCGCTGCGCTGGCTGCGGTTTTTCCGTTTTTGCGCGGTGTACGGCCTGGCCGGTTTTAGCGGGGAACTGAAAGAGATTTTCAACGCCGCCGCCCCTGCGTTGCGCAATTTAAGCCGCCACAGGGTTGCCCGCGAGTGGGAAAAGTTGCAGTCTGCCCCCCAAGCCGAAGCGGTGGTGAAAATTATCCGCAGCGAAGGGTGGATGAAACCCATTAATGAAAGGTTAGGTCATGGCGCCGAAGAAAACTAAAAAAGCCGCTGCTCCAAAGGCAAAAAGGAAACCCGCTCCGAAAATAGAAGCGAAGCTGCCGGTGCGTGAAATGAAAAACACCGTTCCGGGCTGGCTGGAAATGCTGCCGACCCTGCTGGTGGTGCTGGCCCTGGCGCTGGCGGTTGCCGCCGGGGCGGTTTACCTGCTGGTGCTGCGTCCGGCGCTGGTCCAGCGCGCCGCCGAGCAACAGATGCCGCCGATTGGGGCCGCGTTCAGCCTCATCAACGACAAGGGACAGCCGGTGACCGAGCACACGCTGGCGAATGGGCATGACTACCATCTGATTTTCTTTGGCTACACCAATTGCCCCGACGAATGCCCGACGATGATGAACACCATTGCCCAGGCGATGCAGAAGTTGCCCGCCGCGACGCAGGACCGCGTGAAGACCGTGCTGGTGAGCGTTGACCCCAAGCGTGATACGCCCGCCCGTTTGCGCGAGTACCTGGACGGGTTTGACAAGAGGTTCATCGGCTGGACCGGGCCCAAGAGCGAGATTGACCGCATGACCAAGGGTTACATGGCGTTTTATTCCATCAAGGAAGAGCCCATGAACATGAAGGACATGGACCATGAGCATGAACACGGCCATGACGTGGAAGCCGATGGGGAAGAGATTAGTCACAGCAGCGTGCTGTACCTGATGGGCCCGGACGGTAAATACGTGACCCACATGAGCCAGGAAGACGGTGCCGACGGCATTGCGGCGAAGATTGCCGAACAGGTGAAATAACGGAGAGATACCGGATGCCTTTGATGGTGACGCTTGGGGTTCTTACGCTGCTTATCGCGGTTATGGGACTGCGGGTTATCCAGCAGTACGAAACCGGTATCGTGTTTCGGCTGGGGCGTTACTCCCGCACGTTGCAGCCGGGGCTGAACATCATCATCCCGTTCATCGAGCGGGTTGAGGTGGTGGACATGCGCATCGCGACGCATGACATTCCCAAGCAGCAGGTGATTACCAAGGACAACGTGCCGGTATCGATTAACGGCGTGGTGTACGTCAAGGTGGCCGAGGCCAAGACGGCGGTGATTGACGTGCAGGATTTCACCTACGCCATTTCGCAATACGCGCAGGCGGCGCTCCGCGACGTGGTGGGTGGCCTGAGCCTGGACGACCTGCTGGCCGAGCGCCAGAAGATTGGCGACCAGATTGAGGAAATTACCCAGAAACAGGCCAAATCGTGGGGGCTGCAGGTTTCGGCGATTAAAATCCAGGACGTGGATATGCCGGAAGACCTGAAAAAGATGATGTCGCGCCAGGCTTCGGCTGAGCGTGAAAAGCGCGCCACCATCACCAAGGCGGAAGGCGACAAGCTGGCGGCCATCAACCTGGCCGCAGCCGCCAAGACCATGACCCAGTCGCCGGGCGCCATGCAGTTGCGCACGCTGCAAACGCTGGACGGGCTGGGGCCGACGGCCTCCAACACCGTGGTGATGGCTTTGCCTGTGGATGTTCTGGAGGCATTCCAGACGATAGCCGGAAAAATCGGCGGCAAGAAAGCCGCTTAAGGGGTACTGAGCGGCCCCGGTTTGGGGCATGCCGCCAACCGGGGGCTTGTGTGTTTTTTCTGGGCAACTAAGGCCGCTGCGTTGCACCACAAAGGTCTGGCTCATAGGCCTTTTTGGGATTAAAACGCGCCATGGAAAAAGAACAGTTACGCGAAGCTGCGCTGAAGTATCACGCCGAACCCCGCCCCGGTAAAATCGAGGTGGTGGCCACCAAGCCGCTGATGACGCAGGCCGACCTGAGCCTGGGCTATACCCCCGGCGTGGCCGAGGTTTGCCTGGACATTCGGGAGCATCCCGAAAACGCGCACAAGTACACCGCCAAGAGCAACCTGGTGGCGGTCATCACCAACGGTACCGCTGTACTGGGTTTGGGCAACATCGGCCCGCTGGCGGGCAAGCCGGTGATGGAAGGCAAGGCGGTGCTGTTCAAGAAGTTTGCCGACATCGACGTGTTTGACCTGGAAGTGGCCGAGACCGACCCGGAAAAGTTCGTGGAGACCGTGGTGCGGCTGGCGCCGACTTTTGGGGGCATCAACCTTGAAGACATTAAAGCTCCCGAGTGCTTTTACATTGAAGAACAGTTGCGCGAGCGGCTGGATATTCCGGTGCTGCACGACGACCAGCACGGGACGGCGATTATCGTACTGGCGGCGTTCATCAACAGCCTGCGCGTGACCGGCAAGGACAAGGCCCAGGTGAAGATTGCCTGCAGCGGCGCCGGTGCGGCAGGGCTGGCCTGCATGAACCTGCTGGTGGACTACGGCGTGCCGATTGAGAACATTACGCTGGCGGACGTGGACGGGGTGATTCATGCCGACCGCGCCAACCTGAGCGAGCAGCACAGGCCGTTTGCGCACAAGACCAAGGCGCGCATTCTGACCGATGCGCTGGAGGATGCGGATTACTTTTTTGGCGTGAGCGCCGGGAACGTTTTGAAGCCCGCGATGGTAAAAAAGATGGCCGACAGGCCTGTGATTTTTGCCATGGCCAACCCCACCCCCGAGATTATGCCCGACGTGGCGCTGGAAGCCCGGCCCGATGCGATTGTGGGCACGGGGCGGAGTGATTTCCCCAACCAGATTAACAACGTGCTGGGGTTCCCGTACCTGTTCCGTGGGGCGCTGGACTGCGGCGCGAGCACCTTCAATACCGAGATGAAGGTGGCGGCGGCGGAAGCGCTGGCGGCACTGGCGCGGCGCGAAGTGGATGCGAGTGTGGCGCAGGCCTACCGTGGTGAGCGGTTGCGTTTTGGGCCGGAGTACCTGATTCCGAAGCCGTTCGACCCGCGGCTGCTTTCGACCATCGCGCCCGCCGTGGCAAAGGCCGCGATGGACACCGGCGTGGCCCGCCGCCCGATTGCCAACCTGCGCGCCTACGGCGAGGAACTGCTAGGCAAAGTTGACCAGAGTTTTTCCATCATGCGGCAGATTTTCATGCAGGCGCAGCCGCTGGAAGGCGAGGCGCCCAAGCGGATTGTTTACCCGGAAGGCGAGGATATCCGCATTTTGCAGACCGCGCAGGAAGTGGTGAACCTGGGCATCGGCAAGCCGGTGCTGCTGGGGCGCCCGGATGTGGTGGAGCCGTTGATTCGCGAGTTGGGTTTGACCTTTACGCTGGGCGAAGATGTGGAGCTCATCAACCCGCAGGACGATGAACGCCTGCCCGCCTATGCCGAGGAGTATTACAACATCCGCAAGCGCGATGGCGTGAGCCGGGGCGAGGCGCAGGTTCACCTGCGCAGCCGCTGGCTGACCTGGGCATGCCTGATGGTGCGCCGGGGCGAAGCCGATGCGGTGGTGTGCGGGGTATCGGGCCGCTTCATGCGCTTTTTGAACGTGGCGGCGCACCTGATTAATGACGACCGCAGCACCGACCATATTTACGCGCTGAACCTGGTGATGAGCCCTTCCAGCGGCAGCAACGGCGGCCAATTGCTGGCGCTGTGCGATACGCATGTGCAGGTTAACCCCACCGCCGGGCAGATTGCCGAAATGACGGCGATGGCCTGTGCCGAGTTGCAGCACTTTGGGGTTTCTCCGCGCGTGGCGCTGTTGAGCCACAGCAATTTTGGCAGCTCTGTCACACCCCAAAGCCGCAAGTTGCAGGAGGCGCGGGAATTGATTGTGCAGCATTACCCCCACATTAATGTGGAAGGCGAGATGCAAGCAGACACCGCCCTGAACATGAGAGTGATGAACCGGATTTTCCCGGCTTCGGTGTTGCAGGAGCCTGCGAATACGCTGATTTTCCCCGACGTGGACAGCGGCAACATCGCCTTTAACCTGCTGCGCATGACCATGCCGGGAGCGGAGTACATCGGCCCGATTCTGCTTGGCATGCAGAAGCCGGTGCATATCCTTTCCATTGAGGCGCCCGTGCGCCGCGTGGTGAACATGACCGCGCTGGCCGTGGTGCAAGCCCAGGCGCTGTGCGCCCGCAAGAAGGCCGCCCAGGCGCAGGGCGCGAAGGCCTGAGATGGCGGCGGCAAAGCCCAATAAGGGGAAAGCCCGCAAAGTTAAAAAAACGCCTCAGAAGATTGAGGATATTCAGGCTCACATTCCGCCGGCGGATGATTTGCTGGGCGACGTGACGCCCACCGGCCTGACCGACAAGCTGTACCTGGAAGTACTCGACGCCATGAGCCGCGCGCCGCGCCAGGCGGCGGTGCTGCTGGCGCCGATGCACCCCGCCGACATTGCCAACCTGCTGGAGCGGCTGCCCCGCGACCGTCGTGCCGCCGTGCTTCCGCTATTGCCGGAAGACAAGGTTGGGAACGTGATTAGCGAGCTTGAGCCCGGCGTAAAGGAGCACGTTCTGCACCTGTTGCGGCCGGAGGAAGTGCGCGAGGCGCTGGAAGAACTGCCGAGCGACGATGCCGCCGATGTGGCGCGAACGGTGGAGGAAATCCAGCCCCGACTGGATGGCGAGACGCTGCTGGCCGACCATCAGCAAAAGCGCCTGATGCACTACGACCCCGACACCGCCGGGGGCCTGATGCAGCTGGAAGTGGTGACTGCGCACAAGGGCCAGACGGTGGAAGAGACGCTGCGCTATATCCGCGAAAATTCCGATGAGATTCCGATGCAGCCGGGGACAATTTTTGTGGTGAGCGGGCAGCACCGCAAGTTGCTTGGGACGGTGTCGATCAGCCGCCTGATTCAGGTGCCTTTGGAAGCCAAACTAAGCGATGTGATGCGCCCCGACCCGTTGAGCGTGAAGCCGACCCAGCCCAAGGCTGACGTGGTGAGCATGTTCGAGAAATACGACATGCACAACCTGGCGGTGGTGAATAAAAAGGGCCAACTGCTGGGGCGGATTGCGATTGACGACGTGCTGGACGTGGTGCTGGCGGACGCGGCGGACACGCAAGCGCGTTCGGTGGGTTTGGATGCCGAGGAAGACCTGTTTGCGCCGGTGTTGACGACGACCAAACACCGGTTGTGGTGGCTCATCATCAACCTTGGCACGGCGATTATGGCCGCCGCCGTGATTGCGCTATTCCAGGACAGTATTGCCAAGTTCACCCTGCTGGCGGTGCTGATGCCAATTGTGGCGAGCATGGGCGGCAACGCGACGACGCAGACGCAGACCGTCATCATCCGCGGGATGGCGCTGGGGCAGGTGACCTCGCAAAACCGCGTAACGCTTCTGGTGCGTGAGATTTTGGCCAACATGAACGTGAGCATGGTGCTGGCGGCGATGTTGGGCATCGGCGTAAGTCTGCTGTACGGCCAGCCCAAGCTGGCGCTGGTGATTGCGCTGGCGACGATAGCCAACCACGTGATTGCCGCCGTTGGCGGGTGGGTTACGCCGTTGGTGCTTAAAAAGTTCGGCTACGATCCGGCCATTGCCAGCACCGTTATCACCACCACGTTTACCGATGTGGGAGGGTTCTTTTCTTTCCTTGGCCTGGCTACTTGGCTGCTGCTTTAATCGGCACTTTCAAGGGCAGATTTTCGCCCCTTTTTAGGGTTTGTATGCTATATTTTGGAATCAAATTTTGAGGGAGAAATAGAGACCTATGGCTACGCTGGAAAACCAACCGATTGTGCCCATCAGCATTGAAGACGAAATGCGCAAAAGCTATCTCGATTACGCCATGAGCGTGATTGTGAGCCGCGCGCTGCCCGACGTGCGTGACGGTCTCAAGCCGGTGCACCGGCGCATTCTGTTTGCCCAGACCGAAATGGGCAACGAATGGAACCGTCCGTACAAGAAATCGGCCCGTGTGGTCGGTGACGTGATTGGTAAATACCACCCGCACGGCGATACCGCTGTTTACGATGCACTGGTGCGTATGGCGCAGGACTTTTCCCTTCGGTTGCCGCTGGAAGACGGGCAGGGGAACTTTGGGAGCATGGACGGCGATGCCCCGGCCGCCATGCGTTATACCGAAGTGCGCCTGAGCCGCGCCGGCAGCGCCATGCTGGCCGACCTGGACGAGGACACCGTTGACTGGCGCCCGAACTACGACGGCCAGGAAAACGAGCCGGTGGTGCTGCCGACGCGCATTCCCAACTTGCTGATTAACGGCGCGGGCGGGATTGCGGTGGGGATGGCGACGAACATTCCCACCTATAACCTTGGGGAAGTGGTGGACGGCTGTTTGCACCTGATTGACAACCCGGATGCCGACATTGCGGCGCTCAACAACATTATTCTGGGGCCGGATTTCCCGACTGGCGGCAGCATTATGGGGCGTTCGGGCATTTTGAGCGGCCACGCCAGCGGGCGCGGCGGCATTGTGGTGCGCGGCAAAACCCATATTGAGGGTGAGGACACCAACAAGCCGGTCATCGTGATTGAGGAAGTGCCTTACCAGGTGAACAAGGCCCGGCTGGTGGAGCGTATTGCCGAACTGGTGAAGGACAAGGTGATTGAAGACATTGGCGACTTGCGCGATGAGTCTGACCGTCACGGCGTGCGTGTGGTGGTGGAACTAAAGCGCGGCGCCAATACCGATGTGGTGTTGAACCAGCTTTATAAGCATACTGATTTGCAAATCAGCTTCAGCTACAACATGGTGGTGCTGGATAAGGGCTTGCCGCGGTTGTACGGGATTGCCGATATTTTGCGTTGTTTCCTGGCCCACCGCGAGGAAGTGGTGACCCGCCGTACCCGTTACCGCCTGGGCAAGGCCCGTGACCGCGCGCACATTTTGGTGGGGCTTTCGGTGGCTGTGGCCAACCTGGACGAGGTGATTAAAATCATTCGTGGCGCCGCCGACCCGAGCATCGCCAAGGAGCAACTGATGGGCCGCCGCTGGCCTGCCGATAGCGTGAAGCCGCTGCTGGAACTGCTGGGCGAAACGCTTGACGCCACCAGCTACCAGTTGAGCGATGTGCAAGCGCAGGCCATTCTGGATTTGCGCCTGCACCGCCTGACCGGCCTGGAACGCGACAAGATTAACGACGAAACGCAGGAAATCTCCCAGACCATCAGCTACCTGCTGGGGATTTTGGGCAATCGCGCCACGCTGCTGGGGGTTATCAAAGACGAACTGAACGAGGTGAAGGAGCAATTTGCCACCCCGCGCAAGACCGTGATTATGGAGAGCGCGGCGGATGTGAACCTGGAAGACCTCATCCAGCCGGAAGACGTGGTGGTGACCATCAGCTCGGATGGTTATGCCAAGCGCGTGCCTCTGGCGGCCTTCCGCGCCCAGCGCCGCGGCGGCAAGGGCCGTGCCGGTGCCAACCTGCGCGAAAACGAGCAAATGGCCACGCTATTTGTGTGTAACACGCACGACCCGGTACTGTTCTTTACCAGCAAGGGCAATGTGTTCCGCATCAAGGCCTATGAGCTGCCCGCTGCCAGCACACAAACGCGCGGCAAGGCGCTGGTGAATATTTTGTCTCTCGACAAAGAGGAAAGCGTTGCCGCGGTGGTACCGGTGCCGCGCGACGAAAGCACGCACGCCAGCCACTTTTTGGTGTTTGCGACCGAAAAGGGCATGGTGCGCAAAACGCCGCTTACCGCCTACGCCAACGTGCGCGCCAACGGCATTTACGGCATGGGCCTGAACGACGGCGACCGCTTGCTGGCCGTGCACCTGCTGCCGCGCCTTGAAACCGAACGGGGTGAAGCGAGTGTGCTCATCTCCTCCAAAAACGGGCAGGCGGTGCGCTTCAGCGCGGCGGAAGATGAAATCCGCCCCATCGCCAGCCGTACCAGCATTGGCGTGCGCGGCATGTCCCTCCGTAACGGTGACAGCGCCATGGCCATGCATGTGATGGTGAAGAGCGCCGTGAGCCATGTGCTGACCGTGACCGAAAACGGCTACGGCAAGCTGAGCGTGGCCGACGATTACCCGGAAAAAGGGCGTGGCACGATGGGGGTGATTTCCATCCAGACCACCGACCGGAATGGGCAAGTGGTGGCGGCGATTCCCGTGCATACCGACGACCAGGTGATGATTGCCACCGCCGACGGCCAGATGATTCGCATGAAGGTGAAGGACATTTCGGTGATGGGCCGCAACACGCAGGGCGTGCGGTTGTTCAGTACCGACGGCGCCAAGGTGAAGCTGGTGACCCGCCTGGCCACCAACGTGCTGGGTAGCGAGGATGAATCGGCTTCTGCCGATGAAAGCCCGGCCACCGAGATTGCCGCGATGGCCGAGGAAACCGCCGCCAATGAAGAAAAGACAATCAATTAAACCGGCCATGAAAACCGTGGCGTGGGCAACCACGCCACTTGGCCCATTGTGGGGTGAGGGCACTGGCAAGGGTGTGTTGTGAAAAAAAGCATTCTGGCTTTAGGTTTGATACTGGCGGGGTGTTCTTCGCCCATGAACTGGCGCCCGGCGGATATCGACATTCATCCGGCCACGGCACACTCGCGCTATGTGGTGTTCGCGTTCCGGCAGGGTGATGTGACGGTTGAGTTGAACGACAACAATCCGGCGACGCGGCATTTACTCGAGGCTGCGACGCAGGGCTACTATAACGGCTCGTTTGTTTATGACAGACGACCGAACTATTTCATCCGCTTTGGCGAGGCCTACTGGCAGGGCCGTGAGCCCAGCCCGCGCTGGCTGATTGAGGCGACCAACGCCCGCCGCGCAGACAGTTTGGGGCATGGGCAGGTGGCGTTGCCGATTCTGGCCCGTGTGGATGCGACGCATATGATTGTCGGCCCGCAGTTGCTGCTGGTGACGACTTACAACATCAACCAGGGCGACATGCCCGGCGACTTGCTGCCGGTGGGCACGGTGGTGCGCGGCGAGGATGTGCTCAAAACCGTGGTGAAGGGTGATAAGGTTATCAGCGCGGTTGAAGGCGTGCGGGTTGCAAAAGACCCGCAACCCCGTTAAGGGCGGGGCGTGAGCTTTAAATTGAGCGATTTTGATTATCATCTGCCGCAAGAGCGTATCGCCCATGTGGCGGCGGAGCCGCGCGACAGCGCCCGCTTGCTGCGCTGGCCGGAAAACCGGATTGATGCTGTTGCGGACCTACCGGATTTCTTTAACCCCGGCGACTTGCTGGTGGTGAACACCAGCAAGGTGATTCCCGCGCGATTGTACGGCGTGCGCAAAGCGCGGTTGAGCGGCAATGACGTTGAGGTGGAAATTCTGCTGCATCAATCACAAAGTGCAGACCTGAAAAAATGGACGGCCTTTGCCCGCCCCGGACGACGCTTAAAAGATGGTGATGAGATTGTTTTTGCCGGTGGTGCGACGGCGGCAATTGAGAACAAGAATGATGATGGCCAGGTGATAATTGCGTTGAATGTTCCCGGGCAAGTATCTGATTGGCTGGAAAAGAATGGCCATACACCGCTGCCGCCGTACATCCATGCCGAGGACAACGCCGAGGTGCGCGCGCGTTACCAGACCGTGTACGCCGATGCACATAAGCCCGGCAGTGTGGCGGCGCCGACGGCAGGGTTGCACTTTACGCCCGCGTTGCTGGAAAAACTAAAAGCCAAAGGCGTGAACATTGCGCACGTGACGCTGCATGTGGGGGCGGGGACATTCCTCAACCCGACGGATGAGCAGATTGCGAACCGGAAACTTCACCCGGAGTTTGCCCACCTGCCGCCGGAAACTGCGCAGGCGATTGCCGATACCAAGCGGGCAGGGAGCCAGGTGATTGCCGTGGGTACCACGGCCACCCGCACGCTGGAAAGCTGGGCGCTGGCGGGCAGCCCGGCCAGCGGCTTTGCGGCGGCAACCACGTTGTTCATCCAACCCGGCTTCCGGTTTCAGGTGGTCGATAAACTGATGACCAATTTCCACCTGCCGCAAAGCAGCTTGCTGATGCTGGTGGCGGCGTTTGTGGGGCCAACATGGAAAGACCTGTACCGTACCGCGATTGAGAATAGCTTGCGTTTCTACAGTTTTGGCGATAGCAGCCTGCTCACCAAACATGACGCTTAAATTCGACCTGATAAAAACCTCTGGTAAAGCCCGCCGCGGGCGTTTGCACACGGCGCATGGCGTTATCGAAACGCCGATTTTCATGCCGGTGGGCACGGTGGGAAGTGTCAAGGCCATCCGGCCCGATTTGCTCAAATCCGAACTCAATGCCCAAATTATTCTCGGCAATACATTCCATCTCTACCTGCGGCCAGGGCACAAGCAGGTGGAGCAGCTTGGCGGCCTGCACAAATTCATGAACTGGGCGGGGCCGATCCTCACCGATTCCGGCGGGTTCCAGGTTTTTTCGCTGAGCAAGCTGCGCAAGATGAGTGAAGATGGCGTGACGTTCAAAAGCCCGATTGATGGGAGCGAACATCATTTGACGCCCGAGCTTTCGACGCAGATTCAGCATGTGCTTGATGCCGACATCACAATGGCATTTGACGAATGCTGTGAAGCCCCGGCCACCGAGCAGCGCGTGGCCGAAAGCATGCGGTTGAGCATGCGCTGGGCCCAACGCAGCCGTGAGGCGTTTGTTCAACGTGAAGGCTACGGCCAGTTCGGCATCCAGCAGGGTGGGCTGTACCCTCACTTGCGCAAGGAATCGACGGAAGAGCTTTTGAAGATCGGCTTTGAGGGTTACGCCATCGGCGGCCTGGCGGTGGGCGAAACCAGCGAGGAACTGCATAAGGCCATTCCGGTGTGCGCCGACCTGCTGCCCACCGATAAACCGCGCTACCTAATGGGTGTGGGGTATCCGTCCGACCTCATCAAGGCAGTGCTCGCGGGCGTGGATATGTTCGACTGCGTACTGCCCACCCGCAATGCGCGCAACGGTATGGTATTTTATAGTGGCGGCAGCCTTAAAATCGGTAATGCCGAGCATAAGCTGGCCGATGTGCCGCTCGACCCTGAATGTACCTGCCACACCTGCCGACATTACTCACGTGCTTACCTGCACCACCTGCACCGCGAGGATGAAATCCTCGGCCACATGCTGCTTACGCATCATAACCTGCATTTCTATCTCAGCCTGATGCAGACGCTACGCGATGCGATAGAAAACGACACGCTTGAAAGCGTGTCGAACGAGCTGCTCAAACGCGTCCGTTAACTACTGGCCGCTGTCCTCACTGGTGCCGGCCTTGGCATGGGCGGCGCGATTCAACCTGTGGATTTCCGGATTCTCAAATACCGGCGTTAACCTGTTGGTGTCGGGGTCGAGCACGTAACGCCCGTTCTGCTGCAAGTTTTTTTGATACCATGCCCGAGTGTGCTGGCCCGCGGCTTCACCGTAGGTTTCGGTCGAGGTTGTGGTTACGCCGGGTTGCATATCGGCCGGGGCGTTCACGTCGGTTACCGTGGCGGGTGCCGGGTTTTTGGTGGCCCAGCTTCGCTCCACGCTGGTATTCGACACATTACCGTAATCGTCGGTGCTGGTGCTGGTCGATTTTTCGTAACCGTATTGGTAATCTTCGGCATAAGCGCCGGTCACAGGCAGGGCGGCCAGCAAGGCCAGGACACTCAAAGCTTTCATGGTCATGTCTTCAGCTCCTTTATTAAGAGCCATTTTAACAGAATCATGCCAAAATTCTGTAAGAACCTTGGTGAGTTAAGCGGGGCGGAGGAAAGGCTTGATGGTGGGCCGCGTAAGGATCGAACTTACGACCAATTGATTAAGAGTCAACTGCTCTACCGCTGAGCTAGCGGCCCACGCATTGCCAGATAGTGATTATTTGGGGATTCGTCAAGTCTACTTTTGTGCCTTTGGCCCAATACCGCGCACAGCTTTGCTGTTCCGCGGTCCCGCTTATGAAATTCGCCTTTGGCGAATACCGCTCACGTGTCCAAAGTCGCCTGCGGCGGGTATTTATGAATTGGTAGGCCGTCGCAGGATCGAACTGCGGACACTCTGGTTAAAAGCCAGATGCTCTACCACTGAGCTAACGGCCCACCGCGCGCTAAATAGGGGTTTTTACCTTGCCGCGTCAAGTCAAAACGCCCCCCAGTGCATTATTAGGCCGTCAGTAATTTAAGCTCGGCGTCGGGCAGTTTGCGGGGAAAGTATGCCGCTTTCCGCACCCAGCCATTGGCAAAAGCCGACCCATCGTTGCCCAGACGCAGCGTGCTCAGTCCACCAGGTACCGCACCACTGGCGGCGGTGCTGACGGTCCCGCCATTGGCGCAGGCGTTAAAAGCACCGTTTTTATAGCCAACAGCCAACTTGTAAACCGTATTAGCCGCCGGGCTCGAAAGCACCCCGGCCTCCATCACCGTGCTCCCGGAAGAATCTACCGTTACCCTCAACTGTCCGCCGCTTTGCCCCAGCAACAAGCGGTTAGAGGCGCTACCGTCATCCAGTTGAATCAACGGTTGGTTGATGCTGCCATTCACGCCCTCAAAAATTCCTTCCACCAGCAGCGTGCCCTCGGTGGGATTGAATCCGATGACTGCCAGGTTCCCCAGCGTCACTACATCAGCACTCCGGCTCATGGGGTCCACGCCGGTGGCAATCAGGCTGGTGGCCACGCCGGTTTGTTCGGCCTGGATGCCCCACGCCACATTCTCACCTACCACGGGCGCACCGTGGAAAACCAGAATGCTCGAACTCGTCCCCGTCGCCAGCGTCGCGGTCAACTGGGCGCGATACCAGCCATTATCCACGGCCTGTACGCTGCAGCTGGTGACGCCGGCCGAGGCGCTGATCACCGAGCCATCCTGACAGCTGAAAGTCAGCAAGGCGGGGTCGCTGCCGCCGCCAAACACGGTATTGTCGCTGCCGAACAGCACGGTGCCGTCGCCGCTCACATATTTGAAATAACCGCTGAAGGTGAGGGGTGCGCCATTGGTCAACCCCGCCAGGCTGCGGTACACGCCGCTATACCACAGCGCATCCATGACAATCGAAAACGCAGCGCCGCCATCCGGCACGGCTGCCGCATGCAGCACCGCGTTGCCGTTCAAGTTCCATTGGCTCAAATCGTTACTGTAAGTGGCCTGGTTCACCGTCGCTGCTTCAATCAGTAAACCATCGGCCGAAATGCTGGGCGTGCCACCGCTCACAAATCCCACCGGCAAGCCTTGTCGGAAGTCCACCTGCCACAGAGGGCAGGGGCTCACGCCACCCGTTACCGATATGGCAGGCGGCGAGGCTATCGTTCGCACCGTCATCGCTGTCTCCTAAGATTGCCGCACCATGAAGGCCCACGTGCCGTCGGCGGCATTCAGGCGCACGGCGGTGACGGGGCGCAGAATCTTCTCCGCCGCGCTTGCGGTATGGGCTCCCAGAGGGCTGTCCACCCATACGGCGCTATCCGCCAGCACGTTCTCGATGTCGTCGAGGGTAATTTGCACCTTGGCGCCGCTGGAGGGCGTGCCGGAAGTCAACGCGCACACCACGCTCACCTCGCGGTTGGGGTTGACGACAAAGCTGTCGCTGATGGCGGTAATGCCAGACTGGTTCTCAAAGGTAACAACGGTACGCACCGTCATGGTTGGTTTCTCCTGTTGATGATTATTAGGGTATGCACGCAAAAAACCGGCTCAAAGGCTGTTTGCGTAACTATTTGTGAATTTGCCGCCCTTATGGGTAGCTCAGCCAAACCGTGTCTGGATCTGGTTTTCTCCTCCTATCGCAGTGTTTCAACTGCGGGTCGTCGTCCAAAACACAAACCAGCCACGGTTTGGCTGGCTACAAATTCACAAATAGTTATGCAAACAGCCTTGTTACAGAACCGGTAGCGTGGTGAATTACTACTTCAGGTTGTGGCGTGTGTCAAATTTAAAAGCAGAAGAGGGGGCTTTAGCCCCCTCTTTCCCCTCGGCGCCGTTATGGCGCGTCAGTTCACCTGCTTTTGCTTAATATGCTTCTGCACCTTGCGATACGCGCGGTCTTCCAACTGGCGCACGCGCTCGCGGCTTACGCCGTAAATGCGGCTCAGGTCTTCAAGCGTCGGCATCTTCTCCTCCTCGGTCAGGCGGCGGGCCACGAGAATCTGGCGTTCGCGTTCGTCGAGGGTGTCCAATGCCTCCTTCAGCTTGCCCTGGCGCTCCTTGCCCACCTGCATTGCGCCGTAACGGTCCTCGATGCTGGCGCGGGTGTCGGGAATAAAGTTCTGCCATTCGTTCACGTCATCGTCGTCGTTGAGGCTCACGTTGAGGCTTTCGTCGCCGTGGCGCAGACGCTGGTCCATCAGGATCACGTCGTTCTGGTTCACGCCAAGCGTTTTACTGATTTTGGCGATGGCGTCCGGGCTCAACTGACTGCTGCCTTCGTCCATCAACTCGCTACGCAGGCGGCGAAGGTTGAAGAATAGCTTCTTCTGTGTGCCGGATGTCCCGATCTTGACCATGCTCCAGTTGTTCAAAATGTACTCCTGGATGCTGGCCTTAATCCACCACATGGCATAGGTGCTCAGGCGAAAGCCGCGGTCGGGCTCAAAGCGGGCAATCGCCTGCATCAAGCCCACGTTGCCTTCCTGGATCAGTTCCTCCACCGGCAGGCCATAGCCGCGAAAGCTCATGGCGACCTTCACCACCAGCCGCAGGTAGCTCTGCATCAGCTTGTGGCAGGCGCGCTGGTCTTGTTTGTCGCGCCACTGGCGGGCCAGCAATTGTTCTTCCTCAAAGCTCAGCGGGGCGTACTTCTGCACCTGCGTAATGTATTGACTCACCAGTTCGGCCATAGGCCCTCCTTGTTTAAAACGCCAAGAGCAAGGCTGTTTTCAAGTCCCAGCCGAACCCTTGTCACCATATTGTATGCAAAACCTGTCAACCCCCGCCTGACAGGGGTATTTTTGATGTCAAGGGCTTGACGAATTCGGGCTGGAAATCAGCCAAATAAGTGTGTTTTAGCGTAACAAGGCCAGTAGGGCGGCCAAGTCCGCCGGCAGCGGGCTTTTGAAGCTGAGCCGCTCATTGGTCATGGGGTGGGTAAACCCCAGCTCCGCCGCATGCAACGCCTGCCGTTTGAAGTCCTTCAAGGCCCTGTTCGCGGTCTCCGAGGCGCCTTTGAGCGGCCCGGATTTTCCGTACATCGGGTCGCCCAGCAACGGGTGACCCAAATGGGCCATGTGCACCCGGATCTGGTGCGTCCGCCCGGTCTCCAACCGGCATTCCACCAGGGCGGCGCCGGTCAGCGGCTCCAGCACCTTGTAATAGGTAACGGCCTCCTTGGCCCCACTGGTGCCTTCGCGCAGCACAGCGCGCTTTTTCCGGTCCACCGGGTGGCGGCCGATCAGCCCGGCCACCTTTCCGGCGGCGGGCATGGGCACGCCGCGCACGATCGCCTGGTAGGCCCGGTGGATATCATGCCGGGCAAACTGCCCCGCCAAACCCCGGTGGGCGCGGTCGTGTTTGGCCGCCACCAGAATCCCCGAGGTATCCTTGTCGATCCGGTGAACGATCCCGGGCCGTGCCTCGCCGTTGATACCCGAGAGGCTTTGGCCGCAGTGGCCCAGCAGCGCATGCACCAGCGTGCCGGTGTCATGACCCAGGCTGGGGTGCACGGCCATCCCGGCGGGCTTGTCCACCACGATCAGGTCGTCATCCTCGTACAGGATGACGAGGGGGATGTTCTCGGCCTTGAGCTCGGCGGCTTCGACGGCGGGCACGTCGACGGTATAAATTTCGCCCACGCGCACTTTGCGCGCCGGATTCGCTTCAATTTCGCCGTTTTTCCGGACAAAATGCTCCTTGATCCACCGCTGCACCGCCACCCGTGAGGCATTGGCGCTACCGATCTGCACCACCAGCCAGGCGTCCAGCCGCTGGCCGCCTTCCACCACGGTAAAGGTCAAAACCCCTTGCATTCCTGCCATTTAGGGCCAAACCCCCGCCACCGCAAGCCGCCGGTGATTTTTCGTGTCTTTTTCAGGTTTTAAGGGTTGTAAAATTAGACTGAAATACCAAATGGTTAGCGATGAAACCGCGCGTCCTCCATGTGGCCGAAACCCTGCCGGGCGGCGTCGCCACAATCATGCGCCTGCTTATGCTCGACCAAACCCGCCGCTACGGCGCCACCCGCGTTATGGCTCTGATTCCCCAGCGCTACAGCCATTTTCTGCTGGTTAACGATAGCCAGAAACACACCTATTTCCGCAGCGGGCGCAACTTTCTGGCGCTGCTGCAACTGGGCTGGGAACTGGCCGTGCTGGTGTGGCGCACCCGGCCCGATGTTGTTCATTTACATAGTACTTTTGCGGGTGCTATCGGCCGCCCGGTGCTTTTCGCCCTGCGGCCCTGGCGCAGGGCAAAGGTGGTTTACTGCCCCCACGCCTTTTCGTTTCTGATGGACGAGTCTCCCTTCAAAAAAAGCCTATTCGCCTTTGCCGAATACCTTCTGGCGGCCGTTACTCACGCTATCATCTGCGTCAGCCATGACGAGAAAAGAATGGCCGAGCACTTAGGCCTGTCGCCGCATAACCTCAAGGTCATCCAGAATGGTATCGAGGTTTCCAGCCGCAAGGCCAAAAACCCCTTTACGCTGCCCCAAGGCGTTTTGAATGTGCTGTTTGTAGGCCGGTTCGATTACCAGAAGGGCTTTGACCTGCTACAAAAGGTCATGGCTAAGCTGCAGGGCCAATCCGTTCACCTCACTGCCGTCGGTGCGCCGGTGCTGGGGTATAAATACCCAGAAAAAGCGCCCAATATCACCTATACTGGTTGGCTGGAGCCACAGTATGTCGAAGCATTGATGGGAGAGGCCGACGTATTGGCCATGCCCTCCCGCTACGAAGGTTTTGGTTTGGTTTTGGTTGAAGCGATGAGCCAGGGCATGCCTGCACTGGCCAGCGACATTGGCCCGCTGCGTGAGGTAGGGCAGGAGAGCGCTATTTTCCTTAAGCCCGAAAATACCAATGCCTGGGTCAAAGCCCTGCAAACTACGTCGCCGGCCGCCTGGCGTAAGCTCGGCAAGGCGGGCAAGGAAATCTACCAGCGCCAATTTACGGCCGCCCGCATGTGCCGCGAAACCGCCGCGCTCTACACTAAACTCCTGCAAAAATGACCTCCAAACGCTGGTTACCGTGGGTTTTCAGCATTGTTCCTGTCGTCGGCTACTTGTTGGCGATGTTCGTGTTTTATGACCGGCTGCCGGAGCAATGGAGTATCGATTCCAGCTATCTGCAAGACCTCATACAGGGCGGCACGACGCTTGATGCCGACTCATATGGCGGCACGGCAAGATTGTTAGGGCTTATTCCCGATACTCTTCTCCAAATATCTATTCTTCTCCTTGGCCTTGTCATGATTGTGTTTTTTGGCCGTGGTGTTCTGACGGTTAGGGGCGGCATTACAGCGTTTATTCTGCTTACACCGCTTTTGCTGATGGGGCTGCTGCAGCCTCAAAAAGAAGTCATTGTCGCGGCCATGAGCCTTGCGGTTTTGCTGACGGCTTGCAAAAGCAAAAAAGCCTGGCCATCCCTTGTTATTCTGGTGGAGCTGTATGCTGCCTATGGGCTTTTTGTGCGGCCTTACTATTTGCTGATTCTGCCTGTTTGCGGTGTGCTTTATGCCCTGCCGCGCTGGCCGCAGTGGTTTAAAGTTTTGGTGATGGGCTGTGCCTTTTGCGCCTTGTGGCTCGTGCCACCGGAGGTTTTTACCAGCTTGCAGGGTGTTAGGGATGATAATAATTTTGACCGTATTCTTGGCGAGTTGGGCAACCGGACCTTTTTCTTCAATCCGTTTTCGCCTGAGCACCCTTTAGGTTTTCTAGGGAATTATGCCTACGCGGCGTTACGGCTTAACTTGCCAGTTTTATTCAGCTTTCAGCCGCAGGAAATTTTTTTGAGCCTGACCAGTTTGCTTTACGGTGCGCTGGTTTATGCCCAGCTAGCCTGGGGAAACTGGCGGGCGCGTTTGATGGGTTGCCTGTTTTTGGCGCATTTGATGGTGCTATGGTTGTTCGAGCCCGACCTTGGCAGCTATTTGCGGCATGCCTCGTCGGCGGTGGCGTACCTGTGGCCGGGGCTGGCTTTATGGCAGAAACGCTGGGTTAAATTGCCCACGCGGTTGGATATTTTTAGCGCGTGACGGCTTGGGCCTCGGTGCCCATACAACTTAAAAAATGATGAAATCCGCCGATTTTAAAGACGTTCCAGCCGAGTTTTTCCTTTACCGCGTAGAGCGTGAGGCCCACCGGCACGGTGCTGGCAAGATAGAGAACAACGAAAATAATTACTTTAAGAATGCGCTTTAATGATTTGTTATTTTTCATTTTATCATGCGCTTTTAATTGGCGTCCCGTAGGGGAATCGAACCCCTGTTTCCACCGTGAAAGGGTAGCGTCCTAACCGCTAGACGAACGGGACAACCGGGGTGCTTATAGCGGGGGCGCCGGCAATATGCAACAGGCTAAATTGCGCTTGCCAGACTTTGTGACCACCGCTATAAACCCGCCCGGAGCGCGGGAATAGCTCAGTGGTAGAGCATCACCTTGCCATGGTGAGGGTCGAGGGTTCGAATCCCTTTTCCCGCTCCAATTTTTTTATCGCCCCCCTGTGCAGAGATGATGCGGAAGTGATGCGCCACTATCGCTTTGTTGTCGCAGCTGGGCGCGAAACAGCCTTTTTCTGTCGGTGAGCGGTGCGCCGGTGGCGCAAAGACGTGTTTAGGCCTGGTCGAAGGCTTCCTGGGCCTCGAGCCAGGCGGTTTCGTGTTCTTCGAGGTCGCGCAGCAGGCGGCCATAGGCGGCCTGGGTTTCTTCTGCCTCGCTCTTGCGGGCATAGAAGCCCTCAGCGGCCATTTCGGCCTCGAGCTTTTTGCGTTGGGATTGCAGTTTGCTGACCGCCTTTTCGGTGCGTTCGACCTCGGCCCAGAGGGCCGGGTGCTGCTTGCGTTTTTCGGCCTGAATTTTTTTCAGCTCCTTGGGGGAGGGGCCGGACGGCGCATCGTCGCCCTTTTTGTTCGCCCGGCGCTCGGCGCGGCGTTGCTCGAGCACGTGCTGGCGGTAGTCGGCAAGGTCGCCGTCGAACGGGGCGCAGGCGCCGTCCTTGACCAGCCATAACCTGTCGACCACGCGCTCGACCATGCTGGGGTCGTGGGTGACGATGACCACCGCTCCCTGGAACTCGTTGAGCGCGAGCACCAGCGCTTCGCGGGCGTCCATATCGAGGTGGTTGGTGGGTTCGTCTAACAGCATGACGTGCGGGGCGTTGTGCGAAATCATCGCCAGTAGCAGGCGGGCCTTTTCGCCGCCGCTGAGATGGCCGATACGGCTGTCGGCCAGCGTGGCCCCGAAGCCGAAGCGCCCGAGCTTGCCGCGCACCTCGCTTTCCTTTTTGCCGGCCATGAGGCGGGCCATAGCCTGGTAGGGCGTGTCGGCCTCGTCCATTTCCTCGGTTTGGTGCTGGCTGAAATAACCGATGCGCAGTTTGGAGGACTTGATCACCTCGCCCTTGAGCGGCGCGAGCTTGGCGGCGATGAGCTTGATGAGTGTGCTTTTGCCGTTGCCGTTGGCGCCGAGGAGGGCGATGCGATCGTCCATGTCAATGCGCTCGTGGACGTTGCGCAAAATCGGCTTGCCCGGGGCATAGCCGATATCGACCTGCTCGAGGCTGAGGAGGGGTGGCGGCAGTTCCTCCGGCTGGTTGAAGTGGAATTTAATGCTACGCTCGGCCATGACGGCATCGACCACGCTCATTTTTTCCAGCGCCTTCATGCGGCTTTGGGCCTGGCGGGCCTTGCTGGCCTTGGCGCGGAAGCGGTCGACGAAGGCCTGCATGTGCTCGCGCTGGGCCTTTTGCTTTTCGTGCAGTTTTTGTTGCGTGACCAGCCGCTCGGCGCGTTCCTTTTCGAAGCTGTCGTAATCGCCGGTGTAGGAAACGAGCTTTTTGTTCTCGACGTGGATGACGTGGTCGATGCACTTATTAAGGAGGTCGCGGTCGTGCGAGATGACCAGCAGGGTTTTGGGGTAGGCCGCGAGGTAGTTCTCCAGCCACATCACCGCCTCGATATCCAAGTGGTTGGTGGGCTCGTCGAGCAGCAGGAAATCGGGCTGGCGGAACAGGGCCGCCGCCAGCGCCACGCGCATGCGCCAGCCGCCGCTGAAGGACTTGATGGGCTGCTGGAGGTCGCTTTCCTTAAACCCCAGCCCGGCCAAAATCATGCTGGCGCGGGCGGGGGCGGCGTAGGCGTCGATATCCATCAGGCGCTCATATATCTCGCCCAATTTGTCTGCATCCTGTTCGGTTTCGGATGCCGCGAGTAGCTGGGTGCGTTCAGTATCGGCCTGCAGGACGATATCGAGCAGGGGCGTGTCATCGTGGGGGATGTCCTGCCGGACCCAGCCCATCGTGTAGCGGTCGGACAGGGCGATGGTGCCGCCGTCGGCCGCCAGTTCGCCCGCGATAAGCTTGAACAGCGTGCTTTTGCCCGCGCCGTTGGCCCCCACCAGGCCGACCTTCCAGCCCTGTTGGACGGTGGCGGAGGCTTCGTCGAAGATGAGGCGGCCGCCGATGCGGTAGGTGAGGCTGGTGACAGTAAGCATGGCGTGCTTATAGCTGACGTGTGGCGTGGGGCAAGCCTTAACTGCCACAGGGGGCGGCACCGCCATACGGTTGGACGTAGAAATAAAAACGCCGGGCATGGTAAACCAACGTATGCAAAAGTGGGTTGGACTTGTTGCCGTATTGCTGGTGCTGGCCGGTTGCGCCAGCGAACCCGGGGAAACCGGGATGGAACGGGCGCCCGATAACGAGGCCTTCCGGGCGTTCTACCAGCAGGTGAAGGACGGCTTGAGCGCGCGCCAGGCGCGGATTTTCTCTGAGGCTTTCCACGGCAATATCGAGCCCTACGGCGTGGCACAGGTGGCCCGCAAAAACCAGCCCGAGCTGGTGAAAAGCTTTGAGGATTACGTAGGCCCGATGCTGAAGGCCGAGCGCGTGGCCGTGGCCCGGCAGAAGCTGGATGAGAACCGCGACGTGCTGGAACGCATTGCCACCCGCACCGGCGTGCCGCCGGAAGTAATGGTGGCGCTGTGGGGCATCGAGACCAGCTTTGGCCGCGTGCAGGGGACTCACCCTGTGATTCCGGCGCTGACCACGCTGGCGTGGCATTCCAACCGGCCGGACTTTTATAATAAGGAACTGCACGCGGCGCTGGATTTGATTGAGCGCAACGAGCTGAGCCCGGACATCAAGGGCAGTTGGGCCGGGGCGGTAGGGCAGCCGCAGTTTATGCCCAGCACCTATTTGAAGGCGGGGGTCGACGGTGACGGCGACGGCAAGATTGACCTGTTCAACGACCTGCCGGACGTGTTTGCCAGCACGGCGAACCTGCTGAAGCTGAACGGCTGGAAGCGCGGGCTGGCGTGGCGGCTTCCGTTACCCGAAAAGGCCAAGGTGCCTGCCGGGCTGACGCTGAACGAGCGAGGGCTGAGTGAGCCGTTTGATGCCAGCGGGTTGAGGCTGGCGGGCATCGCCGACGGCGAGAAGTACCGCTACTACAAGCCGCAAAGTGATGCGCCCGCGTTTTTGCTGGGGCCCAACTTCACCGCCGTGCTCAAGTGGAATAACTCCAGCTACTTTGCTTATGCGGTGCTGACGTTGGCGGATATGCTCAGGGAGGATTAGAGGATGAGAGGGTTAGAGGGCAAGAGGAAGAAGAGGGCGTGTTTTGGGATGAGTCCCCTTTTATCCTCTTATCCTCTTATCCTCTCGTCCTTTCTGTTGGCAGGTTGTACGGAAGTGCAGGTATTTTCGCATTTGATGAAGCGCAGCACCGCCAGCTGCGCGACCGAGGGTACCCCCAAGGTAGGTAATCCTTATATGGTGGACGGCGTGCGCTACGCGCCGATGGGCAGCAGCGCGGGGTATCATGAAAAGGGCATTGCCAGCTGGTATGGGGATGATTTCCACGGTTTGGCTACCGCCAACGGTGAATGCTACAATATGTATGCCTACACCGCCGCCCACAAGACGCTGCCGATGCCCACCGTGGTGCGCGTGACCAACCTGGAAAACAACAAGAGCGTGATTGTGAAGGTGAACGACCGCGGGCCGTTCGTGCGCGGGCGGTTGATTGACCTGAGCTACGCCGCCGCGCAAAGCCTGGACATTGTGCGCATGGGCAGTGCGCCGGTGCTGGTGGAGGCGATTGGTGGGCCATTTAACGGACCTGCCGGCGAAAGCGCCCAGTTGGCCGCTACCAGGGGTGGGGAAGGGGAGACGCTGGCGTCTACGCCTTCGCCCGGTACGCTGGAACAGAATTTGCCGAGTGCTTTTGGCAAGTCGGAGTCTGATGTTCCGCCGCCGGTGGCGCCGCAAAGCCTGCCCAAGCCGCCTGCGGGGCCTGCCCCCGCGACCTTGCCGCTGGTCAACAGCCGGGTGTTTGTTCAGGTGGGGGCGTTTGGGGATAATTCCCGCGCCGAGGCCGCTCTGGCCGACCTGAAAGGCATTGAGTCCAGCGCCCACACCGAGCAGACCACCACGTCGGCGGGCGCCAGCCTGACCCGCGTGCGCAGCGGCCCCTACGACAATGTGGAGGACGCCGAGGCCGCGTTGACCAAGCTGGCCGGGCATTTCCCCGACGCCAAGATTGTGGTGGAGAAAAAATAGCCTTCTTTAGGCTGCCTTCGGTTGCTGGAGTCTTGTGAAGCGGCGCTGATAGTCGCATGCTGCGGGCCATGAAAAAGACACTTTCACTCTCTCTTCTGGCTATCCTCCCCCTGACCGCCAACGCTGCCGCGCCGTTTGTGATGAACAACGCCAAATCGGCGTATGTGTTCCACCCCGCCACCGGCACCGTGCTGGTGAACCAGAACGGCGACCAGCAGATGGGGCCCGCGAGCCTTACCAAGATGATGACGCTGTATTTGACCTTCAAGGCGCTGAAGGAGGGCCGTTTGCACCTGAACGACCAGTTGCCGGTGAGTGAGAAAGCCTGGCGCATGGGCGGCAGCAAGATGTTCGTGAAGGTAGGCACCGCCGTGGATGTGGAGAGCCTGATTCGCGGCATGGCGATTGTGAGCGGGAACGACGCGTGTATCGTGATTGCGGAAAAGCTCGGCGGCACCGAGGAAGGCTTTGTTGCGATGATGAACGACCAGGCGCCGAAGCTGGGCATGACCCACACCCACTTTACCAACGCCAACGGCTGGCCCGACCCGCAGGAACTGAGCACCGCGCATGATATGGCGATGCTGCTGACGGCGATTTTCCGGGATTTTCCCGAGTACAAGAAATACATGGCGGAGGAGGAGTTCACTTATAACGGCATCCACCAGCAGAACCGCAACGGGTTGCTGCACGCCAATGCGGGCGTTGACGCCGGCAAGACCGGGCATACCGACGAAGCCGGTTACCACCTGGCCGCCACCGCCGTGCAGAACGGCGAGCGGTTGGTGAGCGTGGTGATGGGTACCGACAGCTTTGCCACGCGCGAGGGCGAGACGCTGAAGGCCTTCCAGACCTTTTTTGCCAGTGACAAGACGGTGAACCTGTTCAAGCCCGGCGACGTGGTGGTGAAGGACGTGCCGATGTGGGGTGGGCCGGTGGCCAAAACCGACCTGACCGTGGCCCAGCCGCTGGCGGTGTTTGAGAGCCAGGCCGAGCACGACAAGACCAATGCGCAGGTGAGTTACAACAAGCCGATTATCGCGCCGCTGGCGGCCGATACGCCGGTGGGCACGTTGCAGGTAACCCTGCCCGGCGGCCAGGTGATGAGCACCACGCTGGTGGTGGGGCGTGACGTGCCGCAGGGCAACTTTGCGACGCGCTTTGTGCAGACCGTGGCGAGCAAGTTTGGGCATTGACCGGGGCTCGCAGGAGCCTTGGCGGCTTGCCTAATAAACGAGCAGGGGTACATAAAACGATTGCCTGCTTTGGTTAGAGTCGCCACAGTGGCGACATGATGACTCTCGAGGAACTCAAGGCGAAAATTGAAGAATATGATGCCAAGGAGGCGGATATCCTCCGTCGGCTTGAGGTTGCGACCACCGACCGGCAACGCTGGGAATTGGAGCGTATGTTACGGTTGACGCAGATTACCGGCATGGGCTTTGTTAACTGGGCCGAGCGGGAAGTTTCGCAAAAATGGACAAAGGATGATTGGGATGAGCGAACAGGAAACGCTGATCGCGAAACTCTTCACCCTTAAGAATGATCTTAGACAAAGGAAAGGCTCTATGTCTGACGCCTGTAAGGCTGCCCTTGCCCCTGGTACCGAATTCTCTCCGGCCGAATATCTTGCAATGGCTTATGACCTTGAAAAACAAATTGCCGCCCAAGAGAAGTACATCCTGGCTATTGAGAAACAACTTGCAGAATTACGTGAGGTTGAATGACGAACTCTCATTTTATTGTGATTGAGGGGCCGGACGGCGCGGGCAAAACCACCCAGATTGGTCTGCTGAAAAAAGCTTTTGCGGCGGCTGGTATCGGGGCCGCGTTCGAGCGTGAGCCGGGCGGGACGAAGCTGGGCGAAATCATCCGTCCGATTGTGAAGACGCACATGTACCCCGACCTGACCGTGGGGCAGGAGCTGGTGCTGTTCAATGCGTCGCGGATTTCGTTCATTCATGAAGTGATTAAGCCCGCATTGGCCCGTGGCGAGTGGTTCATTGCCGACCGCTACGCCCACAGCACGCTGGCCTACCAGGTGGCGGGCGGGCTCGACCCCGAGCTGGTGGCGGCAGTAGTGAATGCCGCCGTGGGCAACGTGTGGCCGAGCCTGGCGTTTATTTTCGACATTTCGCCCAACGAGGCGCTGAAGCGCAAGGAGGCCAAGCCGGAAGACGGCACGCGGATGGAGGACAAGGGTATCGAATTCCATCAGCGTGTGCGGGAGAATTACATGCTTTACGTGCAGAACAATCCGCAGGGAACCGTGGTGGTGGATGCCACGCAGACAGTGGAGGAGGTTCATGCGCAGGTGATTGGCGAGCTTAACCGCCGCTTTGGTCTTAAGCTTACCCTCCAAACCTGATAAGGTGGCGTTATGACGCTGCCTGCGCTTATCGGCCATGCCGAGGTGATTTCTCAATTACAAACCCTGCTGGCGGCGGGGCGGTTGCCGCATGCGCTGCTGTTGCATGGGCCCAAGGGGGTGGGCAAGCGGCTGCTGGCGGAGCATTTAGCCTGGCGGTTGATTGCAGGCGGGCAGGGGGTGCAGGTTGATGTGAACGCGCCTGCGTATTACCAACTGGTGGCGGGTAGTAATCCGGATTTGCATATTCTGGCGCCGGAGGAAAAGAAGAAATCGACCTCAATCCGCCAAGTGCGGGCGTTGCTGGAGAATTTACAGCGTACGGCGGATACCCAGCGCGTCGTTATTGTTGATAGCGTGGATGAATTGACTGATGAATCGCCGCACGTGCTGCTGAAGACGCTGGAGGAGCCGCGGCCGGGGCTGACGTTTGTTTTGATTTCGCATGCGCTGGGCGGGGTGCTGCCGACGATTCGCAGCCGGGCGCGATTGGTGCGCGTGGGAACGTTGAGCAGTCAGGAGCAGATGCTGGTGCGCGCTGCCAACCCGGATTACGTGCCGCCTGCCGAGAATGAGTTGAATGCGCTGTTGAGGGAAACGGCGGAGACACCGGATTTTAAACATGCCGTGGCGTACCAGAAGATTGCCGCGCTTAAATTGAAGCAGGCCGAGATGAATTTGCCGATGAACACCACCGCCGATGCCGCGCGCCTGCTGCTTAAGCCATGATTGATTCCCACGCCCACCTGATGCACCGGCGTTACCGCGACGAAGCGCCCGTGGTGGGGCCGGAGGAGCTTTTGCGCCGGGCAGGGGAGGCCGGGGTGGGGGAGATTGTGGCCATCGCCTGCGAATTGGACGAGTGGCAGGAAACGCTTGCGCTGGCCTCTATACATAAAGGCCTGTGGGTGGCTGCGGCATTGCATCCTGCTAGTGTGGATGAGGCGGAGAAGGTGCCCACGGTTGAGGAATTGGTGGCGCTGGCTGGTAACCCCAAGCTGATTGCGTATGGTGAAACCGGGTTGGACGCGAAGCCTGGTGAACGGCCTTCGGAGGCGCAGATTGAAGCCTTCCGCACCCATTTGAACGCTGCGCAGAAAACCGGTTTGCCGCTGTGTTTGCACACCCGTGGTGCCGAGGATTTAGCGCTGGAGGTTTTGCAGGAATTCAAGGGCGTGGACTTTGTTTACCACTGTTTTACCGGCACGGCGGAACAGGCAAAAAACGTGCTGGCGGCGGGCGGGTATCTTTCGCTTTCCGGCATCGTGACCTTCAGTAACGCGAAGGAATTGCAGGCGGTGGCGAAGGCCATTCCGGTGGAGCGGCTGCTGCTGGAAACCGATGCCCCTTACCTGGCGCCGGTGCCTTATCGCGGCAAGCGCAACGAGCCCGCGCTGGTGGCCGAGACGTATAAATTTTTGGCTGGGCATTTGAGGATGCCCTTACCGGAATTGACACGGCAGGTTGCAGACAACTTCCGCACGCTCTTCCCGCGTGCGAAAATGGACTGAAAATAGACTCATGGCGCACGACTCCGACAATAATAATGGTGGCAACAAACCACAGCGGCCCGGCTTTTTTGCCAGCATCAACAAGGCGGTGAAGGAGATTTCGAGCGAGATACGGAAAGACCTGACCAATGCCCCGCCGACGCCCGCTCCTAAAAGCGGTGAGGCCGGGGGAGGGAACAGTCCCCTCCTCGCCAGCTACAAGGCGCCGGAGCATATGGTCAAAGCCGTGAATGCGGCGCAAAGCGGGCTGGCGTTTGTTGAAAACCCCGGATTTTCGGGAGAAACCAGGCCTTACCAGGCGCCGCTGGTGCCGCAGGCCGCCAAGGCGCCGCTCAACCCCTGGCCGGTGCTGCGCGAGCCGGGCAGCCATAGAAAATTTCTCACTGACGCGTATTTTCACGCCTACACGCCCGCCGATTTGAACCACTACCGGGGTGAGGTTCCCGCCGGGCCGCAAGTGGTGACGCTGGCCTGCACCGAGGCCGGGGATGCGGGGTTGCGGGCCTCGTTCGGCGAGATTTTGCGGCAGGAACCTGCGATGTTTGGGGCGACGGGTTTCAGCCCGCGTAATATTCTGGACGACATTGAGGCGATGGATGCCACGTTGACTAACCTGCTCAACAATAACCCCAAGCTGCTGGCGGTGGGGCCGGTGGGTATTGACCTGACCTACACCAGCCACAACCTGCCGCACCAGGCGGCGCAGATGGCGCGGCAGCTTGAGATTGCCTATGACTTTGGGTTGCCTGCGCTGGTGTTCCAGAACGGCGCTTTGGACGAGTTACGCGGGATATTGGAGCAGGGCATCAGTTTGCCCAAAAAGCTGGTGTGGCTGAAGCCCATCCAGAGCGCAGAGGAACTGGCGCTGATCGAGGAGTTTAACTTTTATGTGGCGTTCCGGGCCGAGATCACCTGGCCGAAGGAGGCTTTTTACCGCCAGGCGGCGAGGCGGGTGCTGCCGCACCGCTGGCTGGCGGGCTCCGGCAACTCGCTGAAGAGCACCCATAACCGTGCCGGGCAGTTCAACAGCGCGGCGGGGCTTGATGAAATTATCGTTGCGCTGGCCGGGCTGACCGGCGTGAAGGACGTGAACCAGTTGCGTGACCGGTTGAACATGAACTTTGCGCAGGTGTATGGGCCGCAGGAAACAGGCAACGGGTGACAGGGGACAGGTTCTTGCCTTATTCCCTTGATAACTGTTTTACATAATCAACATTATGCGAAATATTGATATGGCCCAGAGAGGGGGCTATATGCGGCTTGAATCTGGGTTCGTCTGCCGCAGTGAAACTGCTTTAAACGCCGTTTGGCGAAGCCTGTTTTTAGGCAAAAGGCCGGAGAGTTTCCTCTCCGGCCTTTTGCTTCGCTAGTCGCCGATGGCTTCGGCCAAGTCCTGCTTTTGCAGCCTTTTCACCTCGTCGCGGCTCATCACGGGTTCGGGATTTTCCGAGGCCCGCAGAATGTAGTGGCTATGGCGGTCTGGTGACCGGCGGTAGCCGCCCGTGGTGTTGTCGCCGATGCCTTGGGCCCGCCACCTGGCCAGCCGTTCGGCCGTTTCGGCCTTTGGCTGGAGCGTGGGTTTGTCGGCCCAAGCCTTGGCTACACGATGTTCCCACGGGGCAACCGCGGGTTTCGCTTGCCCCAGAAGGATGACCTCCGGTAGCGGCGGCCTTGGCTTTGCGGGCCGTTGCCAACGCACCAACGCCTTGGGCTGCCAGAGAACCGGCAGGAACACCTTGCGGGGTTCGTCCGGCGGCGCTTTGGTAGCGGGTGGCGTGGCGTCAGTTTCCTGCCGTCCGTCCAACTGCTGCTTCAGCGCTTCCAGCCCTTCGAGGCCTTTTTGCCATTTGCCCGGTTTCGGTTTTTCGGGCTCCGGCGGCCGGGCCTTCTGCGACGCATGCCAGGCATGCGTCGGCGGAAGGGTGCCGTTGGCCAGATCGGCGATGTCTTGCTTCTCAAGCAGTTTGAGTAGCTCGTTCATCCCCCAGGCCATGCCTTCGAGGCGGCCTTTTGTGCGCTCCTGCCGGGCCAGCGTCTCCACGGTTGTGGCGACGTCGCCGGGGTCGGTATCGTTCAACACCTTTTGGGCGTTGGCGACACGGGCCTCGAAGGCGGCCTTTTTGGGCTTGCCGGGTTTGCCGGTTTTGGTCGGCTTGCCGAGATTTTCTGGGGCGTCGTGGTTGCCTTCGAGAATCTCATTGGCCGCTTTTCTGCCGGTTTGGGCTTGGTCGAGCTTGGCCAGCAGGTCTTTCAGGGTATCGTCACCTGTCATGGTGGGTTTTCTCCAAAAAGGACGTTTCAAGATTATTCAAATGTAGGTGTTATATGTATACAATACAATATGCGGGATGGTAAAAAACGCCCTACCCCCCTCGCCCGGCCCGGCTTTAAGAAGGGCTAGGATTCCAGAAGTTTCTGGCGCCACCAGACGATGAAGCAGGCGGCCAGCATGGTGTAGGCGCCGTCGACCTCGCCCTTGAGGGTGGCCTGGAACCAGCGTTTGGTGTTCTCGTTATCGAGCCAGTCGGCCTGGCGGCTGCGCAGGGTGTCGATGACCAGCCCCCTGCCCTCGCCCAGCAGCCACTGGCGCACCGGGGCGCCAAAACCGGCCTTTTTGCGCCATAATACGCTGGCTGGCAGGCGATGTTTGACCGCCTGCTTGAACATCCATTTAAGGTGCAGGCCATTCAGCTTGGTGGTAGGCGGCACGTCGGCCATGAAATTGACCAGTCGGCGGTCGGTGAGCGGCACGCGCACCTCGACGCCGTGGGCCATGGCGGCCTTGTCGCCGTAATTGAGGTTGTGATCGGGCAGGAAACCCGCAAGCTCCATATGTAGCAGGCGGTTGACGGGGTCTTGGCCGAGGCTTTCGGTTTGGGCTTCGTCGAGTGCGTTGCCCCAGCCGCCTGCGAGCTGGCGGCGCCAGTCGACGTTGAGCAGTTGCCACGCCGCCGGGTGGCTGTTGGTGCGGAAGGCGTTGCGGAGGAATTTCTCTTCGTCGAGCGCGAGCAGGCCCGCCAGTTGCCCGGCGCGGCGGCCCATGCCGCCGAGTTTCATTTTTTGGAGCAGCGGCGCGGCGGTTTTGAGCAGATTGGCCGCCAGCGGCGCGTTTTTGCCCGCGTACTGGCGCAGCCGCGCGCTGAGGTGGCGTCGGTAGCCGGTGAAGATGTCGTCGCCGCCGGTGCCGGACATGAGCACCTTGATGCCGTCGGCCCTCGCCTGCTTGGCGATGTCTTCGACAAACAGCGGCGCGGGGTCGGCGGTGGGTTCGTCGAGCAGCGCGGCCAGGCCCGGCAGGCGGCCGAGCACGCCTTTGCTTTCCACCATCATCGGCTTGATGGGCACGCCCAGGCCTTCGGCCACCTTTTTGGCGTAGAAGAGGTCGTCGCTGAACCCTTCCTTTTTCATGCCGCCGTCATTAAAACCGATACAATAGGTTTGCGCGGGCTTGTGGCCGGTGGCCACCATGCTGGCCACCACCGCGCTGCTGTCGACCCCGCCGGAAAGGAAGGCGCCCAGCGGTACATCGGCGATGCACTGTTCGTTCACGACGCTATCGAGCAGGTGCAGCAGTTGCTCGGGCGTGCGATCGGGATGATAGAAAGGCACGCCGTTTTCGAGCGTGGGCAGCAGGTGGCTGTACCATTTTTTGATGTCGATGCTGACGCCGCCATTGGTGTGGCGCAGCACCATGTAATGGCCGGGCCTGAGCTTTTTGATGCCCTTGAGCGGCGTGCGCTCGCCGGGGCTCCACAGCAGCGTGAGATAATCGGCCAGCGCGGCGGGGTCGGGCGTGGTATCGACGCCCGGCACCTTGAGCAGCGCCTTCAGCTCGCTGGCGAAGGCCACGCCCTGCGGGGTTTGGGCGTAATAGAGCGGCTTGATGCCGGCGTGGTCGCGGGCAATGAATAGCTCGTTTTTTTGCGTATCGAAAATGGCGAAGGCGAACATGCCCTCCAGCCGGTAGAGCATGCCTGGGCCGAGCATGTCGTAGAGGGGCGCGAGCACGGCGGTGTCGGAATTCGGGTTATAGGAATAGCCGCGGGCGTTGAGGTCGGCGTGCAGGGTTTTATAATTGTAGATTTCGCCATTGAACACGACCTGGTAGCGCTCGCCTACCGCGCTCATCGGCTGCGCGGCGGCGGGGCTGAGGTCGATGATGCTGAGGCGCTGGTGAACCAGCGTGACGCCTGGTGCGCTCCAGACGCCGTTGCCGTCCGGCCCGCGATGGGCCTGCGCGGCAGCCATTGGCCCCGCCAGCGCCGGGTTGAAGTTACCGAATAAGCCTGCAATGCCGCACATAGGTAACGATTAGTACGCAGGACGGCGCCAATAGTAAAGTCAAACAGTGGTAAAGAGGTTGTAAACGCCACGTAAGCTTAGTTGCGTTTAACTTACCTGATGGCCTTTTGATATTGCTCCCTGCGGCAGGCAGTCTACCATGAGGCTGTGGGAGGGCGCCGGTGTCTGAAGGCTCTCGCCCCGACAGAGGAGGAAAAGACATGAAAACGAAAAAAACTCTGCTTGGCATCGCCGCCGTGGCCGGACTGGCTGCTGCGGGGATGGCCCTGCCGACTGCCGCCAGTGCGCAGGAGTGGCACGGTGGACGGGACTGGCATGATGGCGGTCACCGCTGGCATGACGGGGGTGGTTATCGCCACGGCCCGCGCGGTTACTGGCATCATGGCCGTTACGGTTACTGGCGCGACGGCATGTGGGTAAACCTGGGTTATCCGGGCTATTATGGGGCTCCGGTGGCCTACTACCAGCCGCAACCGGTGGCCTATTACCCGGCGCCGTATTATGGCCCGGCGTTGGGGCTGTCATTCCATATTCATTAGGAACGTATAGACCGGTGCCTGAGCTTGTGCCCGGGCGCCGTTTTTTTGACGCTGGATTTTTATACCGGAACGGATAACCTGTTTTAACCAAAGGAGAAGCAAAAATGAAAACACCCCTGATAGCTCTTACCGCCTTGCTGGCTGCCACCGCCGGTACGGCCCTGGCCCAGACCCGCTGGCAAGGCCACGACTGGGACCCGCCCGCGAGCCAGCAATGGCATCACGATAACGGTCGTCATTCCGGCTGGGAGCGCCGTGAGGAACGCCGCCGCATGGTGTACGCGCCGCGCCGTGGGGCGACTGTGCGCGAGTACGTATATTACCCCAATGCGCGTGCCTACTACGCGCCGTGGAATAAACGCTGGTACTACCGTCGTGGCAGCCGCTGGGTGGTGGCCGAACGCGCGCCGGTGAGCATCAACCTGGGTAACGGGCTTAGCATCAGCCTGGGTGCCGACAGCCCGGTGGTATACGACAGCTACGTGGTGAAGCACTACCGCGAGTACTAAACCACCGCGTTTTCACGGCCCCCAAGCGGGGCCGTTTTTTATACGTAAATATCTGGAGTAAAAACATAAAAATGGCCTGCCGACCGTGTTGGCGCAGGCTGCCAGCAACCCTGTTGGAGACTAGACTGCGCCACCAATAAATAACCACTAATAAATAAGGGAGGATTATGTGATGAAGAAGGACTTCCAGAAAACCACCGCCCTGTTCATGGCTACCGTGGGGTTGATGGCGAGCATTGCCGCGGCCCAGAGTTCGGGCGGCGGCTTTTCCGGCGACATGAACACCGGCACAGGCACCGATGCCGGCGGCAACCCGGCGGGTGAATCGGCCGGTGGCAGCCTGAATGGCAACGCCCGCGTGAACACCGGCTACAACACCAGCAACGGCCGTAGCAGCACAGGCCCAGGTGGCGCGGGTGTCCGTGCCAACACCGCCAACAACCGGCATGTGAGCGAGAGCTGGATGAAGCATCGCTCCCATATGGGAACGACGAGCATCACCAGCGCCAGTACAGGTAAGGGAGAAACAAAATGAAAAGCACCTTTACGCTGGTGGCCCTGGTGATGGCCGGTGAAGCGATGCCGGTGGTTGGTTGGACGCAGGTGTTGACCACCGGCGGCACGGCGGGCAGCAGCATTAACGACGGCGCCAACATCGGCGCAGGCAACCATACCGGGGCGAGCGTCAATTTCAGTAACCCCGAGGCTGATCAGATTCGCACCCGGCTGGGCGGCAGCGGCCAAGCTGTGGCCAAACAAAACACGATAGGGCAGCTAAGACAGGCCGGAACCGTCAGCACCAATAACGTGACCACCACGCCCGCGATGACGGGCGCGACGGGGAGCGTTCATGGCAACACCGCCGGGGCGGTGCGGGCCACCCGGGAAGTTCGGGGGGCGGCGACAGTGGCGGATATTCTGCCGCGCGGCAGCGCCAGCTATACTTATTACCCCGAGGCGCAGGTCTATTTTTCGTCCACTACCAAGAAGACCTATTACTACAGCCGCAAGGGTCGCTGGTATTCCAGCACCAGCCTGCCCACGGGGGTAAAGCTCACCAACGGCCGCAGCGTACAGCTTAACGGCAATGGGGCGGCGAGCGTGATGACGCCGTAAGAGTGTGCGCCTTGTGTACGGTTAGCGCTTGACGGCCAGAAACTCTGCCCGTAAAACCCCTGCGCTTCCGGCGTAGCTCAGCGGTAGAGCAACGGACTGTTAATCCGTGGGTCGTTGGTTCGATCCCAACCGCCGGAGCCAGATTTAAAGCCCATCCAAGGATGGGCTTTTTTATACTTTTTGATAAATTTTTAAATGAGGCAGGCAAAGAGAATACAGAAGGTTGGGATTGAACCAACGACCCACGGGTTGCGCCGAAGGCGCACTGTTTATGGAGAGGGCAGTCCGTTGCTCTACCGCTGAGCTACGCCGGAAGCGGTGGGGTTTTACGGGCAGGCGCGGGCGCCGTTAAGCAGAATACAATATGGCGCCCAGCATGGCGGCAGACTTGACGTTTTGCACCGCTTGGCCGAGGCTGAAGCCATGCAAGAACAAGCCCGGCACAACATGGTGGATGGCCAACTCCGGCCTAATCAGGTCAACAACCATGCCCTGCTGGGCCGCCTGAGCAGTGTGGCGCGGGAGGATTTTGTTCCCGTGAGTTACCGCCAGACTGCTTATGCCGATACGGTGACGCCGCTTTCGGCCACCCGCAGCCTGCCCGCGCCTATGACCCTGGCGCGGTTGCTTCAGGCGCTGGAACTGAAGGAAAACGACAACGTGCTGATTGTGGCGGGCAACAGCGGGTACAGTGCCGCGCTGGTGGCGCCGCTGGTGGCCGGTGTGACCCTGATTGAAGATGATCAGGCCTTGCTTAGCCAGGCGGGCAGGCATCTTTCTGGCTTTGCCAACGTGAGCGTGCATAACGCCGCGCCAACCGCCGGTTACCCGCAAACGGCGCCGTACAGCGTGATTCTGCTGGATGCCGCCGCTGCGCACCTTCCGCAAACGCTAACCTCGCAACTGGCCGAGGGGGGCCGCCTTGGCGCCGTGACGCTGGGCGGCAACGGATTGTGGGTGGCCAGTATTGTCACCAAGCATGGCGGAACGCTGTTTACTGAAGAACTGTTCGAGGCCAAACCGGCGTTGCACCCGGCGTTGATGGCCGAGCAGGGCTTTGTATTTTAATATAAACCTGCCCGGCCATCCCCTTATGTTGTGCGCCGTTGGCACAACGGCCGAGCAGGATTTTGTATTTTAATATAAACCTGTGTTTTAGGAAATTTTTGGAGGCCGGAACGGGATTTGAACCCGTGCATCGCGGTTTTGCAGACCGCTGCGTTACCACTTCGCCACCCGGCCCCTAGCCAGAACGGCGCTTATCAATAGGCGGAGCCTGCCCCTGCCGTCAACCTCAATTCCTGCTCCACCAGATCGGCATCGCGGCGGAACAGTTCATTATGCAGGTTTTGAATTTGCGACAGGCGGGCCTTGAGCAGGTTCGGTTCCGCCGGGCCGGTAATGAGGCTGTTATATAAATAGGTAGCGGCCTTTTCGCGGTCCGGTTCCAGTAAGGTAAGGCGCTGCCAGCTGTAGGGATCGGCAGGTTGAATTTGTACGGCGGCGAACAGATTTTGCCTGGCGGCGGCCAACAAAACGGGGTTGCCGTGGGCCAGCAGCATATCCAGCAGGCCTATCTCGCGGCGCCATTCGGCGTAATTCCACCAGCACAGGGCTTGGTTGAAATCGTTTTGCGCCTGCCGGAGGTTGGTTTGCGGCACCGGTTCCCCCGCCCTGGCCTGCGCCAGTACATGCTCGCCGCGCCAGACGTAGAGGGAGGGTATCGTTATCATCAGGGCCATGACCGTAAGCACGATGCCTGAGATGACAGATACTTGATTGGTGACGGGTGATTCGCGCTGGTTGCGCGGCAGGCTTTGCACCGCGCACAGGCCCAGCAGCACCGAGAGGAAAAAGGCGACCGCTGGAATGTTGGGGCTGAAATCGACCCATGCGTGTGTGCTTGCGAGTAGCAATGCGCTTAAGCCTACCGCTGGATAAACCACGCCGTTACGCCGCACTTTCAATCCACGGATAAAGATGCCCGCCAGCCCCACGCCAAGTGCCACCAGCAGCATGGTGGCGGGCCAGCCCATCTCCACCGCAAACTCCAGCCAACTGTTGTGGGCGTGGTCGACGCGGGCGTTTTCCGCCAACGGCAATTGCGGCGTGCGGTACAGGCGGAAGGCGGGCTCGAAACTGCCGAGGCCGGAGCCGGTCAGCGGCAGGGCTTGGGTTATTTTCCAGGTTATGGCGTAAATCGCCTGCCGCTCTCTTACCCCGGCATCGCCCTGCCCCAGGCGCTCAAGTGTTTCCTGCCCCGCGGTGTTCATGACCACGACACCGAAGCCCAGTAGCAACGGCAAGGCGGCGAGCAGAAATATCCGTGCGCCGCGCGCGGCAAAAACCAGCGCCAGATAAAAAGCCGTGAGGCCCAACCCGCACGCCAGCAGGCCGCCGCGCGAATGGCTGAGCAGCAGTGTGACGAAAATGATGAACGCGAACCCGAACCACCAGCGTCCGGGCCTGAGCACCAGCACCTGAAGTGCCTTGACGCGTTGCCAGCCCAGGGCGCGTTTGCCGCCGGGGATTTCGCCGATGCGCAAAAGGCCTGCGCCCAGGCAGGCCAGCGTGCCCAGCCCGGCGAAGGTAGCGTAGCTGTTACGGTTGATGAAGGTGGCGGTGAGATCGTTCAGGTAGAATTTTTTAGCCTGCCAGAATACCGCTTGCGTGCCGGTGAGATGCATCAACAAGCCGTTGAGTGCGATAAACAGTGCGGCGAGCGCTAGGCCTTTGAAGAGTTGACGGGCGGCGGTGCTGCTGCCGCCGGTTTTCCACGCCAGCAAAAACCCGGTGGCGTAGAGCCCGCCGTTGAGTAACGCGAGCAGCCCGTTTTGGGGTGTGAGGCTAATGGTGTGTGTGGTGCTTTGCAGCGGGTGCATCAGCCTGGCGAGTTGCGGCGGCAGGGGCAGAATTTGCACTGTGCCCCACAGCATCAATAGTACCCACCCCGCCAACAGCCAGCGCGGCAAATGCGGCCCGTGGGGGTTGGAGAGCATCAGCAGCGCACCGCAAACCGACGCCATTGCGCCGCTGAACAGCGGATTATTGGCACCGAAAAACGCTGCCCCCGCCAGAGTCACGAGCGGCAGAACTACAACCGACACGCTTCGCTTAACAGGCTGAAAAATAAACGCCATTCTGTCCTTTACATTGTTTTATTGCCGCCATATACCACCTGTCGTTGTCTGACAAATGGCAAAAATATGGGGACTCTTGATTCTTCTTGGCTTGAGCATGGGTGCTTTTGCCGCGCCTGTAGCAGACCCGCTGGCCCATATTGCTGCACTCAAAGCCCAGAGCCACGTTCTGGCCCGGCAGGCGCTGGAGGATATTCTGCGTGAGCTGGCGCGGCATCCATCCCCGGAAAACGATAAGCTGGTGACGGAACTGCTTGAGCAAAACCCCGACCTGGTAGCCGAGATTGCCGATGCTATTGAACCCGCCGCAGGCCCCTCCCCGGCGCCGGAATTTGGAAGTGGTGAGGCTACTGCTTTTGATATTCCGCTTGAAAACCCCAACCAGATTAGCGCCAACCAGCCGTAGCTTTATGAAGCGCTTGTTTTTTGCCAGCCTGATTTTTGCCATGCCGGTTTGGGCCGATGGCGGCAGCGCGGTTGTTCCTGTGGGCAGCCGGATGTTGGGTGACGATGGACGTGCCGGGGTAAGGATGCGGCGTTTTCTGGTGGTTCCGCAGATTGATTTTGCACAAGCTTACAACAGCAATATTTACGCGATGCGCGCGCACCGTAAGAGCGATTACGTCAGCACCGCGCGCCCGCAGGTGACGGCACAGAGCAACTGGAGCCGGCACGCGCTGAATGTGTTGCTGAAGGGTGAGTTCAACCGCTTTGCGGTGCATGATAAGGAAAACACCGACAACTATACTGCCGCTGTTGACGGGCGGCTGGATGTTTTGCGTCAGACCGCACTGGGTGGCGGCTTAAGCTGGGTTCGTGCGCATGAAGACCGGGGGGACCCGAATAGCCCGGCGACGGCCCTGCACCCGACACAATACGACACCACCACCGGCAAGCTAGGTCTGTGGCGCAACCTGGGAAGGTTCAATGCACGGGTGGACGGGGAGATTAAGAATCTCGACTACAAAAACGACCTGACCAGAGGTGGCCTGCTGGTAAACAACAACCTGCGCGACCGTACCGATTACGCGCAGGCTTTGCGGCTGGGATATCAGGCTTATCCGGGTTATGAAATTTATACCGCGGGCACTTTGGACAACCGGGTTTATGACATCAAAGCGCCGCTCAACCGTAACAGCCGGGGCGACAGCGTGGTGGCGGGAGTGAGCCATGATCTTTCCGGCAAGACCAAGGCAGATGCCTTTGCCGGTTACACCCACCGCAACTATGGGGTGGGGCTGCGCGACATTATAACGCCGGTTTACGGGATGGGCCTGACCTGGAATGTGACCGATGCCAGCAGTGTGATTGCGCGCATCAGCCGCAGTATTGAGGAAACGACGCTGGCCGGCAGCACGGCTTATGTGCTTTCGGATTACGGACTTGATTACCAACACGCCTTTACCCGCCGGTTGCTGGGCACGCTGGGTGCCGAGCTTGCCAGCTACCAGTATAAAGGTTTTGGCCCGCAGCGGCGTGACGATTTGGATATTGGGCGCCTGGGATTGAGATATTCGCTGAACCGGTTGTTCAGCTTGGGCGCCGATTACACCTTTACCACCCGCGACAGCAATGCGGCGGGCGGGGATTATGTTCAACACGTGGCGATGCTGCGCCTGACGGGAAGGTTCTGACGATGAAGAAGATTCTATTTCTCTTTTTTACCATGATGGTTGCCACCGTTTTTGCGCAGGGTGCGCCGGACTTTTCGCAAGGCTTCACCAATCTGGGGAATAATGCCCAGCCTGCCGTTGTGACGCCGCCCGCTGCCGTCAAGCCTGATACCGGCGCCTACACGCTGGGTGGCGGCGACAAGGTGCGGATGACCGTTTTTGGCGAAGAGGATTTGACCGGCGAATACGATGTGGACGGCACCGGCACACTGGCGCTGCCGCTGATTGGCAACGTGAACGTGAAAGGCAAAACGCTGCGGCAGGCCGAGGGCCTAATCACCGCACAGTATGCGCATGGCTACCTGGTGAACCCGCGCGTGAGTCTGGAAGTGTTGAACTTCCGGCCCTTTTTTATTTTGGGTGAGGTAAGCAGGCCGGGCAGTTACCCGTATGTGAACGATATGACCGTCATTAATGCCGTGGCGCTGGCGGGTGGATACACGCCCCGGGCTTCGACCGGTACGGTTTACCTGCGTCGTGCCGCCGACCCGCAGCACGGCGAAGTGGAAGTGGATGAGGCCGTCAAGGTGGGGCCGGGTGACGTTATCCGCGTTGACGAGAGGTTCTTTTAAATGAGTTTGCTTCGGCTTTTTGTGCGTGAGCAGCTTGAGGGTGTGGAGTGGTTTTTGAACCCGACACTGGCTATGTTGCGGCGTCGCTCGGCATTGATTTTTGCAGCGACAGGGTTATGCCTTGCCGTTACCGCCGGGTTGCTGTTGTTGACGCCCAGCAAATATACGGCGCAGGCGCTACTGCAAATCAACACGCGCCATGAGCAGGTCACCAATGTGTCGGAAGTGCTTTCGAGCTTATCGTCGTCGGACCCGGCGGTGCGCACCGAAATGGATGTTTTACGCTCACGCCGGTTGGCCGCTGCGGTGATACGCAGACTGAACCTGATGCAGACCGACCCTTCCCTTAACCGCGACTCGTTTGGCGTGATGCTGCGGCATGGCCTGGCGTATTTTTTATTCCCCGGCAGCAATGAAGAAGTGGGCGGTATGCAGGCACGGCTGACGCGCGCTACCGATAATTTTATGGACAATCTTGGCGTGCGGATGCTGCCCCATTCGTTTTCGATTGTGGTGGACTACACTGCGCGCGACCCGCAACTGGCGGCGCAGGTGGCCAATGCGGTGGCGCTGGAATACCTGAACAGCCAGCTTGAAGACCGCTTTGAGGCCACCCGCCGCGCCAGCGGCTGGATTGCCGAACGCCTGAAGCAACTGCGCAACGAAGTGTACGATGCCGAGTTGGCGACGCAGAAGTTCCGCGAGTCGCACAACCTGACGCAGGCCAAAGGGATGACGCTGACCGAGCAGCAGCTTTCGGAACTCAACTCGCAACTGATTTTGGCCCGCACCCAGTTGGCCGAGGCCGAAGCCAAGCTGAGCCAGGCGCAAAGCGGTGGCGGTATTGAAACGAGTAGTGAAGTTCTGAACTCGCCACTCATCCAAAACCTGCGTGAGCAGGAAACCGAAGTGCGCCGCAAGATGAGCGACCTGGCCTCGCGCTACGGCGCCAAGCACCCGCGCATGCAGACGGTGAAAAACGAACTGGCCGACGTGCAACGCAAGATACATGAGGAGACGGTGAAGATTCAAGGCAGCCTAGGTAACGACGTTGCCGTGGCCAAGGCGCGCGTGGCGACGCTGGAAAATCAGCTGGAGGTGTTGCAGCAGAAGACCAGCCTTTCCACCACCGCCGAAGTGCAGTTGGCCGAGCTGGAGCGTCAGGCGCAAGCCGCGCGCAGCCTGTATGAAAATTTCCTCTCCCGCAGCAAGGAACTGGCACAGATGGATTTATCGCAGGCCGATGCGCGGATGATTTACCCGGCGGAAGCGCCTCTGTACCCCAGCCAGCCGCAACCGTGGTTATGGCTGCCGCTCGCCGCCATGTTTGGCCTGACGCTGGGTGTTGCGCTGGCACTCCTGCTGGATGCGCTCGACAGCGGCTTCCGCACCCTTGAGCAAATGGAAAATATGACCGGTGCCCCTGCCCTGGCTTTGCTGGCTGAATTGCCGGCGAGCGAAGGTAGCTTGTTCAATTACGCGCAGCGCAAACCGAGTTCGGCTTTTGCGGAGTCGATTCGTGCGGCCCGCGCCGCGTTGCGGTTTGCCAACCCGGATAAGCCGCCGCAGGTGATTCTGGTGACCAGCAGCGTGCCAGGCGAAGGCAAAAGCCTGTTCAGCACCAGCCTGGCCCACCTTGCCGCGCTGGGCGGGCAGAAGGTGCTATTGCTGGAAACCGATCTGCGCCGTCCGACCCTGGCGCAACAATTTGTATTGAAGCCGCGGCATGGATTGGCTGAAGTGCTGGGCGGGGAAGCGGCGCTGAGTGATGCGCTGCATCAACCGCAGGGTACAAAGCTGACGGTATTGCCCGCTACCGCCTCAAATCCGTTTGCACCGGAATTATTGGCCAGCGGCAAGATGAAAAAGCTGCTGGGTGAGCTGCGCAAGAAGTTCGATCTTATTATTCTGGACAGTCCGCCGGTGACGGCCGTGGCCGACGCCACGCTGCTGGCGGCACTGGCCGACAGCGTGTTGTTTGTGGTGCGTTGGGGCACCACGCCACGCACGGTAACAATGAAGGCGCTTGCCGCTCTGAAGGCGGCCCGTGCGCCGTTGGCGGGTTGCTTGCTGAGCCGGGTCGATTTTTCCAAACAGAAAACTTACGGATACGGCAGTGACGCCTACACCTACAATCAGGCCCAGGCCTATTATACCGACTGATGCTCAGCCGCCTACGCCACGCCTTGCTGACCCCCGTCATGCCGCGCTGGGAGCGGGGCGAGCTTGCGCCGGGACAGCGCGTTTATGCCATTGGCGATATTCATGGCCGTGCTGATTTATTGGTGCAATTATTGGAAAGAATCGAGGCCGATGCCAGTAACTTTGCAGGCGATGTGACGCTGGTGGTTATAGGCGACGTGATTGACCACGGGCCTCAATCGGCCGAGGTGGTGGATTTATTACAAGGGCAAATACCGACACGCTGGCAAAGCATTTTTTTGCGCGGCAACCACGAGTGGATGATGCAGCGGTTTGTCGTATCGCCGGAGGAATGGGCCCAGTGGCTGGGTTGGGGCGGCGAGGCCACGCTGGCCAGTTACGGTATAAAAGCCCGGCAGGATAATTATCGTTTACGCCCCTTGGGTGCGATTGCCGCCGAGCTTGAGCATGCGCTCGAGGTGCGTGGTCATAAACCGTTTTATCAGAATCAGCAGAACTACTGGCGCCACCAGGGATACGCTTTTGTGCATGCGGGTGTGCGTGGGGGGCTGGAATGGGAAGAGCAACTGGAAAGCGATTTGCTGATGCAGTACCGCGCCGATTTTACCGGCCATCATGATTTGCCGGAGCGGATTGTTTTTGGCCACACCATTTATGATGAGCCTCTGGTGAGCGGGCATTTTATCGGCATTGATACCGGCGCGCGGAGCAGCGGCGTTTTGACCGCCGCGGTGCTCGAAGAAAAACGGTTATCCTTTTTTCAGACGCGACCATGAATCCTTCGGCTCCTGCCCTTTCTCCACTGAGCGGCATTGCCACTCTGGGTGTTGCGCTAAGGGTTGCCGATGGGGTTATGGTGGTGGCGCTTTCGTACCTTGCCTACGTGCTGCGTCATGGAGCCTGGCAAATGCCTGCGCCATATGTGGGCATGACTTTGCTGGGGCTTTTTTTATACGTTGGCAGCGCCGGGTTTGCCGGGCTTTACCAGCCCGCCATTCTGGAACGCGGACTTCTGGGGTTGCCGCGGCTGGCCATGGTATTGGGTGTGAGCCTGCTGGGCGTGGTGGCGGTGTTGTTCATGCTCAAGGTGTCTGACCAGTTTTCGCGCCTGTGGATGCTGGGTTGGGGCTTGGGGGTTTTTGCGGGCCTGTTTGCGTTACGGCTTTGGGCAGCGTGGTTTATAGACCGCCAATTAGACCGGGGCCGCTGGCAACGGCGCGTGGCGTTGCTGGGTGCCGGGCCTCGTGCCGAGCAACTGGTGCGGCACTTAGGCCGCCGCCATGCCGATGCCCGGCTGTTTGGGCTTTACGACCTACCCGGTGGGAGCGGCAAAACCCGCAAGCGTTTTTTCAAGGGCGACATTGACCGCCTGGTGGCGGATGGCAAGCGTGGCTGGTTTGACGACCTGATTATTGCCATACCGCTGGACAGCATTGCCGGCAGCGAGGCGTTGCTGGACAAGCTGCACCAGATTCCGACCAACGTTTTTTATTGCCTGCCCTTGCCGCTGGCCGGCCGCATGAACCGTCAGGCACATCAGTTGGCGGGCCTGCCGCTGGCGCTGGTGTACCGGCAGCCGCTGCAGCCTCATTTGCTGGCGCTGAAGCGCGGGGTTGATATTGTGCTGGCGGCTTTGGCGCTGACGGCGGCAAGCCCGTTTATGCTGCTGACCGCGCTGGCGGTTGCCCTTACCAGCCGGGGGCCGGTGCTGTTCAGACAACGGCGCGGTGGCTTTAACGGCGGCGAGTTTGTGATGCTCAAGTTCCGCAGCATGCGGGCGGGCAGTCACGTCAATCGCCAGGCCAGGCGCAACGACGCGCGGTTGACGCCCGTGGGTCGGTTTATCCGCCGTACCAGCCTGGACGAACTGCCGCAACTTATCAACGTGCTGAAAGGCGACATGAGCCTGGTGGGACCCCGCCCACATGTGCCGAGCCATAACCGGCAGTATGCCAAGTCGATTGCCCGCTATGCCGGGCGCCACAAAATACGCCCCGGCATGACCGGTTGGGCGCAGGTGCAAGGCTGGCGCGGCGAAACCGAGACGCTCGACAAGATGCGGAAACGCGTTGAGCTGGACAGTTGGTACATTGAAAACTGGAGTTTTGGACTGGACGTAAAGATTCTGCTGCTGACGCCGCTGGTGGTACTGTTCCAGCGCAATGCACATTAAACCTTGAGACGAGTGACAAGCCTTTGGTAAAATGCTAAGCCGACTCCGCCGGAGAGGTGGCAGAGTGGTCGAATGCGGCGGTCTCGAAAACCGTTGAGGTGAAAGCCTTCGGAGGTTCGAATCCTCTCCTCTCCGCCATTTCAATTATTCAGCCGCATCAGATATCGTCTGATGCGGCTTTAAAATTTCCAATAACGCCAAACCACAGCAAAACCTTGATAGCGATTTTCCCCCGGTTCATGGCGAGGGCTTTTACTTGTTTAATTTTGAACAGGCGTCACGCACGTCCTCAAACGCTACCTGCATGGCCGCCAGCATCTCCTCCTTACGGGCACCTGCAGGCACGGTTTCGGCCTGGGCGGCAAGGTCGGATAGGCTGAAGGCACCCAGGCTGGCGGCGGAGCCTTTAAGCCGGTGTGAGGTTTTGACCCAGGTTTCACTGCCAAAGTCGGTTTCGTTCAAGGTTTCCAGTCCCTTACTGGTATTGACCAAGAACGTATCAAGCAAAAGAGTACGAGCGGCAGTATCGTTGCCGGTAAGGCTATCGAGAAACCCCACGTCAAGTGTGCGGTCAACTTCCACTTCCATGCTGGCACTCTCGGCTTCTGGCACCGTGCTTACCACACCACCTTGGTGCCATTTCTGCAAAATCTTCTGTAACTTCTCAACCGTTACCGGTTTGGTCAGGTAGTCGTTCATGCCTGCTGCAAGGCACGCGTCACGGTGCTCTTTCATGGCATTGGCGGTAAGCGCGATGATGGGCGATTTCGTGGCTCATGTTGGCAAGAAATTCAGACTTTGCGTGAGTGGCTGCTTCAGCCTTATCGCGGTATTCCTCAAGCATCTTTTGATGGCTTGAAGCCCGGCCTAGCACATTAAGCCATTCTATGATGATAAAAGGGCTGACAATTAGAACTGTCATGTCAACCCACGCATCTACTTCACCACCAAAGACAAAGTTGGTGCCAGACGACAGTAGAAGGAACAGGGTAAGAACGGCCAGGATACGTAGTTGAAACTGTACCGACTGGTGGTTCCACTTGTTAAAGACCTTGAACAACATAGTTATTGACCTTTACTAAGCAGGTTCATCACCTGTTGGATTTTGCTGCGGGTAAAAGGTTTGGCTACGAAGCCGCTCACCCCGGCGGCGCGGGCTTTGTCCAGATTGTCGCGGTAACCATTGGCGGTCAGCATCACCACGCATCCCTGAGGGTCAGCGGCTTTGAGGTGTTGCAGCACGGTCAGCCCATCCACATCGGGCAAGCCAATATCGAGGAATACCAAGTCGGGAATATGGGCACGGTATTGGGCCACAGCCTCGGCGGCGCTCTGCGCCATCACGATGGTAAATGCAGGGTCGATAAGCCCGGCCAGCAGCATCGAAGTTGAAGGGTCATCTTCCACAATCAAAATAATTTTGCGCTGGCGGCAGGGGCGCAAAGCCAATTCAGCAGCAGGGATGGAAAACTTTAACGCTTCTTGCTGTGCCAGCTTGGCAAGCTGTTCTTTTTCGGCACGCTGTATCCGCAATTTTTCCTGCTTGGCATGTACAATGCTCAGCAGGTCATTCGATTGTGTAGCCAGGTCGTAGCGGGTTATAAGTGTGTCACCTTCGATTTTGCTAAAAGCCTTGATAAGCACCTGCTCTAGTCCTGGTAGTAACTGGGCGTCAATCTCGCGCACCAGTACCACAATGTCATTATCGGCCAATAAGTAGACGTGAGCGATACCCTCAATGGAGAGGGCCTTACGGGTTATAACGTGCACAAAACCTTCCAGCGGGCGGGGCTGCCACGTGTTTGATAAATGCCCTGGAATGGTCAGTATCATGGCTCGCCAACCTGATTCGGCGGGGTGAATTTTCTCCAACATCGTTGCCAATGCGGCCTCAGCGTTTTCCACCACTACCTGACCCTCGAGACGTGAACCACGGCGGGCGCTGGTGAGCGTCTGGACAGTAGTGGGCCGGTTAAAGAAGGATTTATCGGTCATGGTGGTCAGCATAGTGCTTATGCTCCCAAGCACAACCATAAGTGTGATTTACTTGACAGGTGATGTGATATATTTCAAATACATATATGATTCATATGAATATATTATGAATTATCACAACGTACCGATTATTGCCGGTAGCTTGGTTTAATATCGTGCGTTGGCCTTTGGTAACATTTATTATTTTTTAGCGGGCCAAATCTTCGGCCATGCGCAGGTGCTTTTGCAGCGTAGGAAGTGTTTTGGCGGCGTAGCTGCTTACCTGGCCGTCGTTCTGTTTGGCTTCCTTGGCGTACATGCTGATGTCGGCCTTGTGGTCCTTAATCGTATTTTTGGTGAATTCCTTATCGAATTCCTCGCCGCGGAGCGTTGCCAGTTTGTTGTAAAGCTCCTGCTGGCTCTTGCTGGGCTCAGTAGGAATGTTGACCCCGACGCTGGATGCGGCCACGCCCGCGGCGCGGTAGGCATCGGAATGGTCTTGCCGCAGCGTGGCGCCGAAGGCCTTAACCCTGGGGTTGCTGCTGTTCTCCTGCGCCAGCTTGCCGATGTTCACCTCGGCAAGGTTGCCCTGCATGGCATCGGTAATGAACTTTTGCGCGCTGCCCTCGGCATTGGCGCTGGCGGCGGTGAACAGGCCCACGCCCACCAGCGCGGTGGTGAAAGTGGCCATTTTCAGATCGTTCATGAGTTTCATGCGGTTCTCCCCTTGTGTTGGTTCCAGCATCGATGCAGCGGGGTAAAAAATCTGTGAGGAACCCCCGGCGGTCTCATCAAAGTTATGCTAAACAGGCGGCGGAGGAGTGGCAGAGTGGTCGATTGCGGCGGTCTTGAAAACCGTTGATGGGCAACTATCCGGGGGTTCGAATCCCTCCTCCTCCGCCAACCGAGAAAGAAAAGATAAATGAAAAAACTCGCCTACCTGCTAACAATTTTAGGAGCCCTGTTCATGGCCAAAGCCAATGCCGCCGTTCAAATCGCCGACCCGGACAACACCCTGTACCTTGACCTGAAGGATGGCCGCGTGGTCATCCAGATGTTCCCAGACAAAGCCCCTGCCCACGTGGCCCGCATTAAAGAGCTGACCCGCGAAGGCTACTACAACGGCAAGCTGTGGCACCGCGTGATCGCCGGCTTCATGGCCCAGACCGGCAGCCCCAACGGCGACGGCATGGGTGGTGCGCCGGGCAAGCCCGACCTCAAGGCTGAGTTCAACGACATCCACCACGCCCGCGGTATTGTGAGCATGGCCCGCGGCGGTAACCCCAACAGCGCCAACGCGCAGTTCTTTATTGTGCTGGCTGATTCGGGCTTTCTGGACGGCCAATACACCGCGTGGGGCAAGGTGATTGACGGCATGCAACACGTTGACAACATCAAAAAGGGCGACCCCAACGACAACGGCAGCGTGACCGACCCCGATAAAATCGTCAAAATGACGGTGGCCTCGGACGAAGATAAAGCCAAAAGCAGTAAGACTGCCAAAAAGTAGCCCATAATAGTGAAAAGCCCCGGCCCTCGGGGCTTTTCTTTTTTCGATAATCGTGAAATAGTTGCCGTGGCAATTGACAGTATACGTTCTCTACTGCATGGATATGCCCAAGAGTTACGTGGATTTAGAGGGACTGGGGATGAAAAAAATCATTATCATCGGCGTGATTATTCTGGCAGCGTTCATCGGTTACCACTTTTTCAGCGCGTCGATGAAAGCTCCACACGCCGGCGGCATGCCAAGCGCCATGCCGGTGAGCGTAGCCGTGGTGGAGCGCAAGGACGTTATTGAAACCAGCGAATTCAGCGGACGTTTTCATGCCGTGGCCGATGCCGACATTCACCCGCAGGTAACCGGTACCATCCAGAAAGTGCTGTTTAATGAAGGCGACATGGTCAAGGCCGGGCAGCCGCTGTTCATTATCGACCAGCGCGACTTCAAGGCCGCCCTGGTGCAGGCCTCTGCCGCCAATGAGCAGGCCCAGGCCTCGCTGGAACGCGGCCAGACGCTGTACAAGGCCGACGCGATTTCCAAGCACGAACTAGAAACCCGCACCGCCGCCGCCGCGCAGGCTTTGGCGGCGCTGACCACCGCACGGCTGAACCTGGAGTATTCGACGGTCAAGGCGCCCATCAGCGGCCGCGTGGGCCGGGCCGACATTACGATCGGGAACGTGGTGAATGCCGGCGGCCAGGCCCCTACCCTTACCACCATTCAATCGATTGACCCGATTTACGTGGATTTTGACATGGACGAGCAAACCTACCTGACTACCCGTACCCGGCAACAGGCCAATAGCGGCGATAATACCGGCACGCCGGTGGCCATTGCGCTAGCCAATAGCGACAGCAGCTATACCATCATCGGCACGCTCAAGGCGGTGGACAACCAACTCGACCCCGCAACCGGCAGCCTGCGCGCCCGCGCGGTAGTGGCCAACCACGATGGCAGCCTGCTGCCCGGCCTGTTTGCCCGCGTGCGCGTGGGTGCGCCCACGCCGGTGAACGCTGTGGTCATCAATGACGCCGCGATTGCCACCGACCAGGACAAGCGCAATGTGTTTGTGGTGGGCAGCGACAACAAGGCCCACTACCGCGAAGTGCAAACCGGCCCGTTGGTGAACGTGGACGGCAACCAGATGCGTGTAATCACCGGTGGCCTGAACGGCGGCGAGCACATCGTCGTCAACGGCCTGATGCGGGTGCACCCCGAAGGCGCGGTGGTTCCTCAGATTGTGGATATGAACACCTTGTCACCGACCACCCCGATGGGGAAGGCTGCGGCTCCGGCCAGCCAAACCACGGTAAGCGGTACGGAAAAGTAGGATGAATATTTCGCGTTTCTTCATCGACCGGCCGATTTTCGCCGGCGTGCTGAGTATGCTGGTGTTTTTGTGCGGGCTGATCAGCCTGCCGCTGCTGCCGATCTCGGAATACCCAGACGTGGTGCCGCCCAGCGTGGTGGTGCGGGCGCAATTCCCCGGCGCCACGCCGGACGTCATTGCGCAAACGGTGGCGACACCGCTGGAAGAGCAGATCAACGGCGTGGAAAACATGCTGTACATGTCGTCGCAATCGACTGCCGACGGTAGCATGACGCTGACCGCGACCTTCAAGCTGGGTACCGACCCCGACTATGCCCAGCAATTGGTGCAGAACCGCGTGAACCAGGCCCTGCCCCGTCTGCCGGATATTGTGAAGCAGATTGGGGTGAACACCGCCAAGAGTTCGCCCAATTTCATCATGGTGGTGCACCTGGTGTCGCCCAACGACCGTTACGACATCACCTACCTGCACAACTACGCGGTGCTGAACGTGAAAAACCAGCTCTCGCGCCTCAACGGCATCGGTGAGGTCGTTTCCTTCGGCGGCGGCGATTATGCCATGCGTATCTGGCTCGACCCCAACAAGCTGGCTGCGCGCGGACTTACTGCCAGCGACGTGGTCAATGCCGTGCGCGAGCAGAACAACCAGGCCGCGGTGGGCAGTATCGGCACACAGCCCATGAAAGACCCTCTGGCGTTTGAACTGCCCATTACCACCCAGGGTCGTTTGCAAACGGTGGAGGAATTCCAGAATATTATCGTCAACGCCAACCAACAGGGTGGCGTTATCAGGCTCAAGGACGTCGGCCGGGTGGAGCTTGGCCCCAATGCCTATTCGCCGGAATCACTGGTGGACAACAAACCCGCCGCCGCGCTGGGTATCTTCCAGGCACCGGGTTCCAACGCGCTGGCGCTTTCCAGCGCCGTGCGCCAAAAGATGGAAGAATTGAAGAAAAATTTTCCGGATGGCGTTGATTACACCATCGTTTATGACCCCACGCAGTTTGTGCGCACCGGCATCGACAAGGTGGTGGAAACTCTGGTGGTGGCCATTCTTTTGGTAGCGTTGGTGGTTATTGTATTTTTGCAGACCTGGCGTGCCTCCATCATTCCACTGCTGGCGGTGCCGGTATCCATTATCGGTACGTTTGCCGTGCTGCATTTGCTGGGGTTCAGCATCAACAACCTGACGCTGTTCGGGCTGGTACTGGCCATCGGGATTGTAGTGGACGACGCCATTGTGGTGGTTGAGAACGTTGAGCGGAACATCGAGGAAGGCCTCCCTCCCCGCCAAGCTACTTACCAGGCCATGCGCGAAGTGTCTGGCCCCATCATCGCCATTGCGCTGACCCTTTGCGCGGTATTCGTGCCCCTCGCCTTCATTAGCGGGCTGACCGGACAATTCTACAAGCAGTTTGCGGTAACGATTGCGATTTCCACCATCATTTCGGCGTTCAACTCCCTCACTCTCAGCCCGGCGCTGACAGCTGTGCTATTGCACGCCAAAAATGCCAAACCCGACCGCCCGACGCAGGTTATCGATAGCGTGTTCGGGCGCTTCTTTCGCTGGTTTGATGGCTTTTTCCATCGCATCTCGGAAAAGTATGGCCAGAACCTGGAGAAGTTCATCAAGCGCCGCCCGTTAGGGCTAGGCCTGTACGCGTTAGTGGTGGTGCTGGCCGCGCTGGGGCTGTTTATTCTGCCCGCCGGTTATATTCCGTTACAGGACAAGCAGTACCTCGTGGCGTTCTCGCAGTTGCCGCCGGGCGCGTCGCTGGACCGCACCCGCAAGGCGATTATGCAGATGTCGGAACTGGGCATGCACCAGGAAGGGGTGGCGCACGCCGTGGCTTTCCCCGGTTTGTCCATTAGCGGGTTCACCGCCAGCAGCAACGCGGGCATCGTGTTTTTGCCGCTCAAGCCGTTTGAGGAACGCAAGAGCTGGTCTACCTACGGCCCGGCCATTGCGGGGGCTATGATGGGCAAGGGTTTTGCCATTCAGGACGCCTTTAGCGCCGTGTTTCCGCCTCCGCCGGTCAACGGCCTGGGTACCATCGGCGGCTTTAAGCTGCAAATTGAAGATCGTGCAGACCTAGGTGATGAAGCGCTTTACGAAGCCACCCAGGCGGTGCTGAATAAGGCGCGCCAGAACCCCAAGCTTAGCGGCTTGTTCAGCAGCTACGAAATCAACGTGCCGCAGCTCAAGGCCGATATCGACCGCACCAAGGTGAAGCAGCTGGGCGTCAACATCAACGACGTTTATACCGCGATGCAGGTTTACCTCGGTTCGCTGTACATCAACGACTTCAACAAATTCGGCCACACCTACCAGGTGATTGCGCAGGCCGACGCGCCTTACCGCAGCCATGTGGAAGACATTCTTAACATCAAGGTGCGCAGCGCCAGCGGTGCGATGATTCCACTGGGCAGCATGATGAGCGTTAAGAACAGCTTTGGCCCCGACCGCTCGATGCGTTACAACCTGTACCGTTCCGCCGACATCAACGGCGGACCCGCACCCGGCGTTTCCACCAACCAGGCGCAGGACGAACTGGTGAAAATCATCAAGGCCACGTTGCCCAAGGGCATGGATTACGAGTGGACCGACCTGACTTACCAGCAGATTCTGGCGGGCAATACGACTATCTATATCTTCCCCCTGTGCGTGCTGCTGGTGTTTATGGTGCTGGCCGCGCAGTACGAAAACCTTATCCTGCCGCTGGTCATCATTCTCATTGTGCCGGTGGTGATTGCTTCGGCGCTGTTCGGGCTGTGGGTGACGTCGCTGGACATCAACGTGTTCACGCAAATTGGATTGATTGTGCTGGTGGGTTTGGCGTGCAAGAACGCGATTCTGATTGTCGAATTCGCCCGCGAGCTGGAGTTGCAGGGCATGCCCACGCTCAAGGCCGCGCTGGCCGCCAGCCGGTTGCGGTTGCGGCCGATTCTGATGACCTCGTTCGCCTTCATCATGGGTGTGGTACCGCTGGTGTTTTCCACCGGTGCGGGATTTGAAATGCGCAATGCCATCGGTGTGACCGTGTTTGCCGGGATGATTGGCGTGACCATGCTGGGTATTTTTTTGACCCCGATGTTTTACGTGCTGCTGCGCACGCTCAGCGGTAAAAAGCTGACGCAGCACAGCACCGAGGAAGTGCCGGAAGAACACGAATTCTGCGAAACCATTATGGAAGAGGGCAGCAAACCCACCAAAAAGGGAGGCAAAAAATAATGAAGAATCTCCAATCCCTCACGCTTGCCATATTGGCCGCGACCTCGCTTTCGGCTTGCGCGTGGCTTGAGCCGAGCTTTAAGCTGCCGGGTTTCGGCGGCGATGAAAATACGCAAGCCGCGGGTACCCCCGCCCCATTTGTGAGCCCCACCGTGGTGGGCAGTTGGCAGGTGGCGCAGCCCCGCGTGGCCGAGCCGCGCGGCAACTGGTGGGAGATGTACAACGACCCGCAGTTGAACGACCTGATGGCCCAGGCCACCGCCAACAACCCCAACCTGCAGGTGATGGCCGCGCGGGTGAAGCAGGCGCGCGCGCTGGTCAGCGAGGCCAACAGCCGGTTCTTCCCCACCGTGGATGCTACGGCGGACGTGACCCGCCAGCGTACCTCGCCTGCTTCCTTCGGTTTTGGCGGCAGCGCCAGCACCTTTACGCTTTACCAGACCGGGCTTAACGCCAGCTATGAACTCGACCTGTTCGGGCGCATCAGCGGCGAAGCACGCACCGCCAGGTTCCAGGAACTGGCGCAGGAAGATTTGTACCAGAGCGCCAAGCTGGCCATGCAGGCCGATATGGTGAATGCCTGGTATGGCCTGCGCGCCGCCAATGCCGCCCAAAGTGCGGCGGAAGAAAGCCTGAAACTGGGCGAGGAAGCGCTGGCGCTGGTGAAGAAGCGTTACGAGGTCGGCGATATTTCCAACGCCGAGTTTCAGCAGGCCAGCGCCAATTTGCTGAACCAGCGCAACAGCGCGCTGAGCATTGCCCAGCAACGCAGCCAGACGCAGAACCAACTGGCCACGCTGATTGGAAAACCCTCTACCGCATTCGGTATTTCCACCACTGCCATTGCCGATTTGCCGCCGATGGTACCCGCCGATATTTCGTCCAGCGTGCTGCAACGCCGTCCGGACGTGGCCGCGGCCGAGCACCAGCTGGCGGCGGCCAACGCCAATATCGGCGTGGCGCGGGGGGCGTTTTTCCCCAGCATCAGCCTGAGCGCCAACGGCGGCTTTGCCAGCACGCAACTGAGCAACCTGTTCAAATGGAATAACGTCACCTGGGCGGCGGGCCCGGCGCTGAGCCTGCCCATCTTCCAAAGCGGGGCATTATTCGCCAACCTGCGCAACGCCAAGGCGCAATACGAAGAAGCCGTGGCCGCCTACAAAGGCCAAGTGCTAACAGCGTTCCAGGACACCGCCAACGGCCTGGACGGCCAGCGTACGGCAACCGAACAGGCGGCGGGCCAACAGCAGGCCTATGCGGCATTGGCCAAGAGCGCCGAGGCCTCAAAGGCGCAATACGATACCGGCGACATCAGCAAGCTCGATTATATCAGCGCACGGCAAACGCTGCTCAACGCGCAAATCAGCGAGCAACAAGGGTTGCTTAACGCCTACACCGCCAGCACCGCGCTCATTCGGGCGCTTGGCGGCGGTTATGGGGTTTCGGATACAGCCCCGTAAATCACAAAGGCGCCCTCGGGCGCCTTCGCTTTCCTCTAGCCCTTGTGCTGCAAACGCGGGTGCCTGTCGCTCCAGTAGGCCAGGCCTGTATCGCATGCAAGGGCTGCACAGGCATGCCGGAAATCATATGAAGTATATCCATCGTTCGAATTCAGTTCACACTGCAGCCAAGCGTACTTCTCCGGCGAGGTCATCACCGCTACCCAGCGGCAGTTACGCACCGCCGACTCGATCAACGCGAGCCCGCCGACATCGATTCTTTCATGACCGTACTGCGGGCCCTCGTCGCGCAGGTTGGTCACCACGATATCGATAAAACGGATACCGTGCGCCGTGGCGTAGGCCACTTCGTCGTCATCGTCGCGTTGCATCTGAATCCCCTCATGGATGAGCGGATGCAGCGTGCGAACGCGCCGGGCATGGCCGGGAGCAACCTTGCGCAAGCCGGTGATGTCGGAGGTATGCGTCAGGCCGTTCAGGCCATGTTGGCGCAAATGGTCGTAAGTGCCGTCCGTCGCTATCAGCTCCACGCCATGTTGCTGCAGGCATAGCGCCAGCGGCACCAGGTTGGTGGTATCGAATACCGACAAAAGGGCATTTTGCGGCCGCACCAGCCGGGCAGTCAGGCAGGCAATCATGTATTTTCCCCATGTAAAAACGGAAATAAAAGGTGAGCTACCTGTGTAGGCGCAGGACGGTTAAAAAGAAATCAGGAAGCCCGGACTGGTTATGCCGTTTTAATGCGGCAGCAAAACCGGCGCGCCGGTTTTGAGGCTTTCCGCCGCCGCCAGGATTACACGGCTGGAATGGAACACCTCGGCTGGGCTCAACGGCACCGGAGCATGGCCGCGGCAGGCTTGGGCAAAGGCGCCCAACGCGGCGGCGTGGCCCTTGTCGGCGCCGCCAAACAGCGGCCGGCTGAACAGCGTGGCGCCGTTCCAGGTGGTCTTGCGGTAGTCACTCATGACGCCGCTGTTGCCGCCCGCTGCCACTTCCACATATTCCTTGGGCGCCGAAGGTTCGTTCTCGGAGGTATAGACAATGGTGGAGAGGCTGCCGTCACGGTGGCGAAGGACGATACTGTAGTTGTCCTGCCCCTTGCCGGCCGTGGCAATGACGAACTGCGCCGGGCTGCCCGCCAGGTACAGAGCAAGGTCGGTGAAGTGGCAGGCCTCGCCCAGCAGGCGACCACCGCCTTCGGCGCTGCTTTGCCAGTTGCCGTCGTCCAGCCGCCCGGCGTTGATGCGAACCAGAACCTGCTTGGGCCCCTTGATGGCCGCGAGCTTACCACGCAGCGGCACCAGCGCGGGCGAAAAACGGCGGTTGAAACCGATCATCAGCACCTGAGGGTGCCCGGCGTGGGTTTCTTCGATCTGTTCCAAATCCTCGAGTGCCAGGCACAGCGGCTTTTCCACCCACACGTGCTTGCCAGCCTGGAGGGCGCTAACTACCTGCGCGGCGTGAGCACTGTGGCGGGTAGCGATGACCACGGCGTGGGTATCGGTATCCTTCAGCAGGGCTTCTTCGCCGGTGGCGGCAAAGGCACTGCCGAATTTTTCCATCGCGTGCGCGGCAGTCAGGCCGCCCTTCCCCGCAATGCCGCGCAGGGCCACGCCGGGTGTTTTGGCCAGCAACGGCAGCAGCGTGCCGCGCGCAAAGGCGCCGGGACCGAGCAGGCTCACGCCCAGTTCATCACGCTTGAGGGCAACCGGAACCTGTGCTTTGTCGACGGGTATTTCGTTGGGGTAGCTCAGCACCACGCCTAATGTTGACTCGCCCTTGGCCAGCATGTCGTAGGCCTTGAGCGCGTCGTTGAAATCGAACATGTGGCTGGTGAGCAGGTTCACGTCGAGCTGGCCGGTGCTCATCAGGTGCAACACCTCGCGCAGGTGGTCGGCCTCGGTATGCGGCACATAGCCAGCGGGATAGCTCTGCCCACCCTGCTCAAAGGCGGGATCGTAACGGCCAGGGCCGTAGCTGCGGCTGGTTTTGACCGTCAGCTCCTTTTTCATGTAATCGGCGTAGGGGAAGGCTGTACCCACCTTGCCCACCAGCACCACGGTGGCGCGGTCGCGGGCCCACTCGGCGGCCTGGGCCACCGGGCCGTCGCTTTCGGTGGCGGCGCAAATCAGGATGGCATCGAACCCGCGCCCGTTGGTGAAGGTTTTGAACTCGTTTTCAGCCGTTTTTACATCGGAAACCGACAACTCCGCACCACTTTGCAGTGCCAAATCGCCACGCGATTTATTGAGGTCGAAACCCGCCACCTGGGCCCCGGCAGCCGTCGCCAGTTGCACCGCCAGTTGGCCCACCAGCCCAAGGCCCACCACCAAAACCCGGTCGCCCAGCACCACCCCGGCGTTACGCACGCCCTGCAGCGCGATAGCCGCCAGCGTGCCGTAGCAGGCTTGCTCAAACGGCAGGCCTTCCGGTAGTTTGGCCACGAGGTTTTTAGGCACCGCATTCACCTGGGCATGGTTGGCCAGCCCCGCCCCTGCCACCGCCACCGCATCGCCGATGGTGTATAGGTGACTCAGATTGCTGCCGACTTCCACCACCACCCCGGCGGCGGCGTAGCCCAACGGCAAAGGCTCATCCAGCTTGCCGAAAACGCTCTTGAGCGTGGCGCTCAATCCATCGCGTTTAAGCTTGGTCATGGTTTTCTTGACCAAATCGGGCCGGGCCTTGGCCTTGCCGACCAGGCTTTTGCCCGCGAATTCCATCATCATGCGCTCGGTACCGGCGGAAATAAGGCTCGCGCGGGTTTGCACCAGCACCTCGCCCGCCCCAGCTTTAGGTACGGGCACGGATTTCACTTCCACATAACCTTTGCGGACATTTTGGGTAATTTGTTTCATTTAGATGATAATTTCCTTCATATCTTCTCTATCCTGGAAAATTCCGCAGGCGTCGACCAGGATTTTGTCTTTAAATGTTCCGGATGGGAGGTTTTTGAAGGCGGTGTGCCCGGTGAGTGAGACGACGACCTTGGCTGTTTGGAGGGCCATGTCGAGCGGGACCAGGGCGTAATCGTTGTGCTTGTTGAGATGCGGTTCGACGATGACGGCGTGGAAGCCGGGGCGCTTTTTGATTTCCTCGACCACCGTGATGCTGGGGCTTTCGCGCAGGTCATCGACGTCCGGCTTATAGGCCAGCCCCAGGCAGGCGATGACGCAGGGCGTGCCACCGGCTTTTTTGACCGCTTCCTCGATTTTTTGCATGACCCACAGGGGTTTACCGTCGTTGGTTTGGCGGGTAGCCTGCATTTGAGGGGTGAGCTCCGGCGCCTCGTGGATAATGAACCAGGGGTCGACCGCGATGCAGTGGCCGCCGACGCCGGTGCCCGGCGTGAGGATGTTCACACGCGGGTGGTGGTTGGCGAGTTTAATGACATTCCAGACGTTAAGGCCGAGTTTATCGCAGACCATCGACAGCTCGTTGGCGAAGGCGATTTGGGCGTCGCGGCTGGCGTTTTCCACCAGTTTGACCAGTTCGGCCTCTGCCGTGGTACAGGGCAATAGCTCGCCCTTACAGAAGGTTTTGTAGATGGCCAGGGCGCGTTCGGTGGCCTGCGGCGTGAGACCGCCCACCAGCCGGTCGTTTTCGACCATTTCGCGCAGGGTGGCGCCGGGAATGGCGCGTTCCGGGCAGAAAACATAGTCGATTTTGTCTGCCAAGTCTGGGCGCTGGCGCTCGATGACGGTTTTGACGTTGCGTTGGGTGGCCCCCACCGGGCTGGTGCTTTCGAGAATCACCAGGTTGCCGGGCTGAAGGACAGGTGCGATATTTTCGGCGGCTTTCTCGACAAAACTCATGTCCGGCGTGTGCAGGGCGTGGTCGACCGGGGTGGGCAGGCTGAGGATAAAGGCCTCGGCGGCTTCGGGCTGAAGCGTGGCCTTTAAATTGCCGGAGTCGTAGGCCGCTTTCAGGAGTTCCGGCAGGCCCGGCTCGACGAACGGCGCCTGGCCTTTATTGATGGCTTCGACGCGTCCGGCGTTGATATCGACGCCAATGACTTTATGGCCGTTTTTGGCCAGAATTGCGGCCATCGGCAGCCCCATGTAGCCCAACCCGATAACGCTGATTTTCATGGGCGCGACCATACATGCGGCAGGGAGGCTTGTAAAAGGGTCTGGAGGCTCTATAACTGTTTTATCGCTGTTTTTAAGGTTCCTGCGCAGCGGCCTACGACGGCCCCCCAGGACGCTTTAAGAGCCCTCACTTTTCTCTCGGGTGCCCCCGATGTGGCAGCCGATACAAGCAGGGAGAATTGACCCTATGTGGCGGATCAAGGAACGCTAGCGCTTTCCGATCGTCAGCCAAGACTTTAGTAGTCTCAACGCCTTAAGTCCAAAAGAGGGGAATGGTCTGCTCTTTGCGCTGACGCCCACCTCACCTTGTGAATGAGGCAAACCCGTGGAAAACCCGTAAGGGACCACTTAGCGAAACCCCAGCAAATGCTGGGGTTTTCGTGATTTTTAGGGGTAGTAGGCCCAGCGACGGGTGTTTTTGATGAATGTTTTGGCGGGACATAAGTTACTGTTTTGATTAGTGATTATGACGACGGCGCGATGGCAGTCGTCGGGCGTGGGGGCACCGTTGAGGACGGTGACGGGGCCGGCGGGGGTTTGGTAGGCACAGCCTGTACTATCACATTGACCGGGCTGGGGTTTTTCGGGACTGAGGGTATGACCCCAGCGCCGGGCCCAGCGGGTGGCGGCGTTGGTGTAGGATGGTGCAAGAATGATGCGGAACTGTCGCCCTGACGTGCGGGAAAGGACAATTTCACCGCCGTTCAGCACCGCGATTGTCGGTGGCGTGGCACATAGTGATGCAGCGGTGGCCAAACCGAAAATTGCAAATGTGAAAATAACGGCCCATAGCCATTCACACATGCAACAAAGCAGGAAGGCCACCAGGCACAACCCGGCCAGCGGCAGGCTGAAGCTTTGTGGCACGATAACCTGAGCTTGTGGCAAATGGGCCGCATAGGCGGCGATGGCGTTGGCAGCCTGGCAGACCCAGACCAGCGGCGATAGAGCCAGCCAGCCCAAGTGCAGCGGCCAGAGGGCCAGAACGACGAGACTCAGCCAGGTGCCGAGCGCGCCCATCAACGGTACGGCAACGAGGTTGGCAGGCAGGCTGACGAGGCTGACCTGGCCGAAAATGTAGGCCACCAGAGGCAGGGTGGCGAGCCCGGCGACGAGGCTGGTGACAGCGAATTGGCGGAGGTGGCCCAGCATCCAGGCGAGGCGCCCATGCCCCTTCCCCGCGCCGAGAATACCGGCCGCTTGCGCCAGAATGAGGCCGAGCGTGGCGGAAAAACTAAGCTGGAAGCCCGCGGTAAGGGCGCTTTCTGGCCACAACAGGCACATGCCCGCCAGCGCCACGGCCCAGGCGCGGAGGGCTCCGGAGACCCGCCCGGCCACCACGGCAGCGAGGAAGAATGAGACCATCACCGCCGCGCGGACGACGCTGACCCCGGCCCCGGCGATAAGGGTGTAGAGCGGCACGGCGGCCAGCCCCACCAGCGCGGCGTAGAGGCGTATATTATGCGTGAGCGCGAGGCGCGGCCAACAGGCCAGAAGCCGCCGCACCAGCCAGAAAATGCCCAGCCCGGCGACGCTGAGCTGCATGCCCGATATAGCCAGCAGGTGGGAAAGCCCGGCGTTTCTATACGCGTTGTTGACTTCGGGCGGAATGCCGGAGGTATCGCCCACCAGCAGGGCGGTGACAGTGCCTTGGGCGAGTTTATTGGTTTTTTGAGTTATATCGGCACGGAAATTATCTATGGCTGAGCTTTGTTGTAAGCCCCCAATGGATGCCATGCCCCCCTGAGGGGGGCGGCATGACGGCTGTGTTATAGAGGGTTGACTGAGCTGTGGTTGGGCTTCGCAGGGAGGATTACCCGGCAGGGTAGTGAGGGCCAGGCGGCCCTGGACGTAGCCGTGGCCTACCTCGGCCTTGTAGCGGGAGAACGGGCGAAAATCGCGGTCGCCGGGAAAGGCGGGGGCGTCGGGCGGGAAGAGGAGGATTTGGGCGGCGATGGCTATAGGATGAGAGGATAAGAGGGTTAGAGGATGAGAGGGGATTTGAGCGCTTTGCGCGGCATTATCAATCACCCCCAATGGATGCCTTGCCCCCCTCGAGGGGGGCGGGATGGCGGCGCCCCCCACAACACCAGTTTCAGCCAGGTTTTGATGGTTACCTGCCTCAGCCAAGAGGTTTTGGAAGCGGTGGGTGTTGACGCCCAGGGCCAGTTTGGCGGGGATTCCAGTGGTTTGGTAGCCGGTGACATCGCTGAGATAGAGGGTCAGGCGGTCGGGATTGTCGTCGTGGAGGCGGATATTGGTGAGGCGACCCGTCACCCAGTGGGGTTTTGCGGCCAGGTTCTGCCAGTTTATGGGCGTATTGCGCCAGTGGGCCGGGAGGGGTAAGTTACTGTAAAGACACACTAAAGTTGCCAAAAACACGCAGATGGCCGCCGCCAGCAGGGGCCATTCGTTTTTGAGGGCTTTGGCGAGGCCGTCCATGACCCGGCTAAGGTGCCATAAAATTTCAGCTTAGGGGTTGTATACGCTTATAAAAACCCCATCTCTCACCCAACTCGATTCTTAACGCCCATTCGGACAACGCGCCGGTGGGCGCAAGGAGTGAACCATGTTGAAACTTTTTTCATGGGTTTTTCCCGTGATTATGGTGGTTTTTTCAGCCACTTCGACAACGGCGAAAGCCGAGGAATGCGGATTTTTGAAGTCGATGTTCCACCCCGCTTGCGGGGCGGTACAGCAGACGACCGCGACAGTGCACGGTACCAAGCCGGGCTGGAATGGCCACAGTTATAACCTGGCGGGCATGCGGCACACGACTGCGTATGTACGTATGCCAAACGGCTCGCAGAAGCCCATCTCGCAAACCGATGAGCAGTCGTGCCTGGCACAACTGGTGATTGGCGAAGCGTGGAAGGAAAACGACAGGCAACGGCGCTATATTATAGATACTGTGAAAAACCGGAAGGCCAGCGGCGATTATGCCGCTACCTTCTGTAAGGTGGCTCATCAGTATACGAGCTATGGTAGCTATGATATCTGCCAGTATTCGACGGCATGCGAACCGCATACCTTTGAATACACCCAGTGGGTTGAAGCGATGCGTATCGCCAAGGAGGAGATGGCCCGTAAAGGACTTTCTTCCCCCCGGATGGTTGGAGTGGTGAATTACCATGCCAACTACGTGGCCAAACCCAAATCGTGGAAAGACCTTTCACGATGCTTCAAGGATGGCGTGCATGTCTTCTATGCGGAAGATTGCGGCGAATCGGTAGGCGTGGCTTATATCCCCCGTCCGCCGAGGGACATCCCGATGCATGAGGAGCAGCAGAAAGCGCCCGCTATGATGGCTTACGCCGCCGAGGAGCCTGTGAAGGTTGCTCGCGTGCCGTTGCCTTCGGAGCGTCCGACCCAGGCCATCGAGGCCGCCGCAGCCGAGGCTATGGCGACCGCGAAAGTTCGGGCCGTGGCGGTTCTGGCGGCGGCCCTCAAGGCCTCCGCCGCAGAGCAGCCCCCCAGCCCGCCAAGCCGGTGGGACGTGGGCGAGTTGGAAGCCAGCAACGAGAGGGTTCTGACCGAAATGGTCGGTTTCAAACCCTAATAAACGATACAGAGCGGCCTCCCCTACCCGGGAGGCCGCTCTTTTTATTTTATAATAACTTAACCGATGCGGCTGCCTGTTAGCGAGGCATCTTTAAGCTGCATGTTGCTTATTTACGCCTTGTCAATGGCGTATGGCTTCTTTATATGACCCCCCGTCTTGAAAAACCCCCACCCCGCCCCATATGGTTTGCATGTCCAACTCGACTTTGGGCCGTTAATCATGACGCGCCCCGTAGCCAAAGTGGCAGCCCTTCCGAAGCACCCCGTCAACCACCGCCACAGCCTGGCCATGCTGTGCGCCGCCGCCTGCAACGCGGCACTGCTGGGCGTGGCCGGGTGGAGCTTTGCGCCCCAACGTAATGTGCAGGCTTCGGCCCCCGCGCCGGTTATGACGGCTGCCACGGCCCCTGCCCCGGTGGTGATTGAAGCCGCCGCGCCGGTGGCCGAAAGCGCCCAGTTGCTCCAGGTGGACAAGGCGCTGAAGGCCGCCGTCAGGCATGCTTCGGCCCAGCCGCTTAGCCGTGGCCGGACGCAGACCGCCCACCGCGCCCGCGCGCCCAAGGTGGTCGCCAAGATAGGCGAAAAGGAACTTTTGGCCCGCGTAATGTGGCACGAGGCGCGGGGTCAGGGCCGTTTGGGCATGCTGGCTACCGGGATTGTGACCATGAACCGTGTGCACTCAGGTTATAATGGCCTTAAAACCCTGAACGCGGTGGTGAACGAGCCGTTTGCCTATAGCTGGGTGAAAACGCCACAGGCCGAGGGTTTCCGTGCCGACAGCCCCAGCGCCAAGGCTGCCATGGACGTGGCCGGGCGCCTGCTGAACCACCGCTTGCTGGCCGACGAGCAGGAACTGGCCGACAAGCTGGGGCACGCCAACCACTTCCACGCCGTGACCATGGCCAAGTACCCGCGCTGGGCCTTTAGCGCCAAGCTGGAACGCGTGAAGCTGAGCCATGCGCAGGAGGTTGCTCTGGGGGCGGTTTTCTATGCGCCTCGGGATAGTGATATGGATGTGGCGAGCCGGTAGGGATTAGGTTTTAGGTGTTAGGGGCCCCTTGCGGGGCCGTTTTTATTGAATTATTGGGAATTCACGTTTCTTTATCTCCAACCTTTGGAACATGCCATGCCTTCCGCGGGTCATGAATTGAAACTCACATGGGTACCGCCCTCGCCCGTCGAGATAAAACAACTTCGTAAAAAGCTGGGGATGACCCAACTGGTGTTTGCGAGAACTTTTCGTTTAAACATTGGCACTTTGAAGGCTTGGGAACAGGGCCGCAACGAGCCTGAATGCTTTAACGCACTGGTTTTGCTGATGCTTATCCGGGATACCGAAACAATATTACGGCTTATTGCCGCTGTTGTTCGAGATGAAAAATGACGGCCCCTTGTGGGGCCGTTTTTGTTTGGGTATAGGTGGTTTTGCTTATTTACTTACCTTTTTCCCTGTTCAACTTCGCATGCCTGAGGTTTCGTGTAGCCTTGGATGACGCCTTCGGATGGATGCGTGGTCATCCGATTGGAATGAGGGGCTTGACTCCACCCCCATGCGAATGCCGGAAGAATGAGGAGACGAAAACCGAATCTGTCTTTGGAAGTGGTGGTGGCGGCGTCCAAACCGTTACCGTTAGCCCTTCCGTTGGTGGACATTCCCCGGTCTTGCACGAGAAAGAACCCCTGGCGACAGGGGTTCTTTTTTATGACTGTGGCTCCCACCCCGATGGATGCCCTGCCCCCTCAAGGGGGGCGGCATGACGGCGGTGTTATAGTGGTTTTTTCTTGCAGCGGTGGCGTTCTACATGACGCCCTTCGGGCGTTTTGGGCGTGGATGCCGGCCTGCGCCGGCATGGGGCGGTGTTTATGGTGACCTTTTGAAGGGTTCTGCTTTTGGGAGGGCACCCGTCGAGGCCCCGGGAAACCCCCAAACCCCATCCTTCTCGCTTTTACGGTTGCCGGTTTGAGTGCCTTTGGCACGCATTATCGTGGATGCTGATCTTCATCAGCATGACAGAGATTTGTGGATGGAAAAGAACCCCGCTTGGCGCGAGGTTCTTTTTATTCCTTTTAGCGTTTGGCTAAAGGCACGAAGTCTCGGCGTTTGGGGCCGACGTAGAGTTGGCGGGGGCGGCCGATTTTCTGGTCGGGCTCGGCTATCATTTCGTTCCATTGGGAAATCCAGCCGCTGACGCGGGCCAGGGCGAAGATGCAGGTGAACATCTCCTTGGGAATGCCGATAGCGCGCAGGATGATGCCCGAGTAGAAATCGACGTTGGGGTAGAGCTTGCGGCTGACGAAATACTCATCGGAGAGCGCGATGCGTTCGAGTTCCATCGCCACTTCGAGTGCCGGGTCGTTGATGCCCAGATCCTTGAGTACCTCGTGGCAGTTGTCGCGCATGATCTTGGCGCGCGGGTCGAAGTTTTTATAGACGCGGTGACCGAAGCCCATGAGCTTGGTGGCGGAGAGCTTATCCTTAACTTTTGCGATAAAGTCGGGGATGTTCTTTTTGTCGCCGATTTGCTGGAGCATATCGAGGACGGCCTCGTTGGCACCGCCGTGCGACGGGCCCCACAGGCAGGCCACGCCCGCCGCGATACAGGCGAACGGGTTGGCGCCGCTGCTGCCCGCCAGGCGCACCGTGCTGGTGGAAGCATTTTGCTCGTGGTCGGCGTGGAGGGTGAAAATCACGTCCATCGCACGTTCGACCACCGGGTTGACCACGTATTCCTTGGTGGGCACCGCGAACATCATGCGCAGGAAATTGCCGGAATACGACAGGTTGTTGTCTGGGTACATCACCGGCTGGCCTTGCGAATACTTGTAGGCCATTGCCACCATCGTGGGCAGCTTGGCGATGAGGCGGAAGGCCGCGATTTCGCGGTGGCGCGGGTTATGGATGTCGAGGCTGTCGTGGTAGAAGCTGGCCATAGCGCCGACCATGCCGCAGAGGATGGACATGGGGTGGGCATCGGCCCGGAAGCCGTGCACGAAGGTGTGGAGCTGCTCGTGCACCATCGTGTGCTCCATGACCGTGTCTTCGAACTCTTCGAGTTGTTGGCGGCTGGGCAGTTCGCCGTGCAGCAGCAGGTAGCAGACCTCAAGGTAGGAGGCCTGCTCTGCCAATTGTTCGATAGGATAGCCGCGGTAGAGCAGTTCGCCCTTGTCGCCGTCGATGTAGGTGATGGTGCTTTGGCAGGCGGCGGTGCTCATGAAGCCGGGGTCGTAGGTGAACACGCCGTGCTCCTTATAGAGCGCGCGGACGTCGACGACGTCGGGCCCGATGGTGCCGTGCATGACCGGGAAGGTGAAAGACATGGTTTCGCCGCTGCCTTTGGTATTGCCTGAATTGTTAGGGGTGCCGCTGGTTTTCTTCATCGCGACGACGTTTTGCGCCATGGGGGGATGACTTTCGTTTATTTTCTTGGTCGTCAGTTTATGCCGCAGTGCACAAAATGCAAGAGGGAATACAAGATTACAGGGTGACAAGGGTTACAGGATGGCCTTTTTTGTCAGACGTTTGGGTTTGGAACCAACAGGCTTGCACCGGGGATGCCTTACGGATTATAAGGCGCTGACTGATTTAGATTCCGTTTTCCAGTTTGAATTGGCGGTGCTTTATGCCTTGCGATCGTTGTTGATGCTTGGCATTAGCCTGCCATGCCGGGGGACTCCCCCCGACCGGCTAGTAGTTGGGAATCAGCATGTCCCGGCGAATACCCGGAACCCCCGGCCTCCGTATATTAAGTTGGCCGGGGGTTTTGCCCTTGTTTTACGAACGGCGGATTCCGTGCGGGCGGGGTCGTGTCCCCCTGCTCCGGACAAGGTTCATGACCCCTTGGTGGGAGCTGACTGGCCCACATCTTCCCAGAGGCGAAGAGCAGGTATTGCGGTGCCTGTTTCTTCCCTCGCCGCCGAAGAATTGCAGTTCTTTGGCAAGCATGCACGCAAAAGCCACCCTTTCGGGGTGGCTTTTGGGGCTAGTGCTTTACGACGTTGCGCAGGGCGGCCAGCGCTTCCTTATCGAAGGCCGGGGTTTGCAGGGCCTTGAGGGCCTCGCTGGGGTGCATGGCCGTGCGGTGGGCCCGGTTGCTGGTGAGCGCGACGTAGGCGTCGCACAGGCCGATGATGCGGCCCATGCGGCTGATTTCGGCCCCCTTGAGCTTGCCGGGGTGGCCGGAGCCGTCGAGTCGCTCGTACATTTGGGTTATGACCGGCAGCACGGGCAGGTCGAAATCGATGCCGTGCAGCACCGAGACGCTGCGGGAGATGTCGGCCTGGAGGGCGGCTTTTTCTGCTGGGGTCAGCTTGCCCTTGCCCAGCAGCGCGCGCGGCACCAGCAGGCGCCCCACCGCCGCCATTTGCGCGGCGTAGAACAGGGTGGCGCGTTCGCCCACCGGGACGTTCATGGTATTGCCGACCTGCACCACCAGCCGCGCCAGCCGGGCATGGTGGCCGGAGAGGTTGGTGTCGCGGGCTTCGACCGCGCGCACCAGTGCCTCGGTGGTTTGGCCGAGAAGCTTGACCCGGGCGCGGTTGCGCTGGGCCATGAGGTGCAGCGTGAGCGCCAGCATGAAGGCGCTAAGTACCAGTACCGCCATTGCGACGATGATGTAGATGCCGGGCTTGTAGAGGCTCATGAGGGCCAGGGCGTTGGACGCCTTATACTCTTGCAGCACCTGGAAGGGAGCAGCATTGACGGGCAGCAGCGCCGCGAAGGTGGCGGCGCCATCGACCGGGCTGAGGCTGAGGGCATGGCCGTCCTTGAGGCTCTTTTTCAAATCATCGTAGGTGCTGCCCAGCGGCGCGAGGGCGTTTTTGCCCACCACGCTGGCCTGGTTGTTAACCACCTGCACCAACGCCGTGCGTTCGCCGGGGCGGTCTTCGGGGTTCGGGGCCGCGAGCTGGGCGAGCTTGTCGCCTGCCGGGATAGTGAGCCAGAGCACGCCGGTGACGGAAGTATCGTTGCTGCCGCCGACCGGGCGGACCATGTCGAACGCCACGGTGCCGTCGAGCTGGCGCAGCGGCAGGATTTGCGGCTTGCCGCTTTGGGCCACGGCTTTGGCCGTGCCGGTGGCGGCGGCCTCGGGCACCGGGCCATAGCTGACCACGGGTTGGCCGTCCGTCAGCAGCAGGTGGACGGCGGTGAAGCCGTTCTTTTTGGCGAAGTCATCCACCAGTTGCTTCATGTACGGTGCCTGGGCACGCAATGCACCCGACATGGTGGTGACGGGCGGAGTATCGGGCGTGACCACCGGCTGGCCGTTTTTGGCGACCTCGGCCAGATACAGCCCGACAATATCGGCCTGGGCGACGCTATCGGCTACCTTGCCGGTACCTGAGAGCCATTCGGCGATGGTGTTGGCGCGGCCCTGGCCCTGGATTTCGACGCGGGCGGCGGTGTCTTCTATCAACTGGCCCTGACGCATGGCCACCAGCAGCTGCGCGGTAAGCATGCCGACGCTGGCGACGGCGAGGACGACCAGGACAATCCAGCCCAGGAAACTTTTGAGCGGCACGTTGCCGCGGTAATGGATGACCTCGGACGGCAGCGGGGCGCTGGCTTCGTCGCGCGACAGCAGGACGGGGCGAATGGGCGCGGCCCTGGTGATTTTTTTGGCTTTTTTAATGGGCATTTCGGTTCCCTTTATTGCTCCGGTTTAATGAAAATCCACCGGGTGGTTTCGTTGACCGCATAGTACGGACTATATTGAATAACCGTTTCGGACGGAAGGGGTTGGCTGGCGAGGTTGTCGAGAATCATGTCGTGCCCATCGAGTTTGGCAGCGAGGATGGCGTGGGGCTCGTCGCGGACGGTATCTCGCAGAATGACGACGCGCAGACTAGCGTTGGCCCAGCCGAGCATGCGCAAGGATACGAACTTGGCGATGGCGTAGTCTTCGCAATCGCCGGATTTTTTAAGGAATTGCAGTGGCGTGGCCCAGTAGTCGGACTTGCCGTAGTTGTCGATATCCTCGATGTACGGGAAGCCGTTGAAGAAGCGGTTGACCGTGCGCATCTGCTGTGCCGGGCTCATTTCCTTTGCCGCGTCCATCATTTCGCGCCAGCGGCGGGCGCCGCTGGTGGGGCAGTCGTCGGCGTTATTTTCGCAGGCGTGGAGGATGCCGGATTCGTGGCGGATGCGGCTGAGGACATCGACCCATTTGGTGAAGCTGCTGATGTTGTCGCCTTTGAGTTCGACGCGGCCGAAGAGACCTGCGGCGTGGGCGGGCGTTGCGATAAAAGTAAGCGCAAGAACTGAAACAACGCCTCCTAAAACAGACATGTGCGCGCTCGGGCGCGCGCTCTTATCGTGGATCCCGACCTTCGTCGGGATGACAGCGACATTCTGCATTTACCGCTCCGTTAACGCCGCCTCGCGCGCTTTGGTGATGGGCTTGAGCAGGTATTGCAGGATGGTCTTTTTGCCGGTTAGCACATCGACCGTGGCCACCATACCGCTTTTGATGGGGAGTTTTTGGCCGTGGTGCAGGAGGAAATCCTTATCGGCCCTGACCTGGATTTTGAAGTAGGTTTCGCCCTTGTCGGTGGTGAAGCTGTCGGCGCTCACATTACTGACGGTGCCCTTGAGGCCGCCGTAGATGCTGAAATCGTACGCGCTGAGCTTGATGACCGCGGGCAGGCCGACGCGGATGAAGGCAATGTCTTGCGGCTTGACCTGCGCCTCGATCATCAGGCCTTCGTCGAGCGGCACCAGTTCGACGATGTTGGCGTTGGCCTGCACGGCCTGGCCCACTGTGTTGACGTGGATGTCTTTAACTTCGGCGCGGATGGGGGACTTGAGCACGCTCTGATCGACCTTGGAAATGTCGCCCTGCACGCTGGCGCCGAGGCGGTTCAACTCGTCGCGCATTTTGCCCTGGTCGTCGCGGGCCTCGTTTTTGAACTTGAGCACGGCTTCGTCGAGCTTGCCCTGGGCTTCGCGGATGCCGGCTTGCGCGCTGGGGATAGCGACCTGGGCCGTATTCAACTGGCGGCGGGCGTCGATGACCGCGCGTTGCAGGCGCAGGACTTCGACCTGTGCCACGGCGCCGGTGGCCACGTAGGGCGTGGTTTTGTCGAGTTCTTCCTTGGCGTTGTTGTAGGCGTCCTGAAAGTTGCGGGTTTTGCTCTGGGCGTCTTGCAGGTCGGCTTTTTTCTGCTCGAGCTGCTCTTTATAGACGCGGGTGGTGCTGTCGAGCTCGGCCTTGCGGCTGTTGTAGAGGTTTTCGGCTTCGGTGGCGATTTGCGGGGCCTTTTGCTTCACTTCGTCGGGGATATCGAGCGGCTTGTCGTTCAGTTCGGCGTCGATGCGGGCGATGTTGGCCATAAGGTAATAACGGCGGGCTTCCTTTTCATTCAACCCGGCGGTTGCGGCACGGGGGTCGAAGCGCACCAGTTCCTGCCCGGCCTGCACCACATCGCCCGGCTTGACCAGGATGGCGGTGATGACGCCGCCGTCGGAACTGCCCACGGCCTGCACCTTGCCGCTGGGGATGACCAGCCCCTGCCCGCGCGCGACTTCGTCGAGGCTCGCAAACCCGGCCCAGAGCAGGAACAACGTCATAAAGCCGCCAAGCACCCAGAACAACAGGACGCTGGCCGGGTGGGCGCCGCGCAGCGTGGCCTGCTGCACGTCGTCCATGAAATCGCCGTCGCCCCAGTTGTCGGGGTTCAGGCCTTCCTGGACGATTTTTTTGGCCTTGGTGATGGCCGAATGGGTTTGGTCGTGACTGACGCTCACGCCCATCGAGCGGGTCAACTTATTGTCGAGCAGGTCGAAACGTTTTTTCATTATTCATCGACCTTCTTCGAGGTAAGAGCTATGTAGCAGACATCATCATAATTTTGGGGGGTTGGGGTGAATACAAGAATATTACCGTCCTCCAACCGCCCTAAAATACTATTCCCATTCAAGATAAAGTAAGCTTTGTTTGCCTTCATAAAGATTTTCTCAGAAACGGGCCCAGCTCCGGTTATGTAAGGATGCAAAAAATCTGACTCAAAGGGACTGAGAACTTTAATGCCTTTGGAGTTGGCCAAAGAGGCTTTCCATATCTTTTCTTGTTGCATATGAGCTTGATACAATTTGTCAAAATTGGGCCATTTTTTTAGCCAATATCCCCATGTTCCTATGGAAGTGTTCATATCCTTTTCTGTTTGAAGAATACCACTCAAACTGGCATCTCGGTCTACAATTGCAGGGTCGACATCTACAGATACAGGGCTATCTTTAATGTCCCTATATTCAGTATCTTTTTTTAAGATGCGTATCTTTTGATACTGCATATCCCCAGCAACGCTAACCATTCTAGGTTTTCCCTCACCAAAAACATCAACCAGATAAACAGTTTCTTTATAAAAATCTGGGTAGCTGCCGGGAGGATTGGGGAGTATAATTTCTTTCGTCGGCGGCTCTGTAAAACCTATTTGGGAAAATCTTTCCGGTGCTCGTGTTTCAAAATTAGTCCAATCAACATGGTTCACGCCCTCTTCATCCTCTGGCAAAGGAGACCATTTGTCTTTATTCGTATTATTATTTGTCTCTATCAACATCTGCTCATATAGCTTTGCCAATGGCTTACAAATTTCGTCATTCTCACTCATGACCAGTTTGTAATGAAAGATTTCAGGCTTTGGGTTACCTTTTGGGGCATCTGAGGCAGATGCGATACTGCTTAAAAGCACCATACTCAGAAAGGCTGCGCAAGTTTTCATTACGCTTGGTCCTTGGTCTTGTTATGGCTGAGCCAGTCGAGAACCTTCTTTTTGGGGCCGTCGGCGATGATTTTGCCGTCGTCGACAACAATCAGGCGGTCGACCAGTTCGAGCATGGCCGGGCGGTGGGTGATGAGCAGCAGGGTGCGGTGCTTGAGCCATTTGTCGAGCCGCTCGATGACCCATTGCTCGCTTTGGGCGTCGAGCTCGGAGGTGGGGTCGTCCAGCACCACGAGGTTGCCGTCGTGCATCAGGGCGCGGGCGAGGCCCACGGCCTGACGCTGGCCGCCAGAAAGATTTTCGCCGCGCTCGCCCACCGGCAGGTCGAAGCCTTTGGGATGGCGGCGCAGCAGGCGGTAGGCGCCGGAGATTTCGACAGCCTGGATAAGCTGGTCGAAGGTGGCGTCGGGTTTGGCGAGCAGCAGGTTTTCGCGCAGCGTGCCCCGGAACAGGTAGAGGTTTTGAGGGAAGTAGCAGACGTTCTTGCGCACTTCGGCGGGGTCGATTTGGCGGATTTCGAGGTCGTCGAGCAGAATGCGGCCATTGGTGGGCTGGTACAGGCCCAGCAGCAGGCGCGCGATGGTGGACTTGCCGCTGCCCGCGCGGCCGACAATGCCGACGCGCTCGCCGGGCTCGATGGTGAAGCTATAGCCCTTGACCGAATCGACCGGCGTGCCGGGGTAGGCGAAGGAGACGTCTTCGAACTCGATTTTGCCCTTGAGGTTGCCGACGTGGACGAAGGGCTGGCCGTCTTTGCGTTCGACGTCGCTGTGCATCAGCTTGGTGAGGTTATTGAGCGCAGTGTGGCTTTGCTCGTAGCGGACGATCAAGCTCGCCAGTTGGCTGAGCGGCTGCATGCCGCGGGACAGCAGCATGGTACAGGCGACCAGCGCACCCGTGGTGAGGCTGCCCGCCCAGATGAGGTAGATGCCGGCGACTATCATGCCCACGTACATGAACTGTTGCAGGAACTGGGTGGAATTGAGCGCCAGCGAGCTGAGGAAGCGCACCTTGACGCTGCTTTTGGCGGTGGCGCCGGTGAGCGCTTCCCATTTGCCCTGGGAGGCTGACTGGCTGCCGAGGGCTTTGATGTTTTCGAGCGAGTTGATGGTTTCGACCAGGTGGCCGTGCTTGATGTCGGTTTCGAGCGAGACTTCGTGCATCAGGGCCTTGATGGGGCGGACGATGGCGATGCCGTTGACCAGCACCAGCGGGATGGCCACCAGCGGAATAAGTGCCAGCCAGCCGCCGATGAGGAAGATGATGAAGATGAACAGCAGCATGAACGGCAGGTCGATAAAGGTGGTGAGGGTGCCGCTGGTGAAAAAGTCGCGCAGGCTATCGTATTCCCGCAACTGGTTGGCGAAGGCGCCCGCGCTGTTCTGGTTTTGGCCCATGCGCAGGTTAAGCAGTTGCTGGTAGAGGCGGCTGGCGAGGAGGAGGTCGGCCCCCTTGCCTGCGACGTCGATGAAATAGGTGCGGAGCTGACGGAAGGCGAGATCGAACAAGAGGCCCACGGCCAAGCCCAGCGCCAGCACCCAGAGCGTGGCCTCGGCCTGGTTGGGGATGACGCGGTCATACACGTTCATGGCGAACAGCGGCGTGGCCAGGCCGATGAGGTTGGAAAACAGGGCGATGGCGGCCACCTTGCCGTAAAGTGGGCGGAATTCCTTGAGCGTGCTCCAGAACCACTGCTTGGCCGGGTGGCGGGCTTCGGCGGTGAGTTCAAGCATCAGGCCCCTTTTGACCAGGATGAGGTAGCCCGCGTAGACTTCCTCTGCCGCCTTGAGGCCGTGGAACGTCTGGGCTTTGCCGGAGAGCGGGTCGAACAGGGTGAAATCGTTGCCTTCGCGCGTATAAAGGATAGCGGCACGGCCCGTGGCGGTCATGAAGACTGCCGGGAGGATGTGGGGGCTGATATCCTTCAATTTACGGTGAACCACCCGGCTGTTGAGCCCCGCCCTTGCCGCTGCGCGGGTGAAAAGCTGCGGGGTGAGGCGGTTGTCCTTCATCGGCAGGCCGGTAGTGAGGCTGGTGAGGCTGTGGGTAAGGCCGTGGCGTTGCACCAGCCAGGCCAGGCAGGCCTGGAGGCTGTCGTGGACGCCGTGCACAACCATTTCGCCCGGATTTTCGGCTGCTTCGTGAGAGGTGTGGCGGTGGACCATCGGGCTTTTTATCTTGTTGTCTGTGCTTTATATCGTGGGGAACAGGGCAAGCTGTACCTGACAACCTCCGGAATGAGGTTTTAAGACCACCGGGCGTGGCTTAAAGGCCAGTGAATCCGGTCTCAAATTTGACTACAACAGGGGGTAAAACAAACCTCAGGGTTTTCATAAGTTTTATTTGATTTTTAGGAATTTTTTAGTTCCACCCCCTTGCGTATGTTCCACGGAGGCTTATATGTGTATGCAACTGGTAGGGTCAGTTGGGCCTATGGCTCCCCTCACCTGATAGCAACGCGAGGAGAATACTACTAATGCGTACCGCCCTTATGACCGCCCTGCTGGCCAGCACCGTGCTGGTGAGCGGCGTCCATGCCACCACCCTGCAGGAAGCCATGAGCAAAGCCGTGGCCACCCACCCTGAAATCGGCGCCGCCGAAAGCGACCGCAACAGCATTGGCCACCGTATTGACGAAGCCAAGGCCGGTTACAAGCCGACCGTGGACTTTACCGCCGGTACCGGCTGGGAAAACAGCCACAACGTGAGCACCGCCTTCCGCAACGGCCGTAGCGCCGGCGACAAGAGCGGCCGCGACCTGTGGCGCAATGAAAGCCGCGTGACCATTCGCCAGATGCTGTTTGACGGCTGGCAAACCAAGTCCCGCGTTGCCCAGGAAGAAAACCGCTTTGCCAGCGCCGACGCCCACGTGATGGACGTTCGCAACGTAGTGGCCCTGCGCGCCGTTGCCGCCTACCTGGACGTGCTGCGCACCCGCGAACTGGTGGCCCTGGCCGAACAGAACCTGAGCACCCACCAAAGCTATGTGGAAAAGATTAACACCCGCACCCAGAGCGGCCGCAGCGCCGGTGCTGACGTGCGCCAAGCCCAAGGCCGCATGGAACTGGCCAAGGCCAACCTGGAAAGTGCCAAAGGCGACGCCAAGGCCGCCGAAGCCGACTACCTGGAAGCCGTTGGCGAAATGCCGATGAGCCCGAGCCACGACTCGGCTCCGTTCGCTTCGGTGCCCGCCAACACCAAGGCCGCGGTTGACCGCGCCACCGCCAACAGCCCGGTGATTGCCAGCGCGATGGCCGACATCAAGGCCGCCAACGCCGAACTGGCCGAAAGCAAGAGCGTGTTCTGCCCCCGCTTTGAACTGGAAGGCGGCGCCAGCGACAATGTGAACATCGACGGCGTGAAGGGCCGCGACAATGACATCAGCGCCATGCTGATGATGCGCTACAACCTGTACAACGGCGGCCACGATGTCGCCCAGCGCCAGGAACGCATCGAAAAGGTCAAGGAAGCCGTGGCGATGCTGGAAAAGGACCGCCGCAGCGTTGAGCAACTGACCGTCAAGGCCTACACCAAGATGGAAACCGCCCGCGCCCAACTGCAACCGCTGACCCAGCACGTTGAAGACGCCACCAGCACCCGTGATGCCTACGCCCAACAGTTTGACCTGGGCCAACGCACCCTGCTGGACCTGCTGGACAGCGAAGTTGAACTGTACAACAGCAAGAGCGCCCTGATTACCGGCAAGTACGAAGTGGAAGCCGCCGCTTACGCCGTGCTCGCCCACACGGGTGACCTGGTGCCGAGCGCCGCCAACACCAACCAGGTAGCCACCAAGTAAGGCCACCTGGGATGGGGCGGGTTGTCAAAAACGGCTCCCGCCCCATCTTATAAAGAGTTAATCGGAATCAGGGTACGGCACCCATTGCCGCAAAGTAATAGGGAATCGAGCTTATGAGCCAAAAAGATACCAGCACCATCGTCACCCAGGTGAGCATGGCGCAGGGTCCCTCTCTGCAACCCACCCCCACCCCGGTCGTGGCCAGCGCCACCGTGGCGGCGATTGAAACCGCCCGCGCGGTTTCGGCCAGCCTGCCTGCCGCCAGCACCGTGAGCGGTACCAAAGTGGCGGCTCAAAACCCCGACCATTACGAAGTGGTGGTGCGCGCCCCCGCCGCCCACGGCATGCTCGCCTACCTGGTGGGCCCCGGTGCCGAAGTGGTGATGAAGGACATCGACCTTTCCAAGGCCCAGATGGCCGACGAAGCCGGCAACCTGCGCATTACCCTGCCCGATGGCGCCGAGATTCTGCTGTTGGACTTCGTAGCCAGCACACACAGCAAGCTGGGTGTGACGGTGATGACCGAACAGGGCGAAATCCATGCCAACCAGCTGCTGGCCAGCCTTGACCACGACCTGGAAAGCAAGCTTGAAAAGGTCGAGCCTGCCGAAGGCATCCAGAACACCGGCACCAGCGGCCGCGAAGGCGGCGGCTTTGAAGTGCCAACCGTGAACGGCGTGCACTACGGCGATGCCAATCCGGTGCTCTCTGAAGTCATCGGGCCCTTTGGTTTGGGCCTGCACCGCGACAGTATCTTCCAGAAGGTGTACCCCACCGGCCAGGGCCCTGAAGGCGCCCCGCCGGTTGTCCACACCGACCTGTTCGCCCGTAACGACAGCTACACCACCCATTGCGATACTCCGATTACCTTTGACGTGAAGGTGAACGACACCAACCCTGAAGGCACGCCTTTCAGCATCACCGGCTTCACCCAGCCGGCCCACGCCGTGGTGACCCTGAACGCCGACGGCACCTTTACCTACACGCCGACCGACCACCACCTGGGTGCCGACACCTTCACCTACACCATCACCGATGCCGAAGGCGACGTGCGCAGCGCGACGGTGACCGTCAACGTGACCGACAATGCGCCGATTGCCAACCCGGACACTTATACTACCCCCGAAGGCACGCCCATCACCTTTGATACCAAGGTGAACGACCGCGACCCGGATGGTGACCCGTTCAGCATTACCGGCCACACCAACCCGGCCCACGGCACCGTGGTGGAAAACGCCGACGGTACCTTTACCTATACGCCTGCCGCCGGTTTCCACGGCACCGACAGCTTCACCTACACCATCAGCGATGACTGCGGGTTGAGCTCGACCACCACGGTGACGATTAACGTTCCCGCCGTTCCGCACGGCCTCAATGCCAAGCCCGACACCTACACCACTCACTGCGACACCCCCGTGACCTTTGACGTGAAGGTGAACGACAGCAACCCGGACGGTACGCCCTTCAGCATCACCAGCTTCACCCAACCCACGCACGCGGTAGTGACGCTGAACGCCGATGGCACCTTTACCTACACGCCGACCGACCATCACCTGGGTGCCGATACCTTCACCTACACCATCACCGATGCCGAAGGCGAAACCGCCACCAGCACCGTGA
>CAZROO010000005.1:0-57007 GCA_964601735.1 uncultured Pseudomonadales bacterium
TCGCATGTTAACCTCCATGCGGTTTGAGTGATTCGGCCAATGGGCCGTTTGAAGAGTGAAACTCTCGGAAATCAGCCGTTAAGCAGACTCCTTTTAAAACGTATACAAATTAGTCGTGGGGGCTATATAGGTCGGCAAAGCCGCCTGTCAACCTTTTGTATACTATTTTTTTTCTAAAAGGATTCAACCGCCGCAACGGGGCAGTTCAAAATGGCGGTTTTTCCACACTTTCTCCCAATGACCGTTATGGGTCAAACCGTCCACGATTTCCATTTTGGTACAGGCCAGCCCCCCGGCGGCGTCCATCACCTGCCGGGTCAGGGCGGGAGGAATAACCTCGTCCTTGCTCCCTACTATATGTAATACGGGTATCTGCGCCAGCCGCTGCGGGTATTTATAAGGGCTGATGGCCGTCGGCATGGCCGAAGCCCCGTGCCAGGTATTGGTGGCAGCCGGGTCAATGTTCCCCGCCACGGTAATCACCCCCACCACCTGGGGCAGCCGCTTGGCCACTTCCAGCGCAATGGCGGCCCCCCCACTGTAACCGATCAAAACCGCACGCTTGGCCGACACTTGCGCATCATTCATGCGCGCATAAGAGCTGTTTTGTGCCACCGGAGCGCCACTCAACAGACGGGAAACAGCCATCACGTAACCATCCATCACACGCTCGTCAAAGCGCCCGCTGGTCCAGGTTTCGGCGCTGCACGGCTGGCCCTTAAGCCCCACGTACTGGCAGGGACGCGCCAGGTAAACCACTGAAGCATCAGGCTTATCCGCTTCCGCCAGATAAAGCCCCACGGGCTTGTCCGGCGTCGGGTTGCCACTGGGCACACTCATAGTGATATACGCATGCCCATCCCCTTCAATGTAAATATGCGCGACATCGTTTTTCCCGCCCCTTTCCGCCATTGTCAGCCACCACGGGCCCGCCTGGATACCCCCTACCCTAAAGCCGCTGTCACCGCGGTTGAAACGGTTATGATTCAAAGCATCAGAAAGTTCCGGAGCCCCTCCACAGGCCGAAAACATGAGAGGAAAAGCAAACAATGTGAGTATTTTAAAACACACTACCGATGATTTAAGCATTGAATTTTTCTTCCTCTATTGCCTGCACATAAGCGCTTCGCCAGTATGCGCACAAGTTTAAACAACGAACAACAAAACAGGAAAACCCCCACCAATGACCCTCTCATTCCACAAGGTGCTGCTTGCTACTACCGCTTTTGTCGCGGTTACTGCAGCCGCCAACGCTGCCACCACCGTCTATTCGGTCGGCCAAACCAGCAGCATCAGCAACACCGGCGCCAGCGATACCGTAGCCGTTTCCGGCGCCACCACCATCTCTGTCACGGGCCTTCCTGCGGTCGCTGTCAGCGGTACGGGTTCTTACACCCTTAACACCAGCGCCAGCAGCGTTCTCACCAGCGACGCCACCAGCGGCACGGTCAGCCTCCAGCCCGACAACGGTCTTACCCTGGGCATGACCATCAACAACTCGGGTTCCATCATCAACACCGCCACCAACGGTTTCGCCATCAGCCTTACCCAGCCCAACGTCGGCGCCGCCGCCGTATCGGCCACCATCAACAACACCGGTACTATCAGCGGCTCCATCGCCACCAGCGGTACGCTTAACATGACCAACGCCGGCACCCTTAACGGCAACGTCTTCCTGGGCGGCGCCAGCACCGTCAGCCAAACCGGCGGCACCATTACCGGCAACATCACCGGCGGCAGCTCGGCCGATACCTACAGCCAAACCGGCGGTACCCTCAATGGCGACGTCAACCTCGGCGCGGGAGCCAACACCATCAACATGAGCGGCGGCACGGTTTCCGGCACCCTGGGCCTCGGCACGGGCACTGGTGTGGTCAACTACACCGGCGGTACGGTCAAAGATATCAGCGGTACGGGCAACAGCAGTGTGCTGAACGTTTCCGGCAGCCGGGTCTGGAACCTGACCGGCAACGTGGTCGGCTTCAACACCATCAACATCAGCAACACCACGGTTAACCTCAACGGTACCCAGGGCACCTTTACCGGCACCGACCACGACATCAACATCGGCACCAATGGCTCGCTGAACGTCACCAGCGCCACTGCCGGTTTCGGTCTGTTCGGCAACAGCAACATCAACGTCAGCGGCACCCTGGCCCTGACCAACGGCGGGTACATCGTCAACGACTCCGGCTCCACCGGCACCCTCAACGTCAACAGCGGCGGCTCTCTCTTTATCGACTCGGGCAGTAACCTCAACACCGACAAGCTCGGTAGCCTCGGCAAACTCACCATCGGCGTGGGCACCTCGCAAACCACGGGCGTCCTCAACGTCACCAATGGCGCTGCAGTGCTCACCGACACCTCGTTGACCATCGCGCTCAACAGCAGCGCGGGCCTCATCGCCAACGGCACCAGCTACACCATCATCACCGGCAACGCCAGCGACGCTTCCGCCCCCATCCTGACATCTTCGCAGGCGGGCGTGTACAGCTTCGTCGTCAGTCGCACCTCGGGTGGCAACAACGTCAGCCTTACCATCAACCGCACCGCCACCTCCAACCTGGTCAGCTCCGAATCCGGCAAGGGCGCAGCCAACGTCATCGACGCCGTCACCACCCCGACCGGCGACCTCAAGACCATCCAAAACACCATCGGCAATCAAACCACTGCCGCTGGTGTCGATAATGTGGTCAACTCGCTGGCCCCGGCCACCGATACCGGTGTCGGCATGGCCTCGCTCGACATCGGCAACCAGAGCAACAACAACATCAATGCCCGCCTGGCCTCGCTCCGCGGCAGCGCCCTCACAGGCATCGCAACCGGCGACAAGGTCTCGGCAGGCCACATGTGGTTGCAAGGCTTCGGCAACGTCACCAACCAGGACAACCGCAACGGCGACTTCGGCTATAACGCCAATACCGCCGGCGCCACCGCCGGGGTCGACACCGACACCCTCGTCGATGGCATGACCACCGGTATGGCCTTCACCTACGGCGCCTCCAACGTCAACAGCAAGTCCAGCAACGACGCCCATACCGACATCAACAGCTACATGGGCACGCTGTACGGCTCCAAGGTTCTGGAAGACGGCTACTTCCTCAACGGTCAACTGGCCTACGCCTACAATACCTTCGACAGCAAGCGTAACGTGGTTGGCTTCAGCAGCAGCACCGACGGCAGCTGGCACGGTAGCCAATACTCCGCCCGCGCCGAAGCTGGCCGCGACTTCAAGTACGAAAACTGGCTGCTGACCCCGCTGGCCAGCGCCCAGTACACCTTGCTCGATCAAAAGAGCTATACCGAGTCCGGCCCGGCCGCTCTCACGGTCAACCCGGATAACCTCTCGGCGCTCGACCTCGGTATCGGTGCCGAAGCTGGTTATAACTTCATGACCGACAACGGTGGCGCCCTCCGCCCCCGTGCCCGCGCCAAGTTCAACTATCGCGCCGGTGACACCCAAATGCAAACCACCAGCAACTTCGTGGCCGGCGGCACGGCATTCACCACCAACGGCATCAGCGCCGACCGCGGCTCTGTCGACCTCGGTGCCGGGGTGCTGCTCACCAGCGCCGACGGCGTGGACTTCAGCATCGACTACGATGCCGACATCCGCAGCTCGTCCACCGGTCACACCGGCCAGGTCAAGGTCAAGTGGCCGTTCTAAAAACCACCTGCCCGAAAAAGGGCCCTCTGGGGCCCTTTTTCATGCCCTTGACCTTGTAAAAAGGAAAATCTAGGGTGCCGCCATCGTTTACCCGAACCATCTTGTCCCCGACCGGAGAACCATCATGTTCGATTCCCGCTCTGATGAAACCGCGTTTGAACAGACCGTTAAAAATATAGAAACCGACAATGAGCGGGTGAGAAGAAAGTTCGCCACCGCTGCCGCCCGCAACGGCCTGCTCGATGAACTCTTGAAAGAAAACCCTGCATTAAAAGACCGTCTTGAAAGGAAAATCCAAGCCAAACTGGCAAGCACGGAGAAAAAGGGCGCATAGCCCTTTTTCTGTTTAGGGGCTTGGCGTGCCGGAGCTAATAGGGTAAACCCCCAGCCGGTCGGGGTGTAGCGCAGCCTGGTAGCGCGCTTCGTTCGGGACGAAAAGACCGAAGGTTCGAATCCTTTCACCCCGACCAGAATAAAGCCCCCTAAATGGGGGCTTTATTCAGATAACACGTCATGCGCAACCCTAAAAAATCAGGCCCCATAGGGCCCGATTTTAAAGGAGTCTACTTCCCTAAGTTCTTCAGCAAATTCCCGACCCCTTTCTGGATCATCTGCTGGGTTTCCGAGGTGTTGACGCCCTGCCCGCTCAGCACGCCGCCAACGGCGGTACCGATGTTTCCGGCCTTTTCGCCACCCACGTTCAGCACCTTCAGGCCTTCCTTCACCAGCCGCCCGCTCAGCTTGTTGATGAACGCCGGGTCAGGCCCGATGGAAGGCGCGCTGAGGCTGCCCTTGATCAGCACCGGCACGGCAATCTGGTTGCTGGCCGCCACCTGCGGGGTCAGCGTGTAGTCAATGCTCCACGCCCCGATGTTGATATCACCCGTCCCCACGGCACTGAACGCCCCATCGGTCACCAGGTTAAACTCCTTGGTTTTGGCGTTACCACCCGCAATGTCGTAGCTTGCCACAAACTTCTGGATTTTCCCCTCGCCGTTGCTGGCCGGGGCATTGCCGTTCAGCAACCGCTCAATGTTGCTCATACCGCCAAGCAGGTTGGTGTAGGGTATCTTCCCGCTGGTGGCGTTCACCGCCAGAGTGCCCTTCAAGGCACTGGCCAGCGCCTGGCTGCTCGCGCCGGTCGAGGTGATGTTCGCATCCACGTTCACCGGCAGCACAACGCCTTTCTGCTGGAGCGTCGGTACAAACTTTTCCACCGGCACGTTCTTCACCGTCACCACCAGGCTCAATTCGGGCGTGCCGGTATGGGTCAGGCTGCCGTTCACCAGGGCGTTGCCACCCGCCAGCGCGGCACTCATGTTGTTCAGGCTCAACTTGCCGGCGGTATTCACCATGTTGCCTTTAAAGGTCGTTATCGGCCAGCGGGCACAGCTCAGGTTGGCCACATCCACGTCAAAGGTGAAAGTCCACTTCTTCAACGCGCCCAAATCAATCGGCGTGCTGTTGAACGGCGAACCCGTCCCTGCCGCGCCACCACCCTGCGCCGCGGCAGCCTTGGTAGCCGCCGAAGCCGCCGTGGGCGCGCACGGCCCCAGCGCGGTCAGGTCAAGACGCTTCACGTTCAGGTTGGCCTTCACATCACCCGGTGCATTGCCGCTGGGCGGCGTCATCTGCGCCATGCCGGTGGCTTCCACCAGGTTGGGCAGGTTCACGCTCAAGTTCCGCAGTTCAATGGTCTTGTCGCCGGCAATGTCGGCTTTCACGGTAAACCGCGAACTCGGCAGCTGCGTGCTGGCCACGCCAAAGCCGCTGGCGGCAGCCTTCATGTCGTTACCGCTCACGTCAAGGCTGCCGTTCACCAGCGGCACCGGACCACCCAGCGTCACAGTAGCTTTCACGTTGGCGCTCAGCAGATTGCCAAGGCTCAGGCTCAGGTCAGGAATATTCCAATCATCCCCACCCTTGAAGCTCGTTCCCATCGCCAGCGGTTGCGCCGGCAACTCATGGCTCACGCCAAAGGCCTGACCCAGCGCCCGGGCACTGGCCGCGCGCACGTTAACCTGGCCTTCCATCTTCGGCGTCTTGCCGGGCCGCGGCGTCACGATCACATTGCCGCCCAGGCTGGCAATGTTGGTCAATTGGGCCGAAATATTGGTGAGCTTGATCACGTTATCCCCCGCCAGCGTGGTTTGCAGGCTAAACGGGCTGGCCGGAATACTCGGGTTCGAGGTCCCCGTCCCCAGCGCCGCCAACGCGCGCAGGTTGTTGCCCTGCACCTGAAGGGTACCCTTGGCGCTCGGCTTGTCGCCGGTCTTCACCGCCAGCTCGCCGCCCGCATTCAGCAGGTCGCCCATCTTCAACGCAAAGGCCGAAAGGTCAATCTCGTCGCCGCCCAACGCCACATGGCCGGTCAGGCTCAGCGGGGCGCTCGGAACGCCCGCAGGCGCGGTACCCAGCGCCGCCACGTAGGTGGCGCGCACGTCGGGGCTCTGCACGTTGATGTCACCCCGGTAGCTCTGGCGGTTATCAATTTCGCCCTGGGCGTTCAGGCGCAGGTTGGCCAGCGTCAACGCCACCTTAATCGGCGCCTTGTCCAGGTTGGTGGCATCCACTTCCACCTTCGATTCCAACGGCTGGTTGTTGATGGTACCCTTCATCGCCAGCGTGGTGTGCGCCAGGTCATGAGCATCGGTCTGCACGTTCAGGCCACGCACGTTCACATTGCGGCCGGTGGTTTCATCAATGTAGGTGGCATTCAGGTTGGATATATTGGCCTGGCCTAGCGCCATCTTAAAGCTGCCGTCACGGCCGGAAGATTTGGCCGCGACCTTCGCACCTTCAGCCTCGCTACCCGGCATTTCCCAGTTGGCGGCACCTTTTTTGGGCTTGTACAAATAAATCGTCGGGTTCTGGAGGCTTACGTTTTCCAGCACCATGCCTTTCCACAACATCGGCACGCTACCCCAACGCATTACAATGTCGGTCTTGTCGGCCTCAAACAGCGGCTTGCCACCCTGCGGCCCCACCACGGTCAGCTTACCCGCATGAATTTCAGGGTTGGGGAATAATTTCACCGACACCGGCCCCTGCGCCGCCACGTCCACATGGCCGTACTGCTTGGCCAGTTTAATCGCCAGCGGACCAAGGTCTGCATGCTGCAGGTAAACAATCAACCCGCCGCCCACAACCACGGTCAGCGCCAACAAGCCAATAACCGTGTAACCCAAACCCTTGACCAAACGCATATGTGTATTCCCTTTTTAAGTAAGCGCTAGGCTCTCACGCCAACGCCAAATGGTCAACGCCGCAAGGCGGCAAAAGCTGTCGGCAAAGGCGCCTCTAAATGGAGAGGCTCGTCCGTCGCCGGCTGCCTCAGCACCAGCTTCCACGCATGAAGGTACAGCGTATTCGGCGTCTGCAGCGCGCGGGCCGCCTCGCGGGCGTCCGAACCGCCATACTTGTCGTCGCCCACCAGCGGCAGGCCAATGTGCGCCATGTGGACGCGAATCTGGTTCATCCGACCGGTCAGCGGCTCGGCTTCAATCAAATGGATGTCCGGGGCAATGCTCTCCACTACTTTCCACCGCGTCTGCGCGCTGTCGCCCTGAGGGCTCACCACCGCCATCGGCCCGCGCTTCAATATCGGCGCATCAATCAAGCCTTCTTTACCGGGCAATTTGCCCATGCACAGCGCCAGATAGGTTTTCTTCACTTCACGGCCCGCAAACTGCGTCATCAGCGCCGCCGCGGTGGTGCGGTTTTTGGCCAGAACAATCAGCCCGGTGGTTTCGCGGTCAAGCCGGTGAACCAGTTTCGGCGGCTTATCAGGCCACAGCGCGGTCACAATCCGGTCGAGGCTGCGGGTCTGCCCGCCACCGGCCTGGGCGGGCAAACCGGCGGGCTTGCTGAATACAAGCAGTTGCTTGTCCTCATACACCAACCCGTCGGTGAACATCTTTTTGTCGGCGTTGGTGGCCACGTAGTTCTTGCTGTCGCGGCTTTCGGTGCGAGGCCCGCCCGCCAATACGGTTTGCGGCGGCAGCCTCACGGTATCGCCCGCCGCTACGCGCGCCTCGGCCTTGGCGCGCTTGCCGTTGATGCGCACATCCCCCTTGCGCAGCCACTTCTGAAGCGCCGCATACGGAATCTGCGGCAACACCTTCTTCAGCAACCGGTCAAGCCGCTGGCCGTCGTCGGCCTCGCCAATCTTCAGTAACGTCGGCTCAGCCATGTCGCGTAAGAATCTCCTTCAATCTCGACCACATACCGGTCGGCTGAGACGCTTCTACCCGCAAACCAGCGCCATCGCCAGCTAAAAAGCCCTTCACATAACTCCAGAATTTCTCATGCTCCAGCATGGGGAAGTGCCCAACCCCATGCAGTTCAATGTACCGCGCATCCGGCAAATACCCCGCCAGCTCCCTGCCGCTTTGCGCGCTCACCAGCACGTCGTCGCTGCCATGAATCACCAGCGCCGGCACGTTCAGCTTGCGTATCCAGCGCTGGCTGCTGAACGCCCCGCCCGCGGTCAGGTGCGCCAGGCTCACCGAGCCCGCCGGCAAATGCGCCGTACGCTGCTTGATGAACTCACCATACAAATGCGGGTGATGCGTCACAAACCGCTTGCCGAACAGCACTTTCATCCCCTCGAGAGGCTCATGCTCAATCAGTTGGTTGAACTCCCAAAACCCCATTTTAATCTTCCCCGGCATGGCGGCCACATCGCGCGTGGTACCCGGCTGCCCGGCGCTGGTGCTCACCAGTATCAGCCGGTTTACCCGGTCGGGAGACATCTGCACCAGCTCCTGCGCTGCAAACCCGCCCATGCTGTGGCCCAGAATGTCCGCCTGCCAGATGTTATGCAAATCCATGTAGCGCAGCACTTCCCGCGCATAGGCCTTGGGCGTGAACGGCAACGTCAGCGGCAGCATCTTGCCCACCCCCGGCGGATCGAGCCGCACCACCTCAACATCCTTCAACTCGCGCGCGCCCTCAAACAGGTACGCTCCGCTATTCACCCCAGGCAGAATAATCAGCTTCACGAATGCCTCTGCAACCGCAATTTAGTAAAATAATCGACACGCTTCCTCATCTCGCGCTCAAACCCACGCTCAACAGGGTTGTACAATACAGGCCTGCTTTTCACCTCCACGGGAAAGTAATTCTGCCCGCTGAAAGCATCCGGCGCATTGTGGTCATAATCATACCCCGCGCCATGCCCCAGCTCCTTCATCAGCTTGGTCGGCGCGTTCACAATGTGCTTCGGCGGCACGGTATGCGCGGTCTCTGCGGCAAGCCGTTTGGCTTCGCCGAACGCCACATAAGTCGCATTGCTCTTCGGCGCCAGCGCCATGTAAATCGCAGCCTCGGCCAGCGCCAAGTCGCCTTCGGGGCTGCCCAGCATCTGGTACGTATCCCGCGCCGCCACTGCCACCATCAAAGCCTGCGGGTCGGCCAAACCCACATCCTCCACCGCCATGCGGATGATCCGCCGCGCGACATAAAGCCCATCCTCACCACCATTGAGCATCCGCGCCAGCCAGTACAGCGCTGCATCCGGGTCGCTGCCGCGCACACTTTTGTGCAGGGCCGAAATCAAATCGTAGTGCCAGTCCCCGGCCCGGTCGTAATGCGCCGAGCGGGCAGGCAACAACCCGCCCACTCCCGCCGCATCCAGCAATCCTTGCGGTTTTTTCGAGGCTACCGCCGCCCCCAACGTCTCGATCAGATTCAGCAGATACCGCGCATCACCATGCGCCATGTCCACCAGCGCCGCACGCGCGTCGTCGTCCAGCGGCAGCGTGCCAACCACTTCCTCGGCATGATGCAGGATATGCCGCAAGCTCCCCGTATCCAGCGCATCCACCACAACCACCTGCGCGCGGCTCAGCAACGCACTGGTCAGGGCAAAACTCGGGTTCTCGGTGGTCGCGCCCAGCAAGGTGAACAACCCACTCTCCACATGCGGCAGCAACACATCCTGCTGCGCGCGGGTAAAGCGGTGAATCTCATCCAAAAACACCACCGTCCGTCGCCCGGCCCCTTGCCGAACCTTCGCCTCCTCCACCACATTCCGCACATCACCCACCCCGGCGGTCACGGCAGAAAGAGGCACAAACTCCGCCTCGAACGCCTGCGCATAAAGCCGCGCCAGCGTCGTCTTGCCGCTACCGGGCGGCCCCCAAAAAATCAGGCTCTGCGGCACATGAGCCGCCACCAAACGTGTAAGAAGCCCCTCCTCGCCTACCAGCGCGGGCTGGCCCACCACTTCACTCAAAGTCTGCGGTCGCAGCCGCTCTGCCAGCGGCGGCAATGGAGCCTCCGAACCCAGCGGCAAATCCGGTTCCGTCGCCGCGGGTTTTTTCTTCATCGGCTAATCACCAGCTTCTTCACGCTCGGCCCGCGTTGAAAACGCAACTCCCACGTCCGGTGAACCGCATCAAGCAAACCCTGCACGTCGCCCACGCTTTTCACCGGCTGCTTATCAATGTTCATCAGCAAGTCCCCGGCCTGGATATCATACTGCCCCGTATTGCCGGTGCTGGTCACCACCACGCCCTGCGTGTTCAGCGGCCAGCCCAGCTCGGCATTCAGGCTCGGGCTCAACTGCTCCACCATGCTGCCGGAAAGCGGGGTGTACCCCTTCAGTTTGCGCTGCAAACCGGGGTCGCGCGGCGGCAGGCTGGTCAGGGCAATGCTCACCGTCTGCTGCGCGCCCCCGCGCCAAATCGTCATCGGCACGTTGCGGCCCAGCTTGTCGGCGGCACTCACCAGCCGGTCGCCCAGTTGCGCAGGGTCGGCTACCGGCTGGCCGTCAAAACTCAAAATTACGTCACCTACTTTCAGCCCCGAGGTCGCCGCCGGGCTGCCGTCCACCACGTTCTGCACCAGCACGCCGCGCGCCGGCCCCAGGCCCAACCGCTCGGCCAGCGTTTCGCTTACGCTTTCGCCCTCGGCCCCCAGCCACGGGCGGCGCACGCTGCCAGTGCTTACCAAATCCTTGGCCGCACGGCTCACCAGGTTGGCAGGAATCGCAAAGCTGATGCCCTGGTTGCCGCCGTTCTTGGTGAAAATCGCGGTGTTCACGCCCACCAGCGCACCGCTGCTGTCAATCAACGCGCCGCCGCTGTTGCCGGGGTTGATGGCCGCGTCGGTCTGGATGAACTGCCCGTACGGGCTCAGCGCCGCCGCGCTGCGGTTCACCGCGCTCACAATCCCCATGGTGGCGCTCTGGCCGATGCCGTAGGGGTTGCCCAGCGCCAGCACCACATCGCCCACCTGCATGTTGTCGCTGTTGCCGAACCGAATCGCCGGCAACCGAACCCCGGCAGGCAGCGCCAGCTTCAGCACCGCCAAATCCAAACGCTCGTCGCCGCGTACCCCGGTCACCTTGAATTCGCGCCCGTCGCCCAGCGCCACGGTCACGTCCACCGCATCCTCAATCACGTGCAGGTTGGTCACCACCACGCCGGTCGGGTCAATCACCACCCCGCTTCCCAGGCTTTTTTCAATCTTCTCGCGCACCGGCGCATTCTGGCCCTGCAACAGCTTGTCACGCACCGCATCGCTGTAGCCCTGCTTGCTGGCGGCTACTTTCTTGCTGGTATAAATGCTCACCACGCTTGGCATGGCCGCCCGCACCGCATCATGGAAACTCAACCGCACACCCGCCCCATCGCGCACCGGCACGGTCTCGGCAAAGCTAACCGGCGATAATAGAATCACTGTCATGCTAACGAAGGTCAGCATCCACGATAAACACGCGCACCCTTGCGCGCTCAAAATCTTTAATCCTGTTTGGGAGTGTTTTTGCTTCATTCTTATGTTTATCGCCATCACTCTAAAATCCTAATGCCTTTTTGGCGAGGGGAACAGTCACCGCCCGTTTCTCCTCCAAACTCAACCGGTCAAGCTTGGCCACCAGCGTGCGCAACGCCGGCACGCTGCGCTCGGCCCGCGCCAGAATAAAATTAATAACCTCGGGGCTCAACTCCAGTTGCCGTTCCGCCGCCCATTTGGCCGCCACCTGCGCCAGTTCGTCGTCGCTCGGCGGCAATACTTCCACCGCCTGCCCGGCGCTCAAGCGGCTGCGCACATCCGGCAGCAATCCTCCCAGTTCCACCACCGGCTGGCGGCTTGCCACAACCAGTGCGCCACTTTTGCCCTGGTTGTTCAGCCAATGGAACAACTGCTCCTGCCCCACCGCATCCACCTTGTCCAAATCGTCGACAGCCAAAAAATTACCCTCACCAACCCTGGCGCGCCAGATGTTGAGCAAATGCGTCTTGCCGCTTCCGGCCTCGCCCCACAAACACAAAATCCCGCGCTCGAAATTTTCCAGCAGTTCACGCGCCGCCGCGCTCCCCGCAGTGGGGAAAAAACTTTCAGCCGATAAATCCTCCCGAAAAGGAAAATTCAAAACCATCTGCGCCATGGCGCCTTTATACACGAAGAAACCGCAAAAATCCTAACCTAAAACCTCACTTCAACCGCTCCATCCGCCCCCATCTCCGCAGTGAGTCCCTTGGCATGGAGTTGAGCCGCCAGCGTATCGGCATTGGCGTTGGGCACGGCCATTTCGGCACCGTCCACGGTAAGACGGGTATAGGTAGCGGCCAGGCCCATCGTTCGCAGCGCCTGCAACACCCGGTCCTGGGCACCGGCGTTACCGGTCACGCGTACCACGGCCTTGCTGGCCATGTCGGCGTGCGGCGGCTGAATCATCGTCGTCGGGCTGGTCTGTACGGTGGTCGAGGTCATCCCGTCAGCCGGGTTTGCCGCAGGGTTCGCATCCAGCCCCGTCGGCGACGTCACCAGCGAGGCCGAAGTCACCAGCGCGGTGGTCGCCGAAATGGTCGCGCTCACCGTCGCCAGCACTTGGTCAATATGGTCGGTGCCGACAGGCGGTGCAGCCGGGTTCACCACCACGGTCGGGGTCACATCCAGGCCCGTTTCCACACCCGCTCCCACCACCTCACCGCCGGGCAGCACCGGTGCGACATCTTCGCTCGTCATAGGAATGGGCTGGGCCCAAACAGCGACAGGAATAAAACAGAAACCGACAGCAAAGCGACGCATAAACTACCTCTCCGCACCACCCTACCCCGCGCAAAAAAAGGCGCCAAGTGACTTGGCGCCTTTATCAACAACTGCAGAGAAAAATTAGCCGACCAGCTCTGCGGCCTTGAAAAACGTAGCAATTTCACGCTTCGCAGCTTGCGGGCTGTCGCTGCCGTGAACCGCGTTGGCGGAAAGGTCGGTGCAAGGCAGCGCAAAGTCGTAGCGCAGCGTGCCGGGCTCGGCCTTCATCGGGTTGGTGGCACCCATCAGCACACGGTTTTTGATAATCGCATCATCACCTTCCAGCACCAGCACCACGCACGGGCCGCTGGTCATGAAGCTCACCAGCTCGCCAAAAAACGGGCGAGCCTTGTGCTCGGCGTAAAAAGCCTTGGCCTGCTTGTCGCTGAAGTGCATCATCTTCATGCCCGCAATCTTGAGGCCGGCATTCTCAAAACGGGCCAGAATACGGCCAATCACATGCTTGCCCACGGCATCGGGCTTGATGATGCTCAGGGTGCGTTCCTTCGCCTTGGGGGCAGCCTTTACAGCCTTCTTGGCAGGTTTGGCGGCCACCTTCTTGGCGGCAGGTTTGCTAGCCTTTGCAGGCTTTTTCACAACTTTTTTGACAGGCTTTTTGGCCATGGGGATATCTGCTTCCGTTACAATGGCACGGTTTTTGGCGTTTTAACGTTGAACTGTCAAGGGTTAAGTCGCCTTTTTCCATCCCCGCTCAGTTTGCTGAAAGAAACTCACACTCCACCCCAGCCCTGCCAACATGCCTCGCCGCCTGACGGCGCTCTCGGCCGCCGCTGCATGGTACACATAAACCAGGCTTTCCGCCGGAATATCAAAAGCCTCCTCGGCCCCGGCCACCAGCACCGCCAACCGCCCTTCCAGGTGTTCCTGCGCTTGTCCCACCCCGGCCAAAAGCACGGGCTGGCGCACTTCATCACCCTCGCCAACCCGCCCATGCGGCAAAAACCCCGCCCCGGTGGGCCACAAACGCTCGTCCAACCGGCTCACGGCATTGTCGGCACTCACCAGCAGCACCCGCTTGCCGTCGTTCACCAGCTTGTCGAGAAACCCCGGCAAAAACGCGTCCACATCAGCGGGCAAATTCCCCGCCAGTTGGTAAAACCGCGCCTCCCCCACCATAAAATTAGGCTGCCTTGCGCGGACGCCCGCGTTTGCCGGTGCGAATCACCCTCGCAGCAGGTGCCGCCTCGGCAAAGTTGGATTCCAGCAGATGCGTCAACATCCGCACGCCCCAGCCGGTCGCGCCGTTCAACTCGCTGTGCGCCCCCGGCACGCCCTTTTCGCTGTTGGCAGTCCCGGCAATGTCCAGGTGCGCCCACGAGGTGTTGCCGACGAATTTTTGCAGAAACTCAGCTGCACTCATCGCCCCGCCATAACGCGACCCCACCGTATAGGTGTCCGCCACCGCACTCGGTGTCAGATAGCCCTTTTCAATCGGCAAACGCCACAGCCGCTCGCCGGTGTACTCACCCGCACTCTTAATCAACCGCGCCAGGTGCTCATCGTTGCCGAACAGCCCCGCATAAGCCCCGCCCAAGCTGATCATGCACGCCCCGGTCAGCGTCGCCAGGTTAATGAGCCGCGCCGGCTCGTGCTTCTCGATGGTGTAGGCAATGGCATCGGCCAGCACCAGCCGCCCTTCGGCATCGGTATTGCCGATCTCCACCATCAATCCTTTGTAGCTCTTGTAAATGCTGTCGGTCACAAACGGGATGCCGCTCACCATATTCATCGCCAGCGTCAACACGCCCACCACGTTCACGCGGCTCTTGCGGCTGGCGATACTCTTCATCGTCCCCAGCACGGCTCCCGCGCCGCTCATATCGAACTTCATCCCCTTCTGCGCACCCGAAAGCTTCAGGTCATACCCGCCGGTGTCGTAGCATATCCCTTTCCCCACCAGCGCGGTCTTTTCTGCACCTTTGCCCGCGCCGTTATATTCCATCAGCACCAGACGCGGCTGGTTCTCGGGGCTGGCATTGCAGCCCACCGCCAGAATCAGGTTCAGCCCCAGCTTCTTCATTTCCTTTTCGTCGATGACGGTTACCTTCACGCCCAGCTTTTCCAGCTTCAACGCCTCGTCGGCCATGAACTGCGGAGTAGCCACATTGGGTGGCGTGTTGCCGCAGTTGCGGGTCAGGTCAACGCCGCCCAGCATCGATTCCATCAGCTTTTCACCGGCGGTGAGCTTGTTGGCCGCCGTGCCGCCCACCAATACAGTCAGCTTTTGCAACTTCACCTGCTGATGCGGCTTGATGTTGGTCTTGAAATCCTCAAACCGGTACAGCGACATCTGCACACCTTCGGCCAACGCACTCCCGGCATCCACCTGCGCGGCAACGTCACCCACATCGCCCAGTGCAATTGTCACCTCGCGCCAGCCCTGCGCGTCAATCTGCCGTGCAATGGCCATCCCGGCCTTCCACCAGTCGCGGCGCTCCATCGCCTTCAGCTTACCCACGCCGTGCACCAGCACGTTGTCGCCACCAATCACGGTACGGAAAAATTCCCCCGCCCCGCCGGTAAAGCGCCCGGCACGGAAACTTTTCTTCACAGCGTTTTTGCGCGCCTTGTTCAAAACCTCGCCGCCACCCAGCAGTTTTTGGCCGTTTTCGGCAAACACCACGATATTTTTCTTCATGGCCAACGGCGTAATACGGCCAAATTTGAGCGCGAACATGATTTTCTCCACAATTATTGAATAATTATTTTCGTGGGGCATAAAATGCCACACCCTTGCCGCCGGCATCAACCCCTATTAGGGTGCGCCCCAGAAGAACTTAAATGAAAACGCTGCCCAGATACTTTGCGAGCGAGTTGATTAAACCGACGCTCCTCGCCCTCGCCGTCCTTCTCGGCATCATCTGGCTGCAACAATCCATGATGTTCCTCGATTTCGTCATCAACAAGGGCCTCGGCCTCGGCACGTTCCTGCGCCTCACCGTCATGCTGGTGCCGCGCCTTCTCTTAATAGTGTTGCCGCTCGCGCTGTTCGCGGGTGTTGCCGCCGCCTCGCGCCGCTGGGTCGACGACAATGAGTACCTCATCCTCGCCGCCACCGGCTGGCCGCGCTGGCGGCTGGCGGTACCCGCCGCCATGTGGGGCCTGCTGGGCGTCGTACTGGCCTACAGTGTAGCCTTCTGGGTGCTGCCCCCCGCCATCACCAGTTTCAAGGAGCTTCAAAACCGTCTCCGCACCATGGATGGTGAAATCCTGCTTGAAGAAGGCGCCTTCAACCAGTTAGGCGACAACCTGATGGTCTATTTAAAAGAGCGCGTCACGCCCACCCGCCTCACCGGCCTGCTGGTGCACGATACCCGCGAACCCGCCAAAACCGTCACCTGGTTCGCCAAGGGTGGCGAAGTGGTGATGGGCCCGGACGGTTTTCCGCGCCTGGTACTCACCGATGGATTACGCCAGGAAAGCGGCAAAAACGGCGTCAACATGCTGCAATTCTCCGCCCATACGCTCGACCTCAAGCAGCAGCTCAACCACCCCTCCAATGCCCGCCAGCGCGACATGGAAGAATATTACATCCCCGAACTGCTCAGCCAAATCCGCAACGGCGAATCCGCGCACGACAGGCAGGACGCCATCACCGAACTCGCCTGCCGCCTTACGTGGCCACTGGCCGCGTTGCCGTTATGCCTGCTCGGCGTCAGCATCATGCTGCGCCGGGCCGATCGCCGCGCCAACACCACCCGCCGCCTCGCCCTCGCCGGACTCGTCGCCGTGATTTACATCGCCCTGCTGCCGGCAGGGCAAGGGCTGCTGCAGGGCGGCAACGAAGCCGGCATGGCCCTGCTGGTGCTGTTGCCGCTTATCACAACCACCCTGGCCTTCTGGATGCTGCGGGAGCCGACCTATGTCTAAAGCCATCCTCCCCAGCCTGAGCGCCCCGCGCCGCGCCGGCCCCACCATCGGATTCTATCTCGCCCGCCGTTTTGCCTGGACGCTGTTCTTCGTCATGCTCGGCCTCACCGCGCTTATATACGTCATCGACACGCTTGAAATGCTGCGCCGCCTCGGCAACCACAACATCGGGGCTTCCGTCGCGCTTAAAATGAGCCTGTTCCGCCTGCCCGACTTGGCGCTGACCCTGCTGCCCTTCGTCGTCCTGCTGGCCACGCTCGCGCTGCTCCGGCAACTTACCCGCAATTCCGAAATCATTATCCTCCGCGCCGCAGGCCTGCCTACCTGGCGCCTGCTCAACGGCCCGGTGACGGTCATCCTGCTCACCGGCATGCTGGCGCTGTTCATCGGCAATCCGCTGGCGGCCACCATGCTCAAGCGGTACGAAAGCTGGCAGGCCGAAAACCTGCCCGGCAGCACCAAGGGGGTGGTCACGGCGGGGGGCACCATCTGGCTCAAGCAACGGCAGGAAGACCACGATTTCTTCATCACCGCGCGCGAGGCCCAAAGCAATGGCGCCTTACTCAAGGACGGCACCGTCTTCCTCTTCAGCCCCAAGGGCGATTTCCAGGCCCGACTGGACGCCGATACCATCACGCTGGAACCCGGTCTCTGGCACCTTAACAACACCACGCTGCTGCAACCCAACCAGCCGGTAAAGCACGAAGATTCCGTCACCATCCCCACCGACCTGACCCCGCAGGTCATCCAGAGCAGCTTCCACCCCGCGGGCACGCTCACCTTATGGGAACTCAACCGCTTCATCGATATCCTGCGCGAAACCGGCTTCCCCAGTAGCGCGCACGAAATGCAATTCCAGCGCCTGCTCGCCCTGCCCGCGCTGCTCTTCGCCATGTTCTGGCTGGCGGTGCCGTGGGGCCTGCGCAACGTACGCGGCGGCGGCGTCTGGCAACTGGCGGCAGCGGGCGTCGGCATGGGTTTCGGCTTTTATTTGCTCACCAACCTGTTCACTACTTTCGGCCTGGCCGGGCGCCTCAACGTGGTGCTGGCCGCCTGGGCCCCGGTGCTGGTGGCGGGCATGGCCGCCGCCGCCCTGCTCCTCGCCTGGCGCGAAGAATAGGGTCAAAGGACAATAGCTCACAGGCAAAAAATTTTATCGCCTGCAATCCTGTCACCCTGTTAGCCTGTAATCCTTGCTAGGCGCTTGACGCCACCCCATTCCACCATCCATTGTCGGCCCTGGAAAAAGAGCCCGCCCCTGTACCGCATTTTGGCCCTGTTAGCGTTATTCGCCATCCCCGCGGCCTGGGCCCAAACCACAGCGCCTGTTTCCGGCACCCAAGCCAAGTCTCCCCAACCCTTCGACCTCGACGCCGACACGGTAAGCTACGAAAGCTCACCCACCCGCATCGTCGCCCGCGGCAACGTGGTGGTCAGCAGCTCCGACGGCCGCCTGCAAACCCCCGAACTCACCTATTATTCCGATACGGGCCGCGTACTGGCTTCCGGCGGCGTCACCTATACCAACCCCTCCAACCAGGTACTCACCGCCCAAACGCTCGAACTCACCGACAAATTCCGCCAGGGCGCCGCCGACAAGCTCACCATGTCGGTGCCGCAACTCGGCCAGATTCTCACCGCCCAAACCGCCACCAAACTCAGCCCCACCGAATATCAATTGAACCACGCCACCTACAGCCCGTGCCGCACCTGCCCGGGCGAAAGCAAACCCTGGTCGGTCAGCGCCCAAACCGTGACGTACGACACCTCCGAAAGCAAGGTCACCTACCGCAACGCCGTCTTCAAGGTCAAAGACACCCCCATCATGTACCTGCCCTATTTCAGCAACAGCGTAGGCCCCAAACAACCCAAAAGCGGCCTATTGTTACCAACCGTCGGCCACTCCTCCAATAAAGGCTTCATGGTCGGCGAACGCTATTACATCTGGAACCCGCGCGAAAACGCCGATTACACCATCGGCGACACCTACATGAGCGCGCGCGGCCATATGCTTGCCGCCGAGCGCCGCCAGATTACCGACTACACGCAAAGTGAATTCCGCGGCAGCTTCATCAACGACCTCGACCAGAACTCCCGCCCGCGCGGCGATGTCCAGGGTATCTTCCAGCAGGTGCTCCAGCCCGGCCTGCGTGTCGGTTTCAATGCCGAGCGCGCCAGCGACCGCACCTACCTCAACGAATACTTCGGCCGCACCGACCCCTATCTCGCCAGCACGCTCTACGGCGAAAGCGGAGCCGAAGACCACTACTACGCCCTCACCGCCACGCAGTTCCAGAACCTCAGCAGCACCATGCCCAACGGCAGCGCGTCGCAGGCCACCACCGCGCAAGTGCTGCCGCACCTCCAGCTCGAAAAAACCTTCAGCATGGGCGGCCGTGGCGACACCCTCAACCTCACCGGCGACTCCATCAACCTCATGCGCACCACCGGCACACGCTACCGCCGCATGATCGGCATGGCCGACTACAATAAGCCACTGCTGTTTGAAGACGGCAGCAAGCTCAACCTCGACGCCACCCTGCGCGGCGACTATTACAACGTCGATGGCCAAAATGGCCCTGGCTCCCAAAACGGCGATACCTTCCGCGCCCTGCCGGAAGCCACCGCGCTCTGGAGCAAGCCCTACGTCTCGCCCGGCGGCTATCATACCATCGCGCCTACCGTCATGGGCGCCCTTTCGCCACGCGGGGGCAACCCTTCCGGTATCCCGAATGAAGACTCCGTCGGCTACGAACTCGACGCCGCAAACCTGTTCGAGCCCAACCGCTACGCCGGGCTCGACCGGGTCGAAACCGGCCCGCGCGTGGTCTACGGACTCGACAACCGCTGGGGTGATGCCAGCCACACCGACTGGCGCCTGTTCCTCGGCCAGGGCATCCGTAAATTCAACGACAACCGACTGCCGACCAACAGCGGCGCCGCCACCGCGGTAACCGACTGGATTGCCGCCGCCGAGGCCAACCCCACCAACTGGCTCAATTTCCAAAACCAGCTCCGGCTCGATAATTCCGACCTCACCATCCGCCGCGCCGACACCAGCATGCGCATCGGCGAGTACAACAGAACCCGCCTCATCGTCACCCACAGCTATCTCGACAACGGCCCCAACGAACTGAGCCTCGACTTCCAGTTACCCATCAACGACAACTGGTCGTTCCTCTCCCAGGCGCGCGAGGACATCGCCAACAATACGCTGCTCGAAGGCACCGCCGGCTTCCGCTTCAGGGCTGACTGCTATCAAGTCGACCTGATGGCCAAGCGCAGCGGATACGAAAGTGCCGACCTCCACCCCAGTACCGACTACATCGTCAACCTCAAGCTGCTCACCTTCAACACCGGTGACGACAACGGCAACATCGGCGTCCTGCCCGGTGCCACCGATACCCGCAGCAGCCTCGACACCATGCCAAAACTGTAGCCTGGCAGGCAGCAAAAAGGCCCCTCAACAGGGCCTTTTCAATATCGAAATCAGGCCAGCAAACGTTGGCGCAGGTTATGGCACAAGGCATCCAACGTCGGAGCAATGCCACCCTGGTTCCCAAAACAATATTCCACCTGAAGGTTCACTATCGAACCGATATTATCGGCACTGAGCCTGAAATCCCCCCGGTAGCCATACAGCTTTTTACCTTTGGCATACGCATAGCCCACTTCGCAGGCCGTGCCGCTATCAACATCCGTACCGTCAAGCACCGCTACAACGGCTTGGGATGAATCAATCGCCTCAAAGTTGGTTTTGGCAATCTGCCGGTTCAACGTCTGCCACCGGTTTCGCTGTTCCGGGCCAAACGGCAAGGCATTTGCTTCTTCAACCGGTTTTTCATCGGTGAGGGTCCAGGGGTCCAGTAAATCCAGGCCTAGTTGACGCAACCGGGGTAAAAGAACGCCACTGTAGTAGTGGCGCCCGGCTTCACTAAATCCCAGAGGGCTGGCAACATATACTGTAGGCTTTAAAGCTCCGCTCATCGGCGCTCCTTCAAAAGAGATGAGATCCCCTTCTCATACTCAATCAAATTGCCTTCCGGCAAGCTTAATTCACATCAATGACAAACGGGACAGTCACAACCTGCCCCTTATGCTTCACCTGCAGAAACAGCTTATGCATGCCACGCACTTGAGGCATCAGTTGAAAATTCAACACCGGCCCGCCGCGGTCATCCGGGCTTTCCGGTTCGGCCCCGCTCGGGTGCGCATGCATGATGGTCTCCAGGTTCCTGTCAAAACCCGCCAGGTGGGCATAAGACCCCATAATCGGCTCCAGGCTTGTCACCGGCAACCCATCGTCGCTGTAGGTGTTCAAAATTGCCAGCGTGCCCTCACCCGCGTGCGGCGGCATCGCCAGGGTCAGGGTAAAACGCATACCGTCACCGCTGCCGGTCAGCACTTGCTCCTTGCCCAGCGCCGTCGGTTGCGGAACCACCCCACCCAGTTGCAACGGCACAAACTGGTCGTTGTCCTCCTTGGGTTTCACTTCCAGCCAAAGCTTGTAAGCTGCCCTTTGCGGCGTAAAACCCACCACCCATTCGCCGTCGCTCCGGCCCGGCACGGGGTGGAGGTGATGATAATCGGCCATGCCGCCATCAATCGCAAACAGGTGCATCGGCTCGTCGTGGATAATCTCCACGTCCGCCGGACGTAATGGGCGGCCATATTTATCCTTTAATACCAGCGTCAGGCTCACCGGCCTGCCGGGCACCAGCTCGCCGCCGTTGCTCACCGTGGCCCGCACCGTCGGACTGGCCGCCATACTCATCCCGGTCATACCCACCATGCCATGACCGCCATCAGCCCATACCGCCAGCGGAGCCACCGGCAGCACAAGGCCCAGCGCTCCCAACATCCATAACCCACGCATGGCGGCACCCTTCCTGTTAAAAACTGCTGGTCGATATCAGAATTACCTGCTCGCCGGCCTTTACCAGCGGCAAGTGGCGGCGAATTTCCTCGTCCACGTAATCCTCGTCCAGCCGCTGGTGCGAATCCGGCCGCAACCGCACCACGTTGCGCTGCAACTGGTCAATGTAGGCGTGCAAGTCGGTATTTTCGGCCTGTAACTGCTGTACCTGAACAGTCAGATGCTTCCACGTCACCACCCCGCGCTCGCCGTTAATCAGTTGCAACGTGGTGTACAGCAGCAGCAACCCCGCCGAAATCGGCAGCAGCAGCCTGTACATCCGGGGGGTGAAGCGAATCCGCACCTACAGTCCTTTCCGCCAGGCATCAAGGTCTTTGAGAGGCGTCAGCAATGCTTCCAGCTCATCCAGCGGCACCTGGGTTTCCTTGTCGCTAATCGCTTTGCTGGGGTCAGGATGGGTCTCGATGAACAACCCGGCCACCCCCACCGCCACGGCGGCCCGCAGCAGCGGCGGCAGGTCGGCACGATTGCCGCTGCTGGCGCCACCGGCCCCGCTGGGTTTCATCACGCTGTGGGTGGCATCGAACACCACCGGGTAGCCGCTCCCGGCCATTACCGGAAAACCACGAAAATCCACCACCAGGTTATGGTAGCCGAAGGTCACCCCGCGCTCGGTCAGAATCACGTTGTCGGTGCCCGCACTGGCAATCTTGGCGGCGGCGGGCAACATGTCCTCGGGGGCCATGAACTGCCCCTTTTTCAGGTTCACGGCTTTACTGGCCCCCTTCACCGCGGTGCCGCAGGCCAGCAACAGGTCGGTCTGGCGGGCCAGAAAGGCCGGGATCTGCACCACATCCACCACCTCGGCCACCGGCCCCACCTGGGCCAGGTCATGAACATCGGTAACCACAGGTAACCCCATGTTTTTACGAATTTCTTCCAGCAATTTCAGGCCTTCGTCCAGCCCCATGCCCCGGCCACCGCCCAAACTGGTCCGGTTTGCTTTATCAAAGCTACCTTTGTACACCACGCCCCAGCCAAGCTTGCGACCAAGTTGCGACACCTTTTCAGCGGTCCGTAGCGTAATGTCCCGGCCCTCCAGGGCACAGGTTCCGGCCATGAGGCTTATAGGCAAATTATTGGAAAAAATGACTTTTTCAATCTTATCGCCACCAATAGTCACCGTCTTCTGCATAGCCCCGAAATTAACCTCAAACCCCTTGAAATACCACCCCACCAACCCATTTTTAAAGCAAGTCACCGCCATTCATAGGAGTTTAAAAATGGCCATCGACCAATCTACAATCTCTTTAAGTGCCGACGCCCAAACCAAAAAGGCGGCATATGGCGAAATCTACTGCTCCACTCAAGGTACCTGCCCCAACGGCTGGCAAATCAAGCTCGCCGAAAACTATCCGCTGGCTCAATCCACCACCTCTCCCTCGGCAGATACTCTCACTGCCCAGGAAAAAGTGCCGGACATGCAGGCGGTGGCACCGGTTCCCGAAGCGGAACTGAAGCACAACGGCGAACGCTCCGGTATTCACGGCACGGCAATAATCGCCGCAGTCACCGGGCAGCACATTGCCGACCCCTCACCGCAAATGAGGGCCGCGCACCGTAAGGCCCGGCTCAACACGCTTCGCAAAAAGCACGTCGCCGCCAAGCCTCACCACCACGAGCACCATCACCAGGTGGTCACCCGAGCCAACGGCCACCACAAACGGAACGCCAAAGCAGCCCACCACTACCGGACTGCCAAGGCTCTACCTTCCCACCATAAAACACTCCAGGTCGCCATACCGGCACCCGAGCGCATGGTAGAAACGGCACCGCCGCCACGAGATCCCTTCCGTGAATTCCTCATGGCCTGTGCCCGCTTCGCCAGAGCGATCCGCACCTAATCTTCGTCATAAACTTGGCCCTTCCTCTGGAAGGGCCATTTTCTTTACCGCCTTGAAAATCAGCCATTTCGCCCCATATTTAAGTTAAACCCGTGCCATCCGGCACATCCCTTTTTTGATATGAGGTCCACATGCCCCATGAATTCTCCCACCACGCTTTCGAGGACGCCGCCCGCGCTTTCCCATCGGAAAACCCAATGGAAGAAGCCCTGCCGGCAATCGACGAGCAAGGTGACTTCACCGAGCCAAGCCCGGAGTTCAAACCTCACCTCCCCCACATCTACTGGGCCGGAGAGGTACGTCGGCACCAGCCGCCCAAACCCGTCAGCAATTACCGGTCGCAAAACGAGCGGGCACTGGATGATTTGGCCTTCGGCTATCTTCCACCCATCCGCCGCAAGGCCGAAGTCTATTCCGACGACTGGCTCAAAGCGGAAAACCAGCGGCAATACGAGCTGATGAGGGCGCCCGTTGCGCCTCCATCATCAGCTCCGCCGCCGGTTTCAGCACCTCCGAGGAAAAGAAGCTTCCTCGAATGGTTCCGCCAAAGGTGCTGGCTCGCGGTCATCTGCACCGCCCTCCGGTTCACTTGAACCTACCGATAAAACCCCCGGCCAAAAGCCGGGGGGTTTTTTATTTACAGCCTTGAAAAAGCCTCCATCCTGGCCCATCTCTCAAAAGAACCCGCGCTCGCCGCACCTCACGTTTAAGGAACCTTACCATGACCCATTCCACAACTGAGCCTTTCGATTTTACCGCAGACATGGCGGCCATCGTCGAAAAGCAAATCAAACCGGTACGCAAACCGCCTGTCAGCATTTACGCTGAGCGAAACATCATTTCCTCGGCGGCAAATGATAAAGTCACCCGCCCACTCTGTTTCCAGACAGGTTTGGCCCTGCATCCCGAAATTTGGGAATAACCAAACGAAAGCCCCCGGTTGCATAAGCAACCGGGGGCTTTTTCTTATTGCTGGACCGTAGCCGCAGGCGGCGGAATCCTGCACTCCTCAGCATTCCGGCCATGTTCCCACTCGCAGTCAGAAGGAAGAGTGGTAACAGCCCTTTTATAGTAAGGGTCGTCCACCCTCGCCGAGGGCGCCACGGCTTCCCGCAGACGGCTGCTGAAATCGGAAGCGCAACCCGCTATCGAAACCCCCAGCAAAACCAGAACACTAAAACGAACAATCCATCGCACGAAAATCTCCATGCCGTAAAAAGGGCCAAAACCTACTTTCTAAATAGGCCATCCCAGGCCCAAATCAAGGGCCATCCAACCTATTTAGCGTGGAGTTCCTTCAGTTTCGCATCCCGCCCGCAGCCCTGGCGGTACGCTGCATACTGCAGCGGATTCTTCAGGTAATATTCCTGGTGGTACTCCTCGGCAGGCCAGAACCTGGCCGCGGGCAACACCTCGGTCACAACCTTTACCGGCTTGCCCAGCTTGGCGCTTAAGGTTTTTGCCAGCACCAGCTTGCTGGCCTCGGCATCCTTGCGCTCCTGCGCGTTGGCCACAAAAATCGCGCTGCGGTACTGCGTGCCCTTGTCGCAAAACTGCCCGGCCGCATCCATCGGGTCGATGTTGCTCCAGAAAATTTCCACCAGCCGCGGATAACTCACCACGGCAGGATCGTAGGTCACCTGAATCGCCTCGAAATGCCCGGTGTTGCCTGCGCTCACCTGCTCATAGGTCGGATTGTCCACATGCCCGCCGGTAAACCCCACCGTGGTTTTCTTCACACCCTGCTGGTGGTCGAATTCACTCTGCATGCACCAAAAGCACCCACCCGCAAAAGTGGCGGTCTTCAAACTCGCAGCCATCGCCTTCCCTCCCGTCAAAACCATCCCCACCACTAAAATAGCCTTCAGCCAAACCTTCATCTTCTCATCCTTTCCGCCAGGCCGTCCTCGTTACTCGCCAACCGCCCGTGCCGTAGTCTGGAACTCACCCTGCAAAAAATCAACGAGCATTCGTCGCGCACCAAGCTTCTTTTCCCCCGCCATGCGCTGAACAAAAAAGCCAGTCAAACCCAACGCCGCCCGGCAGTCAGCGGCAGCTTCCGCCACCGGCCCGCCCCAAATCTGCGGCAATACCAGCAACCGGCCAACATACGGCGCACCAGCCACAACACTCACTGCCCGGCCCGTCACCGGGCTCACATAGGCCAGCGGCGCCCGCTCGGCGCAGGGTACCGGGTCGTCCGCCAGCGGCAAGCCGTACCCGGCCGCCGCCAAAAAATTCCTCTCAAACCGCGCCACATCAGCCCAACCCGTAGCGCCTGCCAACAAGCCCTGGACATCCTCCCACACCATCGGATACCCATGTTCCTCCGGCAAAAGCTGACCCAGCAGCTCGGCCAGATAACTTCCCACCGCCCCGGCCCTGCGGCTGCCAAGCGCCCACGCGGCACGGGAAAACACCGGCTCAATCGCCAAACTGCCCAACTGGCTGTCCAGCCGCCGGTAATGCTTATAGGCCACCTCGTCCATCGGTAGCAGCCGCAAGCGGCTGGCGCCTTTCTTGATAAGCCCCTTCACCAACCCGCGCTCGCGGCAGAACAGGTGCACCAGCGCGCCACCCTCGGCAAAGGGCTTAACCGTTAAAACTAAAGCGTGACCTTCGGAGGCACTCACCCACCCAGCTTTAGCCCTCTATATCCGGAATTCAACCAATCTGCCCGCAATCAGGCCAGCTAGTGTGTCACACCCAGGGCTTGAAGCAAATCGGCCCGCCCGGCCCACTTCTCATCCACTTCCACATGCAGTTCCAGCCGCACGCCCCGGCCCAAAATCTTCTGCATTTCCATCCGCGCCCGGGTGCCAATCTCCTTGAGCATCGCGCCGCCCTTGCCCAGCACAATGCCCTTGTGCCCGTCGCGCGCCACCAGAATGGTCTGCCGCACCAGCATCGGGCCTTCGGTCTCGGTCACCTCGGTAATCGAGTCTGGCACCACCGCAACACCATACGGTACCTCCTCGTGCAACTGGCGCATCGCCTGTTCACGCGTAAGCTCGGCCAGGCGCAGCGGCAGCGGCATATCGGTCACCTGCGCGTCGGGGAACAGCCACGGCCCCTCCGGCACCAACCGCAACAACTCCTTCATCAGCCCGTCCAGCGTCTTGGAATCATGCACGCTTACCGGCACCACCGCGTCAAATAGCTCACCCACGCTAGCCAACACCGGTAACAACGTTTTCTTGTCCTTGACCAGATCCACCTTGGTCAGCACCAGCACTTTCTTGCCGCCGACACCTTTTCCCAGCTTCTCGAAATCCGGTAGATGCTTCCGCGCCGCATCCACCAGAAAGCACACCACATCGGCTTCGGCCATCGCGCCGCGCGCCTGCTGAACCAGCAAGCGGTTCAGCCCATCGGCACCGTCGCTCAAGCCCGGCGTGTCCATAAAAATCAGTTGCGTCTCGTCACGCACCAAAATCCCGCGTACGGTCACCCGCGTAGTGTTGGCCTTGGGCGAAACAATACCCACCTTCTCGCCCACCAGCGCGTTCATCAAACTGCTTTTGCCGGCGTTGGGCGCACCGGCCAGCGCAATCAATCCACACTTACTAGCCATTCAATTTCTCCAGCAACAGGGCTGCCGCCGCCAGCTCCGCGCTCTTCTTGCTGTTGCCTACACCCTCGGCGCTCACGCTGCCCGCACTCACCCGCACGCTGAACAACTTGCTGTGCTCAGGCCCCTCGGCGCCAATCATCTCGTACACCGGCAGCGGTTTTTTCTGGCCTTGCAACAGCTCCTGCAACGCGGTCTTGGCGTCCTTCACATCAGCGCCATCCAGCAGCGGATGCCAATAGCGCACCACCACCTCGCGCGCGGCCTCCCAGCCGCCATCCAGGTAAATCGCTCCCAGCAGACTTTCCACCGCATCGCTCAAAATACCGGAAGTCAGCGGCGTTTTCCTGTCCTTCACCACTGCCCCTTCAAGCTCCCACTGGGCAGCCACTTTCAGCAAGGTTTCCTCGCGAACCAGGGCCGCGAGGCGGCGCCCCATCTCACCTTCGTCGGCCTGCGGAAAATGCCTGTACAGCATTTCAGCCACCACCAGCCCCAGCACCCGATCGCCCAAAAATTCCAACCGCTGGTAATGCGTGCCCGAGGCGCTGGAGTGCGTCAGCGCCTGCACCCGTAAAGCCGGATCTTTGAAAACGTAGTTAATCATTCGCGTGATAGCGGAGGTTATTACCGATGCGCTCAAGCCGCGGTTTCCAGTTCTTGTCCCAACTCCAAAAGATGAATTCCGCCCGGCCCATCAAATCCTCGCGTGGCACATAGCCCCAGCCTGGCACGTTCCAGTAGCGGCTGTCGCGGCTGTTGTCGCGGTTGTCGCCCATCATCACAAACATGTCCGGCGGCACGGTGGTTTCGGCCACGCTGTCACCCTCGCCCGGCATAACAATAATGTCATGGTGCCCACCCTCCGGCAGGTGTTCCTGTTTCTTGGTCGAAATCACCACCTGCCCGTCCGGCAGCGTCAACGCGTACGGCTGAGGGTCGGTCTGCTGCAAGGCTTTGCCATTGATGAAGAGCGTCTTGGTCGGACCGTCGTAACGGATTTTATCCCCCGGCAAACCCACCAACCGCTTAATCAGCAGGGTATCGCCAAGGCCAAAAAAGCTTCCCGGCAGGCCGGTGTCCTTGCGTTTGAACACAATCACGTCGCCGCGCTCGGGGTTGCGCTGCCAAAAAAACCAGTTCGTCAATGGCAGGCGGTTGCCGTAGGCAAACTTGGTCACCAGCAAAAAGTCACCCACCAGCAGGGTATCCACCATGCTGCTGCTCGGAATCTTGAACGGCTCAACAATAAACCCGCGAATGCAAAAGAACGCCAAAAACGCCGCAACCGCCAGCGTTTTCAAAAATTTGTAGGTCTCAATCGCCATCGTTTGCAGCATCGTCTTGTCCTTTTATTCTTCTGCACTAACCATTAATTATCACAAACGCAACCGCAATGCCCGCGTCATCGCTCACGCTGGCTTCAATATCTTCAATACCCTGCACGGTAATCCGCGGCCGCCCATGCTCGTCGTGGCCCACCTGAATGTCATGAAAACCATAGCGCTCGCCAATCCCCGTTCCCAGCGCCTTGGCGGCGGCCTCCTTCAAAGCCCAACGCTTGGCCAACTTCTCCGCCGTCCATTTTTTTTCACCGGCGCGCTCACCGCGTGTCAGCAGACGTTCCTCAAACTGTTTCTTGTTCTTCAGCCACACCAGCTTGATACGCTCCACCGAGCACACATCCACGCCAACCCCCCTCATTGCCAGTGCCCGTGTTGCTCAGCCCAGCGCTTGGCACGGCGCGCGGTATAGGCCTGCATGGCCCTCAGCACCAGCCAGTAAAATATCGCGGCGTTAATAAAACCCAGAATCGCCGCGCCCGTCAGCGTCGGCAAAAACACCAGCTTCACCAGCGGCCACAGGTGGGCCAGTAATTTATGCCATGTCAGCCCCTCTAAAATGGTCAGCACCTTTACGTGATGAAGTCCCAGCACGCGCTGGCCCAGTTCGTAACTGCTCCACCACATCAGGGGGAACGTCCAAGGGTTGCCGACGAAGGCCCCGGCCAACCCGGCCAAAATGCTCGCCCCGGCCAGCCAGCACGTCAATATAATGGCCAGGTTATGAAACCCTAAAAACGGCGTCCAGCTTACCCATACGCCAATCGCCACCCCCAGCGCCACGCGGTGAGGGTTGTCGGCCAGACGAAGCACCTGCAACACCATGTAGCGGAAGAACGCCCGCCAGCCCATACTCGGCCATAACACCTCAATGCCGTGGGCCCGCCAGCCTTTGCGCCTGGTTTTATGTACCCCACGCCGCCGCCGTACACGTTTCCGGAAGAACTGGCTTAAATTCATCACAACTATCTAACTCAAAAATTCCAAAATTGTAACCGCTGCGCCTTAAGCCTGGAGAGCAATCGCCGGGCGGGATGGATTTTTTATTTTCTCCGGCGCCTGGGCTTAAGTCCAGGCGTAAATCTTCTCCACCCTCAAAACGCTTTTCAGGCCCGATAAGTGCTGAATCAGCTTGTCCAGGTGGTTTCGGTTCCTAATCTCCATCTCGCAGCGCACGCTCATCGCGTCCACGGTGCGGTGCTCGCTGGCAATGTAAATGATATTTGCATCCTGTCCGGCAATCGCAGTGGTCAGGCTGGCCAGCGCCCCGGCCTCGTTTTTAACGTGAAAACGTATGCGGCAGACGAACTGCCGGAACTTGCCTTCCTCCGCCGCCTTGCTCCAACTCACCGGCAACCAGCGGTCAGGCTGGTCCACCAGCGGCTCCAGGTTTTTGCAGGTGCGGATGTGAACCGTCAGCCCCCGCCCGGTGGTGATAATCCCCACCACGTCCTCGCCGGGCAACGGGCTGCAACACTTGGCATAGTGTACGGCCAACCCCGACGTCACGCCTTCCAGCACCACGCCTTCGCCGCTAACCAGCGCGCCGCGCGGGGCACCTTCCTCGGTCGGCGGCTTGGCGCCGATTTTCCGGTTCGGCTTCTTCAGTGCTTCCTCGGCGGCAGCCAGAGGAAACAGCAATTCGTGAATTTGCCGCGGAAACAACCGCCCCTGCCCAACGGCCTCGAACACATCCTCCACCTTGTGGCACGGCACCGGAATCCGCTTCAGCAGTTTTTGAATATCCGCTTCCGTCCAGCGCCAGCCGTCGCGCTTGGCCGCCTTGTCCAGAATATCGCGGCCGATACGTATCTGCTCGACGCTCTCCTGCCCACGCAAAAAGCGGTTGATGGCCGCCCGCGCCCGCGGGCTCACCGCAATCTCGCGCCAGCCCGGATTCGGGTTCTGGTTGGGGCTGGTGATGATTTCCACCATATCGCCGTTTTCCAGTTGGCGGCGCAGCGGCACCATCGCACCGTTCACCTTGGCGCTTACAGTGTGATTGCCCACGTTACTATGCACGGCATAGGCAAAATCCAGTGGCGTGGCCCCGCGCGGCAGCTGAATCAAATCACCCATGGGCGTAAACGCAAACACGTTTTCGCTAAACAGTTCCAGCTTGGCGTTCTCGTAAAACTCCTCCGGGTCGTCCACACCCTGCAACTGCTCCATCATGTTGCGTAGCCAGCGGTAAGGACTGCTGCGCGGCTCCAGCGGGTCGGGCGCCAGCTTCACCTTGCCACCCGGCGCGGGCTTGTACAGCCAGTGCGCGGCCAGGCCGTTCTCGGCAACCTCGTGCATTTCCCGGGTTCTGATTTGAACCTCCATCCGGCTGCCGAACGGCCCCAGCACGCTGGTGTGCAAACTCTGGTAGCCGTTGGGCTTGGGCGCAGAAATATAATCCTTGAACCGCCCCGGCACGGCCTTGAAGCGGTCGTGCAGCAACCCCAGCACCTCGTAGCAGGCACGCCTGTCGTCCACCACAATCCGGTAGGCTACAATGTCGGTCAATTGGTCAAAGGCCAGGCTCTTGCGCACCATCTTCTGGTAAATGCTGTACACCGTCTTTTCCCGCCCGGTCACTTCGGCATCTATGTCCGCCTTCTTCAGTTCATCCTTCAGCGCTTCAATCACGCGCTGCATCAGGTCGTCCTGCTCGCGCCATTCTTTCATGCGCGTTTCAATCAGCTTGTATTCCTCCGGCTCCAGTACCGCAAAAGCGAGGTCTTCCAGTTCGGCCTTCACCACGTGCAAACCAATGCGGTCGGCCAGCGGCGCATAAATATCCATCGTCTCGCGGGCGGTTTTTCTCTGGCTTTCGGGCTTTTTGGCCCCGAGGGTCCGCATGTTGTGCAACCGGTCGGCCAGCTTGATGAGCAACACCCGAATGTCCTTACTCATCGCCAGCAACAGCTTGCGGAAGTTCTCCGCCTGCTCGATGCTCTTGTCCTCAAAGCTGACGCGTGAAAGCTTGGTCACGCCCTCGGTCAGTTCGGCCACCTCATGGCCAAAAATCTTCTCCAGTTCATCGTAAGTGGAAAGCGTGTCTTCCAGCGTATCGTGCAGCAGGCCTACCGCAATGCTGCTGTCATCCAGCTTCATGTCGGCCAGCACCTCGGCCACCGCCAATGGGTGGTTCAAATAAGGCTCGCCGCTGGCCCGCTTCTGGTTGCCGTGGGCTTTCATCGAATAAACATAGGCACGGTTAATCAGGCCAATGTCGGCCTTCGGGTTATATCCACGGATTTTCTCAATCAAGGCATACTGACGAAGCATCCTTGCAGTATGCCACAAAAAAACGCCCCCCACACTGCCAGAGCGTCACCGTTCGGCTCGCCGACGTGTCGATTTTACCCCCTCAACTCCCTCCCCGACCATATTGTATACAACAAACGGGGCCACTAGCCCAAAATCGCGTTCCAGCCCCGTGTTTTTCAATCATTTATAATCAAAACAATAACTTAACACCCTTGCCAATCCAACCCCAGCGCGCTACTTATTTAGGCAGTTAGGGGGTTCTAAAGTAAATGCCGGCTCGTAAGCGTGCGTATCAACAGGGTAATTTGGACGGTCTCTGCGGCCTGTACGCGATTACCAATGCCTTCCGCCGCACCGCCGATCTGCCCCAGTCCGAGGCCAAAAAGCTTTTCCACTACATGGTCAGGGCCCACAAGGACGAAATTCCGTCCTACATGCGCCACGGCACCACCAGCGGCGAGCTGATGCCCTTCCTCAAGTCCGCCCGCGACTGGGTCAAGCGCAACCACAACATCAAAATAAGCTGGGAATACCGCGGAAAAGACGAAATCCGCAGCGTCAGTTCGCTGCAAAAAATCGTCGCCCGGCACCTCCGCAAGCGCCGCGGCACGGTCATCGCGGGCAGCAGCTTCCACTGGACGGTCGTCCACCAGCGCCAGGACAACCTCTGGTTCGTCGATGATTCCGACGGCTACGAATTCTGGTACACCACCAGCAAAAAGTGGGCCCACAAGCCGCCCCTGCTCATCGACCGCCCAACCCTGATGGGCTTCTTCCTCGAACGCGAAAACTAGGCTACCACCTTGCCAACGCCCCCACAGGGGCGTATTTTTGCGCCCAACTTTAAATCTTGCGCTTTTTTCCACCTCTTTTCAAGGATACCGCCATGTTACAAAAGCCTCGGCGTTTCTGCGCGTGTTTCTGCAAGGTCGGCAACCTCACCGGGCTGGCTATCGCTTTCTTGGGCGGTTTGCTCTGGGGCATGTTCTTCGCCAGTATTTTCTTGCCGTTCCTCGACGCCTGCAAACTCGGCAGTTTGGTTGGCAGCGGTAATGCCTTATTAGGCTGGCTGCCTTATACGCTTTATCGCACATGGGCCGAAATCCGCCCAAAGCCGCCACCCTTGCAGGTCACCTACCAGCCGGTTTACCCCGACCCCACTATCCACGACATGACCAACATCGTGTTCTTTCCAACCAAACATGACATAAGCCGCCGCGATTTCCCCTCCTCCGCCGCATAGGCAAAAGAAAGCCGCCCTTCGGGGCGGCTTTCACATTTGAGAATATTAGAAATTCTCGCCTTCGGTCGGCGGGGTAAAGTCCTCACCACCTTCACCGGGCATGTCGGTGGTAAAGTCGATGCTTTCCCCGGCGTCGCCTTCAAAGGCCTCGCCATCTTCGCTCATTTCCATGGCACCGGCAGTGCTGTCGAACACCACGTCGTTAATCGCGGCGGCGGTGGCATTGTTGGGCATTTCAATTTCACCCTGGGCGGCAATGGCCAGCAGGCTTTCATCTTCGGCAGAGAGGTCGTCGGTGCGGTTCACGCCGTGGGCGATGTGCGCACGCAGGCTGTCCAGTTCAACCTTCTGGTCGGCAATCTCGCGCAAAGCCACAACAGGGTTTTTGTCGTTATCGCGTTCAACAGCGATGGTACTGCCGCTGGCAATGTCGCGGGCACGCTGGGCAGCCAAAAGCACCAGTTCGTAACGGTTGGGAACGACTTCAATGCAATCTTCGACGGTGACACGGGCCATATTGCGCTATTTCTCCACTTATCCTGCCCATTTAGGGTCTATTCCTCACCCTGTCAAGCGAGCAGGCGTCAGGAACCGGGTAACAGGTTACAGGCTTAGCATTCCTGATATCTGTTTCCTGCCTCCTGTTACCTAGGAATTATTCACGCGAAGCGTGAATAATTCCCCCCAGCTCCCCTGAACCGCCCGCAGCGCCCCAATCAACACCACCGCTCCACGCGGCACCACCACTAAACCCGGCAAAACCGCCAGAATCGCCTCCACCATCAACCCCAGAACCGGGTTAAAACCTTCCTTGTCGCCCTCAATCCCCACCCGCAGGCGCCCGGTGGCCTCCTTGGGCATGAACAGCACGTCAGCCCCGGCCTCGCGCACAATCGCCGCAATCCCGGGCGGCGGCACCGTGCCGGGCGCCAGCCGAACCGCCACCACCCGGTCGCAAAGCTTGGCCGCCTCTTTCAGCGCGCCAAGTTCGGCCGCCGTCGGCGCGGCAGAAACAAACCCCATCGCCCAACTGGTATCTGCTGTTTGCCCAGGCCAATTAGCCAGAACATCCGCCAGTTGATTCCGCGTCAGCGCAACAACAGCCTCAGCCATTAAAAGCCCCCAGGGCCAAAGGCCCCTTCATACAGCCATGCGAAGCATTCCTTTTTGGGCGAGCCCGCAGCGATTGGGGTTGGGGTCCCAATCGCAAGAATGGCAGCGAGTCCACCCCCCTCTGAGCCTCTGACCCTCTCACCCTCTTATCCTTTACGTTTTCCGCCCTTGAAAATCCGGGCCACCTCTCGTTCAGACTCCCGCTTCTTGATGGTCTCACGCTTGTCCACGGTCTTCTTGCCCTTCCCAATCGCCAGCACCACCTTGGCAAAACCCTTCTTCCACACCAGCATGGTCGGTACAATCGTCAGGCCCTGCTGCTCACGCGCCGCCCGCAGCTTCTTCAATTCGCTCTTGTGCAGCAAAATCTTCCGGCTCCGCCGCTCGTCATAGGGCTCGCCAAACCCGCCGCCCACCGGCTGCCCGGCATGCTTGTAGGGGGCGATATGCGCCCCGATAAGCCACAACTCCCCGCGGGAGAAACTCGCATAAGCCTCGTTCACCGTCGCACCGCCGTCACGGATGCTCTTGATCTCCGCCCCGGTCAGCACCAGCCCGCCCTCGTAAAACTCCAGTAACTCGTAATTGAACCGTGCCCGCCGGTTCTCGGTAATTACGTTGTCGCCACGTTTCTTTGCCATAATTTAGGCTTGTAACACGTCAGCGGCGGCGGCTTCCACCAGCTTTTCAAGCTCCTTCACCACCCACGCCACCACCTTCAACTGCGCATCCCCGGCAGGAATCGGCTTGTGCCAAACGAGAGCCTGCCCGTCCTTCTCCTGCCGCACCTGCAGCACGCCCGCGTTGTTGATGATATACGTCATCAGCTGCGGCGCCGCAGCAAACACGCCCTTGTGGAAAGCCACCACCACCCCGCGCTCGCCCACTTCCAGGCGCGAAATGTTCAGCGCCGCAGCCCGGTTACGCAACTCCATCACGTCCAGCAACCGCTCCACCTCGGCGGGCACGGTCCCAAACCGGTCGGCCAGCTCGCGGCGGAAGCCATCAATATCCTCCTTACCCTGCAGCCCGGCCAGCCGCCGGTACAGCTGCAACCGCACCGCCGCATCGCCCACATAATTGTCGGGAATCAGATATGTCACCCCCACCTTCAACGAAACATTGGGCCTTTCACTCTCTTCTTCCCTCTGACCCTCTGACCCTCTCATCCTCTGAGCCTTCCGGGAGGCGACAGCCTCTCGGAGCATCTTGGCATAAAGCTCAAACCCGATATCCCGGATATGCCCGCTCTGCTGCTTGCCCAGCAAATTGCCGAAGCCACGCAAATCCATATCGTAACTGGCGAGCGTAAACCCGGCGCCCAACCCTTCCAGCCGCTGCAGAATCTCCAGCCGCTTGGCCGCATCCGCGCCCACGTGCGGCGGGAGGATGAAATACGCAAACGCCCGCGCCGTGCTCCGCCCCACACGCCCGCGCAACTGATACAACTGGCTCAACCCAAACCGGTCAGCCCGATACACAATCAGCGTATTCGCCTTCGGCACGTCCAGCCCGCTCTCGATAATCGTGGTCGCCAGCAGCACATCCATCTCACCGGCATAAAAGTCGACCATAACTTTTTCCAGATCACCTTCCGCCATCTGGCCGTGCGCCACACCCAGCCGCGCCTCTGGCACCAGCGTGTTGATATCATTCTCCAGCTCGCTCAAATCCTCAATGTGCGGCGCCACCACATACACCTGCCCGCCACGCCCCAGCTCGCGCCGAATAGCCTCCCGCAGCGTCACGTTGTCCCACGCCAGCACATGGGTCTGCACCGCACGCCTGTCCACCGGCGGCGTCGCAATCAGGCTCAACTGGCGCACGCCGCCCACCGCCATCTGCAACGTGCGTGGAATCGGCGTCGCCGTCAGCGTCAAAACATCGCAACCGGCCTTTTTCTCCTTCAGCCTCTCCTTGTGCGCAACACCAAAGCGCTGCTCTTCGTCCACCACAATCATGCCGAGTTTCTTGAACTTCACATCACTCGAAAGCAGCGCATGCGTCCCCACCACAATGTCAATCTCGCCGCTCTCCAGGCCGGCCTTCACGCGCCGCGCTTCCGCCGCACCAACAAGCCTGCTCAACCCGCCCACTTGCATGGGAAAGCCACTAAACCGGTTGCGGAATACATCCAAATGCTGCCGCGCCAGTAACGTCGTCGGGCACACAATCGCCACCTGCCGCCCGGCTGCCGCCACCAAAAACGCCGCCCGCAACGCCACCTCGGTTTTGCCGAAACCCACGTCGCCCACAACCAACCTGTCCATCGGCGTGCCCAGCGCCAAATCCGCTTCCACCTCTTCCATCACCTGCTGCTGGTCGTCGGTCAGGTCAAACGGAAAACCCGCGCAAAACTCGTCATAAAGCCCATCAGCCCGGGCAACCGGAGGCCGCTGTACCAACTCACGCTCGGCGGCAATCGCCATCAAGCCATCGGCCATCTCCAGCAGGTCAACGCGGACTTTCTCCTTCCGCGCCTCCCAGCCGCCCGTCCCCAAACGGTCAAGCGTCACATTCTCCGCCTCACCGCCTTTGTACCGGCTCAGCACATCCAGGTTCGCCACCGGCACCAGCAACCGGTCATCGCCCGCATAAACCAGCCGCAGAAAATCCTGCTTCGTGCCACTACCCATATCCAGCGTAACCAGCCCGGCAAACTTCCCAATCCCGTGCTGTTCATGCACTACAAAATCGCCGTCATGAAGCTCACTGAAATGCGCAATAATCTCCTCCGGCGTCCGCCGTTTGCGCCGCCGCGCCCCACCCACCTTGCGGCCAAAAACATCCCCCTCGGCCACAATCATTTTCTTGTTGAGGCTATCCACCCACCCCGCCGCAAAAGGCGCAACCGCAGGCAGGATAATAGGGTGAGAAGATGAGAAGGCACGAGGAGTCAACGCTTCCGCTAACGTAATATCCTTCCTCTTATCCTCTAACCCTCTCAACCTCTCATCCTCGCCCGCAAGGGCGCGCATCAGTTGCTCCAGCGCGGGCTCGGTCGCGGCGGTCAGCACAACGCTCCAGCCATCCGCCAATCGCCGTCCAACTTCCTTCCCCGCCGCCTGCGCCGCTTCATGCCGGTTCCCGCGCGTCGCCAGCACCCAGCCGTGCTCACGCAACTGCGCATCGCCCACGCCCTTGTCGGCAAATCGGCTCACCACCAGTTGCGCAAATTTGCCCAAGCCGCCTTTCAGTTCCGAAGCCCCCACGCACAACGCCTGCGGCTCCACCGCCCGCAAAGCGGCAGACTCTCCCCGCGCCGCATGCGCTTCGCGTACGCTCTCTTCCCACAGGTCGGCCAGCTCACCCAAACTGTCGGGCACTATAATAAGAGAATCATCCGGCAACAGGTCGGCAAACGCGGGCAGCGCCTCCTCATAAAACAGCGGCAATAACTGCGCGGCATAAGGCGGCATCTGCCCGGCGCTCACCATCGCATAGGCTTCGTCGTCGGTGGCCTCGGCGCCAAACGCCTCACGGTACTGGCGGCGGAAAACCTCCATCCGGCCGTCATCCAGCACCGCCTCGCGCACCGGCGCAATCCGCCACACCTTGGCCCCGGCACCCGGCGTGCTGGTCTGCGTCGCCGGGTCAAACGGGCGGATGCTCTCGATCTCATCGTCAAACCACTCTACCCGCAACGGGTATTCGCTGGCGGCGGGCCACACGTCCAGCACGCCGCCGCGTCGGGCAAACTGCCCCATCGCATCCACCTGCACCCTCGGCTCATAGCCTAGCGCCACCAGTTTTTCGGCCACCGCCTCCGGCGCCACCACCATATCAACCGCCAGATGCAAGGCGCTGGTACCCACCACCGGCGGCAACCGAACCCCCAGCGCCGCCACACTCGTCACAATAAGCAGCGAATCCTTGCTACCACCGATAATTGATAGCTGATTACTGATGACCAATCTCTGCGCCGCCACTTCGGCGTTCGGCCCCAACCGGTCATAAGGCTGCACGTCCCACGCCGGAAACTCCACCACCTCACGCTCCGGCAGCAACGCCCGCAAGCCCTCGGTCACGTCGTCCACCATGCCGGGCTCGGGGCACACCACCACCAGCGTTTTGGCCTTAACCTGGGTCTTTACCAAAAAGGCAAGATACGGCCATGCCGCTGCGGGCACATTCCCCACCGCCACACGTCGCTCACTTGCCAAAGGTTTTAAAAAATCAACGGCCATAAATTTACTTGGTCTTGAACAGCTTGATAATCAATTGATATTCATCCGGCGCGGGCAGGTTATCCACCAGCCACGCCATCAAATCATTCTCGCCGTTCAGCAGAAAATCCCGAACCGCCAATAACTGGCCGGCGTCCATCTCCTCGGTTTTGGGCAATAATCGGCGGCATAGCGTATCCAGTTCCAGTGTACCCCGGTAACTCAACCGGTATTTCACTTCGCGCAAAAGGGCCTGCCGCTCCTCGATTTTTTCGGGTAAGCTCTGCGCATTCATGGCCAGCACTCCTACCCCATCCAGCGCCCCGGTCAAGCCCGTTCACACGCTCCTCGCGCCTTATCCGCGCCTTGGTGGCATGAATCCCGCCGTCCACGAAAAACTCGTCGAGCTCTGCGGCCCGCGCTGGCTCGATCTTCTCCTCCACCTCCCCCGCAGCCTGCTCGACCGCTCTCAAACCCCCACTGTCGCCAGCGCCGAACTCTATAAAGAGAGCAACCAACGCGTCACCCTCCAGCTCACCGTCGTCAAACGCCCGCCACTCCCGCGCCAAAACTTTAAGGGCAAAAATAAACGGCCCGTCGCCATCGAACTAAAGGATGAGACAGGCCCCCTCCGCGCCATCTTCTTCAACCCGCATGCATGGCTCGAGCGCGCCTTCCCCGTCGGCGGCGAAGTGATTATTTCCGGCAAACTCGAGGCCGACAACAAGGGCAAAAAAATCATCCACCCGGACGTTTTCTCTGTGAACAAAAACAGTAACCTGAGCGCCGTCGCCCGCATCGTGCCGCTCTACCCCGCCACCGCAGGGCTGCCGCAGGGCTGGATAAACCGCGCCATCCTCGTCGCGCAGGACGAACTCAAAAAATCAGCCCCTTTCCTCAACCTGCTGCCACCCGCACTGCATAATTTCCCAACCCTCACCGAAGCCTTCATCGCCGCCCACAATCCGGTGGTGAATGAAGACATCCTCCCCACCACGCTCCCGCGCCGCACCCTCGGCTTCCACGAACTCCTCGCTTCCCAGGTCGCCATCCGCCTGGCCCGGGCCGACATGATGCGCCATCCCGGCATCCCCCACGGCAACAGCCTCATGCTCACCGGCAAACTGCTCGCCGCGCTGCCCTGGCCGCTCACCGCCGGCCAGCGCCAGGCCTACGAAGACATCAAAGCCGACCTCGAAACCCCACGCCCGATGCTCCGCCTCCTGCAAGGCGACGTCGGCGCGGGCAAAACCATCGTCGCCCTTCTCTCGCTGCTGCACGTCATCGAAAACGGCCATCAGGGCGTGCTCATGGCTCCCACCGAAATCCTCGCCAACCAGCACTATGCCACCGCGCAAAAACTGCTCGCGCCGCTCGGCGTTACCGTCGGCCTGCTCACGGGCCGCATGACCGCCGCGCAAAAAAAATCCCTCAAAGCCAAAATCCGCAGCGGCTTCGTCAACCTGCTCATCGGCACCCACGCGCTGGTGCAGGACGACGTCGTGTTCGACAAACTCGGCCTCGTCGTCATCGACGAACAGCACCGCTTCGGCGTCCGCCAGCGCTTGGCGCTATCCGAAAACCAATCCCTCCCGCCCGACGTATTATTAATGACCGCCACCCCTATCCCGCGCACCCTCGCGCTCACGGTCTACGGCGACATGGACATCTCACTCATCAAATCCAAACCGCCGGGCCGCAAGCCCATCAAAACCGTCGCCAAACCCATCGAAAGCGTCGGCGACATCGCCCGCGGCCTGCAACGCATCCTCAATGCCGGCAACCAGGTCTACTGGGTCTGCCCGCTCATCGACGAAAACGAAGAATCCGATTTGGCCGCCGCAACCAGCCGCGCCACAGCCCTGCAAAAAATCTACGGCAACAAAGTCGCGCTGATGCACGGCGGCATGAAGGCGCAGGAAAAAGACGGCGTAATGACCGCCTTCAAAAACGGCGAAACCAGAATCCTCGTCAGCACCGTCGTCATCGAAGTCGGTATCGACGTCCCCAACGCCTCGGTCATGGTTATCGACCACGCCGAACGCTTCGGCCTTAGCCAACTTCACCAGTTGCGAGGCCGCGTCGGGCGCGGCGCGGCAGAGAGCAGTTGTATCCTGCTCTACCAATCCCCGCTGGCCCCCTACGCGCAAGAGCGCCTCAACGCGCTCCGCCAATCCGAAGACGGATTCTTCCTCGCCGAAGAAGACCTCCGCCTGCGCGGCCCCGGCGAAATGCTCGGCACCAAACAGAGCGGCGAAGTCGCCACCCGCGTCGCCGACCTCTTTTACCACCGCGACCTCATCCCGCTGGCCCGCGACCATGCCGACAAGCTGCTGGCCGATCCCACCCAGCGCCGCGCCCTCCAATTCCTGCTCGACATGTTCAACCACTCCAGCACCATCCCGCTCCTCCGCAGCGGCTGATTTCCTGAACGGCAGAAGGCCCCGTTCCCGGGGCCTTCTCCATTTATTCGCTTCGCTGAAAGTCCTGGCCGATGGCGGCAAAAGTGCGCCCCGCATTCACAAACAAGGCGCCCCAGAACATCCACGGGAGCGCCATCAAATGGCCGAAGCCACTACCGTCGATAGACCTCATCGGCAGCTTCACCGGCTTGGGCCGTAAGCCGTTGAGGCGTTGCCTGCTGCTGAAAGGAATTACTTCGCCTGTTTCGTTCGTCATGGCTACTCCAAGGGTTGAGCATGGTAAAAGGAAGGGTTCCAGATGCCTCATCGTGAAGCACAACCCCGCAAACACCTACCCCTCTGCAACAAAAAAGGGCCACCAAGTGGCCCCGTAAAATCCCGTTCAACTAAAACGGAATCTCGTCATCAAAAGGCGCGTCCTCGCTAATCTTCTTCGGCGTGCCCTTCGGCGCGGGGTTGCCAAAGCCGCTGTCGCCGCTACGTTGGTCAAAGTTGGAAGAATCCCCACCACCCTGGCGGCTACCCAGCATGGTCATGTTGTCCACGACGATCTCGGTGGTATAGCGCTCCTGGTTGTCCTTGTCGGTCCACTTGCGGGTTTGCAGGCGGCCTTCAAAGTAGGCGCTGCTGCCTTTCTTCAAATATTTTTCGGCAATTTCGGCCAGCTTGCCGTAAATAACGATGCGGTGCCACTCGGTCTTTTCCTCGCGCTGGCCGCTGTCCTTGTTGAACCAGCTGTCGGTGGTCGCCACGTTCAGGTTGGCAACCTTGTTGCCGTTCTGCAGCGCGCGCACCTCGGGGTCGCGCCCCAGGTTACCGATGATAATTACTTTGTTGACGCTCCCCGCCATAATAATCCCTCTCTGTTAATTGCGTTGCACCCTAGCCCAATTACATTGTATACCCAAGTACCTTAACGTGCGCCGCAGAGGAGACTCCTATGGCCATCGATGAACCTTCTTTTTTCTACAATCTCCACTGCTGGGAGCCTTGCATTCTTCCCGGCAAAGCCCCACCCCCCGACCCCGTTATTGAGTCCTACGCCGACCAGCCCACAGCTATCCAAAACCTTCGCACTAAAAATGCAATTAAGGATGAATACGAGGATTATTACATCTCCACGCCAACAGGAAAGTTCCTCTGGATTAACAAAGAAGGCTCTCTCATCGAGAGCGAAAAGCCCTTCGCCAAACCAGCCTGATATCAATTATACCCCGCCTGTCCAGCACGGCGGGGTATAGTTTTTTAACCCTTTTCATGGCATAAGCAGCCATGCCCAAGCGCAAACCCTCTCATCCTCTTAGCCCCTCATCCTCTCACCCTGTTTCGCCCATCACCCACCTGATGATCCACGGCGCGCGCGAACATAATTTAAAGAACATCTCGCTTAACATTCCCAAGCGCACGCTCACGGTCATCACCGGCGTCAGCGGCAGCGGCAAAAGCTCGCTGGCGTTTGATACGATTTACGCCGAAGGCCAGCGCCGCTATGTCGAAAGCCTTTCCGCCTACGCCCGCCAGTTCCTCGACATGTCGCACAAGCCGGACGTCGACCGCATCGACGGCCTCGCCCCCGCCATCGCCATCGACCAGAAAACCACCAGCAAAAACCCGCGCTCCACGGTCGGCACCATCACCGAAATTTACGACTACCTCCGCCTGCTCTACGCCAACGCGGGCACACCCTATTGCCCCAACCACCCCGATGTCGAAATCCACGGCTTCACCATCCAGCAAATGGTCGACCAGGTTCTGGCCTGGCCAGAAGGCGCCAAAATCATGGTCATGGCGCCGGTCGTCCGTGGCCGCAAGGGCGAGTACAAAAAAGAGATGCAACTCTGGCAAAGCCAGGGCTACACCCGCGCCGAAATCAACGGCGAAGTCCACGAACTCGCCAGCGCCCCCAAGCTGAATAAGAACGACAAGCACGACATCGCTCTGGTTATCGACCGTCTGGTGGTGAAGGAAAATATCCGCACCCGCCTCGCCGACGCCCTCGCCACCGCCCTCAAACTCGGCGAAGGCCTCGCCCTCGTCGCCGAAATATCGGATAGCCCCATTCCTGCGAAGGCGGGAATCCAGAAGAGCGCACCTCGGCGTCAAACATTCAGCGAAAAACATAGCTGTCCCATCTGCGGCCATGCCACGCAACTGGAGCCGCGCCTGTTCAGCTTCAACAGCCCGTTCGGCGCCTGCCAGGCCTGCGACGGCCTCGGCGAGGTCCTGTTCTTCGACCCCGCGCTCATCGTGCCGGACGAAAACCTGACGCTCCGCCAGGGCGCGCTCCACCCGTGGAAAGACCCTAAAGCGGGCATGAACAAAACCAGCACCTACTACCTCAAGCCGCTGGCGGTACATTACAACTTCAGCCTCGACACGCCGTGGAAGAAACTGCCGGAAACCATCCGTAGCATGCTGCTCAACGGCAACAACGGCGAGCGCGTCGAGTTCGTGTTCGAGAACGCCTCTGGCCGCAGCAGCTTCAAAACCCGCAAACCGTACGACGGCCTCATTCCCATCCTCACCCGCCGCTGGGAAGAATCCAGCAACCCCTACGCACGCGAAGACCTCAACCGCTACCGCAGCACCAAACCCTGCGAAACCTGCCACGGCGCAAGACTTAATCCTTCTGCGTTGAATGTTACGCTGCCGCCTAAAAGTACTTCTGTCATGCCGACGAAGGCCGGTATCCACGATAAGAGCCGTGCGCAAGGCGCACTCAATATTTCAGCTTATTGCTCGCTCCCCATCACGGCAGCTCTTTTGCATACAAGCTGGCTGCAAAAAAACCTCAAGGGCAACACCGCCGCCATCGCCACGCCCATCCTGCGCGAAATCTTCGCCCGCCTCGGCTTCCTCAACCATGTCGGCCTCGGCTATCTCAGCCTCGACCGCATGGCAGGCACGCTCTCCGGCGGCGAGGCCCAGCGCATCCGCCTGGCCTCGCAGATCGGCAGCGGCCTCACCGGCGTGCTCTACGTGCTCGACGAACCCAGCATCGGCCTCCACCAGCGCGATAATGGCCGCCTGCTCGAAACCCTCGAGCGCCTCCGCGACCTCGACAACACCGTGCTCGTCGTCGAACACGACGAAGATGCCATCCGCCACGCCGACTTCGTGGTGGACATCGGCCCCCGCGCCGGCATCCACGGTGGCGAAGTCCTCGGCACCGGCAGCGTCAAAGATATTATGGCCAACAAGAATTCTCTAACCGCCGATTACCTGAGCGGGCGAAAGAAAATTCTCGTCCCCAAAAACCGCCGCTCCATTGAAGGCTTCATGCCAGCGAAGGCTGGCATCCACGCCTATTCTTCCGGCAAATGGCTCACCGTCGAAGGCGCGCGCGGTAATAATTTAAAGAACGTCACGGTGCAATTTCCCGTCGGCGTGATGACCTGCGTCACCGGCGTCAGCGGCAGCGGCAAAAGCACGCTGGTAATGGATACCCTCCACACCGCCATCGCCGCGCTGCTCAACGGCTCGCGCGAGCATCCCGCGCCCTACGGCAAACTCACCGGCCTCGAGCACATCGACAAACTCGTCAACATCGACCAATCCCCCATCGGCCGCACCCCGCGCAGCAACCCCGCCACCTACACCGGCGTCTACGGCCCCATCCGCGACTGGTACTGCAATCTTCCTCAAAGCAAGGCGCGCGGTTACGGCCCGGGCCGCTTCAGCTTCAACGTCAAGGGCGGCCGCTGCGAGGCCTGCGAAGGCGACGGCGTCATCCGCGTCGACATGCAGTTCCTGCCGGACGTCTACGTCCCCTGCGAAGTCTGCAACGGCAAACGCTTCAACCGCGAAACGCTCGAGATCACCTACAACGGCGCAACCATCGCCGACGTACTCGCCATGACCGTCGACACCGCCTGCGACTTCTTCAAGAACATTCCGCCGGTCTATAAAAAGCTCGAAACCCTGCGCGAGGTGGGCCTCGGCTACATCGCCCTCGGCCAGCCCGCCACACAACTGAGTGGCGGCGAAGCCCAACGCATCAAACTCGCCACCGAACTCTCCAAACGCGCCACCGGCCGCACGCTTTATATCCTCGACGAACCCACCACCGGCCTGCACTTCGCCGACATCGACCAGCTCCTCAAGGTGCTGCACAAACTGGTCGACGGCGGCAACACCATGATCATCATCGAGCATAACCTCGACATCATCAAAACGGCGGACTGGATAATCGACATCGGGCCCGAAGGCGGCGCGGCCGGGGGCACCGTGGTGGCCCAGGGCACGCCCGAGCAGGTCGCCAAACACAAAACCTCCGTAACCGCCCCCTTCCTCAAAGCGGCTCTGACCAGCTAGCGAAATCCCCGTCACGGGGTTCGTATGCTCTTTACGATCAGACAAACTATGGAACGCCAGTATACACCTAACTCACTGTATACCTTGACATATTTTTCGCGCCCACCACAATACATATGAGCAACCTTGCTCAATCTCCATATTCCTTTTTGCTTGGAGGAATTCCAATGATTAAAAATATCTTTAGTTTTGTCGTCGCCGCAGTCGCCGTCGCGTTCATTTCTGCATTGCCGTCACAAACTAGCGCACAAACCACTTATCGGACTAAGGCCGGTTATGCCGATGGCCCTGTGTATGTCGGCCGCCCTGCGACACCCGACAGCCCTGCATCCATCGACCGGACGCCCGCCAAGTTTGGTATCGCCCCCAACGGCCGGTTAGAGGTGTGCTGGACCCATTACAACCAGTGCATCACCTTCAGCCACCTCAACGCTCGCCACACCGGCGGTGTCGGTACCTGTAGCGGTGAGCACGATGGATTGCAGGCTCTGACCACAAATGCCTTCAGTGCTAATGGCCAGAATCGCGGCTACATCGAAGCAGGCTTCCAGGACTGCCAGCGCGGTCTCGGCTACTGGCAGGGCCAATTATGCATTTCCACCACCGAGCCGATTTCGGGAAGATGGGACCAATGCGGTTTCGTCGTTGAAGTCGACCGCCGCTACAACGACACCAACTACGACGGTGATTGATACAGCGTCGCGCCACTACTAACGAATAAAGGCCACCGAAAGGTGGCCTTTATTTTTAAAAAACCTATTCAGCCGGGTCATGCACCTCAGTGCCAAGGTGCAACGCCTTCCCGTCATAGCATAAAAACCGCACCGTCCGCCCGCCATCCGGCCGCGTCAGCACCTTAATCTGCTGATGCTTCGCGCTCAGCTCCGGGCAATCGCGCTTGCCCTCGCCCCACAGCTTTTTCAGAATGTCATTGTTCTGCTGCACAATCTGCTTTTGCGCCGCAGTCACATTCACCAGGTTCACGTTCTGGAATTGCTGTACCTGGTCGCTCACGCCCGCACTCTTGGCGTTGGCGTCGTCCACCTTCTTCTGCATGGCCATGTTCTGGCGTTGCAGGTCGCGCATGTCGCTGCGCAGCTGCAAAATCTGCTGCTGTAATTTGTCCATCATCTGGTCGGTGCGCATCTGCTGGGTACTGGGCGTGCTGGTGGGAATCCCCGCCGCATTAGCCGCCTCCGGGCTCATGGTTTGCGCCAACGCCGTTCCCGCCAACGCCGCAAACACAACACCCAAGGCCACCGTTTTTATTTTCATGCCCCCAGCCTAACAAAAAACGGGGGCCTTAACCCCCGTTTGCCTACGTTTAAGCCATGTTTAAAGCTTGAAGCGCGGGCTCGCCTTCCCATCCAAACAAGCCTGCGTGCGTTCTTCCACCACGTCCCAGTTCACGTTGTTCACAAACGCCTCAATGTACTTGCCCCGCTCAGTCACGGCGTAGTCAATGAGGAACGCATGCTCCCACACGTCCATGCTCAGCAGAATTTCATACCCAGGCATATGCCCATCGTTATGCAGTTCAATGAAGTGGTTGTTCACATCACCGGTGATGGGGTCCAGGTAAACAATCGCATGCCCCACGCCGCGCGTACCGCCGCAGGCCTTGAAGTCCGCCAGCCAGGCATCATAGCTCCCGTACTTCTCCGCCACTTTTTTCTTGAAGTCCGCAGCCTTGTTGTCCACGCCCGCCTTCAGGTTGGCAAAGTAGTAATCGTGAACCAGCATGCCGCACATCTCAAACGCCTGACGACGACGACGGTCGGCATAAAGCGGCGTACCGCCCTCACCTTTCTCGCGCATGTCGGCCAACTGCTTAATCAACGTGTTGGTCTGCGTCACGTAGCCTTCATAAAGCTTCCAGTGTTCGTCGATCTGCTTGTCGGAAATCCCCACCAGCCCCTTGGGCTTGAATTCAATACGCGCTTTATACTCCATAGTGTTTCTCCTTTTCTGAATAGTCGAAGAATACGCCCACCCGCATAAAAAAACCACCCTTCGGTGGCTTATTACATTTTAAACTGCTTCGCCAGCTTCAACCGCTGACCCGCATAATTCGACCCAATCCCGCTCCCATAAAGCGCATCAGGTTCCCCACTGAGATGCTCATAAATAAACCGCCCAATCCGCTGCCCATCCTTCAATACGCACGGCACGTCATGCGCGCGTACTTCCAGCACGGCAGGCGTCCCGTGGAATTTCCCCTCGGTCATGCCCCAACCGGGGTCGAAAAACCCGGCATAGTGCACGCGCAATTCGCCAATGCGCGTATCATACGCCACCATCTCGGCCGAATACCCCGGCGGCACGCAAAGGTGCTCACGCGAAACGAAAATATAGAATTCCTCAGGGTACAAAATCAGCGGCGCGCAATCACTGGCGGTAATCGGCTCCCAAAAACGCCGCCACGGATAGTTCGCGATCTTGGCCAGATCAATCGGCTGGGTATGCCGCTTGGCGCGGTAGCCGATAATGGGATTTTCCCCCGCACCATCATCCTTGCGCGTCAAATCGATGCTCACCCAAAGCCCTTCGCGCATGTGCGCCACTTCGTCCGGCTCGCGCAACCCGAACAGCAACGGGTTCTTTTCATGCAATGCCATCAAGTCCACATCGCTCACGCGCACGTCGCCGTTGCGCAGCCGCAGCTGCGTCAGCTTGTCGCCCATCCGCGCCATAATCGGGAAGGTCAGCGGCGAAATCTCCAAATACAGCGGTCCCTCATACCCCTCGGCCACGGTGTCGTAGATGCTGGTATCATCGGTCAGAACGCGCACAAAAATATCCAGCCGCCCGGTACTGCTCTTGGGGCTGCATGTCCCCTGCACGCCCTTCGGCAACTTCAAGCCTTCCTGCAACGGAACCAGATAAACCGCGCCACGCTCAAACAATTGCGGCTTGGTCAAATCCATCTCACCCATCACCAGGTCGGCAATGCGCTCACTCACCGTGCCGCGCGGCCCCGGCAACATGCTGGCCTGAATCCTGTACGCCTTCGCCCCCAACCGCAAATCAATGCTGGCAGGCTGAATCTGCCCCTTCTCCACCGGCGTGGAGGCGGAAATGCCGCCCGACCCAATCAGGCCCTTCAGTTCCGCATCAACCAGTACACCGGTTTTCATATTCCCCCCAACCACCAGTCGCTAACCGTTAGCCGCTTTTTTCCGGTAGTACTCCTCCAGGGCAAGCAACGTGCTGCTGCTCACAAAAATGCTCGAGTACGTCCCCAGCATCACGCCAATCAGCATCACGCGGGCAAAATCGTGAATCGCCTCGCCGCCGGAAAAGAACAGCACGGTCAGCACCAGCAGCACGCTGCCGCCGGTCATAATCGTCCGGCCCAGCGTCTGGTTGACCGACATATTAATCAGTTCCTTCAGCGGCATCGCCGGGTAGCGGCTGCGGTTTTCGCGGATACGGTCAAAAATCACGATGGTCTCGTTCAGCGAGTACCCAATCAGGGTCAGAATCGCCGCCAGCACCGTCAGCGTAATCTCGGTACGCAGCAGCACCATAATGCCGATGGTCAGAATCACGTCGTGGCAAAGCGACAGAATCGCCCCGATGCCGAACCGCATTTCAAACCGCGACCACAGATAAATCAGAATCGCCAGCACACTCAGCAGCATGGCTTCCAGGCCTTTGGTCTGGAGTTCCTTCCCCACCTGCGGGCCCACAAACTCCACCCGGCGAAGTTCGGCGCCACCAGCCGCAGCCTTCAGCGAATCCACAATATTCTGCTCGGCACTGGCAGGCTGCACCTTCGGGTCATTACCGGGCAACCGAATCAAAAACTCGTTCGGCGCCCCAAATTCCTGGAACGTCCCACCCACAAAGCCCAGCTTCTCCACCGCCTCGCGCACCTCGTGCACGGTCAGGGGCCGGGCGGTCTGCACTTCCACCAGCTTGCCGCCCACAAAGTCGATGCCGTAATTAAGGCCCTGCACACCCAGCAGCCCAAACACCAGCAGCACCATCGCAATGCTGCTCCAAATCCAGAAAGGCCGCCACGCCATAAAGTTGAAAGTCGGCAGCTTCTCAAAAGGTTTAATCGGTAAAATCGCCATGTCAGAACTCCTTAAATCGCCACGTTAAATAGGCAGGTTGCTGGGCCGCGCCCACTTAATCCACGCCAGGCAAATCCAGCGCGTCAGCGTTACACTTGTAAACAAACTGGCCGAAAGCCCGATAATCAGCGCCACGCTAAAGCCCTTGATCGGCCCGGTACCAACAAGGAACAGCGCCACCGCCGCCACCAGCGTGGTCACGTGGCCGTCCAGAATAATGCTGAACGCCCGTTCAAACCCGCGCATCAGCGCCGCCAAAGGGCGAAGCCCGTGTTTCACTTCCTCGCGGATACGCTCAAAAATCAGCACATTGGCATCCACCGCCATGCCCAGCGTCAACACAATCCCGGCCATACCCGGCAGCGTCAGGGTAAAACCGAACAACGTCATCGCCGCCACCAGCAGCAGCAGGTTCACCACCAGCGCCAGGTCGGCAATCGCGCCAAACAGGCCATAGAACAACACCATGAACAGCAACACAGCCCCCGTCCCCACCACAATCGCGGTCTGGCCGGCAGCCACACTATCAGCACCCAGAGTCGGGCCCACGGTACGCTCTTCAACCACGCTCACGCTGGCGGGCAACGCCCCGGCGTTTAAAATGGCAGCCAGATCCTGCGCTTCCTGCTGGGTGAAGTGGCCGCTAATCTGCGCCCGCCCGCCCAGAATCGGCTCACGGAAAACCGGCGCGCTCACCACTTTACCGTCCAGCACAATGGCAAAACGCTTGCCCACGTTTTTGGTTGAAATATCCGCAAAAATCCGCGTCCCCCGGCTGTCGAAAGCGATATCCACCGCGCTGCCGCCATACTGGTCGTAGCTGGCGCCCGCGCTGGTCAGCAAATCACCCGTCAACGCCGGGCGACGGTCAACAACCAGCGGACGCTGCCCCACCACCTTGCCGGTGTCGTCGGTCACGTCTTCGTTGAGCTTTAGCTTGTCGCCAATCACCGGCGCGCCGTTGTCGGCGTTTTCGTCCACCAGGTGGAAGGTCAACTGCGCCGTCCGTCCAATCGCGGCCTTGGCCCGCGCCACATCCTTCACACCGGGAAGCTCCACAATCACGCGCCGGTCGCCCTGCTGCTGAATCATCGGCTCGGCCACGCCAAATTCGTCCACGCGCCCGCGCAGCACCTGCAACGTCTGCGCCACCGCGCGCTTCTGCATTTCTTCCTTGCGCACGTCGGTAAAGCTCAGCGTCGTCACGCCGTTGGCGGTTTGGGCCTGAATCCCATCCCGCGCCAGATTATCCAGAATCTTCTTCGCCGCAGCCGGGTCACGCAGTTGAACCGTCACGCCATCAGCAGTGGCGTGCAAGCCAGTGTAGCCAACCTGCGCCTCATGCGCCTGGGCGCGGAAATCATCAGTAAGGTTGTCATACGCACGCTGCCACACGTCCTTCAAATTCACTTCCAGCACCAGGTGGGCACCGCCCTGCAAGTCCAGCCCCAAACTCATGGCATTATGCGGAAGGAAAGACGGCAGTTTCTCCCGCGCCGCAGGAGAAAGCGCATTCGGCAAACTGATAATGAACGCGGCACTAATCAGCACCACCACCAAAATGCGCAGCGGCAACGAAATCTGGGGCATCTACTTCACTCCCGCCAGCTTGGCTTCATCAACGGTCAGCTTGCGCTCCACCGCACGCCGCGCCAGCACCAGCTCGCTGTCCCCGGCCCGCACGCGCACAAATTTGTCATCCACTTTGGTCACCACGCCAATCACGCCACCGCTGGTTTCCACTACATCGCCCTTGGCCAACGCCTTCAACATCTCGGCCTGCGCCTTGGCGGCCTGGCTTTGCGGACGAATCACCAACACATAAAACACCACAACAATCAAAATCAGCGGCGCATAGCTAAAAATCATCGCAGGCAACCCGGTCTGCGCATCGGCACTGGTGGTGGCCGCTTGGGCCCAGGCATTCTCAATAAACATAGTCTTCAGTCCTTGTTCCAAGCCGCACCCTAATTAAGCATTCCATAATTGTCTACAGCCTCGCCAGCCACAAAAGCACTTGAAAAGACCTCTCTCCCGCCCTAATAAAAGGGAGTCAACCCTTTGCGTTTCTTCTCGGCAAATCAAGGAACCCCCTCGATGCCATTCATCCAAAGCCTTATGGCCGATGTCGAAAACCTTACACTCATCGAAGCGCTGCGCTTCGTGAAGAGCCACCACGTCTCGCACTTGAATGCCAAGCAAACAGAGGTAAAACTCAACTCCACCTGGCCAGTCGAAAAAAAGCAGGAAGTTCTAAAACTGCTTGAAAAAAACACGGTCAACGTCAAGCTGCAGCATATCGACACCTCACCAGAGGGCCGACTAAACATGCAATTGCTTATTCCGGCTCCCCCGGATGAAGTTCAGCAAGCCATCAGCTACATCTGCAAGCATACCAAAACCGCCCGTGTTTTCGAGCGTGGTACGGCCCATATCCGCACACGCCCAAAAGGCGAACCTCGACAAAAATATGCTACAGCGAACGCTTAGCTCGCACAGCAAAAAAGGGCGGCCACCAGGCCGCCCTTTTCTTATGCCGCTATCAGGCGATTCAACGCCGCTTTCACCGCGTCGATGTCATGCACCCGGCTTACATTTGTATCCGTGTGCAAGCCGTGTTTACGGAGAGAGCCTTCATCGCCGGTCCACAGTAGAACCGGCAAGTTCGACTGCCAACCCCGCCGTATCTCGCGCCACAGGTCGGCAACGGTTCCGTCCTGGTAAGTCTCGCTCGCCACGACAAAATCGTAGCGCTCGGCCCGAACCGCCTGCATGGTAGTGTGCACCTTGCCGCAGTCCTTTACCGCATGCTCATTGCGCAGGGCCTTCTTAAGCTCCCAGCGCACCTTCCAGTCACCCAGTGCAATCAGAATCCGCATAGCGGAACTCCCTATGAAATGTTTCGATACATCCTTACGAGGCCCATATAGGACAAAAAAGCACGGTTTCAAATAAAAAATGGGGTACCCCCTACCCCCGCTGGCCCACGTTGGCCCGGCGCACCAGATCAAAAAGAAGAAGTCACCCGTAAAATCGCCGGGACAATGACGGGGCTATGGTTAGGCTACTCGGCTTTCTCCCAGCGACCTTACCTTGACCCCAAGCAGAATACACGTCCATCTCCGCTGCATGAAAGAGCGCCCCCGGCGCAGGCCGGGGTCTTGTCCGGGTAAATCGCTATAACACCGCCTATCCCCGGAAAATCGCAGCCACACAAATCCAATAAAAACGGCAGCCGCAAAATCCGCGATTTATCCGGGGTCTTATCCAGACAAGCCGCCATAAACACTGCCGTCATGCCACCCCCTTAGGGGGTAGGCATCCACGGGGGCGTGGTTATGGCAGAGCACCAACAAAGTCCTCCGTCATGCCCGCGCAGGCGGGCGCATCCAGGGGCTAAGCTCACAGGCCTAAATACTCACCGCCTCATCCTGACGCAGACCGGGATCCACCAGGTAACAGGTTTACCTACTGCGAAGCCAGCAGCGTCATCGGGTCAACCGCCTGCGCCTGGCGGCGTAGCGCAAAATACAGCTGCGGCTTGTCCACGTTGCCGGTGGCACCACTCAGAGCAATCACCTGGCCCTTCTTGATCTCGTCGCCCTTGCTCACCAGCAGTTGGGTATTGTGGGCATAGGCGCTGAACAGGCCGTTGGCATGGCGGATAATCACCAGGCTACCATAGGTTTTCAGCCCGCTACCCGCGTACAGAACGGTGCCGTTGTCGGTCGCCACCACCGGCGTGTTGGGCGGCACGGCAATATTAATGCCTTCCTGCTTCACGCCGCCGCCCTGGTTGCCGAACTTGCGAATCACCTGCCCGTGCACCGGCCACGCCAGCCCCTTGCTGCGGGCGGCCACCGGGTCGATCTTGCCCTTGTTGAAGGCGGCCTTCACCTCATCCACCGCGGTCTTGGCGGGCACGGGGTTCGCTTCGGCGGTTTCATCCTCCTCATGAGGCACCACCCGGGCAGACGCAGACGAGGCACTGGCAGAACCAGCTTCGGCGGTCTTCACCTGTTCATGCACCGGAACCTTCACCACCATGCCGCTCTTCAATTGCTGCGGCTGGCTGAAATTATTGGCGGTCATCACGTCCAACACGCTGGCGCCGTACGCATGTGCAATACGGTAAACCGTCTCGCCCTTCTTCACCGTGTGGTTCATCACCTTCACATCGTTGGCAGCGGGTTGGGCCGGGGCCTGCTTCTTCGGCCCGGCGGCGGGCTCGATACTGGCCATTTTTTCTTCAGCCGCGTCAGCGGCGGCCAACTCAACAGGCTTCACCACCTCGGCCTTGGTCTCGGCAGGGGCCATCGAACCCGTAGAACCACTCACCGGCGGCAGCAATTTGGGCGTTTGAACCAAAGGTGCACTGTTTTGTGCCAGTTGCGCATCATTTTGAACCGTTTGCACACCGTTTTGCGATGCTGGAACGACACCCAAACGACGGTTGAGCGCCACCTGCGCATCACTCGGCGCGCCCGCCACCTTGGTGCCCGAGGGAATCTCCAGGTTCTTGCCCACTACCAAATCGGCAGTGCTATCCATATGATTTGCTTTAAGAATTGCGTCCGGCGTGGTGTCATAGCGCCGCGCCAGGCGGTACACGGTTTCGCCCGGCTGCACCACGTGCATCACAACCCCTTGAGAAACATCATGATTTTTACTCCAATCCTGCACCAGGCTCTGTTTTTCGGGTATCGATGCCGCCGCCTTGGTCGGCTTGCTGGAGGGCCCAGATGCAGGGCTAATGCTTTGTAAATCCTCTTCTTTTACGCTAGATGGAGCGGTCTGGGCAGCAGGCTGGCTCACCGCCATGCTCCCCTCGCCGGCCTTGGCGCTCACCTCACGGGTAAGCGAAAAATGGCTGTTTTGCTGGGGTTCTTCACCAATACCCAGCACCTTGTTGCTATTCTGATAGCCGCTCACCACCGGCGCGGGCGTGGTCTGCGCGCACCCCACCAACATAAACATAACCCCGTAAATTATTGCTTTGTTGTGTATTTTTTGCATCATATCTCCCTCCTAAGATGCGTACTGCCACAGGTATTTGATGAGAATGAAAAACAGCAGCAAACCCAGCGAAATCGACATGGTCAACGCCGCCAAGTTACGTTCAATCCACTCCTTAAAGCGTGGCCCACCCCGCCATAAAAGCCAAGAAATAAGCCAAAAACGGGCACCCCGCGCAATCAGCGTTGCCATTAAAAAGGCGGGCAGCTGGGCCCCCAACACACCGCTACCGATGGCCACCGCCTTGAACGGCAGCGGCGAGAACCCGGCAGTGGCGACAACCGCCACATCGTACCCCTGATACCAGGTTTTAAGGGCATAAAAAAAGCTCTCAAATCCATAACTTGCAGCAATCGGCTCAATGAAAATCCGGGCCACCAGATTACCCAGGATATAGCCGCCAAGCGCACCCGCCACGCTGCCCAGCGTGGCCACCAGGGCGTAGCGGAAAGCCCTGTCCGGGTTGATGAGAGACATCGGCACCAGCAGCGATTCAGCGGCTGCGGGGGCAAAGGCGGACTCGGCCATCGACATGAAAAACAAGGCATTTTCTGCCTGCGGTTGCTGGGCGTAGCCCGCCATGCGGTCTTTAAGAGTCATACGATGGGCAGTATACCATTGGAATTTACAAGGCCCACCACGGGCCAGGACAAAGCGTGCGGAAGTGATGCAGCACTGTCGCAGTATTGTCGGTCCGGCGTGCACGGCTGTCGGTTTTACTCCCGTAAATGTGCGCAACCGGCGCGAAAGTGTCGCAGCCTTGTCATTTTATGAAAAAAATGCGCCGGAGAGAGCCCGGCGCGGTCGCGATGGTTGGGTTTACACTGGTAGAGAAGACAACTTTGGCACCTTGTGCTCGGCGATGATCATGTCTGCCGACCAGGGCTGCCCCCAGACGTTCATTCCACCGGGTGTGAAGCGGGTACACCGGATGTTCTTCACCAGAACCTGGCGAGGCTGACCGGGAGTGTGAAGCACCAGGCCGCGCAGCCCACCTCCGTCGATGGGATCAGCCGGTGGGCATTCCAGCCACGAGAGCATGGGAGGATATTCCCGGCCCTCCATTGACAGTGGCGTATGCAACTTGAACCAGTGAATGGGCCTGCCATCCTTTTCGGTTTTTTCCTCTTGAACAAAGTGGGGACTGCCACGGAGCCGCAAGAGCTGAGCCTGGTGTTCATCCACCGTACACCCGCGCCAGACCAGGTGGCTGGGAACAGCGGAAGTTAAGGACGTCGGCAGGTTGTACATGCAGACATTGAAAGCCGCGCCGAGGGTGCGGCGGAACGATTCAGCGAAGTCCATAAGGAATCCTTGGGGTAAGAGCGGTGATTGGAAAAAGGGAGAAGTAGTTCACGCCTGTATAACGCCGCACCGTTTTTAACGGAACCCCCTCGCCCAACAACCGGGCCAAAAAGAGGGCCGCTATTTCCGCCTGCCCCCACGTTGGCCCGTACCCACCGAAGCGGGTGGGGGAGCCCAAGTGAACGCAAGGCCGGCGTCGGGGTTATACGGGCGGCATGGGCACCATTCGCAAGTCGTAACCCCGTCATTGTCCCGGCGGGCAACGGCATTGATCTCCCCTGTTTCCGGGCGCCGGGCCAACGCGGGGCAGGCGGAGGTTTTTTCATACGTATTACCTAAATAAAGAACCGCCTGTTAACAAAGAAAACCGGCCTTGCGGCCGGTTTTCCAAATCTGCAGAACTATTGCAGCACGAGCACGCCGCGGCGGTTCTTGCCCCAGCAGGCTTCGTTGTGTTCGTCGCAGGTCGGACGTTCCTTACCGTAGCTCACGGTGTTGAACTGGCCGGCGTCCATGCCCAGGCCCACCAGGTAGCGCTTCACGCTCACGGCGCGGCGGTCGCCCAGGGCCAAGTTGTATTCGCGGGTGCCGCGTTCGTCGGCGTGGCCTTCGATCGTCACGCCCTTGACGCCGTTATCCTTGGCGAAGGAAGCGAATTTTTGCAGGGTGCCTTGGGCATCACCGCGGATATCGGACTTATCGTAGTCGAAGTAGACGATGTTGAGGCCGCTGGAAGCAAACTTGCTCTTGACGTCTTCGGAGTTGGCGCCGGCGCCGTTGGCGTATTCGCCGCTGCCGTACTTGCTGCCCTTGGCAACCGGGGCAACGTTCAAATCGGGGCTCTTGAGGCAGGAGCAGGCGGACAGAGCCGCAACAACCGCAACGAGGCCGGCCTTGGTGATGAGTTTGTTCATGGGTACATACCTTCTGTTGTCTAATTTCGTCTGCCTTAAGGGCCTACAACCCGCCACGGGAACGGGTCTGAGCGCACCATAAGCACCACCGGCACGCTTGGCAAGGGTCTAAACACCCGCCTTTATGTGTTTTTTTCAAACGTGCATACCGGTTATGCAAGGGGCTGTGACAATGTTGCCAAATGAAAGCTTGGTGTAAGCGAATAATGAGCCTGGGCGGCGTTTACAGGTTGTTTACGCGCGGCAACAGCTTCGGGTACAGCACCTTTACAGTGCTACCCTTAAACTGGTCTTATCAACAGAAAGGAACATGGCCATGCAAAGGGTGGTAAAGAATGGAGTGATTTTGGCCATTGTCGCCGGGATCCTGGGCTTGGCGGCCTGCGGTGAAACCCAAAGCGACCGGGCGCTAAGTGGCGCCGGGATTGGTGCCGGTGTTGGTGCGCTGGGCGCCGCGGCACTGGGCGGTAATGCACTGAGTGGTGCCGCGCTGGGCGGCATTGTGGGCGCCGGGACGGGCGCGCTGACCAGCCCGCGCGATATTGATTTGGGCGCACCGTGGTGGAGATAGGCTAACAGGGTCACAGGATAACAGGGTTACGGAAAAAGGGGGGCAGGAAAACCGCCTTTTCAGGCGGCTTTTCCTTCCTGTCACCTGTGACCCTGTTATCCTTTAAGCCGTTTACTGCAGGCGCTCCAGTACTGGGGCCACTTCTGGGTTCCAGTTTTGCCTGCGGCCTTGTCGGCCCTCCACCGGCGGCCACATTCCTTTATGCGGTTGGTATTGGCCTTTTGCGCCATGCTCATCGGCCGCTTGGCCCTTTTATGGTGTAACGGCCCGTGGCGCGCCGGTGAATGCGCCGTGGGCCCGGCGGCCGG
>CAZROO010000005.1:57107-66769 GCA_964601735.1 uncultured Pseudomonadales bacterium
CTACTCGCCGTGGCGGGCGCTATAGCCCGACACATGATCATACGAATAAAGGTTCTGCACCTGTACCCAGTCGAGGTTGTTGGCCTCGATTTTGTGAAGCAGGCCGCGGATATCCGCCGCCAGCGGCTCGGTGCCGTTGAGCGCCATGAAGCGCACCGTCCAGAGGTCGGTCACCGGCGGCATGTCCGGCGTGCCGGGGTACATTTTCATACCGCGCGAGGCCAGCTGCTCGAAGCTGAGCGCACCGGTGGTGCAGCGCTCGAGCGTTTGCCCGAGCTGTTGCGGGTCGGCGTCTTCGGCATCGAAGAAAATATCGACTCCCACCAGCCGCTTGGTGCGCACGCTTTGGGTGGTGTGCTGGTATTCGGGCAGTTTGATGGCCTTGCCGTCGCCTTCGGGGAACGGTTGCAGCGTGCCGGGCTTTTTGCCCAGGTTGGCGGCCACCGCCTTGGCGAACTGGCTGGTGGTGAGCGCCTTGGATTTGTCTTTGGCGATATCGATGGTGTGCTGGCCCTGCTCGAGCGTGTAGAGCCAGGCGTTGCCCAGCGCCGCCGCCTGCTTGCTTTGGCCGATGTGGTAGAGCATCAGGATGGCGGCGTTGAGCAGGCCCGACGGGTTGGCCTTGCCCTGCCCGGCGATGTCCGGCGCGCTGCCATGCACGGCTTCGAACATGGCGCAGCCGTGGCCGATGTTCATGCTGCCCGCGAGGCCAACGCTGCCGCTAATTTGGCTGGCGATGTCCGACACGATGTCGCCGTAGAGGTTTTCGGTGACGATGACGTCGAACTTTTCGGGGCTGTCGGCCACTTTGGCCATGCCGATGTCGACGATCATCACTTCTTTTTCCAGTTCGGGGAACTCGGTGCCGATGAGCTTGAACACTTGGCTGAACAGGCCGTCGGTGATTTTCATGATGTTGTCCTTGACCAGGCACGTCACCTTTTTGCGGCCGTTGGTGCGGGCGTACTCGAAGGCGTAGCGGCAGATGAGTTCGCAACCGGTGCGCGACAGCAGCTTGACGCTTTGGCAGGTGTCGCGGGTTTGGCGGTATTCGATGCCGGCGTAGAGGTCTTCTTCGTTTTCGCGGATGATGACGAGGTCGACGCCTTTATGCTTGCTGGGGACGAAGCCGTCGAAGGTGCGGGTTTGACGCACGTTGGCGAACTGGCCGAAGGCCTTGCGCATGGTCACGTTGACGCTCTTGTAGCCGCCGCCCTGCGGCGTGGTGATGGGCGCCTTGAGGAACAGCTTGGTGCGGCGGATGCTCTCCCAGGCTTTGGGGTCGATACCGTTCATGATGCCTTTGGCGAAGACCTTTTGGCCGACATCGATGAATTCGGGCTCGAGTTCGGCGCCGACCTCACCTAATAAATAGAGCACGGCGTCCATGATTTCGGGACCGATGCCATCGCCCATGGCGACCGTGACGGGAACTTTAGCCATACTTATTTTCTTCCTTATGTGATGGCGCACAGTAGCCTAAATAAATGAACGAGTGAACGGGTGGCGGAGTGAACCAGCGTTAAAAATAGGCCATTTGCCCCGCGGTGGCCTTGCGCCACCGTTGTAAGACATATCCCTGCTGCTGGTGGATATTTTTCAAACAAACAGGGCCGTGCGCAATGCACGGCCCTGGAGATTCGATAATCAAGCAACGGGTTCCGGTTTTTCCACCGGCGAACCAAAAATATTCCTTTTCTGTAATTTGGGATAACCGCCGTAGAACCAGCCACCGGAATCGAGCGTTGTTGAATAGAGTTGCAGCGTCGGCCAGTCAGCCCGGGTACCGAACGGGTATTCTTCGGTGCCCAGCCACCGGTCGGCAAAGATATCCTCCCCCACACTGGGGAAAAGGATTTCTGCCGGTATCTCCGCTGCATCTCCGGTTACTGCATCCCAGGTATAGACCGGCCCCGAACTGTTACGCTTGACCAGACCGTCGGCGGTGAGGCGCCAGAACTTGTCATCGGGCATCACCTTTTGACAACGGATACAGATGCGATTGAGATGACAGCCGGGGAAAGCATCAAATCGGCCAGTCAGGAGAAGTCCGGTGGCATGCTCACGAAGTTTATCGCGGTTGATTTGAAGTGGCAATTTTTCGATACCATGAAAGTCCAAGGCAGGCATTGGAATCTCCGTGGGAGGAAAACGATGGATGAAGCGGTCTCGAGGATTTATAAAGTTAAGATTCTGGAAAGAAAAGCAGAAACTGGGCTGGATTCCTGCCATTCGCGGGAATGGGGCGGAAAAAGAGGCCGCGAGGCCCCTTCCATGCAAGCTGCCTGCTGAACGCTAGAGCCGGGACTTTTCGTCCTCGAACTGGATGGTCTGGTCGGCGGGGCCTTCGTTGAGCGGCTGCGCCTTGGGGACGAATTTGAGCTGCGGCAGCGGCCGGTTGACGCCGGTGGGTACCGGTTGCTCCCACGGTGCCACGGTGCTGGGGGTATCGATGGTCCTGCCCGCCTTTTGCGCGGCCTTTTGCGCGGGCGTCATCGATTCCTGCGGCGTGGTGCTGGGGCTGCCAAGGCCCTCGCCTTCGAGGAAGTTGGTGTTGCTGGTGGCGGTAGCCGGGCTGATGACCCTGACCGGCCCGACAACCGGAGGCTGGGTGGCGGAAACCGCGGGCGTGGGCACCGGCACCAGCGGTGGCACGGCAGGGACGCCCGGCTTGACCAACCCGCCCGCATTTTGTTGTACCGGGCTTTGCGCGGCGGGCAGGGCTTTGGGCGGCGGCGCCTTGCCGAAGGCTTTTTCCTCGACGTCGCGGGTGAGTTGCTGGGCCTTGTTGTAGATATCGAAGTTGGAGGGCGCGTTGGGCTGCAACGCGGTGGACGGCACCAGCGTGGCGCTGGGCGTGGGCGCGGCTACCGGTTTTTTGAGGCTTTCGGGCGCGGGTTGCGTCGCCAAATCGGCAGCGGAAGCAGGTTGGGGCGGCGCCGGCGACGCAGGTGTAGAAGGCAAGAGGTTAAGAGGACTGGAGGGGAGAATGGAAAGCGGCGATGTCCTCTTATCCTCTGACCCTTTGACCCTCTCGTCCTCGCCTTGCGGCACTTGCAAAGGCAGCCGGTCGGTGGGCGTGAGCACCGGGGTTTGCCGGGTGGGCAGGTCGGCGTTGTTGGCGGGCCAGGTGTCGAGCTTTTTGTCGAAACTGTTCTGCGGCTCGACGGCGTGGGGGATTTTGAGCGCGGTGCCGAGGCCGATGATTTCCAGCCGGTGGATGCGGTAATTGCCCTGGTCGCTGAGTTCGTAATGCAGGCGGACATCGCCGTTCTGCCAATCACGATTGCGCGCGCCGAAGAAGCTCTGCATCACTTCCGGCGCCAGCTTGGGCGCGATGAAGCGGTCGGCGGTGTATTGCAGAAACTGCTGGGCAACGACATTTTCGGTGCTGGCGGGATGGTCGGCGGGCCACTCGCGCCACAGCAGGCGCACGCGGGCCAGGCCGTTACCGACCTTGTGCGATTTGTCGAGCATCAGGTGCACGGTGGCCCAGTTGCCGCCGACGCAAAGGAAGTCGTAGCGCCCGGCGCCGTCGCGGCCGTCCTGGCTGGTCCACTTGCAATACAGTTTGTTGGCCGCCGCATCTGTTTCGGCACTGTAGGTGGTGTAGGGCAGCGCACCCTGGTGACCGGATTGCGCGGCAGGGAGCGCGTTATCATCAAGCTGGGCGAAGGCGGGCACAGCAAGGCTTAAGCTTAAAGCCGTGGCTAACAGAAAGGGCCGCACTACCCGCATGTTGTGACTGTACGGGGATTTATGGGTTCATGCCCCCTGCCCGGTTGTGTTGGTGCCACGCGCTGTGGCGGGGTTGCTTCAGACTTGCTTAAGGGTTGGGCGTAACGTATACAAAAATATCGTTTATTGAACCATCGGAGCTTTAAAAATGACTGATGACTCAACCCATAGGCACCTTTCGCGTAAAGATAAACGACGTGAAGCCACTAATCTATCAACCACCATTACCACAAGATTCTCGAAAACTCAGGTAAAGGAAATTGAGGATTTTGTTAGTCAGAATCAGATTCATTTTCGTACTCAAGCCGACTTTATCAGAGCGGCGGTTACGCATGTTTTACAAAGTATAAAGGATAAGAAGATAGCGTTGCCTAGCACGCCTCCTAATCCTTTTATCGAGGGTAATTCTGCTGGCTAACGAAAGGCCCCCTTACCTTACGGGGGCCTTTGTTGTTTCTGGTTTAGAGAGAATGGTGCGGTTGGACTCAAGGACCTTTTCTTTTGCATGTCGCCCGCGGGCCTTCTCCGGCACTTCACCGGTGAGCTTTTTATTTAGCCTTTGACAGCTTTTTCGAGCGTGGCGATATCGAGCTTTTTCATGCCCATGACCGCTTCCATCACCCGGCGCACCTGATCTGCGTCGCCGCCGAGCCAGTCGGCTACCTTGCGTGGCGTGATTTGCCAGGAGAGGCCGTATCTGTCCTTGATCCAGCCACACATCTCGGCTTCCGGCTGCGCCGACAGCCTGCTCCACAGGCTGTCGATTTCGGTTTGCGTATCGCAGTTGACGATGAGCGAGATGGCCTCGTTGAACTTAAACTGCGGACCACCGTTGAGAGCGAGGAAGTCCTGTCCCTCAAGCTTGAAATAAACGGTAAGAATACTGCCGGTTTTGCCTAGCGTGCCCGGTGGAAACTCGCCCGGGGGCACGCGGGTGACTTGCTTGATGGACGAATTTTTGAAGATGCTGACATAGAACTTCACGGCTTCTTCGGCTTGGCCGTCAAACCACAGGCAGTTCATGATTTTTTGCGCACCCATGCTTGAATTATAGCCCGCACGGAAAGGGCCGCCAGCGCAAGCGGCCATTTTGCTACGGCTTCTTTACAGGCGCCGGTTACAAGGCGGCGCGGGAGGCTTCGAGGGCCTTTTTCAGGTCTCCGGCAGGGGCGCCGGCGTTGGCCATGTCAGGTCTGCCACCGCCTTTGCCGCCGAGCACCGCCGCTGCCGCGTTCACAATCGCGGGGGCCTGGTATTTGCCGGTAAGGCTCTTGCTCACGCCCGCCACCAGCGTGGCCTTGCCTTCGGCCGTGGTGGCGAGGATAAAGACACCTTCGTGCTTATCCTTCAGTTTTTCCACTGCGGTACGCAACGCGTCGGCGTCGGCGCCGGGGACTTCGTGCGCCACAAAGGTGATGCCCTTGACCTGCTCGGTCGGCAGGGTGGCGACGTCGATGGCGGCGGCAGCTTTGGGCGCAGCCTTGGCTTTTTTCAGCGTTTCTTCGAGGCGCGCGGGGACGTCTGTCGGTTTGGTTTTGAGAATACCCGCCGCAGTGCGCAGCGTGTCGGCGTCGGCCAGCAGGGCGTCGAACGCGGCCTGGTGGGTGACGGCTTCGAGGCGGCGGATACCTGCCGCCACGCTACTTTCGCTCAGCACGCGGAATAAACCGATCTCACCCGTTTGCGCAACGTGCGTGCCGCCGCAGAGATCGGCGGTGATCATTTGGGTGCTGTCGGGGTTGCCCATGTAGACCACGCGGACTTCGTCGCCGTATTTTTCACCGAACTGGGCAGTAGCGCCGCTTTTCACGGCTTCTTCCTTGCCGAGGATGCGCGTGACCACAGGCAGGTTTTCCCACACCCAGGCGTTCACTTTATGTTCGAGCGCGCGGATTTCTTCCGGCGTCATTGCCTTTATGTGGCTGAAGTCGAAACGGGTGGTGGCGTCATCCTGGCGACTGCCGCGTTGGACGACGTGCTCGCCAAGGATTTGACGCAGTCCGGCGAACAGCAGGTGCGTGACGCTGTGGTTGCGGGCGATTTTGGCACGGCGTTCGGGGTTAACATGCAATTCGACATTGGCACCAAGTTTGACGGTGCCCTTCTCGACCGTAACGTGGTGGACAAAAACGCCGTCGAGCACTTTTTGAGTGTCAGTGACGGCAAGCTTGAACCCCTCGCCTTCGACGGTACCGGTATCCCCCACCTGGCCGCCACTTTCGGCGTAAAATGGCGTTTGGTTGACGACGAGTTGGCCCTTGTCACCTTGTTTCAGCGAGTCGACTTTTTGACCATCTTGCACGAAGGCTTTAACCACGCCCTCGGCAGAGAGCACTTTGTAACCAAGGAATTCGGTGGGGCCAGCGTCGGCCTGCACGTCGAACCAGACTTCGGACAGCGCCTTATCGCCGCTGCCTTTGAAGGACGCGCGGGCGCGTTGTTTCTGCTCTTCCATCGCGGTTTGGAAACCGTCGACATTGACGGAGATGTCCTTGGCCTTGAGCGCATCCTGCGTCAGGTCGAGCGGGAAACCATAGGTGTCGTAGAGTTTGAACGCGACTTCGCCTTCAAGCATGTCGCCTTTTTTGAGGCCTTTGGTTTCCTGCTCCAAAAGTTTCAAACCTTGGGTCAGCGTTTTGCCAAAGCGTTCCTCTTCCATCTTGATGACGTCAGTAGCCATCGGCGCGCCGCGTTGCAGCTCGGGATAGGCTTCGCCCATCAGGCCCACCAGCGTGGGGACGAGCTTGTGGATGAACGGCTTGTCCGTGCCCAGCAGGTGGCCGTGGCGCATGGCGCGGCGCATGATGCGGCGCAGCACGTAGCCGCGGCCTTCGTTGGAGGGCATCACACCATCGACCATCAGGAAGGTCATCGCGCGCAGGTGGTCGGCGATGACGCGGAGGCTCATGTCGCTTTCGTCATTCGTGCGGTACTTCACGCCCGCGAGGTTGCCCGCCGCGTTGATGATGTGCTGGAACACGTCGGTGTCGTAGTTGCTGTAAACCCCCTGCACCGCGCACATGATGCGCTCGAGCCCCGCGCCGGTATCGATGTTTTTGTGCTTGAGCGGAATCTTGGAGCCGTCCTTTTGCAGGTCGAACTGTGTGAAGACGTGATTCCAGATCTCCATCCAGCGGTCGCCGTCTTCTTCCGGCGTGCCGGGGCGGCCACCCCAGACTTTTTTGCCGGTGGGGTCGAGGTCGTAGAAAATTTCGGAGCACGGGCCGCAGGGGCCGGTGTCGCCCATCGTCCAGAAGTTGGCGCTGCTGTTAATGCGGATGATGTCGTCTTTTTTGAGGCCTATTTTTTTATTCCAGATGTCGAAGGCTTCATCGTCATCGTGATAGACCGTGACGCAGATGCGCGCGGGGTCGAGGCCCAGGTTTTTGGTCACCCATTCCCAGCCCCAGGTGATGGATTGCTCTTTGAAATAATCGCCGAAGCTGAAGTTGCCGAGCATCTCGAAGAAGGTGTGGTGGCGGGCGGTGACGCCAACGTTCTCGAGGTCGTTGTGCTTGCCGCCAGCGCGCACGCAGCGCTGCACCGAGGCCGCGCGTTTGAGGCGGGTATCGACGCCGGTAAAATTGTTTTTGAACTGCACCATGCCACTGTTGGTGAACATCAGCGTCGGGTCGTTATCCGGCACCAGGCTGCTGCTGGGCACGATGGTGTGGTTCTTCTCGGCGAAGAAATCGGTGAAGCTTTGGCGGATTTGGGCGCCGGTGAGTTGGGATTTGCTGCTCATGGGCGCGAAATTAGTCCAATTTCCGCCATTTGCCAACAGTCCCATCACCTGGGAGAAATTCGGCGCCCCGTTGAAAAACGGGGCCTCGCTTGAACCGTCCTGATCACTTAAACGAGGCCCCGGCCTTCGCCGGGGCGCCGGACAAGGATTAGCGGCCCGCGGTGACCTGTTTATAGAACGCCAAAACCGACTTTCCGGCTTTTTCAACTTTGAACAGGCTGAGGTCGTATTTAATGCGTCCTGCCCTGGCCTTTTTCAAAGCCGCCGCGAGGGTATCAACGTCATTCGGCGTCGCCCACAATACCTTACCCTCTGACCCTCTCATCCTCTTATCCTCTGACCCTCCGCCGAGGAACTCGCTGGGGCCGTCGGTACGGGTGCAGATGAGCGGCAGGGCGTAACTCATGGCTTCCAATACGACTAAACCAAACGGCTCGAAGCGCGCGGCGCTGATGAACACATCGGCGGCGGCGTAGAGCGGGGTGACGTCGTTGACGTAGCCGACGGGCACGATGCGTTTGTCGATGTCGATGAGAGTATTGAGGTCGTGTTCCATCGGGCCTGTACCCGCGATGAGCAGGCGCACGTTCTCGGATTTTTTGGGGAAGGCTTTTTCAAACGCGCGGACGAGGATATCCATGCCCTTTTGCGGCACCAGCCGCCCGGCGCTTAAAAAGACGATGGTTTTGGCGTTGGCCTGAAGACCGTCGCGGAGTTTCTGGCGGGCATCTTTGGGCGGCGTCTTTACCGGGGCGACCCAGTTCCAGATGGTGGTGGCTTTGCCGGTATAACCGGCCATGTCGCGCTTTTGCCAGTCGCAGATGCGGATGAGGCCGTCGGCCTTTTCATGTTCTTTTTTGCGGTAGTCGAGATGCAGCGTGGCGACGAAAGGAATGTGCAATGCGCGCGAGGCCCAGCCCAGGCGGCGGGCGGCACGGCCCAGATGGGCGTGGTAAATATCGGGGCGAATGTGATGAAGAATAACCAGTGCCCACGCGCCGCTAAGAGCGGCGGGCCACCACTTGGGAAGAAAGTGGAACTTGGCTTTCGGCACCGCGTTGCGCCAGCGGTTTTCGATGTCCGGGCGGAGGGTTTCAAGCAACAGGTGCACCTGATGCCCCTCGCCGGTTTGGTATGCGGCCAGCTCGGCCAGGTGGCGCTCGGCGCCAGCGAATTCGTGGCTTAATAGTCCATGCGCGATTTTCATTTAGACTTCTTGCGCTTTACGCTTGGCGACAAGTTCCCCGAAGTACTTGTCGGCATGGAAGCTGCTGCGCACCAGCGGGCCGGAGGCGACCAGCAGGAAGCCTTTCATCTTGGCCTGTTCTTCGTAATACGCGAACTGCTCGGGCGTGACGTATTCCATGACCGGGTAGTGCTGCGGGCTGGGGCGCAGGTACTGGCCTATGGTGAGGAAGTCGACATCGGCGGCGCGGAGATCGTCCATCACCTGCAGCACTTCGTCGCGGTCTTCGCCGAGGCCGACCATCAGGCCGCTTTTTGTAAATACCGGATAATCCGCTTTCTCTTTCACCCGTTGCAGTAGGCGCAAGCTGCCGAAGTAGCGCGCGCCGGGACGCACGGTGCGGTAGAGGCGCGGCACGGTCTCTAAGTTGTGGTTGTAGACGTCTGGGCGGCTTGCGACGACGGTATCGATGGCTTCTTCCTTGCGGCGGAAATCCGGCGTCAGGATTTCGATGGTCGTCCCCGGCGCCTGCTTGCGGATTTCGGAAATGCATTGCGCCCAGTGGCCGCTGCCGCTGTCGGGCAGGTCGTCGCGGTCGACCGAGGTGACGACCACATGCTTGAGTTTAAGCTCGGCGACCATCTGCGCGAGGTTGGCGGGCTCGTGCGGGTTGACCGCGTTGGGCTTGCCGGTTTGGATGTTGCAGAACGCGCAGCCGCGCGTGCAAGTGTCTCCCAGAATCATCACCGTGAGGTGGCCGGAGGACCAGCAATCGCCGATGTTGGGGCACGCGGCTTCTTCGCAGACGGTATGGAGTTTCTTTTCGCGCACGCGGTTCACGAGGTCGAAATACTGCGGCGACTGCGGGGCACGGACGCGTAGCCAGTCCGGCTTGGGCGACATATGGGCGATGCCGCCCTCGGGCTTGTCGGCACGGCCCACGCCGCTGATGCGTTTTTCGGAAAGTTCTTTCAGCTTTTGCTCGCGGTAGAG
>CAZROO010000006.1:0-66495 GCA_964601735.1 uncultured Pseudomonadales bacterium
AGATAGAGACATTGTTATGGAACGATGTCTCATTTAGAGTAGTCGCCATGAAACGCTTGATGCTCTTTGTTATCGTTTTGGCGGCGGGCTTTGTCTCGCTGGCCGAGGCGCTGCCGTGCATCACGCAATCGGCCCCGACTGCTTCTGCCGAGATGGACTGTATGGCCAACATGGGCATGAGCAAGCAAACCGCCCCTGCCGCCATGAAAGGCTGCATGACGGTATCGGAGTGCTTCAAGGCACCCGCGCTGCCGGTTAGTGAGGTAGCTGTTTCCGTCCACTCTCCCCAGGTTGATTTTATCCCTGCCATCGTCGCCGAGCCGGTACAGCCCGTACTGTTGGGCCAGCATGTCGCCCGCCCACCACCAAGGCCGGACATTGCGCTTTACTCCACCACTAACGAGTTTCTGGCCAACCTGTCGCGCTGGCTGATTTAAGCGTTCTTCCCGTTACGCCACCCGGATAGGCCGGGCGGTGAATAGGAATTGAACGAGAATACTCAACATGAAAACAAACACACTCATAGGGACGCTGGCCCTCACGGCTCTGCTACCTATAGCCGCATGGGCAAGACCCATTACCTATCCGGGCGGCACCAACATCATGGTCGGCCATGACCCATTGATGGACATGGCCCACGTTGACTACACCCTTAACAAGGACTGGGCGGTGGGCTGGGGCAGTACCCAGTACCGCGAGATGAACGTTAGCTCCCACGGCCCGCAGGCGACACGGGGCTGGCGTTGGAACTACCCCGACAGCCAAGCCAACGTCTACGTCTGGGGTGGGGCTGGGCCAACCTTCATCAACGACAAGGCCCACGCGAGTGGCTGGGGCGGTGCCTCGGTCGATTGGGAAGATCGGCGCTGGTACACGCAGGCTGGAACCACCTTCCACAAAACCTCTAACGGCCCAGACTTCCTTTGGCAGTCTGCCCGCGTCGGGGTTGCGCCCTATGTGGCCGAAGCAGGTCAGCTACACACTTGGCTGATGGTAGAGGCAGGCCATACCCCCGGCGCCCGCGAGACCTGGAGCGCCATGCCGATGGTGCGCCAGTTCTATGACGACTACCTCTGGGAGGCTGGCATCAGCACCCGTGGTGGCGTGATGGTCAACCTGATGAAAACCTTTTAACCGAACCAATGAAAGAAATGACAATGAAACAAATCCTCACCCTGAGCCTGATGGCAATGGCCATAACCCTCCCTGCGCTGGCTGCTGAAAGCCGCGAGGGGATGCACCAGATGCCGGATGGCACCTGGATGAAAAATGCCGAGATGGCCAAACCCAAAGCCGCCGAACCTGTCGCCATGAAAGGCGACAAGCGCATCGTGGCTAGCGTAAACGGTCTGGTCTGCGACTACTGCGCACAAGGCATCAAGAAAACCCTCATGAAGGAACCAGGGGTGGCTGATGTGAGCGTAGACCTGTCGGCCAAGACGGTCACGGTGGGTCTCAAGGCTGATGGCAAGCTGGAAGAAGGCCGCCTCAAGGGCCTGCTTAAAGAGGCCGGTTACGACATGACCGCTTACAAGGCGGAATAGATCATGCGCCAGGATAACTTGAACTGGCGCGACACCGTGATGCCTATGCTGGGCCTATTCACCAGCATGGGCACGCTGGTGTGCTGCGTGTTGCCGTTGGTGTTCGTCTCGCTCGGCATGGGTGCCGCGCTTGTCGGCCTAGTGAGTGCCGCCCCTTGGCTGGTGTGGCTGTCAGCCCATAAGTACTGGGTGTTTGCCATCTCCGGCGGAATGATCGCCGTAAGCTGGTACGCAGTGTGGCGGCAACGCTATGTGCCATGTCCGGCCGACGCCCGGTTAGCAAAAGCCTGCCAGCGTCTCCGACTGTTCTCGTGGGTGATGGCCGGGGTAGCGTCCGGGCTTTGGCTTACTGGCTTTACCGTGGCGATTATCTTGCCGAAGGCGTTATTTTAAGCGCCAAAATTTTGACGGTACAGGAGGCGGTACTGGGGTTATCATACTAAAATATTCATGTTTTATTTCATAAATTTAACATGATTTAAAGTATTCTGCCCCCGCAACCAAAGTTTAAAAAAGGGGCCGTGAGGCCTCTCTTTTTTCAGTCATGGGACGGCTAACCTTGCGTAATCATCCAGGGCAGCATTAATCCCGTTTAAACGGGTTACTGCCCGAACGGAAGAGCAATCGCAGCGGCACACCCAGCAGTTGAAGTTCATCTGCCAACATATTGCGCATAAACTGCTTATAGCTACCAGGAAGACTTGCCACGCGGTTGCCCCAGATGGCGATAGCGGGCGGGTTGGCGCCCACCTGGCGGGCAAATTTAAGATTGGTGGCGGCCCCGCCTTTGCCCAGCGGCGGGCTGCGGCGGGCCACGATTTTTTCCATCGCACGGTTGATGCGCTTGGTGCCGATATCACCGTGATTGGTGGCATGCAAGGATGCGATGGCCTTCATTAAAACCCCGACCCCCTGCCCGTTTTTAGCCGAAAGCGGCAGCGCCACCGGGCGAGGAATATCGGTAAGCGTGCGGCGCATCTGGTGTTCGGCTTCTTCCAGGCACTCCTTGGTCGCACTCACGGCGTCCCACTTGGTCAGGGCGACCAGTAAAGGTCTTCCTGCATTTACAAGGGTTTGGGCAATTTTTTTGTCCTGGTTCTCGAAAATATCCCAGTGGCCCTCGCCGGGGTCGTAGGTGCTGGCATCGACCAGCAGCACGGCCACGTCGGCCTCCTGCCCGGCGTTGACGGCCTGGCCGACGCTCCAGTTTTCGAGGTCTTCGGTGATTTTGGCCTTGCGGCGGAGGCCGGGGGTGTCTGTTAAAATAAACCTTTGGCCAGAATAGGTTAGCGGGTGGCTCAGGGCCTCGCGGGTGAGGCCCGGCATGGGGCCGGTGAGCATGCGCTCGCCGCCGAGCAGGCGGTTGGTGAGCGTGGATTTGCCCGCGTTGGGCTGGCCCAGCAGGGCGATTTTGATGGGGCCTTCGGGCACCGGCGGCAGCTCGACTTCGGCATCCATATCGGTGTGCAGGGATGTCGCATCGCTGTCGGTTTGGGGTGCAGGCGTGTCGGTTCCGGCCCCGGTTTGACCGATATGTGGTTCAAGAGCGTCGCGCAAATGATGCAGGTTGATGCGGTGCGCGGCGGAAAGCAGAATCGGCTCGCCCAGACCCAGGCCCAGGCAGGCATCGCGTTGCGCCTGGGCGCGCTTCAGGTCGGATTTGGAGAGCACCAGCAACATCGGCTTGCCGAGTTTGCGGAGCGAGCGCACCAGGTCGCGGTCGGCGGGCAGCACGCCGCTATCGCCATCGACCAGGTACACCAGCACGTCGGCATAGTCGGCGGCCTTGCGGGCGATGCGCGTGAGGTTGCGGGTGAGGTCGGCCTCGAGGCTTTCACCCTTGGCACCCTCCTCCAGCCCGGCGGTGTCGAGCAGGTCGAATTCGAGGTCTTCCAGACGGGCGGGGCAGCGACGGCTGTCGCGGGTGGTACCGGGCGTGGCATGCACCAACGCGCGCTGGCCACGGGCGAGCGCATTGAACAGAGTGGATTTCCCTGCATTCGGACGGCCAACAAGAGCAACCAGCGTAGTCATAGACCTGCCCTACCACGCCCCCCGCTTAACGCCAATAGTGTATACATGTATTTATCAAAGAGATGTGGCACGCTTATCGTGTAAAAATCTGCCTATATTGCATACATTCGTTTTTTCGAGAAAAGGCCGCTTCGTATTGTCCCTTTATGTATACGCGCGTTATAGCCGGGCGTAACATCATTTGTGTCATCTGCCTCCCTTTTCTCCCACCGGCTGTGCCGGCAACAGAGGATACCCTTCAATGGTCCTGGAACCATACCAAATCATACTCATCGTGCTTGGCGCCGTGGTCGTTATCGGTGCCCTGTACCTGATGGCAAACCGGCCACCGCCACGGTCGGAAGTTCCCCCTCCCTCCTCGGTGGCAACCTTGCGTGAGCAGGAGGAAGCCGAGGCGCAAATCCTCCGCACCACGCAACGCCAAATAAACAAGGAGCTCGCCCAGACCGAAGCCGAGAACCGCCGGATAAGGTTTGCCAATGCCCTTCCCCAAATAGTGATGGGTCTTGTCGGCATTGTTGTGATCGTGGTGGTTGTGGCCCTCTTCATGCCGCGCTCCTCCCCGGTCGTGCCAGCCAGTACCACGGCAGTGATTACAACCCCACTGACGAAGGACGACCTCCGGCAAGTCATAACGGAGGAAGTGCCGCCGATTGTGAATCGCGAAATCGATAAACGATTGCCCGTGGTTCAACCTTCACCGGTGGCGCCCATCGTCAAAACCGAACTGTCACCGTCCATCAGCATGGAGCAGCAGTCCATCAACAAGGCGGTGAAGGACGATATCAGCACGCTGAAAACCAGCACGGCCGATATCAACAGCCGCCTCTCTGCCAACACGACCCAGTTGAACAATATCGACGCCAAACTGGATAGCGTGCTGGCCCGCCCGCCGAGGACGCGCGTCATCAGGCGAACGGTCCGGAAAACGGTGGTCAGGCCGATGCAGCCCATCATCATCCAGGCGCAACCGCAGCCGCAGGACAATGATGGACTACTCGGGATATCCTCGCCGCTGTTCTCCTTCCGGCTGGGACCGCAACGGCAAGCGGCCCCGCAGCAGGAGCCGCCACAGGACTACGGCGCGCCGGTGCGGCGGTGCCCTTACTTCCACGGTGCCGACTACTACCGGCGCTGCTAAGCGAGATGAAAACGCCCGGGTTTACCCGGGCGTTTTTGCGTTTTACATGACGGCTGCGCCGCAAGGGGCTTTGCCCCTTGCCCCCAGAAAAGCTGACTGACGGCTGTGTTATAGGAGCCCGTTTTCAAGGATTGCGGGACGTGGATGCCGGCCTGCGCCGGCATGGGGCGGTGTTTATGGTGATTTTTTTCGGCAAGCCCTCGGGTCAATGCCCGAGGGGGAGCGCCCCAGCCTGTGGCGGGGCGCCGATACTCTTTTTTACTTCCCGGCTTTACTTCCCTGCCCTGAAGGCCACCAGCTTGCCGTTGACGGTGAGGAAGTACAGGCCGTTGCCTGCCACCACCGGGCTCACAGCCACGCCCTTGTCGATTTCGGTGGCGGCCTTGCGCTTGCCGGTTTCGGGGATGAGGCTCAGCGCGTAGCCGTCGTTGCTGGCGACGATAAGGCGGTCACCCGCCAGCACCGGGCCGCTCCAGATGCGGCTATCCTTGGCCTTGGGCAGGCCGGCGTTGAGGTCGGTGACCCAGCGGATGGATCCGTCCTTGCGGTTGAGGCAGGCCAGCTCGCCTTTATCCGTCAGCACGAACATCTGCATGCCCGCCACCCACGGCATCTGGCTGCTGTTGACGGGTGTTTTCCAGTAGCGCTGGCCGTTCATCAGGCCGTAGGCCACCACGCCGCCGTTGACGCCCACGGCGTAGACGATGCCGTCGGCGATCACCGGCGAGGCGGCGATGCCGGACACCATGCTTTCGGGGTCTTGTCCGCTGTAAAGGGTGCTCAGGGTATCGTGCCAGAGGTAGCGGCCGTCGGTTTCGCGCAGTACGTAAAGCTCGCCGCTGCTGTAGGCCACTGCCACCACGCCGTTGGATACGGCGGGCGCCGCGGCGCTCATCAGGCTCAGGCCTTCTTCCATGCCGCTGTGCGTCCACACCAGGGCGCCGTCGAGCGCCGACAGCACGAACAGGTGGTTATCCTGCGCCAGCACGAACACGCGTTCGCCATCGACCGTGGGCGCGGCGCGCAGGGCCACGGCCAGCGCGACCTTCCACACCTGCTTGCCGGTGCTGGCGGTAAGCGCGTAGACCTCGCCGCCGCCGGTGGTGATGAAGAGCAGGTCGCCCTCCACCGCCAGCCCGCCGCCCAGTTTGGCCTGTTCCTTCTCTTTCAGCGGCAGCTTCACGCTCCACAATTTTTTGCCGCTGTCGGCGGCCAGCGCGGTGACCTGGCCGGAGGTGTCGATGCTGAACACCCGGCCACTGTGCACCACCGGCTGGTTGATGATTTGCGCGTCGTCGCTGTTGCCACTGCCGATGTCTTCGCTCCAGGCCCGTACCACGCTGGCGGGCATGGCGGCGTGGCCGACGTTATGCGCGGCGTTGCCGCCGGTCTGGGCCCAGTTTTCAAGTGCGGCAGGCTGCGGAATGGCAAAGCTGTCGGCATCGGCGCCCGGCGTGGCCGAGAGTGCCGATGGCCCCATCGTGACGTCCAGGCGTTCGCCTGCCAGCCTGGGCTTTTTGTCTTCGCCGCCGCTGAAGGGGTTGGATGCGCAACCGGCCAATGCCAGCACCATCAGCAAGCTTGCAGCTTGCAGCTTGTAGTCTGTAGGAAAGATTTTCATTTCACAGCACCTATTATTTTGGCGGAGTGTAGGGGTAAACCTAAGACTGGACAACAATTTGTTTGGTGGCAAAGCGGTAGGTGTTTTTGCCCGCCTGCTTGGATTCGTACATGGCGGCGTCGGCCTTGCGCACCAATTCGGCCGCCTGCCCGCCGTCTTGCGGGAACAGCGCAATGCCGATGCTGGTGCCGACATGGGCTTCCTGGCCGTTGAGATTATATGGTGCGCGGATGGTGCTGAGCAGTTTTTCCGCCACCTGCTCGGCGTCGGCACGGTCGCGGATGGCCAGGATGATGGTGAATTCGTCGCCGCCCAGGCGGGCCACGGTGTCGGTTGCGCGCACCTGCGCCTGGATGCGCGCCGCCACCTGTTTGAGCAGCAGGTCGCCCGCGTCGTGGCCTAGGGTGTCGTTGACCTTTTTGAAGCCGTCGAGGTCGAGGAACAGCAGCGCCAGCTTGCCGAGCTGGCGGTGGGCCACGGCCAATGCCATGTTGAGGCGGTCGTTGAAAAGCTGGCGGTTGGGCAGGCCGGTGAGAGTGTCGGAGTAGGCCAGTGCGTTTTCGCGGCCCCCGGCTTCGGCGGTTTGGGCGCGCAGGCGGTGCAGTTCGGTGTGGTTGCCTGCGGTGAGAATATAGCCGCCGGGGCGGCCGAAGGCATCGAGCCAGGCGCGCAGGTGCCAGCTTAGAATCTCCTCGCGGCCATTCACGGTCAGGTGTTCGGCATCGTTGCCCACCACTTCGCCCGCATCGAGCTTTTGCATCACCACCGCCAGTTCGGGCGGAAATGACGGCACCTTCTGGATATGGCTTTCGCCGCGTTTAAGGTCCGGCACGCCCACCAGTTCGGTGAATTTGGGCGATACATATAAGTAGACGCCCTGGCGGTCGAGCACCGCAATCGGGCGCATGCTTTCCTCAATCACCTGGCGCACCAGCGCCTCGGCGTTTTGCAGCAGGCTGGTGTCGGCAAACTGGGTGGAGATATCGCGCAGCAGGATGGCCAGTTCGCCACCCCACGGCCAGGCCAGCGCCTGCCAGTAGCGCTTGCCGTCGCCTGCGGGGGTTTCGATGTCTTCGCGCCAGGTTTCGCCTTTCATCACCCGGGCCAGCCCGCCGTACAGCGGCGAAGTCTTGAGCCACGGCAGCACCACCTGCAATTCCTGGCCGCCCAGTTGCTCCACCTGCAATAACTGCTGGGCGGCGCGGTTGCCGCGGCTGATGCGGCCATCGCGCCCCACCACCAGCCAGATGTCGCTGCCGCCGTCGAGCAGCTTATCCAGCGCCTCGCGGGCGGCGTCCCATTTTCCGGCGCCGTCCTGCCCGCTGCCGGTCAGGCTTTCAATCTGCCGCTCCTGGTCGTGAATCCGCTCGAGGTATACGGCGGTTTCCTCATTGGCCACCTGGCGCATGAACAGCAGCGTCATGGCCGCGCCGCCGGCGGGAATAAGCCACAGCAGCCACTGCGCATGCAGCATGAACAGGTAAAACCGCGCCTGCGCCAGCAACTGGTGCGTCATATCGGTTACCGCATTGGGGTGCGCGGCGGCCTGCCAGTAGGCACGAGCCAGTTCGGGCACATCGGGCAGCGGGAACATCCGCTCGGCCTCGACCACCACCACGAGCGTTACAGCCGTGGCCACGGCTCCTACGAGCATGATCAGTAGCTTACGTAAAACCGGCGGCATCTTTATTTAAATTCTGTTCTTGTTTACAATGTAGCAAATAATCGAAGGCTTGCCATGACCCGTTTGTTCTCCCTGCTTCTGCTGTGTGCCACGCTTGTCACCAACCTGTGGGCCGCCGACGGCACCAGCGACTGGGTTTCTACCGGTACGGTACACAGCCGGCTGGTGGCCAGCGACGCCAGCGTGCGCAGCGGCCAGACCTTCAATGTTGCCTGGCACGTCAAAATCGACCCCGAATGGCATATTTACTGGAGCAACCCGGGCGACTCGGGCCTGCCGCCCACGTTGGTGCCCGCCCAGGGCTTTACCGCCGGGCAGCTCACCTTCCCCACACCCAGGCTCATCAGCATCCCGCCCATCATGAACTACGGCTACGGTAACGAGGTTATCTTAACCGCGCCGGTGACCGCGCCGCCCACGCTGGCGCAGGGCCATGTGGATGTGCCGGTGACGCTCACCTACCTGTATTGCAGCAACGAGGTGTGCATGCCGGGGCGGGTTTCGACCACCCTGCCGCTGACCGCCACGCTGGGTGAGCCCACCGCCAACCCGGCGTTTGCCACCCTGCAACAGCAGCAGGCCCCCGCCCTGCCGCAAACCCTGCCCGCCGATGCGCAAATCACCGCCCACAGGCATGGCCGCGACTTTGTGCTGCGCTTTCACCCCCAGGTGTTCGGCAGCTTCAGGACCGTACGCTTTTTACCCGCCGAAGACGGCGTGATTCAGGACAGTGCCGACCAGGCCTACAGCCAGAGCGGCAATAGCGGCAGCCTGACGCTGATTGCCGACCCTCAGGCCACCATGCCTCCCAAAACCCTGCGCGGCCTGCTGCTTATCGACAACAAGGGCTACAGGTTTGAAACCCCGCTGCTCAGCGCCGCGCCCCTGGCCGCCACGCCTGATGGCCGCCTGGTTGCGGCGGCCGACGGCCTTTTTTTTGCCTTGCTGAGCGCATTTGTTGCCGGGCTTATCCTTAACCTGATGCCCTGCGTACTGCCGGTGCTGGCGCTCAAGGCGTTTGCGCTGCTTAAAGGCCACCAGAACAAACAGGCCGCCTACCGTCATGCCCTCGGCTATACGCTGGGCGTGGTTGGCAGCTTTATGGCGCTGGGCGCCACCACGCTTATTTTGCAGGGTGCTGGGCACAGCATCGGCTGGGGCTTCCAGTTGCAGCAGCCGCTGTTCGTCGCGGCCTTATGCGCCCTGATGGTCGGCCTGGCGCTGAGCTTTTTTGGCGTGGTCGAGGTTGGCACCTCGCTCACCCGTTTGGGCCACACCGGCAAGGCGCAACACTTTGGCAACGACGTGCTGACCGGCCTGCTGGCGGTTATTGTTGCCACGCCGTGCACGGTGCCGTTCATGGGTGGCGCGGTGGCCTATGCCCTCACCCAACCCGCCGCCGTGACGCTGCTGGTGTTCCTCGCGCTCGGCCTTGGCATGGCGGCGCCGCTGGTGGCCATTACCCTGATTCCCGGCCTGGCCCGCATGCTGCCCAAGCCCGGTGCGTGGCTGGAGGCCTTCAAGCAATTCCTCGGCTGGCCGCTACTGGCCACCGCGTTGTGGCTGTTGTGGGTTTATAACCACCAGACCGATGCGCTGCACTTCTTTACCCTGTTGGCCGCGTTGCTGGCGTTTGCCTTTGGCCTGTGGCTGTACGGGCGCAAGCCTTCGCTGTTGCGCGGGCTGGTGCTTGCCGCCCTGTTCGGCCTTGGCGCCTACGGCGTGTACATGCCGCCCATGCCCACCGCCGACTGGCAGGCCTGGAGCGCCACCGAAGTAAACGCCCTGCGCCCGCACCGCCCGGTGTTCGTCGATTTCACCGCCGACTGGTGCCTGAGCTGCAAGGTCAATGAAGCCACGGTGCTCAACACCGCCAAAACGCAGGCCTTGTTCCAAAGCAAGAACGTAGCGCTTTTCAAGGCCGACTGGACAACACAGAACCCCGACATCTCCGCCGAACTGGAAAAGCACGGCCGCCGCGGCGTGCCGCTGTATTTGCTGTACCTGCCGGGGCAGGATGCCATCGTGCTGCCGCAGATTCTTACTTACGGGAAGCTGGAGGAAGCGTTGGGCAGCTAATGCTGTACCCCATAGCCCCGTCATGCCCGCGCCAAAGAGGGCGCGGGCACGCGGGGCCGACGGAGAGTTATTTGTACCCCCGCATTTATATCCCTTCACGCGAATGATGGGACAGATGAGAAGTTATTTGCCGATGGAGAGCCGCCAGCCGGGGCCAAGTTTGTGGGCGCTGGCCCAGCCGCCGTTGACCTCCAGCACCGCGTCCACCTGCCCGGGCGGGGAAATCACGGTTTCGTCCATCGGCTTGGCCTGGGGTGCCACCGCCACCACGTAGCCGCGGCTGATAAACAGCATATCGAGCGGGATGCGCGTGTCCTTCATCCAGAAGCCGACCTTTTGCGGCTTGGGCCAGGTGAAAATCATGCCGTCGTTTTCCGGCAGGCTGTCGCGGTTCATCAGGCCGTACTGGCGCGCGGCCTCGGTGTCGGCCACCTCGGCATGCACCACCGCCACCTCGCCGTGCGGGCCTTTGAGCATCACGTCTACCTTTTTCAACGGCGCGGCGGCAAAAGACGATACCGCCAATCCCATCATCGCCAGCGTGGCCAGTTGTGTTTTCATTGCTGCTTACTCCTTCCATCAATCACCTGCGGCCTGGGCTGCGGCTTGCCGCCTATGCCGTTGAACACGTCCTTCAGCAGCCCCGGTGTGAGCACGCTGAGAGGGTGCACCGAAATATCCGGCGCGTCCGAACTGCCCTTGAGGCTGAAGTCGGCCACCACCACGCCGTCCTGGCTGCCGGTCAGCAGCGTGCCCAGCAGCGGAATTTTACTCACCAGCCGGTTAAACGGAATGGCGGGCGCGAGATTGCCGTCGATGTCCAGCGTTTTGGTGACGCGGTTGTAACTGCCATTGAGGCGCAGGCTCATGCTCGGGCCTTCCATCGTCACGTTGTCGAGGTACACGAAGTCGTGGTCGAGGCGCAGCGGAATGTTGGCTTTGTCGAACAGCACGCTGTCGGTGCCGGCAATCAGCTGCGGCAGGCTCAGCAGGCCCAGCAAGCGCACCAGTACCGGCGGATTGGCCAGCTCGAAGTGTTTCATTTGTAAAACCCCCGCGCCCACGTCGGGGCTGTCGTAATTGATTTCGCCCGCCATGCGGCCGTTGCGCAGGTCTTTGTACAGCCCCAGCGCCCGCAGCAACTGGCCGGTGTTATCGATACTGACGTTGAGCTTGCGGCGGCCGTCGCCCCCGTTGGTGCTGACCACGCTGACCGGGTTGCCTTCGACTTTGGCGGTGAACTGGTGAATTTCCCACTTGCCCGCGTTGGCCGCCAGTTGCGCGGTGACGCCGGTGAGGTTGGCATCTTTGGTTTTGAGCTGGTCGAGCTTGACGTTGACGTTCATGTTCTTCACCGTCGTGTTGCTGGTGCTCAGGCTGTCCAAATCATACGCCGAGAGGTCGAGTTTTTTGCCCGTCAATGTCAGCGTGCTGCCGTCCATCGTCAGTGTTGCGTCAGAGGGTGCGGTCCAGCGCACGGCGCCCTTGAGGTTGGCGCCGAAGGTGGCGATCGCGTCGGTCAGGTTGGCGTTGAGGGTTTGGCCGCTCATGCTGCCATTGAGGTTCAGCGCCAGCTTGCCGCCGCCGATGCGTACGAGGCCGTCGGCGATCTTTACCGGCGGCACGGGCAGGTCTTGCACCTTTTGCACGTCGGCGTTCTGCACGTTGCTTTCGGCGTCGACAATTGCGTCGGCAAAGCTGGTTTTACGACCCTGCTGGAACGGCAGCGTAAAGCTGATTTGCGTGGTATGCGTGCCGGCGGTGACCACCGGCATAGGCTCCTTCATCCAGTCGCCCAGGCCTTGCAGCAGTTGCGGCAGCGGCCCGGCCACGGTGCCCGACACCGTCAGGATGGTCGGCCCCGGTACGAACAGGTGGGTCAGGGCGACACGCACATCCCTGGTTTGCTGCGGGCCCATCGGGCTTGGCGCCACCACAAAGTACAGGCCATCACCCTTGAGCACGAAGGTGCCGCTCACGTTGGCTATCGGTGGTAGCTCGTCGGCGAACCGAGCCTGGCCCTTGGCCATGTCGCCGCGAATCACCAGCCCGCAATCGTCACCGCAGAACGGGAAATCCTGTGGGTGGCCGGTGTAGGTCAGCACCACGTTGTTGAGGCGCGCGTCGCTGGAAATGTTCTTGCGCAAAAACGGCATCGCCACGTCCATGCGCTTGTCGGGCATGAAGTCGAAGAACTTCTGCGCCAGCCCGGTGGTACTGTACATCACCACGCTGGCCTGCGGGTTATTCCCGGTCAGGCCTTGCACCCAGCCCTTGGCGTGGAGGGTGTTCAGGCCCTTGTACTCGGCATCGACGTCGTGCAACGTCAGCAAATCGGTCGGGCTTTGCTGGTAGCTGGCGGTCACTTTAAGCCGGTCGAATTTAAGCCCGTGCCCAAACCCCGGCGGCGTGGCAAAGGCCACGTCGCGCAGCCCCAGCGTTATCCACGGCTGGCCCAGCGTATTGTCGCGGCCCAGCGTGGTGCCCACTTCCACCGTGCCCTGCGCCTTGATCATCTCGCTCACCTGGGGCGGCAGGTAATCAGCCACCAGGTCCAGGTCGGTACTGCCGAAGCGCGCACGCAGGTCGGCACTGGAGGCGCCTTCGGTGTGATCGAATGTCAGCAGCATCGGCAGCTTGCGCTCCTTGCCGTCCGGCGTCACGCGGCGCACTTCGGCCACCAGGCTGCCGTGTTCGCCACCTTCTGAAGTGCGGCCAACTTCCACGTTCGCGTCCTGCACAATCCACTCGGTGCGCTTGACGTCGTCGCGCAGCAGCAGGGTCAGGTCGGTCACGCGCACGTTGCGCAGCCAGCCCCAGGTGTCGTTGAGTCCCAGGCCGTTGAGCCACGCCACCACGCCCACCGTTGCGGCGCCGGAGGCGTGGCTGCCGCCCACGTTAAGCCCGGCAATGCTGATATGGTCGTCGCTGCGCACCAGCCGCAGCGTCACGTTGCTGGCCTCCAGCGAGCGCGGCGCTACCCTGAACTGCCACAGCGAGCGGCCGCTGAAGCGCACCGCCGCCTGCTCCACCACCACCGCCAGAGTGCCGTCGGCGCCGCGCAGCCACAGGTTGTCGGCGCGCAGCATGATGCCGTGGTCGTAATAGATTTCGGCGCCGCCCACCTGCAGGCTCACGCCCCCGCCCAGCAGCTTTTCCAGCCGCGGCACAAGGGCACTCAGGTCAATCGGGTTGTCCGGCCCATGAAACTGCTGCAGCCACCACAAGCCGCCGGAAAGCCCGCCGATAACCAGCATCACCAGAATGGTGAATACGCGGCCCAGCCACAAAATGAAGTGGTGCGGAATCAACACGGCAAGGTGCCTGGCGCGCGCCATTATTCCTCCCGTTTATTCCCTACTTTTTCGGCGAGGGCTGCCCGGATGAACTTATCAATCTTGCCGTCGAGCACGCCGGTGGTGTCGCTGGTTTCCACGTCGGTGCGCAGGTCTTTCACCATCTGGTAGGGGTGCAGCACGTAGCTCCGGATCTGGTGGCCCCAGCCGATGTCGGTCTTGCTGTCTTCCAGCGCGCTCTGGGCGGCCTCACGTTTTTTCAACTCGATTTCGTACAACCGCGCCTTGAGCATGTTCATGGCGATTTCGCGGTTGCGGTGCTGGCTGCGGTCCTGCTGGCTGGCGGCCACTGTATTGGTGGGAATGTGCGTGATGCGCACGGCAGATTCCACCTTGTTGACGTTCTGGCCGCCCGGCCCGCTGGCGCGGTAGGTGTCGATACGCAGGTCGGCGGGGTTGATTTCGATATTGATGTTGTCGTCGACCTCGGGGTACGCGAACACGCTGGCAAAGCTGGTGTGGCGCCGCGCGTTGCTGTCGAAAGGTGAAATCCGCACCAGCCGGTGCACGCCAGACTCGCTCTTGGCCATGCCGTAGGCATAGTCGCCCTGGATATAGATGGTGGCGTTTTTTATCCCGGCCTGTTCGGCAAAGTTCTCGTCCACCATGCTCACCTTGAAACCCTGGCGCTCGGCCCAACGCATATACATACGCAGCAGCATCGCCGCCCAATCGCAGCTTTCCGTCCCCCCTGCCCCGGCGTGGACTTCGATATAGGCGTTGTTGATGTCGGCCTCGCCGCCGAGCAGACATTGGGTTTCCAGCTTTTCGGCCTCGTCGCCCAGCGCTTCCAGTTCGGCGGCGCCTTCGTTGATGCTGGATTCGTCGCTCTCGCTTTCGCCCAGTTCCAGCAGCGTCACGGCGTCGTCCAGGCGGCGGCGCACGGCATCGTACTGGCCCAGCGTCACCTCAATCCGGCGCTTTTCCTGCATCACGGTTTTGGCGGCGGCGGGGTCGTTCCACAAATCGGCGCTGGCGGCCCGCTGTTCCAACTCGGCTAACTTTTTACGCGCGGCGTCGGGGTCAAAGACGCCTCCCGAGCAGGGTAAGAACCTGCTCTACTTTTTCGACTTGTTGTTTGTGCTCGGCTTGCATTCTTTTAGCTTATAGCTTGTAGCTTGCAGCTTGTAGAGGGGATTGCGTAAAAAAGCAGGGAGCGCCAACCCCCTGCTTCCTTCGAGCCACTCTCTCAACTCTTCTACGCCGTGGCGCTGCCGCCGGAGTTGCCGGTATCGGCGCCCGACGTACCATTGATGAACGCGCCCAGCTCGTCGCTGCTGACGCTGCCGTCGCCATTGCCGTCCATCTGGCCGAATAACTGCGCCAGTCCCGCGCCGTGGTGATGGTGTCTATGGTAGCTGCTCAGCGCGGCGGCCAATTGGGTTGCACCGGAACTTGCCGCCACCTGCCCGGTCGCGGCATTGGTGAGCGTATGAGTGGTAGTTTCGCTCACGCTCGCGCTTACCATAAAACCGCCATTTTCAAACATCGTGGCATGCACGCTCGCCGTCGCCGTGGTGCCCGGCGGCAGGCTGCTGCCGTCGCCGAATACCTTGCTGAACAAGTCTTCCGCGGCGTGGGTTACGGTATCGAGCATGCCGGACATGGCGCTGCCGAAGCCGCCGGACGATGAAGACGAAGCCGCCCCCACCTGCGCCGCAAACATGCCGCCGGCGAATTTTTTGAACTCGCCCAGCGAAATCTGGCCGTCGCCATCGGTGTCGATGCTTTTGAACAGGTCGGAGGTGTTGGTAATGCTGGAAGCCCCCGCGCCGTCGGCCTGGTTCATCAGGCTGGCGAACTCGGTTTGGCTGATGCTGCCGTCGCTGTCGCTATCGACCTGGTTGAACAGGGCCTGCATCAACTGCTGCAAGCCGCCCGCCTGCTGGGACTGCTGGGTTTGGCCAGCACTGCCGCAACCGCCGCAGCTCCCCACGTTCATCATGGCGCTCATGCTCATTGCTTTACCTTTCGTTGTTACGCGGGGGGGCCTCTCCTCCCCCGCCAACGCTTGGTTATTTATTATGCAGAAGCTGTGCCAAAATGGCACCTGAAAGGCCTTTAGTGTTGCAAAAAACCAGCTCAACGGCTAGCCACGCCAACAACCAACCGCCTGCCCCACGTGGCCGCGCTTCTTTGCTCGGGCATGACGGGGCTATGGGTTCAAGCGTTACGTATTTTTACTGAGCACAGAGGCAGCTAAACCGTAACCCCGTCATTGGGTTTGCGAAGAGGCAAACCCAACGCGGGGCTGGCGGCGACTAGTAGATGCCGAGGAAGTTCAGCACGCCCTTGCGCTGTTGTTGCGGCTGCGGCGCTTCGGTGTCGCCTTCGGGCTCGCTCTCGTCGCGCACGCCCGGCACGGTGGAACTGGCGTCGGAAGGAATCACGGTTTCCGACTCGCTGCTGCCGCCAAACAGGTTGCTGAAGAAGCCGCCGCCGTTGAACACGCCGGTGTCGTAGCCGTAATAATCGGCCGGCGTTTGCTGGGTGGGCGCGGTGCCCTGCACAAAGGCTTCGGACATCGTGCGTTTGGTGGTCGGGCCCGGCAGGTAGCCGGTATCGCGGTCGATGGTCACAAACTGGATGCCGTCCGGTACGGCGAAATCTTCCGTCGGGGTCTTTTCCAGCGCAGCCTTCATGTAGGCCTTCCAGACCGGAATGGCCGCGCGCGCGCCGGTTTCGCCCGAGCCGAGCGATTTGGGCGTGTCCATGCCCACCCACACGCCGGTGGCGATGCTGGGGGAAAAGCCCACAAACCAGGCATCGATAAAGTTGTTGGTGGTACCGGTTTTACCGGCCAGCGGGTGGCCCAGATCATTGAGGCTATAGCCGGTGCCGCGTTTAACCACGCCTTGCAGCATGCTGGTCATCAGGTAGCTCAGTTGCGGGCTCACCGCGCTGGTGGCGGGCAGCGCCGGAGGGGTAGGCAGTTTGTCGGGGCTGGCGCCCATGCTTTGCAGGCAGCCGTCGCAGGCGCTGGCGCTGCGCTGGAGGGTCTGGCCGTCAGGCCCCTGCACACGAAGAATGGCGCGCGGCGGCAGGTACAGGCCCCCGCGCGGGAACACCGAATACGCGGTCACCATGTCAATCAGGCTGAAGTTGAGCGAGCCCAGCACCACGGTCAAATCGTCCTGCGGCACATGGTCGCCGATGCCCAGGCGGTGCACCACGTCGCCCACGGCCTTGAGGCCCACGTCCTGCGCCAGCCGCACGGTCATCAGGTTGCGGCTTTGCTCCAGGCCTTTGCGCAGCGGCATCGGACCGCCGACCTTGTCGTCGTAGTTGGAGGGCTTCCATTCCTTGTCGCCGGTGCGGAACACCACCGGCGCATCCAGCACCGTGGTGGCGGGGGTGTACCCCTTTTCCAGTGCGGCCAGATACACATAGGGCTTGAACGACGACCCTACCTGCCGCTTGGCCTGCACCGCGCGGTTGAAGCCAACGCCTTCGCCCAGGCCGCCGACCATCGCCAGGATGTCGCCGCTGCGTACGTCGAGGCTCAGCAGCGCACCCTGCGCGGCGGGAACCTGCTCAAGCTGGTACTGGGTCTGGTCTTTCGCCCCATCCAACGGCTTGACCATCAGCACGTCGCCGGGCTTGAGGAAACCAGCGCCCTTCTTGCCCGTCCACTTGTAACCGGCGGCCACCAGCGTGCCCTGCTTGTTTTCATCCAGGCCGATCTGGGCCTTTTCACCCGTCACCTTAAGCACCACCGCGGGAGTGCCGATACGCTTGCTGTGGCTGTACTGCTCCTGCACCTCGGCCAGTGCGCCCGGCCAGTCGTTGAGGGTGTTCAAATGCATCACCGGCCCGCGCCAGCCGTGGCGGTGGTCGTACTCGCGCAGGCCGCGATACACGGCATCCTCGGCCTTTTTCTGCAGGTCGAGGTCGAGCGTGGTGTAAATGGCCAGGCCGTTCTGGTAGAGCGCGTCAGGGCCGAACTGCTGTTCGATCTGGCGGCGGATGTACTCGGCAAAATGCGGCGCGTCCTCGCCGCTGGCCAGCGGCGCCACGTGCAGGCCCAGCGGCAGCTTCTGGTCGGCCTCGGCTTCCTTGTCGGAAATGAAGTGGTTGTTAGCCATGCGCTGCAAAATGATGTTGCGGCGGGCCCGCGCAGAGTCAGGGTTACGCACCGGGTTGTAGCGGCTGGGGGCCTGCGGCAGCCCGGCAATCATGGCGCGCTCGGCGGGAGTCAGCTCGTTGAGGCTTTTGCTGAAATAAGTTTGCGCCGCGGCGGCAACGCCGTAGGCGCCGTTACCCAGGTAAATACGGTTGAGGTACAGTTCGAGAATCTCGTTTTTGGAAAACACCTGCTCAATTCGCCAGCTCAGAATCAGCTCCTTGACCTTGCGGGTGTAGGTGCGCTCGCTGGAAAGAAGGAAGGTCTTGGCCACCTGCTGGGTAATGGTGCTGGCGCCCTGGGTGCGGTCGGTGAGCGCGTTGCGCACGGCGGCGCGTATAATCGCCTTCAGGTCGAAGCCGCCGTGCTCGTAAAAGTGCGCGTCCTCGGCGGCGAGAAAGCTGTTGATGACGTCTTTGGGAATCTGGTCGATGGGCACCCACACGCGACGCTCGCGGGCAAACTCGGCGATGATCTGGCCGTTGCGGTCGTACACCTTGGTGATGAGCGACGGCTGCCACTTGGAGAGCTGCATGAAATCGGGCAATTGCGCGCTGAAATACGCCAGCGCCATGCCAAACACGGCAGCGCCCGCCAGCATGCCCAGCACCACAAGCCAGATTAGCACCCGCAGAAATTTATTAGGCTTCGCCATCAGGGCCCTACAAATAAACGCAAAGCGTCAAAGCGTCAAAGCTGAAATGACCACCGCCGCAAGTATACGCCGCTTCGGTTGGCGGGCAGTTACGAGGCCCGGCGCTTCTTCTTTTTCTTCGGCGTGTCGTCTTCGTGGCTGATGCCCGCGCCATTCTTCATCATCGCCGGGGTTTGCAGGTGCACGTAGTGGTCAAGGTAGTTGCGGATGCCCTGCGCAATGGCCCCAGCCAGCTTGGCGCGGTAGGCGCTGCTCTCGAAGCGGCGGTTCTCCACCGGGCTGGTGATGTAGCCCATTTCCACCAGAATGCTCGGCACGTCCGGCGCCTTGAGCACCTTGAAGCCCGCAAACAGGGGCTCGGGCTTGCGCACCTCGGTCACGTCCTTAATCTGCGTCAGCACGCTGCCCGCCAGGTAGTGGCTATTATTAAGGGTGTCGCGCTGGGCGAGCGAAATCAGAATTCCCTGCACTTCCTTGCTCTCGTTCTCAAAGCCCACGCCCGCCAGCACGTCGCCGGCGTTTTCGCTGTCGGCCAGGCGGGCGGCTTCCTTGTCGCTGGCCTTTTCGCTCACCATGTAAACGGTGGCGCCGCGCACGTCGCGGTCGGGGTGGCTGTCGGCGTGCAGGCTCACAAACAGGTTAGCCTGGGCGCGTTCGGCAATGCGTGAGCGTTCGCCCAGCGGAATGTACTCGTCCTTATCGCGGGTGAAGATAACCTTGATATTATGGTCCTTCAAAATCGCGCCCACGCGCTTGACCATATCCAGCGTCAGGTATTTTTCGCAATCACCCAGCGAGCAGGCGCCGGGGTCGACGCCGCCGTGCCCGGCATCCAGCGCCACAACCAGCGGCCCGCCGGGCTGCGACACAACTTGCGGCGGCACCACCGGCGCGTTCTTATCGCCCTCGTCCTCGTCGCCGGCAGGGCCGGGCGTGGCGGTGGCCTCGACGCCGGGCACGCTCACCAGCGGCGGGTTGGCGGCCTGCGCCACGGCGGTGGCAGACACGCCCTTGGGCGACCACGGCGTGGTGGTCACTACATCGGCGGGAGGCGCCACCTCGGTGGGCTTTTGGCCGGGCTTGAGCGCGGCGATGTCCAGCACCAGGCGCGGGCCCTGGCTGGCCCCGGCGGGAATCGGGAACACGCTCACGCGGGCGGGAGCCGAAAGGTCTACCACCATGCGCACCGTGCCGGGGCGGAACAGCCCCGCGCGCATGCCCTTGAGCATGCCGCCGTCGGGAATATCCACCAGGCTGGGCTGGGTGACGAACTGGATGGCGGGGAAATCGACCACCACCCGCGCCGGGTTATTGAGGGTGAACCAGCGGTGATCGATGGTCTTTTTGTCTGTCCGGTCAAAATCGAGCACCACCCGGGTATGGCGGCTGGTACCGCTGCCTTCCTGCGTCACGCGCAGCTTTTGCACCAGCGCCACGTTGGGTGAGGTGTAAATCGACTCGTCCTGCGCACGGCCCGGCACCGGCGGCCAGGCGATGAACGCCACCCAAAAGGCGGCAGCCAAAAACGGCCACTTCATTTTCCGGAAAAATTCGACCCTCGAACCCATCCCTTCCCCCCTGCCATAAGGGGCCATTTTTATGCAAGCCGCCCCGGCACATTGCATGCAACTGCGAGGCAAAACCGCACCACATCAAGCGGAGCGGCGGTTACGCAAGACCTCGCTTATCACGTTCAGCCCCACCGCCAGCAGAATCAGAACCAGCGCAGGCACCACCACCAGATGCGGTGCCACCAGTATATAGCGTGCGCCCTCGCGCAGCATGCCACCTAAACTCGGCTGTGGCGGCGCGATGCCCAGGCCCAGGTAACTCAACCCGGCTTCGGCCACCATGCTGCCGGCGGCCACCACCAGCGCCTCCACCAGCAGCGGCGCGGCGATGTTCGGCAGCAGGTGCCGGGCCAGCAGCCGCCAACCCCGCACCCCGCCCAGCACCGCGGCTTGCATGAAGGGCAGGTGCTTCACCCGCCGCGTCTCGGCCACGCTCAGGCGGTAGAACCCGACCCAGCCCAATAAACACAACGCGATCAACACATTCCCCAGCCCCGGCCCCAACAACGCCGCCAGCGCCAACGCCAGCAGCAGGCCGGGAAAGCTCTGCACCACATCGGCCAGCGCGTTGAAGAACAGCTGCACCGCCCTGCCCGACCATCCCGCCAGCAGGCCCAGGCCAATGCCGACAAAGCCCGTCACCAGCGTCACCACACACGCCACGGTCAAGCTCACCCGCAAACCGCCCAGCGCGCGGGCCAGCACGTCGCGGCCCAACTCATCCGTCCCCAGCACATGCCCCGCCCCCGGCGCGGCCAAAATGTGCATCAGGTCAATGGCGTTCATGTCGAGCACTATTTTGCCCTCCGCAAGCGGGGGTCGAGCAGGGCCTGCAAAATATCCGCCAGCAGAATGGCGAGGCCATAGCCGACACTGATAAGAATCAGGCACCCCTGCACCACGGGGTAGTCGCGGGCGTTCAGGCTCTCCACCAGCAGGTTGCCGATGCCCGGCCAGCCGAACACCGCCTCGGTCAGCACCGTGCCGGTGAGCACCATGCCCAACTGAAGGCAAAACACCAGCACCACCGGCCCCAGCGCGTTGCGCAGCCAGTGGCGCAGCAGCTCGCGCATGCCGCCGCCCTTGGCCGCGACGGTCAGGCCGTAGGCCTTGCGCCGCTCCTCCGCCAGCGTGGCCGCCAGCAGCCGCGCCAGCACCGCGCCCATGCCCAGCCCCAGCGTCAGCGCGGGCAGCACCAAACTCGCCAGGCCGTTCATGCCACTCACCGGAAACCACCCCAGCCCCACGGCACCGCCTAATATAAGGAGCGGTCCCAGCACAAAGGTCGGCACCGCAATCACCGCCACCACCAGCATCTGGCCCACCCGGCTCCGCCGCAGGCCAAGCAATATCCCGGCGGGAATTCCCACCAGCAACGCCACCATCATCGCCGCGCCGCCCAGCATTCCGGTGGCAGGCAGGCGCTGCGCAATCAACGAAAGCACCGGCTGGCCGCTCAGCAGGCTGGCGCCCCAGTTGCCATGAACCAGGCCGCTTAAATAAGCCACCAGCGCGGCGGGCCACGGCACGTCCAGCCCCAACGCGTGGCGCAAGCGGTCAGCGTCGGCGGGCGCGGTCCAGTCGCCCAGCAGCATCGCCACCGGGTCGCCCGGCACCACCCGCAGCAGGGCGAATACGATAATAACCACCGCCAGCGTCGTCAGCAGCAATCTCAATACGCGAAAACCCAGGGCCTGCACCATTCGCCGCCAATCCTGCCTCATAAGCCGCCGCTTTGGCAGTAAAAAACCGACACACCGCACCAAAATGTGACACTCTCCCGACAGCGTTGCGACACTTGTGCGTTGACCCTGCTTCCGCTATATATGTGTCCACAAACGGGCGACCATTTGCGCCCTGAGAGAAACGGAATTCGCTGCATCGCCAACAGCTTAGAGCAAAAGCCTCAAGCAACCGGCACCGCAGCATAACAAAACCGCAAGTTTAACGCCGCGGTTAATGAAGAAAAGTTTTTAAAGGCTTAAAATGTTTGGGCTTTTACTAGCAACACCCCTTCTCAGCCTTATCACGGGGCTCGCGGCGTCATCCTTGCCAATCAAGGAGATAGCTTATGAAGCGCATGCTTATCGACGCCACCCACGCCGACGAACAACGGGTGGTATTGCTCGACGGTAATTACGTCGACGATTTCGAAGCCGAAACCTCGGGAAAGACCCAAACCAAGTCAAATATTTACGTGGCCCATGTGAGCCGTGTGGAGCCCAGCCTCCAGGCCGCCTTCATCAGCTACGGCGCGGCCCGTAATGGTTTCCTCGCCTTTGGCGAAGTCCACCCCGCCTTCTTCAACCTGCCCAAGGGTGAAAAAGCAGAATTGCTGGAAGAACTTATCGAAGTCGCCGCGCGCCGCCGCCAACGCGACGGCGACGAACTCCCCGGCCTCCCCCTGCCTGAAAACGGCAATGGTGACGCGCCCCTGGATGATGAAGCCCTGGATGCCAAGGCTGCCGAAATTGCCGCCGCGCAAGCTGACGAAACTGCTGATAGCAAAGAAGAAAAAGCCAAAGGCAACAAGCGCCGCCCGCGCCGCGCCAAGGCTGACAAGAGTGCCGCCGCCAGCGCCGAGACCGCTCCCGCCGTGCGCGGCGAAGCCGCCCCGGTGCGTGAGCGTAAAAACTTCGAGCGCAAGCCGCCTATCCACCGCCGCTACCGCATCCAGGACGTTCTGAAAGAAGGCCAGAAGATTCTCATTCAAGTGGTCAAGGAAGAACGCGGCAGCAAGGGCGCGGCGCTCACCACCTACTTCTCGCTGCCCGGCCGCTACACGGTGCTGATGCCCAACACCCCCTACGCGGGCGGCATCTCACGCAAAATCACCGACCACGATGAACGCCGCCAACTGCGCGACACCTACGCCGCGCTCAAGATTCCACACGAAATGGGGCTGATTATCCGCACCGCCGGGGTAGGCCAGGAAATCGAGGATATCCGCCGCGATTACGATAACCTCACCAGCCTGTGGGAAAACATCCAGAAGAAGTTCACGGAAGAAGACGACATCCAGTGCGTCCACGAGGACGGCTCGCTGATTATCCGGGCGCTGCGCGACATGATGAGCGACGACGTTGATGAAGTCATCATCGCCGGCAAGCACGCCGCCAAAACTGCCAAGGATTACTGCAAGAGCCTGATGCCCGGCATGGCCAAGATTTTGCACGAGCACAAGGAAGACACCCCACTGTTCGCCCAGTACAACGTCGAGGAAAAGCTCAACCAGTTGCACTACAGCCGCGTAGTTCTGCCCAGCGGCGGCTACCTGGTCATCAACCCCACCGAGGCGCTGGTGGCCATCGACATCAACAGCGGCCGCGCCACGCAGGAACGCAACATCGAGGAGACCGCGCTTAAAACCAACCTTGAAGCCGCCGAGGAAATCGCCCGCCAGATTCGCTTGCGCGACCTCGCCGGTCTTATCGTCGTCGACTTTATTGACATGGAAGACCACCGCAACACCCGCAAGGTGGAAAACGCCATGCGCCGGGCGCTCCGCCGCGACCGCGCGCGCATCCAGTTCGGCAGCATTTCCGATTTCGGCCTGATGGAAATTTCGCGCCAGCGCCTGCGCCCGAGCTTTGGCGAAAGCCACTTCGTCACCTGCCCGCACTGCCACGGCAGCGGCCACATTCACAGCCCGGCCACTGCGGCTTTGATGATTCTGCGCCGCCTTGAAGACGACGACGTGCACGGCGCCGACCGCATTTACGTGACCACCAGCAGCGCCCAGGTGCTGTGGATGCTCAACCACAAGCGCGACCACATCCGCGAGCTGGAAAGTAAGTACAAGTACTCACTGCAATTCAAGGCCGACGACAGCCTGATTGCGCCGGACCACCGTCTTGACCTCACCCGGGTGAAGGCCGACGGCACCGAAACCAGCCAAACCATCAACGTATCCTTACGCGAACAGCCCGAGCTGCCTCCGGAACTGCGCATGCGCGAACGCGGAAGAAACGGCCGTGACCGCAACGAACGCCGCCGCGAGCGCGACGAGGATCGTCCGCAACGCGACCAGCGTGCCTCGGAAAGCAATAACGAACGCGAAGAACGCGACGACAATGGCCGTCGCGAGCGCGGCGGGCGGGGCCGTGACCGCAATCGCGGCCGCGACCGGGATGACCGTGGCAACCGCAATGATGACCGCGGCGGGCGCCGGCCGCAGCGCATCAGCGCCGAGGCCGCCGAGAGCAGCGCCGATGCGGCGGAAAGCCGCGCCACCTCGCGTGACAGCGCCAACGAAGGCAGCACCCCGGGTCAGGCCCGAGGCCAAGGCCGCCCGCAACGCGACAACAAGCGCGATGGCCGCCGCGACGCCCGGAATAATGAAACCCCGCGGCCCGCGCGTCCGGCCCGGGCCGCCGCCCCCGCCGAAGACAAACCGCTGCAAGTGCAGCAGGTGACGGTGGGCAGCGACGACGACACGCCGGTCATCAAGGCCGCACCGCGCCGTAAGTTCGCCATCAAAAAGCAGGAAGACACCGACGCCGCCGACGCGCCGCTGGAAGTGCGGAACATCGCCCAGGACCGTGGCGGCGACAGCGCCACGCCCAAAATCTCGCGGGCCAGCAAAAAGGAAGCCCCCGTCGCCAAGGTCAAGGCACCGAAGGAAGGCGGCATCCTCGCCCGCATCATGGGCAAACAATAGGTATCAGGCATCAGGTTACAGGCGTCAGGGATTAAGCATTTGTCTTGTCCCTGGCGCCTGTTGCCTATTGCCTGACGCCTTGTTTAGCCTCACTCTGGCTTCAATAACAAAGGCCAGTTAAATGAGCGACGATACCAAATTCGATTTTGAAGCCCAGTGCGCCCAAAATTTGGAGCGCGGCCGTAGCCTGGTGGCCGATTTCTGGCAGGCCAACGCCGCCTACTGGCAGACCGTAGCCGACATCATGGGCGCCCGCGCCGCCACCGCCAGCAACTGGTGGCAGGCCCTGCCCCAGCAATGGCAGGCCGTGGCACAAGCCCAGGGCTGGCCCGCGGTGATGGAACAGTTCAGCCGCTGGCAGCAGCAAAACTGGCTTGCCGCCTGGCACCTGAACGTGGACACCCACCACCAGCGCGCGCATTTATGGAGCGAATGGCAAGCCCTGGCCGAGCGCAACGGCCTGATGCCCAAGCCCAAGGAGGCTGAAAAGCCCATCGTCAAATCGTCGTATTTCGCGGCTAATCCGCAAGCAGCGGCGCAGGCGCAGCCCAAACCGGCGCAGGCTGCTCCCGCCCCGGCCAAGCCTGCTCCAGCAGCCCCCTCACCGGTTCTGTCGAACGGCTACGTCCCGCAACCGCTGGGTACTTTTATTCCCGGCCCGGCCAAAAAGATTATCGTCGAGGCCGCGCCTTCGGCCCCGGCCCAGCAAGAGCCCAACGGCCACGAACATCCCACGCCCGAACCCGCCCGCAACGCCGCCCAGGCCGCGACGTTGGCCGGGGCCACATCGGCCCGCCGCAGCGTGGTGGCCAGCCACCGCAGCCGCACGGCCCGGCGCACGCATTAAACCATTCCAATATATAAAAAAGCCGACCCGAAGGTCGGCTTTTGCAATTGAGGGAAATTCCTCATCGAAAATGGGAGGCCCGGATGGGGCGGCTGTGGGGGCCAGCGGGGGGCACCCATCCGGGCCAGCTGCGAAAAGCTGAGGTACGGGGGCTGAAGCCTTTCGCAGGAACAGTTTTAACTGGTCAAAAGTAAAATGAAGTGAGACAAATAATTAATGCGTTTGATTTATGCCGTTACGCTTGGCCTGTTGTCAATAGCCCCCCTTGCGCCCTGCGCCGCCTGGGCCGAAAGCTACATCCTCGACGCCGAAACCAACGCCTACTTCGCCGGGCTGGCCAAGCCGCTGCTGGCGCACATGCCGCACAGTGACGGTATCCACTTTTTGATGGTCAACGACCCCGACATCAACGCCTATGTCGACGGCGACAAGAACATCCACCTCAACAGCGGGCTTCTTTTAAAAGCGACCAACGGCGATGAAATCCGCGGCGTCATCGCCCACGAAATGGGCCACGTCGCCAGCCAGCACATCTTCAAGGCCGAGGGCGACAAAACCCCGCTGGTGTCGGCCATCGCGGGCGCGGTGCTGGGGGTGGGCGCGGCGGCGGCGGGCGCGCCGCAGGCCGGGGCCGCCATCATGACCGGCGGCCAGGCTGCGGGCCTCGCCGCCATCCTCGGCCATTCCCGCCAGGTGGAAATGGAGGCCGACAACCGCGCGGTGAGCGCCCTGCACGCCGCCGGTTATCCGGTGAACGGCATGACCACCCTGTTCGGCAAGCTACGCACCGAAATGCAACTGAGTTACGGCAGCCCGCCGCCTTACCTGCTCACCCACCCAATGCCCGCCGAGCGGATGCAGAACCTGCAGCTCATCGCAGCGCATGAGCCCTCCGGAACCCAGCCGCCCGCCAGCATGGCCGCCTTCAAGCGCATCCAGGCGCGGGTGTACGCGCTCAGCCACACGCCGGTGGAAACCCTGCGCCAGTACCCGGGCACCGACGCCGACAGCCGCTACGCCCGCGCCATCGCCCTGGCCGAGCAGGGCAAGGTGAACGATGCCAAGGCGCTGATGGACGGCTTGCTAAAGGAGCACCCACGCGACTACTTCTACCGCGCCACCGCTGCCGACCTGGCCGAAGACCGCGGCGACCTGCAAACCTCCAAAACCCTGCTGGAACAACTGGTGCGCGAGGATTCCAGCCAGATTCTGCTGCAATTCCAACTCGGCGACGTGCTGCGCAACCTCGACCAGCCGGCGGCGGCCCTCCCCCACCTTGAGCAGGTGACGCGCGACTGGCGGGTGTGGGCCGAGCCGTGGCAGAGCCTGGGCATTGCTTACGGCCAGTTGGGGCGCCTGGCCGAATCGCAGCTGGCGCTGGCCGAATACAGCTATAACGCCTATGACAAAACGGGCGCCGAACAGCACCTCAAAAGCGCCGAGGCCGAACTCAAGAAAAAGCCCGATTCCAGGCTTGCCAGCTGGCAGGAGGATATCAAATCACGGGTTAAAGACCTCCCCGGACGTTAAATAAGCATACCGGTTGGGAAACAAGGGCTTTTGTGCTAAATAGCCCCCAAGAATGCCGCGCAAACCAGACCCCCTTACCCCCAAACGCCCGGTCGGCCGCCCCAAAGGCAGCACCAAGCTGGCGCGCCAGCAGCAGGTCATGATGGCTGAAGTCGAGGCTGCGGGCCTGCCGCTGCCGCCGATTGTGCCCAAAAAGGTCAACCTGGCTCCCTACCCCGACCTTTCCATGGCCATCGTCATGCTGCGCCACCGCCTGGCCACCGTGGGCCCGCAACGCAAGGATTTGATTGAAAGCTGGCTCGGCCAGCTCGAGGATATCCACGCCAACATCGTCAAGCTGCGCAAGCTTGAAATTCTCTCCGAGAATCTTACATCTAAGGGCAGCAAGCCCAAGTTTTAACGAAAGTTAACCGATATGCCCGCGAAAAAGCAAAAGTCTGCCCCTAAGGCCGTTACCAAGGCTCCGGCCTCCATCACCATCAAGCCGCTGACCGAGGGCGTGTTGGAGCAGCTCAACGGCTTCCTCAAAAAGTCCGGCCTGGCGGAAATCGAAATCAAGCAGGGCGACGCCAGCGTGCGCCTGTCGCGCAGCGGCGGCATTGCTCCGTCCAAATCCGCCCCGGCTGCCATTGCAGCCGAAACCGCCCCGGCTCCGGCTGCCTCCGCCCCGGCCAACACCTTCAACGCGCCGATGATCGGCACCTTTTACCGCAGCGCCAGCCCCGAGGCCGCGCCGTTCGTCAAGGTGGGCGACAGTATCCGCGCCGGGCAAACCGTCTGCATCATCGAAGCGATGAAAACCATGAACCAGATCGAGGCCGACCGCGCGGGTAAGGTGGTCAAGATCCTGGTCGAAAACGCCACGCCGGTCGAGTACGGCCAACCGCTGTTCGTGATTGAGTAAAATTCGTTATCCCTCTTATGTCATTGTCCCTGACCTGCAAAAAATATGTCCGGCGCCCCGGCGAAGGCCGGGGCCTCGGCAAATGTTCATATCACCTCAAACGAGGCCCCGTTCTTCAACGGGGCGCCGGAGTCTTGCATGTTTAAAAAAATCCTTATTGCTAATCGAGGTGAAATTGCGGTCCGCGTCCACCGCGCCTGCCGCGAGATGGGAATCGAGACCGTCGCCGTCCACAGTACGGCCGACGAAACCGCCCTGCACGTCAAGCTGGCCAATGAGTCGGTGTGCATCGGCCCGGCCCCGGCGGGCCAGAGCTACCTCAACATTCCGGCCATCCTTTCCGCCGCCGAAGTCACCGACGCCGAAGCCATCCACCCCGGCTACGGCTTTCTGGCCGAAAACGCCAAGTTCGCCGAAATCGTCACCAAGCTGGGCTTCGCTTTCATCGGCCCCACCGCCGAGCATATCCGCCTGATGGGCGACAAAATCGCCGCCATCGACTATGCCAAGAAGGTCGGCCTCCCCACCATTCCGGGCAGCGACGGTGAACTCGACGGCGAAAAGGAAGCACTGGCCGCCGCCGAGCGCATCGGCTACCCGGTCATCGTCAAGGCGGCGGCGGGCGGCGGCGGCCGCGGCATGAAGGTGGCGCACAGCGCCGCCGCACTTTCCACCGCGGTGCACACCGCCATGTCCGAGGCCAAGGCCGCCTACGGCGATGGCCGCGTCTACCTCGAAAAATTCCTCGAAGAGCCCCGCCACATCGAAGTACAGGTACTGTGCGACAGCCACGGCAACGTCAGCATCCTCGGCGAGCGCGACTGTTCGCTGCAACGCCGCCACCAGAAGGTGGTGGAAGAAACCCCCTCGCCCGCCCTCGTGAATGGCAAGGGCGAGGCCCTGCGCGAAAAGCTTTTTGCGGCGGTGGCCAACGCCTGCAAAAAAATGAACTACCTCGGCGCGGGCACCATCGAATTCCTCTACGAGAACGGCAAATTCTATTTCATCGAAATGAACACCCGCCTGCAGGTGGAACACCCGGTCACCGAAATGGTCACCGGCCTCGACCTCGTTGCCGAGCAAATCCGCATCGCGGCGGGCGAGGAACTGCGCGTCAACGCGCCCGCGCCACTTAATTACGTGAGGCCGCGCGGCCACAGCATCGAGGTGCGCATCAACGCCGAAGACCCCGACACCTTCCGCCCCACGCCGGGCAAGGTGACCGACTATTTCGCACCCGGCGGCCCGGGCGTGCGGGTGGACAGCGCGCTCTACCCCGGCTACAGCGTGCCGCCATATTACGACAGCACCGTGGCCAAGCTCATCGTCCACGGCGCCAACCGCGAAGAGGCGGTGCTGAGGCTCCGCCGCGCGCTGGAGGAATTCTTCATCGGCGGGCTCACCACCAACCTGCCGCTGCTGCGCAAGATCGCCGCGACCAACGCCTTTATGGCGGGTAATTACAACATTCACTCACTCACGCACTTCCTTGAAGACGGACGGCTCTAAAAAGGCTCCGCCCACCCCGCGTTGGCCCGGCGCTACAAGGTGTGAAAAAAATCCATTCCAATCGCCGGGACAATGACGGGCTTATGGTTAGCCCCCCGGTGTTGCCCAGCAGCCAGGCCACCCCAAGCATAACCCCGTCATTGGCATTGCGTTCGACAACTGTTTTCTTTCCCGCAACCTGCCGCAAAGCCAACGCGGGGCAAGCGGTGATATTTCAACCGACTGAACTTCTTTCATCAACCATTCGTTGACCACTTATTAAGCACCCCCTACAGTGCTACCACCCATGATGAAGATTCTCTACACAGCTGATGTGATTGCCTCGCGCGTGGCCGACCTCGCGGCCACCCTCAACAAGGCGCTGGGCGGGCATAAAATCGTCCATACCGTCGTTACCATGAACGGCGGTTTTTGTTTTGCGGCAGACCTCTGCCGCCAGATGACGGTGCCGCAGGTCATGCATTTCACCGGCGGCAGCTACTTTTCCAACAACGTCAAACACGAGATGAAGCTGAACCCCGAAACCCTGCCCACCACGTTTGGCGGCGCGCCGGTGCTCATCATCGAAGACATCCTCGATTCCGGCGAAGGCCTGCGCCAGCTCAAAAACGAAATCGCCGCCCGGCAGGCCGGGCCCATCACCGTGGTCACCATGTTCAAGCGTGTCGGCGGCGGCGCCGAGTGCGACCACTCCGCCTTTTCGCTGCCGCGCGAGCTGTTCGTGGTCGGCTACGGACTGGACATGGATGGCCGCTTCCGCGAATTGAAAGACATCTACACTTTCGATACCACCGTGATGACCGGGCAGACGGGTGTCTGTTAGGCAGGCGTTAGGTTCCAGGTTTTAGAAAGGCCCCTAATCGGGGCCTTTACCTTACTTAAATCACCTTCAATTTCCGGGCCCAGGCAATCACCTCGGCCACCACCGCGTTCATTTCGGGGAAAATGAATTCCTTCTTCACAGCCTCGTCCGGCGTCACCCACTCGTAACCTTCGTGGTCTTCGTGCGCGGGCAGGTTCACCTCCGGCACGCCGGGCACGCTAGCAATATAAGCCACCGAATATTTCACCGGCTCCATCGCACCCCAGCGGCTGGTGCTGCACGGCACAATCAGCTCCACATCGGTGAGGCCGGTCTCTTCCTCAATCTCGCGCAGCAAGCCCTTGCCGGGCTGGTCGTCCAGTTCCATGCGGCCACCGGGCAAATGGCTTTTGCCCTTGTGGCCTTCCATGCCATGCACCAGCAATAAAATACGGCCCTCGCCATTAAAAATGATGGCGTGCTCGCTCACCTGGCCGATGTAAAACGCCACGCTACTGCCCGGCAGGAATATCCATCATACGCTGCAACTGCTGCTCGTCGTTCTGGGAGGGCGGTTGGGGTTGCGGTTCGGGCTGCACCACAGGCTCGGGCTCCGGCTGTTCCGCCGCAGGCACAGGCAGTTGCGGCACGCCATCGGGGGCCGGTTGCGGCGGCGCGGCAGGCTGGGCAGGCACGGGCGCTTCCGGCGCCGGGCTGCTGCCGGCGTTGGGAATCCCCGGCACCACAAATTCGCTATTCACGCCCGGGTTGCCGCCAGACGGAGCTTCGTCATCACCGCCCTCCCTTTCGGGGCCCGACGGCGTGGGCGGCGCCACGCGCGCGGGCGCGGGCGGTGTGTACCCGGCGGGGCGCACGCATTTTTCCAGCGCCACGTCGTAGCGCGGGTGATCGTAGGTTGAAACGCTCGGGAACGTATTGAACATCCAGCCGTGGAACTCCGGCTCGCCGGAGCCTGCGGTCACGTCCAGCCACGCGGTATCCTGGACCTGCACGCCGCCGATGCCCCAGGCGCACTTGCTCAGGGTCAGGGTCAGCCCCGCCCAGCGCAGGCTCTTGCCGGCTTCCAGGTTAACGGTGTCCGCGCGGTTGGTTTGCTTGTCCAGCAGGCGCACCGTCGCGGTTTTGCTGTATTGAACCGTACTCGCATCCATCGGCGCGGTGCCACTGGCGGGCACGGTAGGACTGCTTATTTTGGCCTGGCCGCCGACAATCGGCATTTGCGCCAGGTCCGCCGTATACGAAATACTGGCGCAGCAAACCCCGGCAACAACGGCCGGTACAAGGGTACGGTTTTTCATGGGGGTTATTCCGCGTCGGCCAGCAGGTTGCGGATGGCGGTCAATTCGTCCACCACCTGGCGCGGGGTAAGATGGCGCTGCACGGCCTCCTTCACCTCGCCCTTGCGGGTTTTGGCAAAATACTGCTGCACGCCGCGAATGGTATAGCCCTGGTTATGCAGCAGATCGCGGATCAATTTGAGCATGGCCACATCTTCCGGGCGGTACATGCGGCGACCGGCCTGCAACTTCAGCGGTTTGAGCGCGGGGAACTTACTTTCCCAGAAGCGCAGCACATGGGTCGGCAGCTTCAATTCGGCGGCCACGTCGGCAATGCCGCGATAGGCGCCGTTGCTGCGCGGCGCGCGTTCCTTGGGGTCGCGCCTGGTGCGTTGGGATTCCTGACGTTCGCGGCGCTGGGCCAGCATGGCCTTGGCCGCGGATGAACCAAACAGGTCCGGCAGAATGGGCATGGCGACGCCTCTCTATTTTTTACTTTTTGGCGTTGAGACGGTCTTTGAGAATATTGCTGGCGCGAAACACCAGAACCTTGCGCGGGGTAATGGGCACGGCCACGCCGGTTTTGGGGTTACGGCCCATGCGCTGCTTTTTGCTGCGAACCGAGAAATGACCGAAGGTGGCGAGCTTCACGGTTTCCCCCTTGGCCAGCGCGGCGCACAGTTGCTCCACCACGTCATCGACCAGGTCGGCGGCCTCGCGGCGGGTCAGGCCCACTTCATGATACACCGCCTCGGCCAAATCCATCCGGGTTACGGTCTTTTCTGCCATGACAAAACTCCCCTCAACATTTTAATTACTCGAAAATATTCTGAGCGCCAGGCTCTTTTTCGTAAGGCCGTCGATGCGCTTATGGGCCGCACCCTAAAGCGCGGTACCCCACGCGTCAAGCGCCATAAAACAGCTTTATCAATATTTTATAGCCTGTTGTTCGGGCGAGGAAAGTTGAAAAAAGCCTTGCATAAAACCATAAGTTGCAACCTACCAGCGAATCAGGGCGTTGCCCCACACGAACCCGGCACCAAACGCCTGCAACAGCAATATGTTGCCCCGATTGAACTTACGATTTTTCACCGCCCGGTCGAGGGCCAGCGGAATGCTCGCGCCACTGGTGTTGGCGTGCTCGCCCACGGTGGCAATCACCTTCTCAAACGGAATGTTCAAGGCCTCGGCCGCGCTTTTCAAAATCCGCAGGTTGGCCTGGTGCGGCACCACCCAGTCCACATCGGCAAGCGCTAAACCATTCTGTTTCAGCAGCGCCGATTCGCGCCCCATCTCGCGTACCGCATGCTTGAATACCTCGCGCCCGTTCATCTGTACCTTGCCGCCAACCGTGCATAACTGCGCTCCCTGCGCGCCGTCGGCACCCAATTCCCAGCCGAGCAGGCCGCGAGGTTCGGCTTCGGCACCATTTTCAATTTTGGCCTTATTCATCACCACGGCCCCGGCCCCGTCACCAAACAAAATACAGGTGCGGCGGTCGGCCCAATCCAGCGTGGTGCTCATGGCCTCGGCGCCAATCACAAGCGCGTGGGTGTGGGCGGACGTTTCCAGCAACCCCCTCGCCACAGCCAGCGCCGAAACAAACCCGCCGCAAGCCGCGTTCACATCCAAGGCGACAACATTCTGCGGCAAGCCCAACGCACCCTGCACCTGCGCCGCCACGCTGGGGAAGTTCTTATCCGGCGTGCAGGTGGCCACCACCACAATGCCAATTTCTTCCGGCTTCAGCCCGGCGTTCTTCACCGCCTCGCGCGCGGCGCCAATCGCCAGGGTGCTGGTCGTCTCGTCACCACTTATAAGGTAGCGTTGGGTAATACCGGTCATCTGCACAATCCACTCATTATTGGAGTCGAGGTTGTGCCGTTGAATCAATTCATCATTGCTCACGCACTGCGCGGGCAGCGCGCTGCCGGTGGAAAGGATGGGATACTGCCAATTCATACATTCTTCCTAGCATATGCAGCCAAGCTTACAAACACCTCCGCCTGCCCCGCGTGGCCGCGCCCTTTTCGGCGCGGGCATGACGGGGCTATGGATTCAGGCGGCACGATGCCGAATCCGTAGCCCCGTCATTCGGTTTGCAAAGAAGCAAACCAAACGCGGGGCCAGCGGGATAATAAAAAGCCCCGCATCGGCGGGGCTTTGAATTTTTGCCAATTACTCGGCGGCGGCTTCAGCCGGGGCCTCGGCAGGCTTTTTGACCTTGGCGGCCTTCACCAGCTTGTCGCCGTAGTACATGCTGCCATCGGCTTCGCGGCTCAGGTGGTGGCGGCGGGCCAGCGTACCGGTTTGCTGGTTTTCGCTGTAGGTGCCGGCGGTGGCGCGGGCATGGCGCTGCTGGCGCATCCCTTTGCGGCTGGGGCTGACTTTTTTCTTCGGCGCGGCCATAATTCGTGACTTTCCTTAAATCTGGGCGGCTTTTAGCCTAAACGTCTCCCTCATGCAAGTGTTTTTAGGGACTTGGGACTGGGGACTGGGGAAGAAGCCTCAAAGGCCCTTTTTCCCCTCACCCAGTCCCGAGTCCCTAGACCCCGGTCCCTACCCGCGCTACAGTCGGCCCATGAAAAACAAAATCCTGCCCTTCATTGCTTTATTTTCAACAGCTTGCGCCTCGATTGTCGATACCCACGGCAGCATCATCGACCAGTCCCAGCTGGATCAAATCAAGCCGCATGAAACCACGCAGGACCAAGTGCGCCAGCTGCTGGGCAGCCCGGCCACCGAGGGCACGCTCAACGACAAGCGCTGGATTTACCTGACCAGCACTATAGCCGACAAGCCGCTCGACCCGGGCATCCTCAAAAAGCGCCAGGTCATCGTCATCGATTTTGACCCCTCCGGCACGGTGGCGGCGGTCACCCAAAAAACCGAAGCCGACAGCAAAACCGTCGAGCCGGTCCAAAAAGTGACGCCCACCCACGGCCAGCAACTGGGCATCATCGACCAGATGTTCAAGAATATCGGGGTCGATAAAGACTAAAGGCAACAGGTGACAGGTATCAGGAAACAGGGAAAAACAGTGCGACCCACCTCCTGTCCCCTGTTCCCTGTTCCCCGTCCCCTGCCACCCCAGCGCGGCGCCATGTTCGGGCTCGACGCCCGCATCGCGCTGGCCATCTTCGCCATTTTGGCGGTGGTGGCGGGCTACCTGGCCTTCGGGCGGGTCGCCATCGCCCGCCAGGCGGCCTTAATGAGCGAGCTCGACGCCATTCACCAGGCGCTCGATGCCTATCAAACCGACATGGGCACCTTCTTCCTGTTCACCCTTAATAAAAGCACCGACGACCAGGACAGCTCCACCGACATCACCGCGCTGTGGAACGTCGACATGGTCAAGCCGAGCTTCCGCCGCCTGTGGCAGGGGCCCTACCTGCACCGCACCAGCCGCGACATCCGCGGCTACGGCAAGCTCAGCGCCTTTTACGCCACCGGCGACCGCAAGGATTACTGCAGCGTCCACTCCGACTGCTACGTCTGGCTGTCGGTCAGCAGCGTGCCCGCCGCCACCTGGAAAAGCGTCAACCGCGCCATCGACGAAGGCAACGGCGCCTCGCCCGAAACCGCCGGGCAGGACATCTCCAGCGGCCGCATCCAGTCCGAGGCCGATACCGACCCCCGGCCCTTGTACTACCGGACAGTGCAGCGACATTAGACATAAGGTTTCAGGTGTCAGGTGTTAGGTGTTAGGGTTTAACCGATGAGTTCCCTAAAACCTAAAACCTATCACCTAACACCTCAAGCAGGTGCAATGTTCGGCCTCGACGCCCGCATCGCGCTGGCCATTTTCGCGGTGCTGTCGGTGGTAGCCGGCACCGTGGTGGTAATGGGCATGGACACCAGCCGCGCCCAGGCCCTGGCGCAGGAACTGTCCGAAACCGGCAAGGCAGTGGAAAGCCTGTGCTATGATATCCGCGCCGACCTCTACCCCAGCCTGATGCAGCCCAGCCCCAAAAACGCCTTCACCGCGCTGTTCGACAAAAGCGTGCTGCGCGAAACCGACAACGGCGGCCTGCGCGGCCGCTGGCTGGGGCCCTACGTGCATGCCACCAGCACCCACAGCCGTTACGGCGAAATGATGATCGAGGCCCGCAAGGCCACCCATGCCGAGGCGTGCGAGCAAGGCCAGCCCTGCTTTTTATGGATAACCTACGCCACGGTCAAAAAGGGTATCGCCCAGGGCGTCAACAGCATCATCGACGGCGAGCATGAAACCGACCCGGAAAAGACCGGCCGGGTGCAGTGGGTAGACAGCGGCGAGAGCACGGTCACGCTCAGCTACCAGGCCGCCAAGACGTTGAGCTATACCGGCGATAGTAATTAGTTTCCAGTAATCAGTTACCAGTCAGCAGTAAAGCTCCTATCCCCGGAAAAAATCGCGCCTCATCCTTAAAAAATAAAATCATCACTTCACCGCGATTTTATCCGGGGCCTTGTCAAAACGGTAACGTGGCCTGGCCCGAAACAAGGCCCCGCATAAGCCCGCCGATAGAAAACCACGCCTAACCTGAAAAACTGTAGCGGCGCGCTTTGCGGGGATAGAAGCTAAAACGCCTCGCCCCGCACGGCGCGGGCAATTTTATCCAAGGTAGCGTTAACGAAAGCTACCTCTTCCGGACTGGCGGCAAACCCCTTGGCGATGTTCACAAACTCGTTGATGACCACCGGCGGATTCACATCGGCGCGGGCAAACAGCTCGGCGGTGGCGGCCCACAGCAGGGCGTAGTGCACGGCATCCAGCCGCTCGGCGGGCCAGTCGGCCAGCAGGTTGGCGCGAATCAGCGCGTCGTGGCGCTCCGCCCCGCGTTCGGCCTCGGCGGTAATCGCCTCAAACAGCTTCTTGTCGGCCTTGCGGCGCTTAATCCGGCTGACACCAAATTCCTTGGCCACCTCGGCCACGCCCTGGCCGCGCGCCTTGGCCTGGAACAGTGCCTGTACCGCGCAAATCCGCGCCTCGGTACGGCTATCCTTCACCAGCGGCGCATTTTCGGCGGGGAACGCGTCTTCCCCCATCTCCCAAGCTTTAACCAACTAAAAAACTCCTTACTTACCGCTGTCCTTTTTCAGCACCACCGCCATAAAGTCTTCGGGGTGCTGGAAATCGTGGTAAACCGACGCATAGCGCACATAAGCCACCGAATCCAGTTCTTTCAAGGCCATCAGCACGGTTTCACCCAACTCCTGGCTGCCGATTTCACTCTTGCCGCTCTCGGTCAGGTGCTGCTCGATGTCGCTCACCAGCTTCTCAATCTGGGCCATTTGCACCGGGCGCTTGCGCACCGCCACGCTAATACCGCGCAGCAGTTTCTCGCGGTCGAACAGCTCGCGCAGCCCGCTGCGCTTGACCACGATAATCTGCTGCACATGGAAGCGCTCAAAGGTGGTAAAGCGCCGCCCGCACTCGGGGCACTCACGCCGACGCCGAATCGTCCGCCCGTCATCCGCCGGGCGGCTGTCTTTCACGATCGTGTCGTCAAAATTGCAGAAGGGGCACTTCATGCCCCCTTTCTACTATATCCTGTGGATAAGTCCAAGCAGGTAACCAGTAATCGGTCATCGGTTATCGGTTTTATGTCCGATAACCGGTAACCGATAACGGATTACTTCTTAAATTCAGGATACAACGGGTATTTCTTGCAAAGCTTGAGCACTTCCGCCCGCACTTTCTTCTGCGTCGCCGCCAGTTGCTTGTCGCCCAGCCTGGTCGCCCGCAGCACCTCGGCGATCCACATGCCGATCTGCTTGAAGTCCTTCTCGTTAAAGCCGCGCGTGGTGCCCGCCGCACTGCCCAGCCGCAGGCCGCTGGTGACGGTCGGCTTTTCCGGGTCGTTGGGGATGGTGTTCTTGTTTGTGGTGAGCCCGGCGGCGTCCAGCGCTTCCTCGGCCACCTTGCCGGTCACGCCGATGGGACGCAGGTCAACCAAACACAAATGGTTGTCGGTGCCGCCACTCACCAGCCGCAGCCCCTCCTCGCTCAACTGACCGGCCAGCGCCTTGCAGTTCTTCTTGACGTTTTTAATGTAGGTCCTGAAGCCCGGCTTCAGCGCCTCGCCAAACGCCACGGCCTTGGCGGCAATAATATGCTCCAGCGGCCCGCCCTGCAGCCCGGGGAAAATCGCGCTGTTGAGCTTTTTGGCGTATTCCTCGTTGTTGGTGAGGATGAGCCCGCCGCGTGGGCCCCGCAACGTCTTGTGGGTGGTGGTGGTCACTACGTCGGCGTGCGGGAACGGGTTGGGGTGCTCGCCCGCCGCCACCAACCCGGCAATGTGCGCCATGTCGACGAGAAAAATCGCCCCGACGCTCTTCGCAATCTTGCCGATCCGCTCAAAATCGATGACGCGCGGGTACGCGCTGGCGCCCGCGCTAATCAGCTTGGGCCGCACCTGGTTGGCGGTATATTCCAGGCCATCGTAGTCGATGGTTTCGGACGAGTTCAGCCCATAAAAATGCGCCTTGAGCCACTTGCCGGAAAGGTTCGCCGGATGGCCGTGCGTCAGGTGGCCGCCCTGGTCGAGCCGCAGGCCCAGAATGCTGTCGCCCGGCTGCAAAAAGGCAAAGTAGACGGCCTGGTTGGTCTGGCTGCCAGCGTGGGGCTGGACGTTGGCAAACTGGCACCCGAACAGCTTTTTGGCGCGGTCGATGGCCAACTGCTCCACCACGTCCACCTCGGCGCAACCGCCGTAGTAGCGCTTGCCGGGGTAGCCTTCGGCGTACTTGTTGGTGAGCACGCTGCCCTGCGCTTCCAGCACCGCCGCGCTCACGTAATTTTCGCTGGCAATCAACTCAATGCCCTCGCGCTGGCGTTTCAGTTCCGCCGCAATCCCCTTGGCCACGGCGGCGTCCTGTTTCATCAAAATACTGGTCGCCATTTCCTTCACTCCTTACTTAAAACCGGTTCATCCAAAAGCTTCAGCCGCTTCACCCGGCGCGGCAGGCTCTCAAATTCTGTCGTGAAAAAGGCCTCAAGCTGGCGCTCTATTTCTGCAGGATGCTCATACTGTGCCGCCACGCAAAGCACATTGCTGTCACCTGCTTCACGGTCATGCTTGATAATGCCCGTGTTCAACGCCATCGCCGCCCTCACCCCAGGATACCGGTTCGCCCGGATGCACATGAACCCGCCGCTCTTGCACAGCAGGATGCCCCGGTCGGCGTTCTTGCCCGCCACAGCCTTGGCCACGGCGTCGGCGTAGTCGGCGATCTTCTCGTCGGCTTCATATTTATGGGTGCCCACATCGGTCACCTTGTGGCCATTCTCCTCCAGCCACTTCACCACCACCAGCTTCAGCGGAAAACCATACATGTCGGCGCCGACCACAACCTTCATCCCACAACGCCTCCTTTTGAATGGTATGCACTATAGCTCATAAGGTTATAGGTGTTAGGGGTTAGGTGTTAGGAATGTGCCCGATAAATAAACGGGCCATTGGCCCGCCTAACACCTAAAACCTGGCACCACCTAGACCAGTTTGTCCACCGCCGTCACCACCGGCGCGGGGGTGGGGTTGGCCGGTTGCGGGGCAGGCGCAGGCGTGCTGTCGTCGCCATGCGCAACCACCATCTTCAGCACCACCGGCTGCGGCGCGGCGGCCACGGCCTGCCGGGCGCTCACGCCCCGGGTCTGCTGGGCCACATCGCTCAGTACCTGGCGCACGCGGCGGGCCACTTCCTGCTCGCCCTGGCCTTGCGGCACCGAGAGGTTCAACCCGTAAGCCCGCAGCGCGGTCATCACCGGCCAGCGCGGGAATCCTTCGGTGTCGGTGTTCTTGAAATACATGCCCATGCCGGAAACCTCGTTGAGCACCTGCTGCTTGAGGGCGGGGTTTTCAATGCCCGCATCCACCTGCGCCACGGCGGCGGAAAGCGCGCTCACCTGGTCGCGGCTTAAACCGCCATCGGTCAACTGGGTCAAAACCTGCAAGGCTTCGCTGGAAGGACTGATGCCCATATTGGGTCCGGTCACCGCCACGTATGCCGCAGCCGAAGCATCAAGCCCCGTTCCCGCACCGCTTAAGGTCACACTCTCTCCCATCAGTCTTCCTGACTGTTGTTTTCTCCAGCCTTCAAGGGGTTCCAATCCTTCAAGGCCTAGCCATCCTAGCTCACGTCCCATCATAGGCCCCTGTCCCGGCCGGGCAACATATATTGCACACCAGCAGTATACGGAGAGCCCAAATCACAGGCAGGTGTATGACAATACCGCAACAAACCGTCGCAATTAACTGTTTTTAAACGGCTAAACTCTAAATTTCGACTTTTTCGATGGCCAGGTTCAACCCGCACAACCGTGCCGCAATGTCACCATAGCCACGCTCAATCCGCTCCACATGAGTGAGCGTGGTGCAGCCTTTGGCCGCAGCGGCGGCAATCACGTAGGCCAGCCCGGCGCGAAGGTCCGGCACTTCCACCGGCTTGTCCAGAGCGGTCAGCGGCGTAGCGCCGGTAATCATGGCGCTGTGCGCGTGGCCGCGGTGCTCAAAGCGGCAGGGCTTGCCGATGCACTCGGTACTCAACTGGATTTTCGCACCCATCCGGTTGAGCACATGGGTGTAGCCAAAGCGGCTCTCGTACACGGTTTCGTGGATGACGCTGATGCCCTGCGCCTGGGTCAGCAGCACGGCAAAAGGCTGCTGCCAGTCGGTGGCAAAGCCGGGGTACACGTCGGTTTCAAGCATAATCGGCTTCAAATCGCCCGCACGGTAAAAGCGCAGGCTTTGCTCGCCGAGCAAATCAAAGCCGCCGCCCACCTGGCGGTAATAGGCCAAAAAATTGTTGAGCGTGTCGGGCTGGATGCCATGCACGGTAATCCCGCCGTCGGTGGCGCAGGCCAGGCTGGCCCAGCTCGCGGCCTCAATCCGGTCACCCAGGCAATGGATATTGGTGCCGCCGAGCTTCTCCACCCCCTGCACCCGAATCTCCCGCCCCGGCGTCACGAAAATAATCGCGCCCATCGCCCGCAGCATCGCCACCAGCGCCAGAATCTCCGGCTCGACGGCGGCGTTCTTAATCACCGTGGTGCCCTGTGCCAGCACGCTGTACAGCAAACAGCTTTCGGTGGCACCCACACTCGGGTACGGCAGGGTGTAATGAATCGCCTGCAAGCCGCCATTGGCTTCCGCCAAAAATCCGCCTTCCTCGTGCCCCACCTTCGCGCCGAACATCTTGCCCGCCTCGATGTGGAAATCCACTTTGCGCGCCCCAATCGCGTCGCCGTCGAGCACCGGTACGCGGGCACGCCCAAAGCGGTGCAGCAATACGGGAATGAACAGAATCGGAATCCGGTTGCTGCCGGAATCCGGCATCTTCATGTGCCAATCCTTGATGCCGCGCGGGTCAAGCTCCAGCGTCCCCGCGGCCTTGTCCCAGGCCACCTTGGCGCCCAGACCCTGCACCATCTCCACCAGAATCTGCACCTCGCCAATCGGCGGTACGTTGGCCAGCCGGGTGGGCGTGTCGCCCAAACAGGCGGCCACCAAGGCCTTGTTGATGAAATTCTTCGCCCCATAGCAGGTAATCTCGCCCTTCACGGGCCGCCCGCCGGTTACCTTGTACGCCGCTGTCATGGCCACCGTTATAAGCGCAGGGGTACCAAAAACAAAGCCCCCCAAGGTCATTGGCGGGGCTTTTTTCAAAAGATATCAATGTCGCTGTCGCACGGCTTCAATCCTGTCGTTCAACTCCACCTGCTTCATCTTGAGCGACCTGATCACATCCTCACGCACCCAAGCATGGGCACGTTCCTGCCTAATCCGTTCCTCAATATCTTCATGTTCCCGAAGCATATGCTGCACATGCGGCTGCTGCTTAATCCGTGCGTTGAGGGGATGATTGCCATTATACGCCATTCGAGTGTTCCCTTTCGATTCAGGTTCATCTTAAGCACGCGGGTACATTATGACCTTCTTCATGCGCGCGTTCAATTGCGTAAACACGCAACATTCATATGGCTTATAAGTATCGCTTGAACTGACAGGGACTGGCTAAGCTCCTAACAACCTTCAAACCTACGGCCTCCGGCCCGGTTTGGCCTTTCGCGCTGCGCGCACGGCTTTTCCCTTATGAAGTCCGCCTGCGGCGGAAAGCGCTCACGCGTCTCAAGTGCCTGCGGCATGCGCTAAGAAGCGCTTACACTTACATGCTCCCACGCCGCCTTCACCACCTTGCGCACCTGGTCGGCGTTGGCCGAATGGTCGAACAGCCCGCCGCTGGTCGGGGTCTCCACCGGCCCGGTCTGGGCGGCGGCAAAACTGCCCAGGGGCACCAGGTACACCTTGGGCGGCTTCATGTCGGCCTGACGGTACACCCGGCGGTAGCTTTCAAAGCGCAGCTCCATTTCGCCGTGCAGGCGCTTGGCGATGCTCTCCAGCACGGCCTTGGGCACCTCGTTCATCGGGCGGCTGATCTCCAGCACCCACACCGGCTGGCGCTCAGCCACGCGGTGGCCCAGCAAGGCGTCGCGGATAAACACCCCATGCCCACTTAGCGCCATGTTAATGTTGGCCAACGCCTCCACCACCGCATCCTCGCGGATGCCCTCGCCCAGCCCGTCCAGCCGGGTGGCGGGGCCGCGCAGGCTCACGTGCAGCGGGTCGGTTTGCAGCACCTTCACCAACTGGCCGCTGGCCACGCCCAGCAAGCCGCTCTGGGTGGTCATCACCGGCATGTATTCCTGCCCCGGCTCCACCTGGCCGCCGTGCAGGCGGCGGAAGTTCCGAACCAGTTTGCCGTCCGGCGTCACGTCGGCGGCGGGCACAAACTCGTAAAACACCTGGCCGCCGCCATCCATCTCCAGCCGCTGCCTAATGTTAATGTCGTACTGCGCGGCGCACAGCCCGGTGGGCTGCCACACATATTGCAGCCACTTCACCTGTTCCAACCCCTTCAGCAGGTAGCCGATCTCGGTACGCTGCAACGCCACCTCGTAGTGGTTGAACAGCATCGCCTGCAGGTTCGGCACCAGCCTGGCCAGCGGCGTGAACTTGCCCTCCTGCTGGCTCACGTACAGCATAAAATCAATCAGCGTCTTGGGCGACGTCACCAGCACGCTCACCTCGCCGCCCACCTGCCGCAACTGGTCGAGCAGCGCGGCAAACCAGGCAAAGCGGCTGCCGCCGGCGGCGCTCAGGGCCTCCATGCGCGGCAACACCCAGCGGCGGCGCCACCAGCCGCGCTGGCCGTCCAGCGCCGTGCCCAGCCCCACCATCGGCGTGCCGGGGCCGCGGTGCACAGGTTCCAGGTCGGGCAGGTAAAAAAACGCGCCGTTCAGGGTCAGACCCTGGGCCTGCATGCGGCTCTTCATCCGGGCCTCGGCGTGCAGCAGGTCGTCGCCCAGCGCACGGCTCCACGGCAGCGGCAGGCCTTTCCACGGCACGGTCTTGTCCACCCGGCCACGGGTTATCAGCCCCGGGCTTTGCAGCACCAGCGGCAGGGCCTGGCCGGGGGGCTGCAAAATCCGCCCCAGCCCTTCCAGCCAGCTTTTGGGACTCTGTACCGGCACCGCACGGGTAAAGCTCTGGTAGAGCAGCTCAAAATCGCGGTACGAATTCAGCTTCTGCAAGCCCAAATGCCCGTATAGCGAACTGCGGGCGTTGGCCTTGATCACCCGCCGCAGCGCGCGCTCCTGCTGCTCGGCAAAAGTCATTGCCACAAGGGCCTCCCCGGGCGTAGCCTAGCGGCATGACCCTTCATACGCTCTTCCCCCCGCTGATGGTCGCCACCTTTCTCGGTGCCGTCATTGTCCTGCTCATCGGCGTCTCCGGCATGGCGGGCACCAAAACCGACGACAAAAACCGCAGCACGCAACTCATGGCGCTGCGGGTCGGCCTGTGCGGGGTGCTGCTGCTCGAAATCATTTTCTATATCACTTTTGTGCGCTAGCGGGCTTGGCCGGATTACCGGGTTTACGGCTTACCGGCTTACCTGATTTCTTGCCGCCCGTTTTCTCACCCGGCTTCTCCCCATTCTCGTAACCCTTACCATTCACCACCGGTAACCCGGCAACACCGTTACCCGGTAATCCGATAGGCGCCCCCACCAGCTTCGCCGCCTCTACATAATCGGCAGCAACCTTACCGTTATACTCGGCCACCAGGCGCGGCAAATCGGGCTGCGGCTTGCCCAGGTGCCAGCCCTGGCCATAGCCCACGCCCAGCTCGGTCAGCAGGGTCATGATGTCGCCGTTCTCGACGAACTCGGCAATAGTTTCAATGCCCAGGCCCTTGCACAACTGCACCATGCTGGCCACAAACAGCTTGTCGTCGGCGTCCTGCAAAATGCCCTTGATGTACTCACCGTCGATTTTCACAATATCCACGTCCAGCACCTTCAGGTACCTGAAGCTGGTGAAGCCGGTGCCAAAGTCGTCCAACGCAAAACGGAAACCCAAACTGCGCAGCTCATTCACAAAGCCGTGGATTTCGCCGATGTCGCGCATCTGTGCGGGGTCGTGGAGCGCCATGGTTTCGGTCACCTCAAACACAATGGTCGAGGGGCTCACCGGAATCTCCTTCATCAGCTGCTTGAGCTTCTTCATCACGGCGGGGTCACCCAGGCTGCGGCAGCTCAGGTTGATGGAAATATCCGCCTCCAGCCCCTGCTTCTTCAACTGCATCTGGGTCTCGAACACCCGGCGCACCACAGCGAGGTCAAGCTGCTGAATCAAGCCGAAGTGCTCGGCGGCATCAATGTAAAGGGCGGGGCTGCCAATCTTGCCGTTCTCGTCGTAAATCCGCAGCAGCGCCTCAAACAGCGGGCGCGGATGCTTGCCCACCGGCACAATCGGCTGATAGTGCATTTCAAAGTCGCCGGTTTCCAGGCACACGCGCAGGCGGTCAACCCACTTCAACTGGGCGCGCACGCTGCCGATGCTCTCCTCGTTGGCGTCGGCGGCATCCACGAACAGGCGGTTGCGGCCCATGTCCTTGGCCTTGTACATGGCCAGGTCGGCGCTCATAATCAGGTGCTCGGCGCCCTTGTCGCCAATCGGGTATTGCACCATGCCAACGCTCATGGTCACGGTAAGCTTGGCGCCGTGGTAATCCACATAAAAGGCGTTGACACGCTCAATCATCTTCTGCGCCTTTTCGCTGGCGGCGGGCACCGAAATATTGTGCATAATCACCGCAAACTCGTCGCCGCCCAGCCGCGCCACCACATCGGTACTGCGCACAGTCTCGCGCAGAATATTGCTGAGCCCAATCAGAATCTGGTCACCCGCCTCGTGCCCGTGGGTGTCGTTGATTTCCTTGAAGCGGTCGAGGTCGATAAACACCACCACGCCGCTGGTATGGTGACGGCGGCTCAACATCACCGCGCGCTCCAGTTCTTCCTTAAAGCGGTGACGGTTGAGCAGCCCGGTCAGATGGTCGGTGGTCGCCAGGCGGAACATATTGTCCGAGGCCAGCTTGGTGCTGGTCACGTTGCAGGCCACGCCGCGGTAGCCTATCAACTGGCCAAAACCGTCCAGCACCGGCACGCCGCTCATGCGCAGGCAAATCTTCTCGCCGTTGCGGGCGCGGGTCCAGAATTCCAAATCGCGGTAGCTCTCCTGCCGCTCCACCCGGCTCAAAATCATGTCGCGGGCGGCATCGGCGGGGTCATCGAACAAGGCAGTCAGTTGCATCCGGCCAATCATGTCCTCGGGTTCAAACCCCAGCACTGTGGTCACGCCGGGGCTCACGTAGGTAAACGACAAATGAGTATCCACCTCCCACAACCAGTCGGCGCTACTGCCGGCAAAGTCCTTGAAACGCTGTTCGCTCCGCTCCAGTTCCTCCGCCGCGCGGCGCCGGGCGCTAATATCCCGCGCATGCACCACCGCGTGCCGAATTAACCAATCGGTATCCGGTAGCCCGTGCGCCACAGCCTCCACATGCAGCCAGGCATCGCCCTGCGGCAACCGAAAGCGCAATGCCGTCTCCTCCGCAGGCTCGCCGCGCAGCGCGCGGTCGAGCAGGCGCTGCCAGGCCTCGCGGTCATTGGGGTGCAACACCTCCACCAGCGCACGTTGCTTCATGTCCTCGGGCGCATAACCCAGCAAGCGACTCCAGGCGCGGTTCACATATTCAATATCGCCGGCGGCATTGGTCACGGCCACCAAATCGAACGCCTGGTCCACCATCAGCTTAAAGCGGCGGCTCACCCCTTCCAGCCCCCTGGTGCGGTCGGCCACGGCATGCTCCACCCAGCGGCGCTTCATGCGCCAGCTTTGAGCCAAAACGGCCAGCACCGTCCCCAGCGCGGCAACGGCAACCCAGACCCACAGCGGCAGTTCAGTTATCATTTTTATTAAAATAAGTTTACGACAGCTTATGCCATAAGCCTAAATCGTCTGCGCGTAATTTGACCTTCAAATGCCATTCCTCGTCGGTGAGTTGTTTCTCCACCACTTCGCCGTGGGCATACAGCCACGCCAACCGACGCCCATCCCCGGCGGGTACCACCACATCCAACGTCTGCCAGTTGCTCTTGAGCGTCTTCTCCACCGCCTCAAGCAATTCCTGCACGCCCGCGCCGGTCAGACCGCTCACGCCGATGCCGTTCTTCGGCACGCGGTCACCGGTCTCGAGTTTATCAATCTTGTTATACACATGGATCACCCGCTTGATGTCCGCACCAATCTCGGCCAGCACCACGTCCACATCGCGGGCCTGCGCCATCCACTCGGGGTTGGAAAGGTCATGCACCTGCAACAGCACATCGGCCAGCACCACTTCCTCCAGCGTGGCCTTAAAGGCTTCCACCAGTTCGTGCGGCAGGTCGGCAATAAATCCGACCGTATCAATCAGCAGAATATCCAGCCCGCCCGGCAGTTCCAGCCGCCGCATCAGGGGGTCGAGGGTAGCGAACAACGCATCGGCAACCAGCGTCCCGGCACTCACCAGCTGGTTGAACAGCGTGCTCTTGCCCGCATTGGTGTAGCCCACCAGCGCCACGGTGGGCAGGTGGGCCTTGGCCCGGGCCATACGCTGAAGCCCGCGCGTCTGCTCGACAGTCTGCAATTCTTTTTTCACCCCGGCAATGCGTTCGCGAATCAAGCGCTTGTCGATTTCGAGTTGCCGTTCCCCCGGCCCACCGGTCTTGCCCAGCCCCCCACGTTGCCTTTCCAGGTGGGTCCACTGTCGCACCAGCCGGGTGCTCTGGTAGTTGAGCTGCGCCAGTTCCACCTGCAATTTCCCGGCAGCCGTCCGCGCGCGCCGGGCAAAAATTTCCAGAATCAAGCCGGTGCGGTCGAGCACCTTGGTCTTCATCCCCTCCTCCAGTTCGCGCTGCTGGCGCGGGCTCAGACTGGCATCCACCACCACCACTTCAAGCTGGTGCGCCGCCACACGCTCGGCCCACTCCAGTACCTTACCGCCACCGAGCAGCGACGACGGGTTGATTTCCTTGAGCTGAACGCTTTCCGACTCCACCACCTCAAGCCCGAGCGACTCCGCCAACCCCACGGCCTCAAACAACTGCTGGGCGGGCGTGCGGCTGCTGGTATGGCCGAGCACACGCCCGGGAACCTGGCCATTTGCCTCTTCCCCCGCCGCCGCGTTGGCATGACGCCGCCCGGCCCAACTCACCCCGATGACCCCGGCCTTAATCAATAACTGTTTCTGCATAGCCCACTCTGACCCAAGTAAGCCTGAACCGAAAGAGGCTCGGCACCCCGCTGCAGAAGGGGGACTGTTCCCACCTTCCGGCAAGACCCCGGCCTTCGCCGGGACGCCGTTCTTTTTATACCCGCGCACGTTTTCGCATCGTCTGCGCGCCACACCTGCATCACCGGCGCGCGTTTTAACCCCCAAAACCGACACCAATGCGCCATCAAACCGACAGCCGTGAACCACTCGCGCACACCCCCTAAGTGGCTGCCCCGCAACGCTTTTCCATCCCAACCTTGTGTCCATTTTTATAATGCATACAATATGTAGATTGCCGCTTTTTCAAAATTTACTCCGTCATGCCACCCCTTTTGGGGGTAGGCATCCACGGGGGTGCCCTTCGCGGCTACGCCGCTGCGGGCAATCGCAACCTCTGCCTCCGGCACGGTTGCAAGCCTCTCGCGCTACGCGCCTGGCGACCCCTTATGAAGTCCGCCTTCGGCGGAAAACGCCCGCTACGCGTCGCAAACAAATGGCCCCTCTTCGGGGCCATTTGTTTGGGAATAAACGCTCTTGCGTTTATTCCCCGCCCATGACGTCGAAAATCTGGAAGCTGTCCTGCGGCATGATGGTGGCAATCGCATGGCGCATCACCAGCTGAGTCACGCCGTCGCGACTCAGCGTCAGGCAATCGCTGTCGTTCCAGGTCAGGCTGCCGGAGAGCTTCACGCCGTTGGTCAAAAACACGGTCACCGGCGCATGGCCCTTAATCAGGTGGGCGATAAAGCTGTCGAACAGCGGTTTGTTGCCAACGCGGGCAGGTGCGGCCATCAGCGGCTCCGTTCTTCTTTTTCTTCTATCCCAGCCCCGTTCTTAAGAATCTTCTGGCCGTGGTTAATTCATAATTTACCCAAAAAACCCGTATACCGCCAGTAGTTAAAACCCTTAGTCGCCACCCCCGTGGCCTTACTGCAATGCCCGTCATTTTTCTGCTTCCCCGTTCCGCCCCATTCCCGCGCAGGCGGGAATCCAGTAATTTAAATCTATGAAGCAACGAGGTGCCTATGTTTACATTCTCGCCAGTAAGCGAAACGGCACACTTTACATTGGATTTGCCCACGATTTGGCGGTAAGACTCTACCAGCACGAAACTGGTGAAGGTAGTGAATTTGTCGAAAAATACGGTGTTTTCATGCTGGTTTATTATGAATATTTCGAGTACGCCCAAGAGGCCATTAAACGCGAAACGCGGTTGAAGAAGTGGAACCGTGAGTGGAAAATTCGACTGATTGAGGAGATGAACCCTGAATGGAAAGATTTAAGGGCTGCGCTGAATAATTGACTGGATTCCCGCCTGCGCGGGAATGGGGCAGTTATTTATTCGGACAATACATAGCGTACACCAAGCCCAATCAACCATAGAGCAACGGCAAAGGGAGCTGAAAGTATCCATCAGGTACTACCCCAAAATCCATCAGTCTCTGTATGGATAAAATAAGCGGTTAGAGTAGCAAAACTAAGGCAGCTAAACTGGAAAGCCCCCAATAAATAACGTTACCGAGCCTTTGGTAACACGCTTTTTTGCTTTCCCTACATAATCGGCCCTTCAACCCGCGCATCCACACCAAGGCTTTTCAGCTTGCGGTGCAGCGCGCTGCGCTCCATGCCCACAAAGTCCGCCGTGCGGCTCACGTTACCGTTAAAGCGCATCAGCTGGCTGGTCAGGTAGTTCTTCTCGAACAGCTCGCGGGCCTGGCGCAGCGGCATGGCCACCGCGGTTTCCATCACGTTGCTGGCCACCATGTCGCCGCGGGTCAGTTCCGGCGGCAGCATTTCGGGGTTAATGGTTTGCCCGGCGTGCATGATAATCAGCCATTCGCACAGATTCTTGAGCTGGCGGATGTTGCCCGGCCACGGGTAGCTAGTCAAAATCGCCATGGTTGCGGGCGCAATCTTGGGCTGCGCGGCGGCGTCCGGCGCCATCACCTTCAAAAAGTGCTGCACCAGCGTCGGAATGTCCACGCTGCGGTCGCGCAGCGCGGGCAGCGGCAGCGGCACCACGGCCACGCGGTAGAACAGGTCGGCGCGGAACTTGTTCTGCTCGATCATGCCCTTCAGGTCTTTGCTGGTGCTGGAGATCACGCGCACGTCAGCTTCCATGGGGATGCCGGTATGCGGGTCGGGAATCGTCCCTTCCTGCAAAAACTTCAGCAGGCGGGCCTGCATCGCTGGGGTCAGGTCGGCAATCTCGTCGAGGAACAGCGAACCGCCCTTGCCCTGGCTCACCATGCTGGCCAGCGTCAGTTCAAAGGTCTGGTCGCTCACGGCACCCGGGGCCATGATTACGAACGGACGGTCGGCGCGGCGACTGCCCTTGTGCACCAGGCGGGCGGCGATTTCCTTGCCGCTGCCGGGTTCACCCTGGATCAGGATACGGCTTTCGCCCGCCGCCACCTGCTTGATGGTCTGGCGCACAGTGGCAATCTCACTCGAAATCCCCAGCAGTTCCTGCACTTCACCACCCTTGGCGCGGAGCAGGTAGTTTTCCTTGCGCAACTGGGCCTCGCGGATAGCACGGCTCACGGTCAGCAGCAAACGCTCCACACTCGGCGGCTTCTCGATAAAATCATAGGCGCCCTTCTGGGTCGCCTGCACGGCGGTTTCGATGGTACCGTGTCCCGAAATCATAATCACGGGAAGTTCCGGCACGCGGCGCTTGATGCGACCCAGCACTTCCAGGCCGTCCATGCCTTCCATCCAGATGTCCAGCAACACCAGGTGCGGCAACTTCTGGCTCATCATTTCCAGCGCCTGCTGGCCGCTTTCGGCCACGCGTACGTTATAACCGTCGTCCTCCAGAATCCCCGCGAGGGCGGTACGCACCTCGGTTTCGTCATCAACTACCAGAATGTCGTGACTGACCTGACTTGCCATTACGTTTCCCCCTTGAACCTTTAACCTTGTTGTCTTTTTTGTCCGTCGGCACCGGGGCATTAAACAGCCCGGGCAGAGTCAACTCCACCGCGGCGCCCCCTTCCGGCCGGCGCATCAGGCGGGCGCGGCCTTCGTGTTCTTCCATCACGCGCCGTACCATCGCCAACCCCAGGCCAGTACCGCCCTTGCGTGTGGTCACGTAAGGGTCGAACAAGTGCTCTTCCTCAACATCGGGCGGCAGCCCTTTGCCGTTATCAAGCACCGTGACCGAGAGCTTATCAGATTGTGGCTTTTTGACAACAACCTCAATGTGTCCCGCCGGCAACTCGGTGCCTGCTTTAGGAGCACCTCTTTCCTCAATTGCGTGGGTCGCATTTTCAAGCAGATTAACCAGTACACGGTTGACCAATTGTCCGCGGTCGGCCTGCACAATCTCTTCACCGGGGTGTAGCAGATTCTTCACTTCAAACGTGATTTTCGGCGCCTTGGCACGCTGGATGCCGACCGCCTCCCCGACGATATCGACAAGGTTCTCTTCCTTGCGAATCGCCCCCGGCAGGCGCGCGAATTCGGAGAACTCGTTGGTCATGCGGCGCATGTCCTCGGCCTGGTCGATGATGGTGGTGGTGAGCTCCTTGTAGAGCTTCTGGTCGGCCTCGGGAATATGGATGAAATACTTGCGCTGCAAGCGCTCGGCACTCAGCTTGATGGGCGTGAGCGGGTTCTTGATTTCGTGCGCCAGGCGCCGTGCCACGTCGCGCCAGGCCGCCAGGCGCTGTGCGCCGATGAGCGGAGTAATATCGTCAAAAGTCAGCACCACGCCACCGGCCTTGCCGCCCTCCACATACTGCGGCACCAGCCGCACCTGCAACATGCGGACGCCACCGTTGGGCATATCCACTTTCAATTCATGTTCTTCCAGCCCGCGCGGCGCCAGCAAGGTTTTATTGGCCAGTTCGCCCAGCGCGGGTACGGCCTTGTCCAGAATCAGACCTTTTTTAAGGCTCAGCAGCCGTTCAGCCCCGGCATTGGCCAACTGCACCACGCCACGTTCGTCTATACGCACCACGCCCGCGGTCACGCCGGTCAGCACCGCTTCCATCTGGCGGCGGCGTTCGTCGAGTTCGTTGTTCTTGCGCTCCAGCAAATCGCGGTTGTGCAGCAGTTGCTGCGCCATGCGGTTGAAGGCCTGGGTGAGCACGCCCAGTTCGTCATCGGCGCGAGGCACCAGGCGCACGTCGTATTCGCCCGCGCTCACCTGGTTGGTGGCCTGCACCAGCGCGGTTACCGGCTGCACAATCCGGTTGGCCAGCCGCAGGCCTGTCCAGCTCGCGCCCGCCAGGCCACCCAGGCCGAGCATCACCAAAAACAATGTCGCCAGTGTGCGGATATGCCCGCGCTGCTCCCGCAGCTTGAAGTACTCCTGATACGCCGCATTGGTCTGGTCCACCCGCGCCAGCACGGCCGGGTTAATCGTCTGCTGCCCGGCCAGCCATACGTCGTTGTGCAGCGGCGCCAATGCTAAAACCTGCCCGCTGTTCTGGGCGCGGAACACCACCGGCGCTGGCAGCGGCGAGTCCATCGCCGCCAGGGCTTCCGAAGGCAGGTTCACCGTGCCGTAACCACCGCTGGCCAGAATGCGCCCGTGGTCGTCCACCAGAGCCAGAATGTCGAGATTTTTGCTCGCCGCTTCCTCGTTCAGCCAGCGGCGCAGGCTCTGCTGGTCGAGCAGCATCGGGTCGCGCCAGCCGGTGTCGCGGCTCAAGGCTTCCACTTCCAGCAGCAGGCCGCGCTGGTGTTCGTCAAGGTAGGCGGTGGCGGCCTGCAGGCTGCCTTCCAGCGCGCTGGTCACCTTGCCGCTAAACCAGCTTTCCACACCCTGATTGAGCAGATACACTGCCAGCAGCGTCACGCAAATGGCGGGCACGATGGCGAGGAAACTGAAAATCGCCAGCAACCGGATATGCAACCGCCCGCCAGCCAGCCGCCCGCGCCTGTCCAGAAACATCACCAGCACCTTGCGGCCCACGTAGAGCACAAGGAAGGTCATCAGGATCACATTGGCGTCAATCAGCGCCAGGTAAGCCGGGCCTGACAAATCCGGTTGGACGATACCGAGTACAATCACCGCCAGCACTACCAGCAGACTTAAACCGGCGGCCCCGAAAATGCCGAATTTGGCCATACGGTAAATCGGCGATTGCTGCCCCTTGGGCCGCCGCCGGTCCACCATCCCCGCCATCAGTTCCGTCATTACCCTCAGCTATACCGCACCTCTGCCCCTGTCGTCACTCAATCTGCTTTCCGGGCAGGCCACCGTGTCGTATACAACACGTGCTCCCTATTAATCGAAAGCCCCATACAAACCGGGCCTTTCATATAGTTCCTCGCGTGCGCGCACGCGTACACCTACCTACGCGTATGCGCCTGCACACGCAGGTAAACCCCATTGACACAACAACTTTTGCCGTCCATTTTCCGCCCCAATGCAAAATTCAGTCGTCATCGTCGAAAGTCCCGCCAAAGCCAAAACCATCGAAGGTTACCTGGGCAAGGGTTATACCGTGCTGGCCAGCTTTGGCCACATCCGCGACCTCCCCAGCAAGGAAGGCGCGGTGGAGCCCGATAACGACTTCGCCATGCACTACCGGGTGAGCCCGGACAGCGAAAAGCACGTCAAGGCTATCATGTCGGCGCTCAAAAAGGCCGACACCCTCTACCTCGCAACCGACTTGGACCGCGAAGGGGAAGCTATTTCCTGGCACGTGTGGCAGGTGATTAAAGAACGAGACCCCAAGCTGGCCGCCAAGCTCAACGTTCACCGCATCGAGTTCGACGAAATCACCAAGTCGGCCATCCAGCACGCCGTGGCCCACCCGCGCGAACTGGCGCTGAACCTGGTGGACGCCCAACAGGCCCGCCGTGCGCTCGACTATCTCGTCGGGTTCACGCTCAGCCCGGTGCTGTGGCGCAAGGTCAAAACCGGACTTAGTGCTGGCCGCGTACAAAGCGTGGCGCTGCGCCTGATCTGCGAACGCGAAGACGCGATTGAAGCGTTTAAAGCCGACGAATACTGGACCATCCACGGCGCGTTCAGCACGCCCAAGGGCGCGGCCCTGCCCGCCAACCTGGCGGTGTATGGCGGCACCAAGGTCGAAAAATTCTCGTTCAAGACCGAGGCCGAATCCACCGCCGCCACCAACGCGCTCACCCCGCCCAAGTACACGGTAACCGACGTTGAAAAGAGCCCGCGCAACCGCTACCCGGCGGCCCCTTTCACCACCAGCACCCTGCAACAGGAAGCCTCGCGCAAGCTCAGCTTTGGCGCCAAGCGCACCATGATGGCCGCGCAGCGCCTGTACGAAGCCGGGCACATCACCTACATGCGTACCGACTCGGTCAACCTGGCCACCGAGGCGGTCAATAAAATCCGTGCCGCAATTTCCAAATTTTACCCGGACGCCCTGCCCAACAGCCCGCTCAGCTACAAGAGCAAGCAAAAGAACGCGCAGGAAGCCCACGAAGCCATCCGTCCCACCGATGCCTTTGCGCGCCCCGGCAGCTTACGGCTGGAAGCCGACCAGGCCCGTCTCTACGAGCTCATCTGGCAACGCACCGTGGCCTGCCAAATGGCGCCCGCGCAAATGGAACAAACCGTCATCACCATTGGCGAGCCCAGCGGCCAGCACCAGTTCCGCGCCACCGGCAGTGTGGTGGTCATGCCCGGCTTCCTCAGCGTGTACCGCGAGGGCGTGGACGATGCCGCCGCTGATGACGACGACAAGATCCTCCCCGCCGTGCAAAAAGGCGATGTGCTGCAAACCGTTTCCATCACCGGCGACCAGCACTTCACCGAGCCGCCGCCGCGCTTCTCGGAAGCCTCGCTGGTCAAGGCACTGGAAGAACACGAGATCGGCCGCCCCAGTACATATGCCAGCATTATCAGTACTTTGCAGGATAGAGGTTATGTAAGAATTGAACAGCGCCGTTTCTTCCCCGAAGACGTGGGCCGTATCGTCAACAAGTTCCTCTCCACGCACTTCAACGAGTACATTAACGTCAAGTTCACCGCCGCGATGGAAGACGACCTAGACGCCATCGCGCGCGGCGAGCACGACTGGAAGCCAACGCTGCGCCAGTTCTGGAAGCCATTCAAAAAGCAGGTCGATGAAAAAGCCGAGACCGTGCAAAAGGCCGACATGTTCGAGCCCACCGGCGAAAAATGCCCCGAGTGCGGCGAAGGTGATTTGATCTGGCGCCTGTCGCGCTTCGGCCGCAAGTTCAAGGGCTGCAACCGCTACCCGGATTGCACCTATATTGAAAAAACCGGCCCCGCCGCCGCAGGGCCGGAGCTGATGGGCATCCAATGCCCCAAGTGCGGCCCTCATGGTGGGGGGGGCGAGATCGCCAAACGTGTCAGCCGCCGCGGCAAGGTCTTCTACAGCTGCAGTACCTGGCCCAAGTGTGACTACGCGCTGTGGGATGAACCGGTCAACCAGCCCTGCCCCAAGTGCCACTGGCCGCTCATCGTTAAAAAGCAGAGCAAAAAGTTCGGTGAATGGCACAAGTGCACCCAGCCCGACTGCGGCTGGAACGACAATGCCGAAGCCGCGGCCATGAACGCCGCCTTTGCCGCGCGCTTTAAAAAACGTTTTGCCGCCAAGGATGGCGACGCCGCCGCCCCAGCCAAGGGCGCTAAAGCCAAGGCCGCGCCCAAGGCAAAAGCCGCCGCTAAAAAAGCACCTGCCAAAAAGCCCGCAGCGAAAAAGAAATAGCCTCATAAAAAGCGCCCCGGTCACCCGGGGCGTTTTTTCTAATTAATTAGGTGGGTACAGCCACCTTCATAGAAACATGCGGCCCGTCCAACGGCCCATCATCATCGAAGGTCATCAGGCATGAAACGACATACCCTCGCCCCATGATATCCAGCATCAGCTGCCTGCACAGACCCGTGCTTAGATATGCGATTGCTTCGTTATGTGAAGCCGCATCTGCCATGAGCTCAACCTCCCCTTCACCGAGCTTCTGCTGCTTTTTCAGCATCTGACGCCGCAGTTCAGTATCAATTCGCTCGAAAGCATCCAGTTCATCTTCCGAAATTAAGGAATCGGACTTGGGAGCAAGTTGCAATTGATCAGACCATGTCGTCATAACCGTTCCTCCAGATGAATCAGCCCGGAATGGGCCTGTCAAAACCAGATATAGGACAAGGCACTGTTTTTACAAGCCTTGCCTATAAACCAGGCAATCCAACTTCGCATAAAACAACCCCCGTTTTCTTATCGCGATTTTAGGCCACCCCGGCTACCTTCTCCGCGTAACGTAAGGAGGACAACAACAATGCCCAGCCGTACACCGTACACCGACCTGCTGCACAATCGTGGCGCGCTCATCACCCGTCACCCGCTGCCGGAAGGCGACGAGCACCCTTTCGGCACGGTCACCGATGACGACATCGACGCTCTCGAAAACGAGGTCTTTGAGCGCGAGGATGACCGCGAGGTACTGATGCCGGTGGAGGACATCGACAATGTGCTGTACCTTAACGAGGACGACGTCGCCGACGGCGACGAGTCGCAGGAATGGCAGGTTTCGCAAACCGAGCGTGGCGTCAACGCCTGATCAAGGATCAGAGGCGAGAGGGTCAGAGGATAAGAGGAAAAGCGGCCCGTCCGGGCCGCTTTGTTATTTCCTGGCGGGCGCAGGCGGGTTGCAGCCGATAACCATATTGCGGCCATGCAGGCTCTCGCTTTCCGAGCCCCGGAAGCCGTTATATCCCGCACCGTGCTTTCTATAACCCTTTTCGTCATGCCGCTCCCATTCACGGTAGCCGTTGGGGCCGCAGATTTTACCCGCCTCGTCCAGGCAACTGTTCCAGTTGGAATAATTACCGTTGCAGCTGATGGCAAACCCCTGGCTGCCGTCCGGCAGGTAAATAAGCTTATGGCTCGCCGTGCCCATCGCGCACCCGGCCAACGCCAGCGCACTCAAAATAACACAACATGCTCTCATCCCTAGCCTACCCTTGTTGCCTTGGCCTTGCCATTGAGCGCGGCGCGAATCTCACCCAGCCGGCACACCAGCAGCGGCAGCTTGTGCTCGCGGCACAGGGCAATGGCATTGGCATCCATCACTTTCAAATCCTCCACCAGCACCTCCTTGTAGGTCACCTTGTCCAGGTGTTTGGCCTTTTTGTCCTTTTTGGGGTCACCGGTGTAAATGCCGTCCACCTTGGTGGCCTTGATGAGCAAATCGGCCTGCAGCTCAACCGCGCGCAAGGCCCCGGCGGTATCGGTGGTGAAGAACGGGTTGCCCGTCCCGGCGGCCAGAATCACCACCCGCCCCTTTTCCATATGCCGGATGGCCCGGCGGCGAATGTAAGGCTCAGCCATGCTGTAGACCGTCACCGCGCTCATCACGCGAGTGCTCACGCCCAGTTGCTCCAGCGCGCTCTGCAGCGCCAGGCCGTTGATGACGGTGGCGAGCATCCCCATCTGGTGGGCCACACTCTCGTCAATCCCGGCCTCAATGGCCTCGCGGCCGCGCACGATGTTGCCGCCGCCAATGACCACGCCGATCTGCATTTTATCGTCCTGCAGGCTCTTGATTTCCCGCGCAATCAGCGCAATCGCCTTGCCGTCCAGAATATCATCGCCATCGCCGCCGAACCGCTCGCCCGAAACCTTCACCAATACCCTGCGTAATGCCATGCACCGCTCTTTCCTATGTCTGCATGATACGCAACAAAGAGGTTAGAGGTTAGGGTTTAGAGGTTAGACAAGCCTAAACCCTCATCAAAAAAAGCCCCGGCATCGCCGGGGCTTTCCTGTTACCTGTATCCTGTAACCCGATACCTGTTAGGCGTTGGCCACCTTCGCCACTTCGGCGGCAAAGTCTTCCTGCACTTTTTCCACGCCGTCGCCCAAACCAAAGCGGACGAAGCCGGTGACCTTGGCGCCTGCGGCGGCGTCGCTCACGACCTTACCGACCTTACGGTCCGGGTCCATCACAAACGGCTGCTCCACCAGGCACACTTCCTCGAGGTACTTGTTGACGCGGCCTTCGACGATCTTTTCCACCACGTTGGCGGGTTTGCCGCTTTCGGCGGCCTGGGCCACGTAAATCGCGCGTTCGCGTTCCAGCAGGGCCGGGTCGATGCTCGATTTATCCAGCGCCTGCGGGTTGCTGGCGGCCACGTGCATGCTTACCTGCTTGGCCACGGTGGCGTCGGTGGTACCTTCAATCGCCACCAGCACACCAATCTTCCCGCCCAGGTGAACATAGCTGCCGACGATACCGTTATCGACCGTCAGCTTGGCGGCACGGCGGATGGTCATGTTCTCGCCGGTGGTGCTCACCAGTTCGGTCAGCGCATCGCCAACCGTTTTGCCGCTGGCGAGTTTGAGGCCCTTGATGGTTTCCACATCGCCCGCCTTAGCCGCCATAGCGGCTTCGGCCACCTGCTTCACAAAGCCGGTGAAGTTCTCGTTACGGCCGGTAAAGTCGGTTTCGCAGTTAATTTCCACCACAACACCAGTGGTGCCGTCGGAGAGCGCCGCCACGGCACCTTCGGCGGTCACACGGCCGCTCTTCTTGGCGGCCTTGGAAACACCCTTCTGACGCAGCCAGTCGATGGCCTTTTCCATGTCGCCGCCGTTTTCATCCAGCGCCTTTTTGGCATCCATCATGCCCGCGCCGGTGCGTTCGCGCAGGTCTTTCACCATTTCGGCAGTTACAGCCATGCTTTATTCTCCTTATTAAGTTTCAGATTTACTCGGCAGTCGGAGCAGCGGGCGCCGCTTCGGCAGCGTCAGCGGCCTTATCTTCGGCAACCGAGGTTTCCTTGGCCTTCTTGCTCAAGGTCACGGTCACCGGGCCCTTGCGGCCGCGCGGGGCGGAACCCTCGCCGGCGCTGGCCTGGCCGTGGCTGCCCATGGTGGCTTGCAGCGCGATACCAGAGAGCACCGCGTCGGCGCACAGCCTGGCGTACAGTTGCAGTGCACGCACACTGTCGTCGTTGCCGGGAATCACGTAGTCCACGCCTTCATCGCTGGCGTTGGTGTCAACAATACCCACCACCGGAATGCCCAAGCGGTTGGCTTCATCGACGGCAATCTTGTCCTGGTGGACACTCATCACCACCACCACGTCCGGCAAACCGGCCATAGCGCTAATACCGCCCAGCACGCGCTGGAGGTTTTCGCGTTCGCGTTCCAGCATCAGGCGTTCCTTCTTCACAAAGTGGCCCATCGGGTCCTTGATGCTGTCGCGGTTGAAGGGGTTTTCCGGAGTCGCCGCAGCTTGCGCTTCGGCAATCTTCTTTTGCGCTTCTTCGCTGTCCTTGAACATCTGGTCGAGGTCACGCAGGCGCTTGATGCTCTTGGAAATGGTCTTCCAGTTGGTCAGCGTGCCACCCAGCCAACGGTGGTTCACAAAGTACATGCCGCTGCGGTTGGCGGCTTCGGCCACCACACCCTGGGCTTGCTTGCGGGTGCCAACGAACAGCACGCGGCCGCCACGCGCCACGGCGGCTTCAATCGCGGCCAGGGCGGTGTAAATGGCGGGCAGGGTTTGCTGCAGGTCGATAATGTGGATGCCGTTGCGCTCTCCGTAAATGTAGCTCTTCAGCTTGGGGTTCCAGCGGAAGCTGCGGTGACCGAAGTGTACGCCGGCGCCCAGCAGGTCGCTCATGGTAAATTGGGGTAAAGCCATAGTTGGCCCTTTCTCGTTTGGTTTGTTCGTGGCTCAGGCCGGAATAGGATTTCTCCCAACCAAAGCGGCCTGGCTGTTTATTTCCGTAGATTTCCTACAGATGGGCGGCTTTTAAGCCATTACCACAGGCGCGTCAATCACTACTTTACGGATATTCAAGGGCTTTTCAGCCGTCCGGCTGCCTTCAATCCACCCGCCGCCCAGCATCACGCCAGCATCGGTATAAAATACCGCCGCCTGCCCCGGGCTGATATGGTCGGCCTCGGCCAGCACCACTTCGGCCCGCCCCTCGTCCAAATCATGAATCACCGCCGCTGCACCGTTATGCTGGGCACGCACTTTCACCACGCCAGCACCAAACTGCGGAGCACCCAGCCAGTTGAGTTCGCGCACGATGAACACCTTGCGGCCCAGCGCCTCGCGCGGCCCAACGACAACCTCGCGGCTGTCAGGGCGGATTTCCACCACGTACAACGCCTCGGCACTGCCGCCGGGCAACCCTTTACGCTGGCCCACGGTAAAGCCGACAATCCCATCGTGGGAGCCCAGCACTTTCCCCTCAAGGTCAACGATATTCCCCGGTGCATCGGCGGCAGGGTCAAATTTCTTCACCACCTTGCGATAATCACCGCCGGGCACAAAGCAAATGTCGTAACTGTCCTTCTTCACGTGCACATGCAGGCCCAACTCCTTGGCCCACTCACGCACCTGCGGCTTGGCATATTTGCCCAGCGGAAAATGCAAATAATCCAGCTGTTCCGGCGTGGTGGTAAAGAGATAATAGCTCTGGTCTTTTTCCGAAAACGCACCCCGTTTGAGAACGGGTTTACCGCCTTCAAAATCCTTGATGACATAATGCCCGGTCGCCATTGCATCGGCACCCAGCGCCTTAGCCTTGTCCAGCAGCGCCACAAACTTGATGCGCTGGTTGCAACGCACGCACGGGATCGGCGTCTCGCCTGCCGCATACGTCTCCACAAAGTCGTCAATCACGGCTTCCTTGAACGCCTTTTCCATATTGAGCACGTAGTGCGGAATCCCCAGCTTCTGGCACACGCGGCGTGCGTCATACACGTCGTCCAGCGCGCAGCAAGTGCCGCCGGATTTAATCGCGCCGCCGTTGCTGGCCGGGGTGTAATCCCACAATTGAAGCGTAATCCCCACCACGTTGTACCCCGCCGCCTGGTACAGCGCCGCCACGGCGCTGGAATCCACCCCGCCGCTCATCGCCACCACCACGGTGGTCTCATGCGGCGGCTTTCCCGACACAACGACAGGCATTTCAAACCCTTGGGGCAGCTTATTTAAACTCATTCCAGTCGGGTTATAGGCACCCGCAGGCCCCGGCGCAAGGGCTTTTCTAATGACCTGCTTACACCCCCCGGTCCCGCTCCGTCTGGTTTTTTACAGGGGTGGGCGCATGGTGAAGCGAACGCAGAAAGGAGAACACGCATGCCCAGCCTCAAGCAAAGACTCAGCCGTGCCGCCGACCGCGGCCTCGACGATGCCGACGACATGATCGGTCGCGCCCGCGAAGGCAAACGCCGGCTCGAACGCCGCTACGACAACTCCGAACTGGGTGACAGCATCGAAGATTTCGCCGAAACTACTGGCCGAAACCTGCGCCACGCATATGAGTCCGGTATGGACACGCTCGACGACACTACCGACACCGCGCGCGACATCATCCAGCGCAACCCACTGCTGGCCCTCGCAGGCGCATTCGTCGGCGGCATGTTCGCCAGCATGCTGCTGCGCAAGTAAGGCCCCCTTCCATGCTGTGGCAATCGCTGGCGCAAATGGCGCTGGCCATCATGTTCAAGCCGGGGCGCAATATGCCCGGCCTCCTCCACCAACTGGCGGTACGTGCCGCAGGGCTGGTGGCAGCTATGGTGCTGGGCACCCTGGCGGTAGTGTGCGCGGCAGCGGGCACGCTTATTTTGTGGGCTCCCCCTCTGGATGCGCCGCACCTGCTGTTTATCCTTTCGGCCGCGCTGGTGTTCCTGGCGCTGGTCACGTGGCTTGCCGTCGCCAAAGGCCGGGGCCCGCACCAACTGGTCAGCGAAGTGCTGGACGAGCCCGCCTCGCCGCTGGAAGACATCAACCGCAAGCTCGAGCGTGTCACCCATGCCTTCAGCCGCGGCTGGCACACGCCCTAAAAAATGACTTAACCCCCGCGTCCGGGGGTTAAGTCGCTTAGCGATATTCAGAGAAGAACCGGAGACTAGACGCTAATTCCCTCTCATGGCCGTTTGTCCGCCAATGGGGTCTGAAGAGCCAGACGATCATCGGCGTTCTGGATGGCCTTGCGTTTTTCTTCCGCTGACCAGGGAGAGTTGAGGGCAATGCCTTTAACCAGTTGAGTCACTTGCTCTCGTGACCACTCAGGGTGCTTTAAGGCGCTCATGTAAAACCTTGTGTTAAAGATGCGTCGGTATCGATACTGCTATAATGCGAAGACAGCCTACCATCACCCCCACGCCACAGTCATGTGGCAGATTTATTGTCGCGTTTACGCATCGTTAACGTGACATCTTTAAGTAAAATGCCAATTTATTAGGCACACCCCAGGTTGTGAATACAATATAAATCAAACCAATTTCGACAGCGCCGCCAGAGCGGCATCAATATCCGCTGCGGTGGTGTTCCAGCCCAGGCTAAGGCGCAGGCCTTGCGAGGCCTCCAACTCATTGAAACCCATAGCCAAAAGCACATGACTGGCCTTCACGCGCCCGCTGGAACACGCGCTGCCCTGGCTTACCGCCACGCTGTTCAAATCCATGCCAATCACCAGATCTTCGCCACTTTTATCACTGATGCGCAACTGCAGTATATGTGTCACCCGCCTGGCGTTTTGAGCGACAATCTGGACGTTTTTTGTCGCAGAAACGGCACTGAGAAGTCGCTGCATTGTCGCTGTGGTGTCGATGAGGGGTTCGGCCAGCGCCGCAGCCATCCCGGCAATGCCGATGACGTTCTCGGTGCCGGCCCGGCGCCCCCGCTCCTGCGCACCGCCCATCAGCATCGGCACAAAATCCAACTCCGATTTAACCACCAAAGCGCCCACGCCCTTGGGGCCGCCAAACTTGTGGGCACTGAAGCCCAGCAGGTCGGCGCCAAGTTCATCCGGCTTCACATCCAGATGCCCGACGGTCTGCACCGCGTCGCAGTACAGCAGCGCGCCATGCGTGTGCGCCAGCACCGCGGCCTCGGCCACCGGCTGGATGACCCCAGTCTCATTATTGGCGTGCATCAGGCACACCAATGCCACATCTCCCGTGGCCAGAATCTTTTCCAGCGCATCCAGCTTCACCACGCCGTCGGCGTCCACCGGCACCTCCACCACCGCGTGCTTCCATGCCGCGCCGATGACGCAATCATGCTCAATCCCGGCAATCGCGACCTTCTTGGACTTGTTCTTGGCGGCATTCATGATGCCGGAAACCGCCAGGTTCGCCGCCTCGGTGCCGCCGCTGGTGAAGACCACCCGCTCGGCGCGCACGCCCAGCCGGTCGCCGATGGCGCGACGGCTGTCGTCGAGCAGCGCCCGGGCCTTCTGCCCCTCGCCGTGTACGCTGCTGGGGTTACCGTAAACCCCCATCGCCGCGGCCATAGCCTCGCGCGCCGCGGGGCGCAGCGGGCTGGTGGCAGCATGGTCGAGGTAGACACGGTTCATGGGTGGTTAGGTAGGACTTTGGGGGTGGAATGTCAAAGGTGGTTCGGGAAATAACGATTGGCTCCAGAGCCATAAAGGTTAAAGATTTTTATAACGACTATGGCTTACCCCGATGGATCCCCTGCCCCATCAAGGGGGCGGGATAACGCCGGTGTTATAGAGGCTCTTTGCTAACTTATGGTGAAGGTTGTCTTTTTTCCTTGAAATTCATGAGCCGTTTGTGCCATACCCTCGCCCCGTATAAGTAAAGGACGCCCAACCATGCCCGACGTCGTATTCCAAGGCCCGAGCGGCCGCCTGGAAGGCAAATATTTCCCGCAAAAAGGCGGCGAATGCCCCATCGCGGTGGTGCTGCACCCGCACCCGCTGCACGGCGGCACCATGAACAACAAAACCACCTACCGCATCTTCGAGACCTTCGTGCGCCTGGGCTTTGCCACGCTGCGTTTCAACTTCCGCGGGGTCGGCAACTCCGAGGGCCAGTTCGACCACGGCGTGGGCGAACTCTCCGACGCCGCCGCGGCGCTGGACTGGCTGCACGGCAACCACCCGCACGCGCCGGAAATCTGGCTGGCCGGGTTTTCCTTCGGTGCATGGATCACCATGCAGATGCTGATGCGCCGCCCCGACCTCAAGCGCTTCATCGCCGTGGCCCCGCCGGTTGGCCTGTACGATTTCTCGTTCCTCTCGCCCATGCCCACCAGCGGGCTGGTGATGTACGGCAGCAACGACGAACTGACCCCGCCATTCGAGACCGAGAACCTGCTCAAGCGCACCGTGCGACAAAAGGGCATCAACCTGTCCGCCGCCCGCATCGAAGGCGCCGACCACTTCTTTACCAACCACCAGGACGAACTGGGGGCGACGCTCACCCAGTACATCAAAAGCCAGATGGGGCGGCCCGGACGCTAAATTAGCTTACCAAAGGGGGTTATGGGGGCAAGCTCCCATAACCCCTGGATTCCCGCCTTCGCGAGAATGGGGCCTGCGATTAGTTCCGCACGTTTTCAATCGGCACCAGCTCATGGTAGCCGGTCTTGAACGGCCAGAGCGTATAGGGGATGAACACCCGCGCGCCGCCGGATGCGCTCGGGCAGATCACATACGTCCCCTTGTCGGCATCGCGGGCGCCATCCAGCCGGAGATCGCGGAAGCGCAGGCAGCTCGCCGCATTGATGCCCGACAGCGGTGGCGGCACCTCGTCGTCAAACACGGCATATTTGGCCAGTGCGCCAAACGACCCATTGGCCCAGGCGTACCAGGCCAGCGTAATCCGCCGCTGCTGCGCCGCGGTGGTGTCGGCGCCGCCAAAGCGCGGATAAATCCGCCACTCGGCCTCGTCGCGCGGCCGGTACAGCGCCTGCACCCGCTCGGCGCGGGAGGCATTGCTCCGCAACGCCATCCGCTGATTCCCCTTGAGGTTGATGAGCGTGTCGTGCAAGCGACGGCCACCCTTTTGCGGGTCTTCGATCACCACCACCCGCCAGTTGAACGGCGACAGCGGCTGCGGCAGCGCGTCGGTGTTCACGTCGCCTTGCAGGTTCTGGGCGTCGGCATAATCCTCGCCAAAGCTCCAGGCGATGTAATGCAACCCGCCCAGCGCCAAAAAATAAACCGCTAAACAACCCAGCCCGAGCCGGGCAATGTCGCGCTGCCAAAAGCGGAAGGCATAGCCCATGCCCAGCGTCAGCAGGCAGATGCCCAGAATCACCCCGTCGAAATCATACACCAGCCCCAGACCCACACGCGCATTCACCAGCAGCGCCAGCGGCTGGATGCCATCGGTGGTCAGCAGCCCCAGCAACAGCGTGGCAGACATGCTGGCCAGCACAATCCAGTAAAACCGGCCCCAGCCACGCTTGCTCACGTTGCCCAGCAGCTCGGCGGTGATGAACGCCAGCAGCGGCAGCAGCAGCACGCTCCACAGCAACGCATGCTCGGCCTGGTAATACAGCCCGGCACCGCCAAGCCAAAACAGCACTTCCAGATAAGGCACCAGGGCGCCCACCGCGCCGGCGGCCAGGCGCCAAAGCCCCAAATCATCGGCACCGTTCTTGCGCTTGACCGCCCAGGCCACCACCAGCCCAACCGCAAAAGCAATCAATGGGTGCATGACAGGTGACAGGTTTCAGGTGGCAGGTGACAGGTCATTAAGCGGTCAGGATACCTCCGACGGTGGCGCGGCTCGCACCGGTGGTTTCCGGCACGCTCAACGGCAAGCCGCGCAAGCGCCGCACCGCCAGCCAGGCAAAAGCCTCGGCTTCCATCGTTTGCGGGCGCAGGCCCCATTCCTCGCCCTGCACCACGTCCAACCCGGCCCCGGCAAAAGCCTTCATCAAACTGGGGTTGCGGCTGCCACCGCCCACGGCGGCCATCGGGCCGGAAGCCTTCCATTCCTTCAGCAAGCCTTCCACACCTGCCGCGGTAATCGCACCCAGCGTCGCCGCCGCGTCCTCGGTCGAGAGAGGCCGCATCAAATCCAGAATCCCATTAAACTCATAGCGGTCGGCACTGCGCGGCAGCGGACGTTTCCAGAACCCCGTTTCGCGCAAGCTGCGCTCGACCAGCATGTCCTGCACGCGCCCCCTGGCGGCAAGTTCCCCGTCCTTGTCGAACGCCTGGCCGGTGCGCTGTTCGCATAAACTGTTCAACAGCCCCACGCCGGGGCCGGTGTCGCTGGCATAGATTTTCCCCTTCGCCTCAAACCACGTCAGGTTGGCGATGCCGCCGATGTTCAGAATCCCGCACGGCTTTTTGCGCTGGCCCAGCAGCGCGGCATGGAACAGCGGCACCAGCGGCGCCCCCTGCCCACCCGCAGCCATGTCGCGACGCCTAAAATCCATCACGGTGGGCACGCTGGTTTTCTCGGCAATAAAGCTGGCGTCGCCCAGTTGCCAGGTCAGCCCCAGCGCGGGCATGTGCCGCACGGTCTGGCCGTGACAGCCGATAACGTTCACAGCGCCTTTCTTCGGCATGACCTGCTGTGCGGCTTCAACATACAGCTCGCTTAAGCTCCGCTCCACCTTCAGTACTTCATCCAGTGGCGGGTTGCCCTGGGCCACCGCGCCCACGCGGGCCCGCAACGCGTCGGGGTAGGCCACGTAACCGGCCGCCTCAACCTCAATATGTTCTTCGCCGTCGGTCACCAGCCGCACGGCATCGACGCCATCCAGGCTGCTGCCGCTCATAATCCCGATAGCCGTAAAAGTGGTAGATTGCTTTGCCATACGCGAACGTTTATAACCCTGCGTATGCAACCCCTCAATATTCTTTCCGACCTTACCGCCCGAGGCCTTGTCGCCCAAGCCACACCGGCGCTGGAAAACCACCTCAAACAACCGCGCACCCTCTACTGCGGGTTCGACCCCACGGCGGACAGCCTGCACATCGGCAGCCTGGTGCCGCTGCTGGCGCTGCGCCGCTTCCAGCAGGCCGGGCACACGCCCATCATTGTGGTGGGTGGCGCCACGGGCATGATCGGCGATCCCAGCTTCAAGGCGCAGGAGCGCAAGCTCAACGACGAATCCACCATCCGCGGCTGGGTGGGAAAGCTCCAGCGCCAAACCAGCCGCTTCGTCGATTTCGACCGCAAGGAAAACCCGGCCAAGATGGCCAACAACTACGACTGGACCCAGGGCATCGGTATCCTCGGTTTCCTGCGCGATATCGGCAAGCATTTTTCCGTCAACAACCTCATCGCCAAGGAGGCCATCCGCGCCCGGCTGGAGCGCGAAGACAGCGGCATCAGCTTCACCGAATTCACCTACCCGCTATTACAGGCGTTCGACTTCCAGCAACTGTTCAAGCTGCACGACTGCACGCTGCAAATCGGCGGCTCCGACCAATGGGGCAACATGACCGCCGGGACAGAGCTCATCCGTAAGACATTACAAGGCGAAGCCCACGTGCTTACGCTGCCGCTGGTCACCAAGGCCGACGGCACCAAGTTCGGCAAAACCGAGTCCGGCACCATCTGGCTCAGCGCCGAAAAAACCAGCCCCTACGCCTTCTACCAGTTCTTTCTCAATACGGCGGATGCCGATGTTGGTAAATTCCTTAGGTATTTTTCCTTCAATAATTTGGAATATATTCTTAAACTGATTTCCGAACATGAAAAAGCGCCGGAAAAACGCGCCGCGCAAAAAGCCCTGGCCGAAGAACTGACCCAGCTCGTCCACGGCGCCGACGCCCTCAAGGCCGCCCAGCGCAT